>CAZNYW010000010.1:0-72449 GCA_964577375.1 uncultured Spirochaetales bacterium | reverse complement strand
CGGCTGCCTGAAGTTGCATTGATTTCGCCCTTGAGCTTGACCCCCGGAAGCGCGCGCGACACGATTTTCTTCACCTCATCGGCCGGTATTCCGGTGCAGCCTGCCGTTACCTCGGCGTCGCCGAGAACCGTTGCTGCGCCGGCGAGCTGCTGAACCAGAAGGTCATCCCGTTGCGACCGGTCCATCTCTTCGAAGTAGCGGTGCACCGCCTCCTGCAGCTTCTTCTCGGCGAAGGCGAGAAACGCGCGCTTTTGTTCCAGCGGGACCGCCGCCTGGTTTCGCAGCGCGAGCGCTTGAAGCTCATCGGCGTGAGCCTGATCCATCTCCTTCAGTGCCTTCTCGCGGTTGGCCGCCCAGGTCTGACGCAGCTCGGCAAGCGAGCGTTCGCGCGACCGGACGATCTTTTCCGCGCGCTTGCGGGCGTCGTCCAGGATCTCTTTTTCGAGTGCCTCGGCGTTTCTGATCTCTTCCATGGTGCCTCGCTAGACGTGTATTCCCACCGCTTCCCGGATGGCGTCGACAAGCGAACGCTTGCCCTCGAGCCGGCCGCGAAGACCCGGTATCTCGACGATGAGCGGGTACTCGCCGGTGGCCTGCCAGTTCAGCACCGGATCCTCGATCATGCCGGAGACCTCTTCGGTGAGAATGAGAACCCGCACGTCACGTTCCGGGCGGACGGCGTCCTGAAAGGCTTCTAGAGCCTCTTCCGGCGTGGCAACGGCCATGCCCGGCACGCCGACGAAGCGGAAACCGACGACGACCTCCTCCTCAGCCAGAACAAGAAATTCCACGACGGCTCCGGATCAGACGAGAAGGATGAGGAGTGCGACGAGGAATCCCCACAGGCAGATACCTTCGGCGAGGCCGACGTAGGGCAGTGCCTTGCCGGAGAGCTCCGGGTTTTCGCTCATTGCGCCCATTGCTGCCGCGCCGATCTGGCCGACGGCAATCCCTCCGCCGATACAGGCGAGACCGACCGCGACTCCCGCGGCAATGTAGCGAAAGCCCTGACTGGACGCGCCGGCAGTTCCCGTAGTCTGCGCAAACGCGGTTCCGCCGAATACCAGGCCCAGCATGATCAGCAGGAACAGATGCTTCTTCATACGTCGCTCCTTAGCACGAAGGGATGAAACTCCACCCCGGTTTCAGTGAAGAACTTTGAGAAGAACTCATAATACTGCAGACGGATTACCTGAATGGATACGATAAGGCCTTCCAGGAATATGATCAACAGGTTGCCGATGATGATCACGATTGCCTGGAAGAAGGGGGCACCGTTGGAGCCGTGGAGAAGCTCGACTATCTTGAAAACGATCAGGCTCAGGACCGTATGGGAGAGCGCAAACGCCGCCACACGGAGGAAGCTCAGCGAGTTCGACAGATAGTAGGAAACGGATTCGAGTATCTCCACGAAGCCCTGCACCACGAAGCTGAGCACGCCGTCCGGGAAGACGGGCCGTTCGTGAGCGACGAAGCGATAGATGGCTTCCGCCCAGAAGAGAAGCACAAGGGGAGTAGACAGGACGAGAAGGTCGACCGAAGAGAAACTGCCGCCCAAGAAGATGCGAATCCCGATTGAGATCGCGTACCAGAAAAAAGCTGCTCCGGCCAGTCCGGTCTTGGTCAGGAGCGCCTGATAGTAGCGGCGCAGCCGAAACTGGTTGTAGATGTTGATCAGAAGGCCGATCGAATTGATTACGATCCCGAGCGCAAGCGTGAAGCCGAAAAAGACAAATATCCGATCCAGGCCGCCCTCCGGCATAAGCGAGATTATCCGGTCGCGCGGGGTTCCGAAGAGCGCAGCCGTTACCGCGCGCGTTGCCGGCACCAGGAGGGTTTCGCTCGAAAACACCGAGCCGTACAGCATCCCGCTTATCGCCGACGCGATACCGACCGCAATGAAAATCGGACCGAACCCGTGCCACCGCCGCCAGCGCTCTTCGCCAATGAGCCTGCGGCCCTTTATGAAGACGATTCCCGCGAGAACGCCGATCAACCCCTGCCCCACATCACCGAACATGATCGCGAAGAGCAGGATGAAAAGAAAGGCGACGAGCGGCGTCGGGTCGATGGTGCCGTAGAGAGGCGCTCCGTAGGAAAACACCATTCGCTCGAAGGAGTGCACAAGCCCGCTGTGTTTGAGACGGACCGGAACCTTCTCTGCCCCGCTGCGTACCGACGGAAGCTCCCCGGGTGAGTAGAGCCGTATCGCAATGCGGGAATCGGTTCGCTCCTCCAGATCGTGGATGGCAGTCGAAACCATGCTCTGCGGGATCCAGCCGGAAAGGCGGTAGACGGTCTTTGTCGTGGAAAGACCGCGCTTTACCTCGTTGATCTGTCCCGCGACGCTGAAGGCCGCGCAGAGCCGTGAAAGCTCCGGGGCATTCTCCTGGGCGAATGCTGTGCGTTCCTGCTCCACGTTCGCGAGCTTCTTCTCCGACTCGCGGAGGTCGAGCGTCAATCCGCGGACTACCTCCCGGGGCACCCCTTCGATGGACGGCACAGGCGATTCCTGAAAACCCACCGCCTTCAGCTCACTGTCCATGGCAAACCGGCCCTTCCTGGAGGCGGCCACGAATACCCGGCCGTCGCCGAGCGGAACAATGACGACCCGGCCGGAGGTCTTCGACTCCACGAGTCGGCATTTTTCCTCAGGTAGTATCCCGAAACGGAGCGTCAGAAAGGTGAGGTTCTCTATCTCGTTGAAGGGCATTTCGAGGCGGGCGAAGGCGGACAGCTCCTCGAGCGTCGAACGAAGTCCGCGGATTCGCTGCTCGATCTCCTGGTAGGCGTTCACAATCAGCTCGCCCTTCGCGCACATGTGTTGGGCTTCGATCAGCTCCGCCCTGCCGGCGACGCGTACCGCCGACGAGCTCCCGCCGTGGCTCTCTCCCATGAAAAACTGCCGGATCGCCTCGAGGCGCCGCGAGAGATCCGCCTGCTCGGCCTGAAGGTGCTGCTCCTCCCCCTCTTCGGCAGCCTTTTCGGCAGGCCGGGGCCGTCCGCCCTTCTCCGTTTCGTTGGCGCGCAGAGATGTCGGGTCGATCTGCATGTAACCGGCGATGCCGAGATACTCCAGCACCTGGTCGATATCGCGGTGGAGAATGTGAAGCTCGACTTTCCGCATCCTTTCGGTCAGCATCGTTTCCTCACAACGAACCGGCAGCCTGAAGAAGCTCCTGCTCGCTCAGCGACATTTTTACCCCCTCCAGGATGGTTGTGATCCGCGCGACCTCGAACTCCTTTAGCTTGCAGAACGCGTACACCAGACCGAGGCAGAAGGGGTATTGATAGAAATAGCGTTTGGCTTTTCGGTAGAGATACATCTCCGCGGCGGCCTCCGCGGCCGCGGGATCGATCCGTTGAGCGCCTCCGGAGAACTGCCCCTCGAACAGCCAGCCGTGACGGAATGAGCGGATGCCCTCCGCGCTGTCGAGCGGAAGCTCGAGCAGGCTCTTTGTTACCTTGTCGGGAAAGCGCGGTGTGACCGGAACCAGATGCGGAACGATGGAAGAGGGTTCGCTCTGGAAGGCGCCGAAAAAGGTACGCAGGCGCAGAATCCATACATAGTTCTGCAGATTTGCCTCGAGCAGCGCGAGATCGAGGACACCGCTGCGGTCGGAACGTCCGACTTTTCGCGCAAGGTCGAGAAGCTCCGCGTAATATTGCCGGTCCAGCCGCCCTTCGATTTCGAAAAGCGGCTGTTTGTCCAGAGCGGCGCGGACCCATTCGTAGGGCGTGCCGTCGAGGATTTCCATGGGAATTTCCTCGGACTCAGGCAGCCTGAAGGTGCCGAAGGGACCGAGATTCCATCGCGACTCTATCGTCACCGGCTCGGAGTGATCGCGACCGGCGGAACCCCCGCGGTTCACCGATGCACGCGCGAGGGCGCGCACCGTGCGGTATTCATACTTGCGAAGCAGATGAACTATCACCGGCGGCGGAGGGGCGAGGAGCTTGAGAATCCGGCGAATCAGCGCGAAGAGCTCCTGGTCCAGGTCGACCTGGAGCTGCCGGACAAGGGCCTTTTCGGGAAGGTCGTAGCTGCGGTCGGGAAAGAGCTGCCTTGCGAGCTCCCGCGCATCGTCACCGCGCGCGAGCGGCCTGATATCCCGGCGTATGAACGACTCGCCGACGAGCGCGTGAAGCTTCGCCTGTATGTAACCGTAGCGAAAAATTTTCCCCATAGGTCCTACGCACGATGATTCTTGAGTATTTCGTCTATCGAGGAACGAAGCGCGTCGGGGTCAAGCTCGCGGTCATTCAATGCGCTGCGGTAATTGTTGATCTCTTCAGTACGTACGGCATCGAGCTGTTTTCTTCGCAGTTCGAGCTCAGCCGAGAGCTCATGCTGCCGGGCTGCAAGCGCGTCGTCGTGTTTCTGACGCTCCTCCTGCTCGGCCTCGCGGAGAATCCGCTCGGACTCGGTCTGAGCATCGTTCACCAGCGACTCGGCGTCGCGTTCCACGGACATGAGCCGATCGATGATATCGTCCTGGCCCATGGATCACCCCTCCTCGATGCCGAGCGCTTCCTCGTAATGGCAGAGCGTACGATACGCCTGATCTGCGCTCTTCGCGGCGATGAGATCCGGATAGAACTGCGGATTCTGGAGCAGGGTCGCAATGTTGCGAAGCATTTTGAGATGCGGACCGGTGTTTTCGGCGGAGCTCACCAGAAGAAAGATGAGATGAACAGGGTGGCCGTCGAGCGCGTCGTAGTCGATTCCCTGCTTCGATATGCCGATGACGCCGAGCAGAC
This sequence comes from uncultured Spirochaetales bacterium, assembly GCA_964577375.1. Classification (GTDB taxonomy): domain Bacteria; phylum Spirochaetota; class Spirochaetia; order DSM-27196; family DATKUC01; genus DATKUC01. Next base: position 67,688 of record CAZNYW010000010.1, on the reverse strand, counting down.
GGTCGACGGCGTCTGTTTTCCCGTGCGGGACGGCGATGCCGCGGTGAACGCCGGTCGACATCTTCTCTTCCCGTTCGTGAATTGCGTCTAGAATCTCTTCACGTACCGAAAGGTTGTGCGCGCGCACGAGAAAATCGGTCAGCTCTTCGAAGACTTCGTCCTTGTCGACCGCGCTCAGATCGAGCTTGATGGTGCCTGGAGAGAATAGATCCTGCAGCTGCATACCCGCCTCCCAACTGCGTTCGGCTGTGGAAATGGCACGGCCGAAGGTGCCGGTGCGCGGACTGGTCGCTCCTGTGGTGGTGTGGCTTGGAGGCGACCGGTCTACTGCGCCGGCGTACCGGTGGAACCGGAGGTTGTCCCGTTTGCCGCGGGAGGAACTACCGATCCGGGAGCCGTCGACGGTCCCGTCGTTGTTGTTCCTGCCGCCTGTCCGTTGGCCGCCGCTCCGCTTTCCGTTGCGGCTGGCGCCGGCGTCTGCGTCCCCGACGCAGCAGACTGCGATGTCGAGGTAGCGTTGGGATTGGTCTTCCACCACTCTACCCCGCTCTGCTGCTGTGCCTCGATCTTGCGCGCTGCCGCCGCCGGATTCCCCGAGTCCGGAGTCCGGTTCAACCAGGCGAGTCCAAACGCGCACACCAGAAAAATGGCACCAAGTATCGAGGTGGTCCGTGTGAGAATGTTCCCCGAACGGTTACCAATCGGGGTCGACGAACCGCCGCCGAAAATGCCGCCCAGACCTTCCCCCTGTTCGTCCTGGATAAGGACAAGCAGCATCAGCAGAATCGCGCTGATGACGAAGATCACGAGCAGCAGGATGCTAATAATACCCATGAAAAATCTTCCTTCTCTCTGTTTCAAATGTCATTTGAATGCTCGGCATTGCATCATATCCTGTCGAAATTGGCAATAGGCTCGAACGTGTCAACCTTGAGCGAGGCTCCGCCCACCAGAGCGCCGTCGATGTTCTCCATTGCCATGAGGCTCGCGACGTTGTCCGGCTTGACCGATCCGCCGTACTGGATGATGACCGCTTCGCCAACAGCCTGCGAGTACATCGATGAGAGCGTTCGGCGGATCATGCTGTGCACGGCATCGGCATCCTGAGGCGTTGCGTTTTTTCCGGTGCCGATGGCCCAGACCGGTTCGTACGCTATCGTGACGCGGCTCATGTCGTTCAGCGACACTCCGTCGAGCCCGCCGGAAAGCTGTCCGTTTACAACTGCGTCTACCTTTCCCGCCTCTCTCTCCTCAAGCGTCTCGCCGACGCAGAGAATTACCTCCATTCCGTGCTTCAGCGCGAGCTTCACCTTCGCGTTTATCAGCGCATCGGATTCACCGTAGGTGTGCCTCCGTTCGGAATGGCCGAGAATGACGACACCGACCCCGAGATCCTTGAGCATGAGAACCGACACCTCGCCGGTGTGAGCACCCTGCTCCTCGGATGCCATGTTCTGTGCTCCGACGAGGATGCTCGATCCCTTCAACGCGCCGACCACTGCGGGAAGGCACGGAAACGCCGGTGCGACCATGAGCTTATGGTTGACGCCGGCGAGCGCGGACTTCAACGAGGCTGCAAACTGCGCGGATTCGGTAGGGGTCTTATGCATTTTCCAGTTGCCGGCGATGTATTTCTGTCTCACTGCTAACTCCTTGTGCGGATTTCCGGATGGCGTCTTGCCGGGTCCGTGCGGTGCCCGTACGGGGCCGGGAAACAGCCTATTTCTGCAGGGCTGCGATGCCCGGCAGCGTCTTCCCTTCCAGGTACTCGAGCGAGGCGCCGCCGCCGGTGGAAACGTGGTCGATCTTGTCCGCGAGCCGGAACTTGTTTGCTGCGGCCACCGAATCGCCGCCGCCGACAACTGTCGTTCCCGCGCAGGCAGCGACCATCTTTGCCGTTTCCAGAGTGCCTGCCGCAAACGAGTCGAACTCGAAGACTCCCATCGGGCCGTTCCAGACGAGGCTCTTCGCCGCGGCAATCTTGTCTTTCATGATCGCGAGCGTTTTCGGGCCGATGTCCATGGCGATCTTGCCGTCGGGAATGTCGACCGAATCGACCGGTTCCGGCTTCGCCGATTCCGAAAACTCGGATGCAACGGTGTGGTCGACCGGAAGCAGAATCTCGACGCTGAGCTCCTTTCCCTTCTGGAGGAGGTCCTTCGCTGTCTGGACGTACTCCTCTTCGACAAGAGACTTTCCTACGCTGTGTCCCTGCGCCTTGAGAAAGGTGTAGGACATTCCGCCACCGATGATAAGCGTAGTGCAGCGCGTAATGAGATTGTTCAGCACTTCGATCTTGGTGGAGACCTTGGCGCCGCCGATTATCGCGACGTAGGGCTTGGCGGGGTTGTTGAGCAGCGGCTCGAAGAACCTCATCTCCTTTTCGATGAGAAAGCCTGCAACCGAGGGGAGGAATTTCGTAATTCCCTCCGTCGAGGCGTGCGCGCGGTGAACGGTACCGAAGGCATCGCTGACGTAGACGTCCGCGAGGGATGCAAGCTGTTTCGCAAAAGCCGGATCGTTCGCCTCCTCTTCCGGATGGAACCGGAGGTTTTCGAGCAGGATCACGTCGCCCGCTTTCATCGCGGCGACCGCGCTTTCCACCTCCGGTCCGATGCAGTCGGAGGCCATTGTGACGTTCTTTCCCAGGAGCTCGGACAGCTTCTGCGCGACCGGCGCAAGGCTCATGTCCGGATTGCGCTTGCCCTTCGGACGGCCCAGATGGCTCATCAGAATAAGGCGCGTGTCGGAAGCGGAGAGGATATGCCGGATGGTTGGAAGGGCGCCCTCTATCCGCGTGGCATCGGTCACCTTTCCGTCCTTGATCGGCACATTGAAATCCACCCGAACGAGTACTCGTTTCCCGGCGAGATCAACATCCTTCAGCGTTCTAACAGCCATGGTTTTCTCCTAATGGTATGCGCAGGTTTGGTTTTTTTAGTCAGTCTCAGAAAAACGCGCGGGGCTACTGCTCTCGACCACGCGGGAGGACGCGCGCAGGCACCCTTCGACGTGACTACCTGCACTATACGGCAAAGACGACCTGTCTGTCAACGAAAGGAGGTTCTGACCGGAAGTCTGGCGCTATCGCAGGGCCCGCAGACGCTGGTAGAGGGGCGGATAGGTGACCGTCTGAGGCGGAGGGTTGGTCTTTGTCTTCGGCACCGGGATAACCAGATCTCCGACATTCACGAGATCTGAAATACCCTGACGTGTGATCGTGCCCTCGGCCACGGCGTCGTCGACTCTGGTTACCTTGAACGTTCCCACCAGCGCCTCGGGCGGGTAGACGAAGGCCGATCCGTCGCTGTTGCGTGAAAGCTGACCGGACTGAACGATGTTGAAGGTGTCGTCCTTCTTGATGCCGTACATCGACCCAAGGTCGATCACGCCCTGACCGAATTTGCGGGCAATCAATTTGCCGGAGAGCGGAAATGAGGCATGGATGAGGTCGGCAAGCTGAGCGGTCGCCTTTTCTATCCGGTCGTTTCCGCTGCGGTAGACGCTGAAGCTCGCGGTCGGTGAGCCGGTGCGTGAGAGATAGAGCGTCGCCGTGAGGCTGACGGTGCGGTCTCCCTCGTCGATCCTGAGCAGCACAAAGTAGTCGCTGCCCTGCCGGCGAGCTGCCGAAAAGGCTTCAGCAAAGTGGCCGATTTCCTGCGCCGGCGAGGGGCTTGCGGTGAGCTCATAGCCGAGCAGGAGGTCGCGCAGGTAGGAGCCAAAGTAGTTGGAAGACTCAGGGTGGGTCAGCACGTCCTGCGCTGGATTCTCGAAGACCAGGAAGGAGGTGTTGTTGCGGTTGAGCGCGAACTGATCGATGTTCCAGTCGGATGCCACCGTGTCGTGCAGCATGCTCGAAAAGATCTCCAGCCTGTCGGAGACTGTCTTGTCCGTGTAGCCGAGGTTTTTGAGCACTTCGAGCTCCGATACGTATTTCGCGCGATATCCTTCGAGCCGGTAGAGCTCGGCGAATGCGAGCCGGCCGTCCCGCGAGAGCGGCGCTATCTGGAGCCCCTGCCGGTACTGAAAGAGCGCGTGCTGAAAGAGGTTCTGTTTCTCGTAGCTCGCCGCCCTGTCGAAGTGGTACTTCGCGTAGGTGGTCCGATCGGGCGATTCCATCGGAAGATTCTTTTTCACCACCTGCTCCATCGCCAGCCGCGCGATTTCGTCCGACGGGTCACGCGAAAGCAGGCGCTGAAAGCTGCGGATCGAATCCGTGGGCTGATTCAGCTTTGCCTGCGAAATCCCCTTGATGTACCACGCGAGGTTGGCGGGTGAACGGCCCGCCTGCGTTGCCGACCCGGTGTCCTTCGAACGCTCCTGTGCGATCAGCTGATCCATGGTCGCCGACGTCTTTGCATAGTCGCCGGTTGCCAGGTATATCTCGCCTGCAAGCAGCATCGCGTCGGGATAGTCGGACCGCAACGCCAGGGCGGTCCGTGCGTGAGCGAGAGCCTGATCGGTATCGCCCTGAGACAGATAGTACTCCCCGGCAAGCAGCTGAACCTGCGGATCCGAGGAATGGTACTGCAGAGCAAGCCGGATGTACCTGCCTGCGACGCCGTTGTCGCCGCGTGAGCGGTAGAGAAGCGCCAGCGACAGGAGCGCTTTGCGGTTCTGAGGCTCGAGGCGGATGGCATCCTGATACTGTGCAAGTGCTCCGTCGGTGTTGCCCTGCGCAACGGCGAGCTCGGCCAGACCGATGCGCGCTTCGACATTGTTCGGCTCGGTCGACATCACCTGCCGGTAGATTGCCGCAGCTTTGTCGATCTGCCCAAGGCCGACGAGAATTCTCGCCTGCAGGTTCAGGACCCGGCTGCGGTTGCCTGAATAGCGGGAAGCCTGCTCGGCGTACTTGAGCGCAATGTCGTACTCGTCGAGCGAATAGTAGGATTGGGCCAGGCCCACCATGGGATCAGCGTAGGAAGGGTTCTCTTTCAGTGCAGCAAGGTAGTTCTCGATTGCGCCGTAGTAATCTTCGGAGGTCTCGGCCTGCTCACCCTGCTGGAAAAGCTGGCGAGCAGACAGCCCCCTGGTACCACCGCCGTTGCCCTGTGTCTGGGCGCAGAGCGCGGACGCAATGCCGGCGGCAAAGAGAGCAGCAACGACGAGAAATTTCTCACTGCGCACGTTCTCGATCCTTCTCCTGTTCCGGTCGATGAACCATGATCTTGACGGTCCGGATCTTGTGTCCGTCCATTTCCTGAATTATGAAGTCCATATTATCACGGGAAACTTTCTCGTACTTCACCGGAATCTTTCCGAAGAGATCGAAAACATACCCACCCAGGGTGTCAAAATCGTCGTCCGGAATTTCGGACTTGAGCTCCTCGTTGAGGTCTTCGATGTTGACGCGGGCATCGACGAGGTAGACGCCTTCGCCGATTTCGAGGACCTCCTCCTTTTCGTTGTCGAACTCGTCCTGGATGTCACCGACTATCTCTTCGATGATGTCCTCCATGCAGACGATTCCAGAGACGCCGCCATATTCGTCCACCGCGACAGCGATGTGAACGCGCCGGCGCTTCATTTCGCGAAGGAGCGAGTCGAGCTTCTTGCTTTCGGGGACGAAGAAGGGCTTGCGGATTATGTTTTCGATGTTTATTTGATCTTCGCGGAAGAGAAACTGCAGAAGATCCTTCGCATAGAGCACGCCCACCACGTTGTCGATGGTCTCACGGTAGACCGGATAGCGGGAGTGGCCGTTCTCGATTACCTTGTCCAGCAGCTCACGTATGTCGCCGGTGACCGAGACGAAGGCGACATCGATTCGCGGTACCATCACCTCCTTCACGGTCGTTTCCGACAGCTCCACAATGCCGCGAATCATGTCCTGCTTCTCGAGGTTGAGGGCATCGTAGCCCTGCCCGTCTTCGCGTCGCCCGCGTCGTCCGAGAAGTCGCCCCAGAATACTCACGTTCTTCAAAATATCTGCTCCTGTGCGAGGTCCAGGAGTACACGCTCCTGATATGACAGCATCTCTTCCTCCGGCTCGTTGGTCGGGTGGTCCATCCCTGCAAGGTGAAGCAGGCCGTGCACGACGAGCCGTTTCAGCTCCTCCTCCCGGTCGACTGAAAACTCAACGGCGTTCCGGGCCAGCGAATCGAGAGAGATTACTACATCACCCGCAACGAAGGGCGCGTTTTCCTCCTCGTCGTTGGGCGTAAGGATGTCTTCGGGATCCTGGGAAAATGAGAGCACATCGGTCGGCTCATCTTTGCCGCGAAACCGTTTGTTGAGGTCGTGGATGAAGCGGTCATCACAGAGAAGGACCGACACCTCCCATCCGGTCTTTCCCATCCTCTTGAGCGCTTCCAGGCAGAACCTCTGCAGCCGGTCCAGCCAGTCGGGAGACTCAACGCCCTCGACCGATACCTCGACGAAGTTCATTGCGTTCCCCCTGATAACGGGGAGTCGCCCGGAGGTTCCGCCGCCTGCTCCTGGGACCGGCTATTCATTTTCTTCGGCCTCGTAGGCGTGGACGATCTTTCGAACGAGGGCGTTGCGCACCACATCGTGCGCAGTGAAGTAGTTGAATCGTATTTCCTGGATGTCGGCAAGCACCTTCGCTGCGTGCAGCAGGCCCGATTCCTTCTTGCGCGGAAGATCGATCTGGGTAATATCTCCGGTGATGACCGCTTTCGACCCCTCTCCCATGCGGGTGAGAAACATCTTCATCTGTTCGCGCGTAGTATTCTGTCCCTCGTCGAGGATTATGTAGCAGTCGCGAAGACTTCGTCCGCGCATGTATGCCAGCGGCGCGATCTCGATCACGCCGTTCTCTTCGAGCCGGCGTATAGTTTCCGTCGGGATGAGCGATTCCATTGCATCATAGAGCGGACGGAGATAGGGATTGAGCTTCTGGGCGAGATCCCCCGGCAGAAAGCCGAGGCTCTCGCCTGCCTCCACCACCGGCCGCGTGAGCACGAGCTTTCGTTTCTTTCTAGACAGGACTTCGGCGAGCGCGTGCGCGATGGCGAGAAAGGTTTTTCCGGTTCCGGCCGGACCGATGCCGAAGGACATCTCGTAGGCGGTCATACCTTCGATGTACATGGCCTGTCCGATGCTGCGTGGAAACACCTTGGTCTGTCCGCCCGGAATGCTGATGAAGGATGTGCGGAGGATGTCGGCGTTGCGCCCCTTCCCCGGCGCGGAATCCGCGTCGGCGCCCGACTCGGCTGCGGAATCTGATTCCGAAAGCGATGTATATACGGAACGTATGAGATCTGGACCCGGAGAGTGTCCCATCTCCACGTGGAGCCGCAGCTCATTGAGCATTGCCGTAAGGATGCGGCGGTTCTCGCTGCTATCCGTTTCCAGATAGATTTCGTTACCGCGCGATAGAATCCGCGTGCCGAGCAGCTCCTCGATAACCCGGAGGTTGCTGTCGTTCACACCGCACACATCAGCAAGCAAGGCCCGGTCTTCAAGTACAATACTTGCGTTTTTAACCACAATCTCCTCACAAGTAGATTACAGGTGGAAAAGTCCAATAGTCAAGGGCGCGGGTTTGCGAGCGACACGTGCGAGCTACGGCGTGTTGGTCTGCGAGGTCGTGGGCGGCGGGTTGATTTCGAGCTGTCCGTTGGTGACCTGGGTTGTTGTCCGGATTTCCGGAATTGGTTTCCAGACCACATCTATCGAAAGCTGGCTGTTCCACTGATACTGCCTCACGTTCGAAGGCAGCGTGACGAGCTCAGGCGTTCCGGAATAGGTGACGCTCAGGGTCCAGTCCCCCAGGTCGTGCACGGCGGAGACCGAGAGCTGTTGAAGCTTGAACCCGGACTCCTCCCGGTCGCGCGTGTTGAAGAAGTTGAAGGATTTCAGCAGGTCCACCAGCGGGTTGCGCGCGAGGACGCCGGCCTTCTGTGCGAGTGCAGGGATGTAGAGATAGGTGATGTTGTTCTGCGACAGCGATGAAAATGTCAGATCGAGAAACTTTGCGATTTTTACGGAGAAATTGAATCCGAAGGTGAAGGTGCTGTCGGTAGGCCGCAGAATGTTCAGCTGCCACTGCGAGGAGATACCTGCACCGACGGTGACCCGATTCTTCCAGAAGGGGTCGGACTCGGTCGAACCGTTGAACCCGAGATTGAACGACTGCAAGCGGAGCGACAGATCGCCGGTGGGGTCCCAACCGTTACCGACCCGCTTGTAGTCGCTCGAACGACTTGCCGTGAATCCTGCCGACAGGGGCCCCAGCGTGAGCGTGCTCACTGCCTGGGTCCATGCATCGAGCTCGGGGTCATACTGGGCGGTCTGTTTGAAATTGCCGATGGTACCGAAGGTGACCGTTTCGGCCGCGATCACCGGCTGATATATCACCGACTGGTCCGGCGCCGAGGCGGGCGGATAGAGAACACCGGCGCTCACCTGATGGCGGAAGGGGCCTGTCTGAAGGTCGAGCGCGCCGGTGTATTGTCGCTGCAGTGGGGGAAGCACCGCCTTGAGCTGCAGCTGCTGATTCGCAGCGAGCGCGAGCGCGTTTACCGTAAGCTGCACCGAGTGAGTGGTGATCGACTCAGGGTTCCATCCCGCGAGGCTGTTGGCGTACACAGGATTGTTGTTCGCGTCGAACGACTGAAAGGAGCGCCGGAAGAGCACAACGGCCAGATTGTAGCTCAGACTGGTCTGGGCGAGCGAGGAAATCGCCTGAAGCGGCTGCGTGCTCAGCGTGAGGTTGTCGGTCAGGTTGGCGGTAGAGAACTGCGCGGCCTGAAGCTGGAGCGCCTGCCAGTCGGTGTCGCTTATCGAGGATGCCCGATCGTAGACGGTGCGGTACTGGCCGGCGAAGACGAAGCTGCCGTTCACGGCAAAGATGTTCTGATAGACGTTGAGCCCGTAGCTGAGCGTCGCGGTATCCTGTGACTGCAGCGTCCAGTACTGAGCGGCGTAGTCTATCTGCGACGGATCGTTCCAGCTGCCGGAGTCCGCGCGCGCCTGAAGCAGGAGCCCGGGAACCAGGTCGTACCCGAGTTTCGCGGTCAGCACGTTGGGAACCGTCGCCTCCGCGAGGCTCTGCTGCAGAGGCGGAAGGTCGAAGTCGCCCGGGCTCTGCGCGGTCGCTGAACCGCTCTTCTCCGGCTGCGCACTCTTCCCCGGCGGCACGCTCTCCTGCCACGGCGGCACCAGGAGGGACGCCGACGGCGGGGTCTGCGTCCTGCCCGGGCCCGATGCCGCTGCGGTGGGCGTCGAGTAGATGGTTCCCGCAGCGTGAAGCCCGATGTCGGGCAGTACCAGAAGATCGGGATAGAAGAAAAACTGGTCCGGGCTGCGGTCCGCCTGCGAAACTTCGAGGGGAACGGGAGATATCGACTTCGATTGCCAGGCAACAGACGCGTTGAGGCGCGAGACTGAAAGTGTTGAAAGTCCGGGCGACAGGTTGCCGGTCGGCAGGTTGAGAGAGCTGGTGACCTGCCAGGTGTAGGAGTCGACCTCGGCCGGCAGCTGGGTGGTCGAAGAGCCGAGGCCGAGAAACTCGCTCCAGTTCATTCCCTCCGATCGGTTGCCGAAGTCCTCCTGGAAATAACGGTCGGACTGATAGGGAAGCTGCAGGTGCATGTTGAAAGTGGTCGACTGCACCTGAGTGTCGAGGTTGAGCCGGTAGCGAAGCGGAATCGGGAGCCCGAGAAAATAGCTCGTGTTCCATATCGAGACCAGGTCGCTGTTTTTCTCGTAAAAGGGTGAGTAGCCGGTGAGGAGTCCCGTCCCCTGTGAATAGAGATTGCGGCTCCCGGCGATACCTGCGTAGAAGCTGATATCGGTGCCGGGGGCTGCTTTGGGGAAGTCGCCCTGCAGTGCGACGAGCGCGCCGAGCCGGGTGTAGACATCGGCGAGCGCCTTGAGAACCCAGGCGTTCTGGGACGTCTGCGACGCCTGCGCAGGCTGGCCGGTCTGGCCCTGATTCGATGTCCCGCCCGATGCCGTGCTGCCGGCCGGCACGCTGGTTCCCGCCGGCGCCGCGCTGCCCGCCGCCGGACCCAGGTTCCGCGAAGCGTTCCCTCCTGACCCGACCGCCCCCGAAGCGGCCGCCGAGCTTCCCGAGCTGCCGGGGGTAACGCTTCCCTGCTGGCCGGTACCGGTTCCGGATGAGGGTCTTGTCTCTGCGCCCGCCGTTGCGGGAGCGGCCGCAGGCTGTTTCTTCAGCTGCAGGAACAGCCCTTTCGGCTCGCGGGGAGCGTTGAGCCCCTCCTCACCGAGCTGGAGAAAGGAGAGCGGGCTCGAGGTGTCCTGCTTCTGCCCGACTATGTAGACGGTGGTCTGGAGGTAGCTGCCCTCCCTGCTCCGGAAGCCGAGCGCGGGATGGAAGATCACCTGCTTCCCCGGCTTGAAGAAAAACGGCAGGTAGAGCACGGGGATCCGGCCGACGTAGAGCATCGCGTCCTGAAGGCCCCACTCGCCCTGGTCGAGGACCCAGATGCGTTTTGCGCGTATTTCGTAGTTGGGTGGTTTGGCCTGCGAGGAGGTGATTACGCCGCCGTCGAGGACCACGATGTTGTCCTTTGAGCGGCTGATATAGGTTCCCGAGTAGGAAAAGTCGAAGGGCTTTCCTTCGATCTGCTGGGTCCGGTAGGAGGTGCCGTCGATGAAGAAGCCGTCCCAGTCGTCAAGGCCGAAGGTGAGTCCCTGCCCGGTGAAGAGCTCGGTCTGCGTGCCGCGGGTGATGGTATACCGGATGTGCCCGCGCGCAGTGAGGATGTTCTCGGTCTGGTTGAAAACGATCTCGTCGGCCTTGATTTCGTGGATGTCGCCTGTCTTCCGGTCGACCATCTTCAGATCCACCCCGCCGCTCAGGCGAAGGTAACGCTGGTCCGCCTGCTCGATGCGGAAGTAGCTCGACCCTCGCGCCGACTCGATCGTGATGAGCCGGCCGGTGGTTGCAGGCGGCTGTTCGGGCGGAGGCTTGAGCCCGTAGTGTTCGTAAAGGCGAGCCATGAGCTCACGCCGGTCACCCTTGGTGGAGAGACCGAGCTGCCGGAGCCAGTCGGCGAGCTGATAGAAGCTCGCGGTATCGATATCGCGGGGGATGCTCTTTGCAAGAAGCTCGGTGGTCGAGCCGGCCTGATCGCCGCCTGACGGCGAAGCCGCCGGGGGCGTTGTCTGTGCGGAGACAGCCACCAGCGGCAGCAGCAGCCACAGTGCGGCAGCCGCTGCTGCGGGTCCCGAGAGGAGACGCCGGCCTCCATGTGTCTGGAAGGCGGACAAGCTGGCGCGGACCTCTGTCACCGGGTGCTACCTCGTACGGTGGAGTGCTTCTTTCACATACTTTCCGGTGTAGGATTTCTGCAGCGAGGCAATCTGCTCAGGTGTGCCCGACCCGATAATCGAGCCCCCTCGGTCACCTCCCTCCGGACCGAGGTCGATCACATGGTCGGCCTGACAGATTACATCAAGATTGTGTTCGATCAGCACCACAGTGTTCCCATTATCAACCAGTATCTGGAGTACTTCAAGGAGCTTTTTCACGTCGGCGAAATGAAGGCCGGTTGTGGGCTCGTCGAGGATGTAGAAGGTCTTTCCCGTGCTGCGACGCGAGAGCTCGAGTGAGAGCTTGACCCGCTGCGCCTCCCCGCCGGACAGGGTGAGAGCCGACTGGCCGAGGGTGATGTAGTCGAGCCCGACTGCGGCGAGCGTGTCGAGCTTCCGGGCGATCTGAGGGATTGCCGAGAAGAACTCCCGGGCGTGCTCGACCGAAAGATCGAGGACCTCGTGAATGTTGAGCCCCTTGTAGCGCACATCGAGAGTTTCGCGGTTGAATCGCTTGCCCTTGCACACGTCGCAGGTGACATATACGTCGGGAAGGAAGTGCATTTCGATCTTTATGGTTCCGGCGCCCTGACAGTTTTCGCAGCGGCCGCCCTTTACATTGAAGGAGAATCTGCCCGCTTTGTAGCCTCGCGCGCGGGATTCGGGGAGACTCGCAAAGAGCTCGCGAATCGGCCCGAACAGGCCGACGTAGGTTGCCGGGTTTGAACGCGGAGTGCGTCCGATCGCCGACTGATCGATATTGATGATCTTGTCAATCTGCTCGATTCCGGCAACTGTATCGAAATCGCCCTCCGGGAGATGGCTGCGCCCCACGCGGTTCTGAATTATCGGAAAAAGCAGGTCCGACATGAGCGTGCTCTTCCCCGAGCCCGAAACGCCGGTGATGACCGTAAGCGTGCCGAGAGGGAACGAGACATCGAGGTTCTTGAGATTGTGCTCCCGAGCACCCCGGATGGTGAGGATATTTCCGTTGCCCGCCCGCCGGTCTTCGCGGCGGATCAATTCGATGCGGCCGCTGAGATATTGACCGGTGAGACTCCTCGGATTTTCCAGAATCTCTTCTAGTGACCCCTGGGCAACGATCTCCCCGCCATGGATTCCGGCACCGGGACCGAGGTCGACGATGTAATCGGCCGTGCGAAGCGTCTGTTCGTCGTGCTCGACCACGATGAGGGTGTTTCCCAGGTCGCGCAGGTGGCGAAGCGTTTCGAGCAGGCGCTCATTGTCGCGCTGGTGCAGTCCGATGGTCGGCTCGTCGAGAATGTAGAGCACACCGACGAGCGACGAGCCTATCTGGGTCGCGAGCCGGATGCGCTGCGCCTCTCCGCCGGAGAGGGTGCCGGCTTTTCGCTCGAGGGTAAGGTAGTCGAGCCCGACGCTTAGAAGGAAATTGAGGCGCGCCCGGATCTCCTTCAGGATCTGCCGTGCGATCTGCTCCTCGGTAGACGAAAGGGTGATGCCTTCGAAAAAGGTGAGGCAGTCGATGATCGACGTTACCGTTACATCGTAGATGCTGCGGTCGCGGACGGTGACCGCAAGCGCCTCGGGCCTCAGACGCCGGCCGTGACACTCCGGGCACTCTTTCTGCGACATGAACTGCTCGAGCCACTCCTTGACCCCTTCGGAGGAGCTTTCGAGATACCGCCGCTTGAGCTCGTCGAGAATTCCCTTGAATTTCGACTGGTACTCGAAGCGGCCGGTCTTTTCGCGATTGACGTAGGTAACGTCGATGACCTCGTCGGTGCCGTAGAGAATCGCATTCATGACGGGCTCGGGCAGGTCGCCGAGCGGGGTGTCGAGACTGAACTCGAAGTGCCTCGCGAGGGACTCGAACTTGCTGCGGTACCACGCGGCTTGCGGGTTGTAGGGCGCGACTCCGTTCTGATTGAAGGACTTCGACCGGTCCGGGATCACCAGGTCAGGGTCGAACTCCATGGTGATCCCCAGGCCGGTGCATGCCGGACAGGCGCCGTAGGGATTGTTGAACGAGAACAGCCGCGGCTGAAGCTCCGGAATGCTGATGCCGCAGTCCGGGCAGGCGTAGCGTTGTGAATAGTACTCCTCCGCGCCGCTTTCGGAGCCGGAGCTTCCTTCGGCACGCGCAACAACCACCTGCCCTTCCGCAATTCCGAGCGCGGTTTCAACCGATTCGGCTATCCTCTTCCGGTTCGACTGGTCGACTATGAGTCTGTCCACCACTATGTCGACTGTGTGTTTGCGTTTCTTATCGAGATTGATCTCCTCGTCGAGGGACAGCACCTCGCCGTCGACCCTGGCCCGCACGAAACCTGCGCGTCTTGCGTCCTGGAGCACCTTGTGGTGTTCGCCCTTCTTCCCGCGAATAACGGGAGCGAGCACCATGATGCGGCTCTCCGCCGGGTAGCTCATTACCGCATCTATTATCTGGTCCAGGCTCTGACTCTGGATCAGCCGTCCGCAGTTGGGACAGTGGGGCTGACCTATGCGTGCATAGAGCAGCCTGAGGTAGTCGTAGATCTCGGTAACCGTACCGACGGTGGAGCGGGGATTGCGGTGAGTTGTCTTCTGCTCGATCGAAATCGCTGGAGAGAGTCCTTCGATGTAATCGAGGTCCGGCTTGTCCATCCGCCCGAGGAACTGCCGTGCATAGGCGGAGAGGGACTCGACGTACCGGCGCTGACCCTCTGCGAAGATGGTATCAAAGGCGAGCGACGACTTGCCCGAGCCGCTCAGACCGGAGATGACGATGAACTGGTCCCTCGGAAGCTCGATGTCGATGTTCTTGAGATTGTGCTCGCGGGCACCCTTGATGATGATCTTCTTCATGTGCGTCCAGCGCCGTTCGCGCGGGGTTCAGTGGGTGTCGAGCTGGGGCTCGAGCCGTGGATGAAGGACGCGGGACCGCGCCCGCGCCTGCCAGGGGCCCGCTTCCTGCCGCCCCGCCACGAGCTGCCATATCTCCCGCGCCCGTGACGCAAAATTCTGGCCGTACATCGCCGCGGCGAGAAAATAGAGGCTCTGATAGAGCTGCCGGTTCGACAGGTAGTCTTCGATGTCCGGAATTTTGCGGACGCGATCGAGAAAGTCCGTCATGGTGGTGAACTGGTAGTCGGGTGCGATGGCAAGATAGGCGGTAATGGCCTGCGAAATGATCTTGAGCGTCGAGAACAGGAGATTGTCGGCCGCATCGGAGTATTTTCCCGTGCTCACGTAGAAGATGCCGAGATCGAGGTGAGCCGTGAGCGAGAAATCATCGCTGAGCCGGTAGAGCAGCACCAGCTTGTTGAGCCCGTCCTGCTCGAGCGTGTTCCGGTAGGCGGGGCGGGAAATTGCCAGCTCCGGATTTGAGAACTTCGCATCATCCTCCACGATGGAGACGAGAGCGTTTTCGTAGTCACGGTAGTTCTGCTGCCGTTTGTATATGCCGGCCAGCTCGTAGAGCGCCGTGTAATAGTTCTCGGGAATGTAGAACAGCTTCCGCTGTGCAACGGCCTGCTCGAGGTGCTGGATGGCGAGGGCCGACTCGCCTTCACGCTCGTAGACCATGCCGATTCCGAGTTCGGCCTCCGGAAACTTCTGCTCAGGCTGTGTTTCTATTGCCTTTCGGTAGGAGACGAGCGCTCGCCCGAACTCTCCCTGGTCGAACAGCCTGCGTCCTTCCTGATAGTAGACCCAGGACGGCGTCCCGGTGGGAAGCTGCCCGAACTCCCGCGCGTCGAACGGTGGCCATACGCCGGGCGGATTGGATTTATCCGTCTGCGCAAACAGCGGCGCCCCCGGAAAGAAGAGCGCCGCCGCCAGAAAGAGAAGGATTACGATAGATGCTCGTGGTGTTCGATTCGCTTCGAAACGTAACTCACCACGCATAGCTGCCTCTCACCCGGCGAGTGCTCCGAGAAGGAAGACCATCACGAAGAGTGCCACGGTCTCGAGGATGCCCAGCACGAGGATGTAGTTCGCGAAGCCCTTGCCACTGTCGACGTAGGCATCGCACGCAGCCGCGCCGCTGCGGCCCTGAAACCAGGCCGACATGCCCATCGCCAGTCCGCCGAGGCCTGCGCCCAGCAGCATCCACGGATCTGCCTTTCCGCTCGCCGCTGCGGTCCGAATCGCACCCATGACGATCAGGCCATAGATGGTCTGGGTCAGCGGGGCACCAACGAACGCGATGAGGAGGAACGGCGCCGGTTTGTTCTGGGCATAGCACTTTTTCCACGCTCCTATGGCAGACTGGCCCGCTTCGCCAGCTCCCAGGGCCGAGCCGATCGCAGCAAACGCGAGCACTGCGCCCATACTGATCAATCCGAAGTTCATTATCAAGTCTCCTTTCGACCTACGTTCCTGTCGTTTATCTCGAGGCGGTCCGGCCCACGGCCCCCGCTAGACTCTCTAAATTCACCGGCGTGCTCATTTACGCGCCCTGCTCCTCCGGCGTACGCGCAAAGGGTTTGTACGCCGTTCCCTTCCACTCCAGCCCCAGATGGCTCGAGAACTCGAGCACGTTGAGCCGCACGCCATGGACGATTATTGCCAGAGCCGCCATCAGCAGGTTTAGCGTGTGCCCGACGAGCACCACGAGCACGGCCGCGATGATCCCGACCACGCCGCTCTGCGCCATGCCGGCGGCCATGCTGTTGAAGCTCTGCGCGATGGCGACGGTTGCGAGTCCCACCGCGAAGAGGCGGATGTAGGAGACGATGTCGCCGAATGCGCTTATGCTGCTGAGCAGTGTCGTGAAGATCTTTGCTACATTCAACCCGCTCCTGATGCCCTTGAGAAAGTTCCCGGCCTGTTCGCCGAAGAACAGAACGAGGAGCACACCGACGCCTGCGCCGTACCAGGCAACCGACAGAATCGGATAGTCGGTCTGGCTGATCACCAGGTTGAGGGCCACGTTGTAACCCGCGAGCACGATGACGAACCAGCCAAGCTGCGCGAGCGCCCGGAGCGGGTATTTTCCCCGCAGCTCCTGGAGGAGGTTCCAGATGTGCGCGAGGCAGAGCTGAGCGACCGCGATGGCAAAGCAGATGAACTCGACGGTGCGTGTGCTCGACGGCGAGAAGATCGATATCCCCGGGATCACGAAGTAGGTGAACGGCGCGAGATTCTGCACGCCGGGAAGCCCGAACCACGTGGCGGTGACTGCTCCCCAGAGGATCGTCGCAACCGCAAATACCGCGACGAGGATCAGCATGTCTGCCACCCGGCCGGTCGCGCGTTTCGACCTGATCATGCCGTAGACGGTTCCCGCCAGAATGAGGAACCCGTAGCCTGCATCGCCGATGAGGATGGCGAAAAATATCGTGAGGAAACCGAGGAACCAGAAGCTGGTATCCCGCTCCCAGTAGCCCGGGAGAATTCCGAGGAACTGGAAGAGCGGTTTGATGATGTCGATCCATCGCGAGTTGTGGACTACCGTCGGGACCTCTTCCTCCTCATCGGGATCGCGGATCAGGAGTCCCCACTGGTGCCGTTTTGCCGCCTCCCGCAGTTGCTCGGCCCGCGGTTCAGGCACGTAGCCTGAGAGGTACCGGATTCCCTCCTGCTCTTCCATTCCGTCGTGGACCGTATCGAATTCGATCTGCTCGTCGATGCGGGCGATCGCCTCATGGAGAAGGGCGCGGTAGCCCGCCTGCTCCGCGATATGAGACTGCAGCTCCTGCCGGGCGGTCTCGTTTTCCGAGATCATCTGCGTGAGCCGCTCGTAGCTGTGTGACGGAAGCCCGGACTCGTCCGGCTCGAATATCTCGTCGTCGCTTCGAGACACAGCGACGCAGCGAATCAGCTGTTTTGCGCGGTGCAGAACGATGAGCTGTGCCTCCTCGGGAAAGGTGTCGAACTCCTCGGGAGTCACGGAGTAGAGCCTGAGAAATATTCCCTTTTTGCGGAGCATGCGGATGTCGTCGGGGTCATAGTTACCCCAGGGCTCCGCGGATGTTCGCTCTTTCAGAAGGCGATCCGAAGTCTCCATCAGCCCATTGAGCCGCTCCTGCAGAGTCTGAAGCTCCTCCGCCGCTTCGAGCCCGCGGGCGACCGGATCTTCAGGCATGACCGAGATCCCGGCCTCGCCCTTTGCCTCCAGCGGAAGGACCTGCAGTGCGCGCTCCAGACTCTGGCGCTGCTGCAGGAGATCGCCGAGCTTTTCGGTATGAACTTCCTTCATCTCAACGTGCACGACCCCGACGTCCTTCAGCCGCTCTATGGTTTCAGAGCGGCTTTTTTCGGTCGTGAAGACCCACACCTTCTTCATCGGCACGATCATGATGACAACCCTCTGGTTATGTTGTTCTTCGCAATCTTTCCGCGAACAACGGCCGCCGTCTGCTCGTCGCCGAGGTAGATCCTTATGTGGCGAATGTTCTCACGGGTCTGCGGGATCTTCACCTTCTCGAAAAGGTTGACGCGCTGGGTGGTAATCCTGAGCTCTTCTCCCAGAAGCTCCTGCTGCTTCTGCAGAATTGCCACCTCCGCGTCGAGCCGAACCAGCTCCTTGAGCCGGTCGAGCGCGCGGTCGACCCAGAGCGGATACCGGTACAGGTCGTAGGAGCGCTCCTGGAACCGGATATCCTCGAACACCGGGATATCGATACCGGCGATGTTTCCGGTGGTGACGATGAGCTCCTCGACGTAAAGCAGCTCCGAGAGTCCCACCTCTTCGCCGAAGACGCCGACCCAGTTCATAATCTCGTCGACGACCTTCTGTTTGGCCTCCCGTTTCTGCCGCTCGTGAGCCTCCACCTGCCGGATGACCATCTGCAGCTGCTGTTTCTTCAGCTGGAGCGTCGGGAGGTAGCGCTCGAACCGCCTCAGAGCGTCCTTCTGGTTCTTGAGCTCGTTCTTGGTGAGCTTGACGGCCATGGTCAGGCCACCTCCTCCTTCGTGGCTCCAACGGCGGCCTTGTCAGGCCAGAACTGCCGAAGCAGCTCCGTGCGCAGACCGGTTTCCGCAGGCGTGAAGCATTCAGCGAGGATCTCCCAGCCCTTGTCGAGTGCCTGCTCGAGAGGAACGTTGACCGAGAGGTCCATCATGTCACGCTCGAAGATTTCGCCGTATTTCAGCAGCTTCTGGTCCCATTCGGACATCCGGAAGCCCATCGAGCGTTTTTCGACCGACTCGCGGTACTGGGCGTAGAGCTTGATCATGCCGTCCATCAGGGCGCGATGATCGCCGCGGGTCTTGCTGTTGACGAGCTGCTTCAGCCGCGACAGCGACCCGAAGGGCTCGATGCGGCCGTTGCGGAGGTAGTACTGGCCTTCGGTGATGTAGCCCGTGTTGTCCGGTACCGGGTGCGTGACGTCGTCGCCGGGCATGGTGGTGACGCCGAGGATCGTGATCGACCCGGAACCTTCGAAGTCGACCGCCTTTTCGTAGCGGGCCGCGAGCTGGCTGTAGAGATCTCCAGGGTAGCCACGGTTGGAAGGAACCTGCTCCATCGTGATGGAAATCTCCTTCAGCGCGTCGGAAAAGTTGGTCATATCGGTCAGAAGCACCAGCACGCGCTTTCCGTTGAGAGCGAAGCGCTCGGCAACTGCAAGCGAAATGTCGGGCACAAGGAGGCACTCTACCGTCGGGTCGCTCGCGGTGTGAACGAACATTATCGTGCGTGACATCGCTCCGCCCTGCTCGAGGGTGTCACGGAAGAACAGGAAGTCGTCGTACTTGAGCCCCATGCCGCCGAGAATGATGAGGTCGACCTCGGCCTGCATGGCGATGCGGGCAAGCAGAGGATTGTACGGCTCACCGGAGACCGAAAAAACCGGAAGCTTCTGAGACTCCACCAGCGTGTTGAACAGATCGATCATCGGGATTCCGGTGCGAACCATGTTTCGCGGAATGATGCGTTTCGCCGGATTTACCGAAGGGCCGCCGATTTCGATGAGATTCTCTTCCAGAGACGGGCCCTTGTCGCGCGGACGCCCGGAGCCGTCGAAGACGCGGCCCATCAGATTATCGGAGAAGGAGACCTGCATCGGATGACCGAGGAAACGAACCTCGTCACCGGTGGAGATGCCGCGACCGCCCGCGTAGACCTGCAGCGAAACCGACTGGTTCCGCAGCCGGATTACCTCTGCGAGCGATGCTCCGTGGGAGGACTGCACCATCGCGAGCTCGCCGTACTTCACACCTTCCGCTGTAACCGTGATGACGTTTCCGGCGATCGATTCAATTCTGCTATATACTTTTCGCATCGTTCTTCCCCTTGAGTGTTCTCAGGCCCCGGCCGCCGGCTGTGCGCTCGCCGAAGACGCGGCCGCGGTGATGCGCGCGGCACGCTCGTCCTCGCCGGCGCTCTTTTCGGAAACCGTGTCGCTGATTTCCTTTTCCAGCTTCTTGAAGCTCTCAGACATCCATTCGCTGCCGTTGAAGTCGAGAAAGCGCTGGCGCAGCTGCGCGAAGAAGGTGCGCGCCTCGTCCTTCGAGGTGAGCGAGAGCTTGGAGGCGAGCAGATGGAAGAGAATGTCGAACACGTATCGCTGCCGTTCGACCGGCATGGCCGCGTCGACCGGATCGAACGAGTTCTGCTGGAGATAGACCGAATCGAGAAAGTCGGACTTCTGGTAGACGATGAAATCGTCGAGGCTGGTGCCCTCTTCGCCGACGACCTTCATCATCTGGGAAACTTCATTTCCCCGAAAGAGAATGTCCCGTGCGTATTCGGTCTCGGCCGTGTCGACGAGCCCGGGGTACTTGCTCCAGCTGTCGAGCGGGTGAATTGCCGGATACTTGCGCGCGTCGGAGCGTTCGCGCGAAAGTCCGTGAAAGGCGCCGACAACTTTCAGCGTCGCCTGGGTGACAGGTTCTTCGAAGTTGCCGCCTGCGGGGCTCACCGTACCCCCGATTGTTACCGAGCCGGTCGAGCCGTCCTTCAGCCGGACAACACCGGCACGCTCGTAGAAGGCAGCGACGACCGATTCGAGGTAGGCCGGGAAGGCCTCTTCGCCCGGGATCTCTTCCAGACGGCCGGACATTTCGCGCATTGCCTGTGCCCAGCGGGAGGTGGAATCGGCGAGGAGGAGGACGTTCAGGCCCATCTGCCGGTAGTACTCCGCTATGGTGACGGCGGTATAGACCGACGCTTCCCGCGCCGCGACCGGCATGGACGAAGTATTGCAGATGATGACGGTCCGTTCCATCAATGTTCGTCCGGTCCGTGGGTCGATCAGCTCCGGAAACTCACGGAGCGTCTCGACGACCTCACCGGCCCGCTCGCCGCAGGCCGCGATGATGACGATGTCCACCTCGGCGTGACGGCTGGTGATCTGCTGAAGCACGGTCTTACCCGCGCCGAAGGGGCCCGGGATGCAGTAGGTACCGCCGCGCGCAACCGGCAGAAAGGTGTCGATAATGCGCACCTTCGTGACCATCGGTTCGGTCGGTTTCATTCTTTCGGCATACGCCTTCACCGCGCGCTTCACCGGCCACTGGAAGATCATGGTGACCGGCACGGTGTTGCCACGCGCGTCCTTGAGCGTCGCGATCTGATCGGCAACCCTGTACTCGCCGGCATCGGCGATCGTTTCGACCGTGTAGCTCTCGTTGAGATAGAAGGGCACCATGATCCGGTGCTCGAAAATACCCTCCGGCACCCAGCCGAGCATATCGGAACTGCCGACGGTATCTCCGGGCTTCACCGTCGGGGTGAACTTCCATTTCGCTCCGTTGTCGAGCGGCGAGAGGTAGACACCGCGCTCGAGAAAAAAACCGCACTGTTCGGCGAGCTCAGGAAGCGGATTCTGCAGTCCGTCGTAGATCTGCCCGAGCAGGCCCGGCCCGAGCGTTACCGCCAGCATATCGGAGGAAAACTCGACCGGGTCTCCAATCCCGATTCCCCGGGTCATTTCGAAAACCTGCATTTCGGCATGGTCGCCGCGAATCCGGATAATTTCGGACTTCAGCCGTTTGTCCCCCAGGACCACATATCCGACCTCGTTCATCGAGACGTTTCCGTCGGTCTGGACGGTTATCATGTTTCCGTTGACACCGATTACATTGCCATGACTCATTGTCTATGCTCCAGGATTTGCCGGGTTGCCCATTGACTGGGTGATTTTTCCGTATTCAGATTCGTAGCCGGCGATTCCACGCTCTCGGGTACGCCGCGTTTTTCGCGAAAGGATGAGCAGGCGAAAGTAGTAGACAGCCAGATTGTCGAAGTCGAAATGGTGGCTTGCCTCGATATCATCGAGAAGCGACCATCGTCCCCTGTCCAGGATCTCTTCAGCCTGAATCGGAGAGGTGACCGTCGCCGAAAATGCGGCGCGTGCCAGCTCCGATGCCGCCGTATCATCCGAAAGATCGTTCCCGGTGCGATCGGTTGCGATGAAGTCCGACCCGTCGATTCCGGCCCTGGCTGCGCGGTGACGGACGAGCGCGTTTCGCACTCCCCGTTCGAAACGCATGAAGCGGGCCACCCCGTCGGACGGTGGCTGCGTCGATACCTCAGGCACGAGCGACAGAGCCGAGATTGCCGCAAAATCGTCGCGATGCAGCTGGTAACTGCAGAACTCGAGAAAGTCGGCCGGATCCATGAAAGCTTCGCTTTCGTAGCTCAGGTAGGGCAGCGTTGCCACCGCGTAGAAATACTTGCTCACCGAGACCTGTCCTTGCGTTACGCCCTGTCGGCGGCCTTATGGAGCTGCTCGGCAAGACCGGGATTGAGATATTCGGCGAGGATGGCTGCAATGGTGGATGCTGAAACGTCGTAGTATGCCCCACCGTCCTTGCGTGCAAGGCGGAACCCTCCCTCGAGACCCGGGGCCGCTTCTATCGTGAGCCCCTTTTCGATCTCCTTTGCGAGGCGGTCGCGAAGGCCCTTCTCGAGCTGCCCGAGCTGGTCGTCCGGCAGCTGAACCGCCAGCTCGGCAACATCGCCGCCCTGCCAGCCGCTGACCAGCGCCACGATGGCGGACTCGAGGGTCGAAGCCCTGTAGGACTCCCGGACCGAATCGGCGACGACTGCCTGGAACAGGTTCTTCAGCCGTGCCTGCACATTGAGGATCAGATCCCGGCCCGCCTGGTTGAGGGCGTCCCTGCCGGCCTGCTCGGAGCGGGCCGCCTGCTGCTGGGCGTCTGCAATGATGCGGGCCGACTCCTTCTTCGCCTGCTCCACTGCCGAAGCCGCCCTCTTCTCGGCGTCCGCTACGATCCCGGCTGCCGTCTGTTCGGCGGACTGAACGCCTTCGGTCTTGATCTTCTCGATCAGCTCATTCAACTGAATTTCCATAGGTTCCTCTCAAGCAGAGATCGGCATGTTGCATGATACGTCCGCACACAGAGATGCCGCGGCGGCTGTCATTCTACACTACACGTTCAAATCGTTCAAGAAAGCTCGTATAGATATGGACATAATTGTGCATTTTGCACAACCCGCGCCCACCGCTTACAGGCGTCCGAGCGATATGTCACCATGAATCTTGAAAATGTTCTCCTCCCGGCTTACGCGAAGGTTGCGGTCGGGAAAATACTCCGGAAGCTTCTCCTGCACCAGCCGTACAGCCTCTTCGGTTACTGTCTCCCGCACGTCGCTCGAGATGTGGGAGAGCGTAACCATCCGCACTTCGATGACGTATCCCTTTCCCAGCTGCGAGCCGTAACCGGGCGAAAAAGACGCTCCCACGTTGAAAAGCCCGTCCTGCTCGCGGTTCGAGGTCGTACCCTCCGGTGCACGGGCCGGGTGGAGAGGATAGAGCGAACCGTATTGCGATTCGAGGTACTCATCGACCGAGTCGAAAAGCGCCTTCAGTTTTCGTTCGAACTCTGCAAGTCGAGGATGACGCATGCTCTACCATGTAACGGTCCATATCAGCGGCGTTTTCTGGTCGAGAAGCTGCAGCACGGGTAGCTCGTAGGTGACCCGTCGCCGATCCTGCGAAATCGTGCCGGCGCTGGCGCTCTTGATCGCCCTCGGTGCCGAGAGCGTGAACTTCAGGTGGTAATCGGTAAAGAAGGCGTCGGCAAAGTCTTTCGTCTGCTGGTCCACTCCGTCGGGAAAACCCTGGAAAATCACCTGGCGGTATACGGTATCTCCGCCGCTCTGATTGAGCGAAATTCCCGTCTCACCCGGGGAGTAGAACTGGTTCAGGGCGTTTATACTGGTGAAGGCCAGTGTCGCTTTGATCGTAATGTTCTTGGAGTCTTCACTCTGGGAGTAGTCCGACAGCGTGATTCCGGGAGAATTGGACACCTGCCGGCGAAAGTCGGCCTCGTTTATGGGAAGCGGAAGCTTCTGCCATTCCTTGTCGACTGAACCCAGATTGGCGACCATCCGCGAGACGGTGTAGGTAAGAGAAACCTGACCCGACCCGTCAGCCGAAAGCTGAACGGTGGTGTCCACGGAAACACAGGAAGCCAGAAGCAGCAGGAGCGGGCCGATCACTATCTTTTTCATGTACTCAGGCATCTTACCGGGAGCGGTCTGCTTATTCAAGGCAGCGTGGCGCTCCGCGGGCGGCACTGTTTCAGGCACGCAGCTGTACCTCGGTCTTGCCGAAACCGCCCTCCTCCGGGCGGGCGAAGTGAAACTC
Source organism: uncultured Spirochaetales bacterium (assembly GCA_964577375.1). GTDB lineage: Bacteria > Spirochaetota > Spirochaetia > DSM-27196 > DATKUC01 > DATKUC01. The sequence goes on along the minus strand of CAZNYW010000010.1, from coordinate 43,917 downwards.
CTCCACCGCCGCCGCATCGCGGAGGTATTCGTGAATTCCCCGCTGGAGGACGCCCTCCCCCTTTCCGTGGATAATTCCGAAACGCGAGATTCCCTGGATGAGGGCGCGGTCGATCTGCCGTTCAACGGCAGTCGTCGCCTCCTCGAGCCGCATTCCGCGAACGTCGAGCTCGAGCACGGCGGCATCGCCCGTAGAAAGAGTGCTGAGATCGACCGTCGCGATGTCACGCGGAGCTTCGCGGGGCGTTTCGACGGTGCGCAGCTCACCTGCAGGAACGCTGAGCTTCATTGCCCCAACGGCGACCACCCAGGTATCACCGCGTCCCTTCCGGACGATGGTGCCCCGTTTTCCCTGCCGGTCGAGAATCACCTCGACGCCTTCCTCGAGGCCGCCCGGAGGCTCAGCACTCCGTGCGCGCCTCGAGCGGCTGATCTTTTCCGCCTCTTCGTCGACAGTCGCCGACAGCTCGTCCATGAACGCCTTGACGCTTCGTGTCTTCTCCCGGGTCAGCTCTCCCTCGCGCAGATCTTTGACCAGTCGTTCGAGTCTCCTGCGTGTCTCGGAGACGAAACGGTCGAGGTCGGTGACCGCGCCCTTGCGAACCTGGAGCTCACGCTCGCGAAGATCCTCCTCGCGCCGTTCGAGCTCGGCGCGCCGTGCCTCCACGCCGGAGAGCTCCTCGTCAAGCTGCCGGTGGCGGCGGTGGATGTCCTGTTCCTTGCGGGTCAGGCGGCGGATGAGGCCTGCGGCGTCGGTCTGCTCATCGTGGAGATAGCGCCGCGCTGCGTCGACCACCGAACGGGGAATCCCGCTCCGTCTCGCGATGTCGATCGCGTGGCTTGAGCCGGGAACGCCGAGAAGAATGCGATAGGTCGGCTTCAGGTTGCCGCCGTCGAACTCCATCGATGCGTTCCTGACACCGGAGCGGGTGTAGCCGTAGTTCTTGAGGATGCTGTGGTGCGTCGTGATGAGCGCGTGAACGTTCATGCGAAGAAGGCGGTCGAGAAAGGCCATGGCGAGCGCGGACCCCTCTTCCGGATCGGTTCCCGAGCCGAGCTCGTCGAGCAGGATGAGGGACCCGGGAGTCGCGTTACGGAGAATGAGGGAGATATTGTGCATGTGGCCTGAAAATGTCGAGAGGGACTGCTCGAGCGACTGCTCGTCCCCGATATCGGCCCACACATCGTCGTAGATCGGCATGGTGGAACCTTCACCGGCAGGTATCTCCATCGCAAACTGGTTCATCATTGCAAGAAGGCCCGCGGTTTTCAGTGAAACTGTCTTGCCGCCGGTGTTGGGACCCGTAATTATGAGGATTCTGCTCTCGTTATCGATTATGACGTCAATGGGAACGACGTTCCGCCCAAGAAGCGGATGTCGTGCTCCCATAAGCACCAGCCCGTCCTCCGGAGCCGGTGAAGGCCGCGCCGCCGAGCAGGTGTGAAGGTGTGCATAGCGCGCCCGCGCGTAGAGGCAGTCGATCCCGGTCATAACCGCGAGCAGCTGTTCGATCTCCGGCAGTGAGCGGGCAACCTCGCGCGTGAGCTCCCGTACGATCCGGAGCACCTCCTGACGGTAGCGGGCATCCATCTGCACCAGATCGTTGTTTCTGTCGAGCAGCTCCGTCGGCTCGATGAACAGGGTCGCTCCGGTGGCGGATGTCTCGTGTACGATTCCAGTGATTCGCCCCTTGAACTGCGCCTTCAGCGGGAGCACCGTGCGGCCGTCTTTCACCGTTGCGACATCGGAGTTCCAGTAGCCCTGGTAATCGTTGCGCGACAGGTAGCTGCCCGAGAGGTTGCGTATCTCTTCCTGGATTCCGCGAATGCGGCTGCGCAGATTTCGAAGCTCGGGGATTTCCCGTTCCTTGAGCTCGCCCTGCTCGTCTATCAGCCGGTCTATTTTCACGCACACCGAGCGAACGTCGGGCATCTCTCCGGCGAGAGCGCGCAGATTCCCGTCTTCGGCACCCTCGACAATCGTCCTCCTCAGCGTCAGTGCCGATGCAATATAGCTGCTGAGCGATTTCAGTTCCGGCGCCTCCAGAACGGTTCCCTCCTTCGAAAGGCGCGGGAGAAGCTCTTCGATGTCGGGGAAAGTGAGCGCCGGAAGCTCGTCGATACGTTCGAGGCATCGCCGCAGGGCCACGGCGAGCGACAGGCGTTCGGCGAGCGTTTCGGGCTCGGTGAAGAAGCCGGACTCGCGAATGCTCTTTCGCGCACCTTCGGTCAGCGCGTAGCCGCAAAGCTCATCGCGGATGCGGTCGAACTGGAGCAGTTTGAGCGTATGTTCGTTCATGGGGTCGTCGGCTGGAGAGCGCGACCGATAACGCCGCCGTACGCGAGTCCGAAACGGGCCGCGAACTCCCGGTAGCGCGCTTTCTCTTCAGAGGCGTTGTCGGCGCCGGAAAAGCCCGTCACGTAGAAGACCGACTGCGGCTCGGAAGTACCGCCGCGAGAGGTCGCAGGCTTGCCGATCACCCTCTCGAGCTGCCGGCAGACGCCTTCGCGCGAATCGAGAACCTGAACGGCGTCTCCGAACACCTCCCCGATCTCTTTCGCGAGATAGACGAAGTGCGTGCAGCCAAGCACCACCACATCGACCCGGGAACGTGCAAGCGTGGGTGCCGCAGCTGCCGTTGCCCTGGCGACCGCTGCTCGGCGTTCCCCAGGGTCAGCCGAAAAGATGCGCTGTTCGACGAAGCGTACAAGCTCTCCATCGGCGACCCGAGCGACGCTGCAGTCGCCGGCAAACTCCCGGATGAGGCTATCCGTATAGCCGTCGCCGACGGTTCTCGCAGTCGCGAACAGAGCGATGCTTCGATTCTTCGAGAGCTTCGCGGCCGGCTTCACCGCGGGAACCACGCCGATGAATGGAAGGTTGTAGGTTTTTCGCAGCGATTCGAGCGCGACGACCGACGCTGTGTTGCAGGCGACGACTACGGCTTTCGGATGCACGGCGTCGATAAGTCTTCCGGCTGCCGATATCACGATCTGCTCGACCTCACCGACCGATTTTTCGCCGTAGGGGAACCCCGCGGTATCGGCCAAATAGACGAACCGCTCGCCCGGAAGCTGTTCCGCCGCCCACGCGTAATAGGGAAGACCGCCGACTCCGGAATCGAAAAAAGCAATTGGACGTTCAGTCATTACCGAAGAGGTTGTCAAAGTTCGTCCTCGCGCTCTCCGACCTGTCCGGTGCACCGGTGGGTTTGCCCCCCGGTTTGCTGGAACCCGGGTTCCGTGCACCACCGGATGCGAGCATGAAGAAGTCGCAGAAGTTGGCGCGGTCCTTGTCGCGCACCGGCTCTGAGATTGTTTCGCGGCAGTCCCAGTGAGCGCCCGGCTCGTAGAACCGGCAATTCAGGCAGGCGTGCACCTCCTTGCCGCAGGAAGGGCAGAGCGTCGACCGGTACACGCGTCCGAGCTCCTCGAGCGATGCACCGCACGCATAGCAATTGGACATAGTCGGATTCTAACCCATGTCCGGTCGGGCATCAACAACCGGCGCCGATACTTCACAGGAACCGCCGGACCGGATAGAGTGTGTTCAATGTTTGCAATCGATCCCTGTTCGGTGGAGGGATGCACCAACTTTGCGCTTACCGGTTCGGACCGATGCGGCGTCCACGTGGAGGACCGCGACGGTTATCTTGCGCGTATCCCCGAGCTGTTCGAGGGGCCGGGACGCGTGGAAAACCTGAGCCTTTCCCACCTTTCCTTCGACGGTTGCAGTTTTTCGGGAAGGGTATTTCAGGGCTGCGACTTTTCGTACGGTGCATTCCGCAAGGCTACCTTTGCCGAATGCACCTTCCTGCTCTGCTTCTTCGCCTCTTCCACCTTTGTCGACTGCAGCCTGAAGGCAGGCACCTATCAGAATTGTCTCTTCGCTCTTTCCGATCTTTCCGGCGTCGACATGAGTGGCAGCACTCTTGCTCAGAACAACTTCAACCGCTGTACCATACGCGACTCGGATTTCAGTGACTCGGATCTCATGCATTCGCGCTTCATCGGAGCGAATTTCGAGCGGGTTCGTTTCACCGACTGCAACCTGAAGGGCACCGATTTCACCGACTGCTCGAGCCAGGAGGTGGATTTCAAGTACTCGAACACGGAGGATGCGATATTCGGTGAGAGCAGGAGAAGCGAGATATGAATCTGCTCTACCATTTTTCTCCCGGAAGTCTTTCGAATGTCTACGTCGTGGCGCCCGAGGGCGGCCGAGAGGCACTGATTGTGGATCCGGCGGTGATGGACGTTCCGCTGCTCGAGGCGGTCGAGCGTCTCGGCCTCTACATCCGCTCGATTCTGGTGACTCACGAAACGGAGGCTCACCTCGGGGGCATCCGGACGCTCCTACGAATCTACGACGCGAAAATCTATGCGGCAAACCCGCAGGTGCTGGAGCACGAAGCCGTACCCGTCGCGAACGCAAAGCAGTTTCAGGCATCCGGGCTCGAGGTGGTGCCGATTCCCCTCTCCGGCTACTGGAGCGACGCCCTGATCTACCGGATCGGCGGGATGCTCTTCGTTGGCGAGATCATGAGCGCGGGCCGCGTCGGCGAAACGGTAAACCCCTTTGCTCACGCGCTTCTGATATCCGATCTTCGCGAGAAGATACTCACACTGCCGCCCGGCACCATAATCCTGCCGACCGAGGGGCCTCCTTCGACGCTGACCGTGGAAGCGCTCACCAATCCTGATCTGATCGAGGAAGCCTCGCTGTAGACAACCGTCCCTACCGCTTCGATCGCACAGCGGCGAGAAATCTGCGGAAACGTTCGGGAAGCGGCGCCCGGTAGGTACGGGTGATCCCGTCGGGCGTGGTGATGGTGAGCCGGTAAGCGTGCAGCATGAGCTCGAGATCGGGAAAGTTCGTGTCCCGCCTGCCGTATATTGGGTCACCGAGCACCGGTGTTCCGATGTGTTTCAGGTGGACTCGCAGCTGGTGAGTTCTTCCGGTGACCGGGCGCAGCTCGAGAAGTGAATACCCGCCGAGCTCGCGGACAACACGATAGCGTGTCCGGCTCGGCTTGCCGCGGTTCTCCGAGACTTCGAATCGCTTGCGATGAGCCGGGTCGCGCCGGATGTTTCCGTCGATGACGCCCCGTCTGTTCCGTGGAACACCCTTGACGACCGCCAGATAGACTTTCTTCGTAGTTCTTGCGCGGAACTGGCCCGCAAGCTGTTCGAGCGCTTCCGGGTTCTTCGCGGCAATGAGGACGCCCGAAGTGTCCTTGTCCAGGCGGTGGACGATTCCGGGGCGGTCGTGGTAGGGAGAGCCCTCGAATCGGCGGTCCAGTCCGGCGAGGTAGTAAAGGAGGCCCTGCATCAGCGTTCCGTGAAAATTCCCGTGCGCAGGATGAACCACCATTCCCGCCGGCTTGTTCAGGACGATCACCGATTCGTCTTCATAGAGGATGTCGAGCGGCGTCTGCTCGGCAGACACCTCCACCGCCGGCGGTGAATCGTATCGTACGAGCAGGCGATCGCCCGCCCGTAGGCGATGAGATGCCTTGACCTGTCTGTCATTGACAAAGAAGAGAGGATTTCGCTGCTGCAGCTGGCTTCGCGTCAATCCGGCCGCCTGGCCGGTGAGGTAGGAATCGACACGGGAGCCGTCGAAACCTTCCCCGACAATACCGCTCCATTCCGGCATGGGGTCTAGGGGCCGGAACCTGAGGCCTGCGAAGCGTTGTCTCTGTGAGACTTTCCGATCGCGTAATCGAGGAAGGCGACCAGTACGGCCACGCCGATGCTTCCGACGAGAATGCCGACCGTCTCACCGTCGGTCAGCCCGGGCTTCGTTGGAGGAGCGAAGAACCAGGGGGCGTAGTTGCTCGCGTTGGGATTTCCGGCGATGGTGAGCACCAGGAACCGTCCCAGATCGTACATCGCATTGGTGTAAAGATATGCAAAGGGAAAGACACCGATGGTGATTATCTCCGCCCGCCGCAGATCTCTCGCCCACTGCGGAAACTCATCGGGCTGATAGGGAGCGGGCTGCAGGGTGGTAGAAGCGGTCGCGCTCGAACCGGTGGTGCCGGACTGCGTAGAACCCGCCGTCGATCCACTGCCGGTATTCTGAGCAGCAACCGATGCCGACGCCAGGACCAGGAGGAGAACGGCGACCGGCGCAGCGCGAAGAGCCGACAGGACCTTTCTCATGAACGTTCTCCGAATATGGCCGTTCCGATGCGCACCAGCGTGGAGCCCTCCTCGATCGCCGCGACGTAATCATTCGACATGCCCATCGAAAGCGTGTCGAACGCGCCTGATTGACCCAGCGCAGCAATGCGCTCGAAGAGCGACCGAAGCTGCGCAAATGCCCTGCGTACCGGCGCATCCTCGCTCGTATACGGCGCTATCGTCATGAGGCCGCGAATCCGCAGGCTGGGCAAATCGGAGATCCGGTCCAGGTCGGCGAGCAGCCGCTCTACGGAGCGATAGCCGCTTTTGGACTCTTCGCCAGAGGTATTCACCTCCAGAAGGATGTCGATACTGCGGCCCAGGTTCGCCGCCGCCCGGTCCAGGGCCTCGGCCGTCTCGAGTTTGTCTATGGACTGCACGCAGCTGAAAAGCGCGGCGGCAGTCTTCGCCTTATTGCGCTGGAGGTGACCAATGAGATGGAGGCTCGCCTTCAGGTCGAGGTTGGAGTGCAAGTCAAGGGAAGCGTACTTGGCCTCCGCTTCCTGCACCCGGTTTTCCCCGAAAAGCGCTATTCCAGCCTCCGCGGCAGCCTGCACGGCCTCCGCGGGGTGAAGCTTGGTGACGGCCATCAGTTCGATCTGTGCCGGATTTCGCCCGGACCGTGCGGCGGCCCGTTCTATCTGATCCCTGACCTGCTCGATCTTCCGTGAAATCTGCGTCTTGAGCTCCACCGACGGACCCATGGCCCAACTCTATCACGAGGCTGCCCTTCTGTGAACGGCCGGAGGAGGGCTCATATTGACCAACGTTATATTTCTGGTTACGATTTTTCCTATGAGTGATTTGCTCTGGTCAGAAAGACAGAAATCCACCTGGCGAACCAAGGTGGGACTTGCAGAAATGCTGAAAGGCGGCGTCATCATGGATGTCACCGACGCAGAACAGGCCAAGATCGCACAGGATGCCGGCGCGCAGGCCGTCATGGCGCTCGAGCGCGTTCCCGCGGACATCCGTGCCCACGGCGGCGTCGCCCGCATGTCGGATCCGAAGAAGATTGTGGAAATTCAGAAGTCGGTCACAATACCCGTGATGGCAAAGTGCCGGATCGGCCACTTCGTCGAGGCGCAGATCCTTCAGTCACTCGGCGTCGATTTCATCGACGAGAGTGAGGTCCTGACGCCGGCGGATGACAAGTTTCATGTCAACAAGCACGAATTTCGAGTGCCGTTCGTCTGCGGCTGCCGCGATCTGGGCGAGGCCCTTCGGAGAATCGGCGAGGGCGCATCGATGATACGGACGAAGGGCGAAGCCGGCACGGGTGACATCATCGAGGCAGTACGGCATATGCGGGCGGTTGTGGACGGAATCCGCAGGCTGCAGAGCCTTCCGGCAGAGGAGCTGATGACCGAGGCGAAAAATCTCGGCGCTCCGTACGACCTGGTAATTGAGCTTGCGAAAACCGGCAAGCTGCCGGTTCCGAACTTCTCGGCAGGCGGCGTTGCCACCCCCGCCGATGCGGCGTTGATGGTTCAGCTTGGCGCGGAAGCGGTGTTCGTCGGTTCGGGAATCTTCAAGTCCGACAACCCTGCGAAACGTGCAAAGGCGATTGTCGAGGGCGTGGCCTATTTCAACGATCCGGACAAGCTCGCGGAAATCTCCATGGATCTCGGCGAGCCGATGCGCAGCATCAGCGTCGGGGAAATGGCGCCCGAAGCTCGTCTCGCAGTCCGCGGCTGGTGACCTGCGCGGTCGACCCGCGGAACAAACGCACGCGAAAGATGACGATTGGCGTACTCGCCTTCCAGGGCGATTTTCAGCGGCACTATGAGCTCCTCCTCTCCATGGGAAGTCATGTTCGTTACGTGCGAACTTCTGAGGAGGTTTCGGCGGTCGACGGTCTTGTCATTCCCGGCGGTGAGAGCACGACGATCGGCAAGCTGCTGACCCGTTTTGATCTCATGGAACCGATTCGCAGGCGCATCGCCGAGGGTATGCCGGTCTTCGGGACGTGTGCGGGCGCGATCCTTCTCGCGAGGGAGATCGAGGGCAGCGATCAGGATCGTCTCGGCGTGATGGATATCGCGGTGACGCGCAACGCCTACGGCCGCCAGATCGAAAGCTTCGAAGCCGACGTGGAGGTCCCGTCGATCTCAGGTGATCCGGTTCGCGGCGTATTCATCCGCGCGCCGATCATCACCGCGGTCGGCCCCGGCGTCGAGGTGCTGGGAACCTTCGAGGATCGGCCGGTGGTGGTACGACAGGGGAATCTGCTCGTGGCTACCTTCCATCCGGAGCTTGCCGGCGACGGCCGGCTTCATGCAATCTTCCTCGGCTCTGCCGAGAACGTCGGCTCCCGCTGAGCCGGGCGGTTCTGCTCACCACGAAAGTGCTTCAGCCGGAATATCGTTGAAATCGGTAGCGGTCCAGGTGGCGCCGGCCGCGCGTAGTTCGTCTGCGCCGAAGGCGGTGGTAATGCCGATGCAGCGCGTCCCGGCGGCAACCGCAGCCTTGACCCCGTTCACTGCGTCCTCCAGCACCAGACAGGCAGTTGGCGACACGCCGAGCAGGATCGCGGTACGCAGATAGACGTCCGGAAAGGGCTTCTTGCGCACCACATCCGTGGCGTCCAGAACCGAATCGAACTGACTCCGTTCGAGACCGGCGGCGCGCAGATTGATGTCGACTTTTGCCGCGTCCGAGGCAGAGGCAAGCGCAGTTTTCAGTCCCTGATCCCGACAGAATTCGAGAAAGTCCAGAAGGCCGGAGATCGGTTTCATCCGGTCGCGGATGATCTGCGCGTACAGCTCGTAGGTCCGCTTTTTTCCCGCCTCAATTTCAAGAGCGAGTCCATGCTTTTCGGCGACCTCGCCTATGAATCGGTCTTCGCCCGCACCAACCAGTCCGGCGAAGTCGGCTGCCGAAACAGCGACTCCCCGTTCCTGAAACATCCTGGTTGCCGCTTCGAGAATGAATGGCTCCGAGTTGACAACCACCCCGTCGACGTCCAGTATCACCGCTTTGATCACAATATTACCCCCGCGAGCACCGCTGCAAAAAAGACGAACTGCACTCCTAGGTACAGTATCGGTAGTTGGGATTCGCGCTGAAGCCGGAGTGCCCGGTAGCCGGCCGCGGCGGCCAGGCTTATCAGAAACCATGCGGCGAAGTTCCGGGCAGGAACGAGAGCCGCGGCCGGCAGAACGACCGTCGGGCCCTGCTGCGCGTGCCAGCTCCAGTAACCGAGAGAAACCGCGACCGGTTCGAGGACCAGATCGAAGACCACCGCCATGAAGGCGGCGTAGACCGACGAGAGCAGGACATGCGAGCTCATCCGTTCGGCAAGACTGACCGCCCCCAGAACGACGAGTACCCAGTTGAAGCCGATTACCACCGGTACATCAAAGAGCATCGGCCCGAGAACCGTTCCGTAATGGTAGGCGCCGAAGACCTTTCCGGTGAGCACGCCGATCGATTCCAGGGCGAAGGTGCACAGGTAGGTGACGACGACCCACAGAAGCAGTCGAAGGCCGCTGCGGGCGACCGCCCAGCCGAGCACAACCAGACCCATCAGGGCCAGAACGGGCGGCGTTGCCGCTCTCATGAACGGCTGCAGCGGCGGGAGCAGGTGTCCCGCGACACCGACAAGATAGACCGCGGCGATTGCGGCGGCGGTAGCCCTTTCCGCGGAGGGAACTCGCGTTCTCACGCGAACCGTTCCAGATTGTACTCGACCAGCTCCAGGAGCAGGGCCTGCCCCGACTGCCCCACCCCTTCGAGAGACGAGATGATCTGGCGCGCCCTTTCGGCGCATTCCTGCATGCTGGTGCGCACCCGTTCCTCGACTCCGTAGGCGGTCAAGAGATCCCGGACCTCGGCGGCCGCCTCGGAGCTTCCGCTGCCGAAGAGCGTCGAAGTCCGTTCACGTTCGCTTTCCGGGACTGCTGCAATGAGATAGAGCCGGTGAAGCGTCTGCTTTCCCTCGGCAATGTCGGAACCGACAGGTTTCCCGGTCTGTGCCTCGCTGCCCCAGATGCCCAGATCATCGTCCTTGATCTGGAAGAGGAGTCCCAGCTGCTCGCCCAGGTCCAGCAGTCTTGCACGGTCCGAAGGACCGGCTCCGCCCAGGATCGCTCCGAGATTCAGCGGGAGCGAGAAGGTGTACCGGCCCGTCTTGTAGCGGTAGACCGACAGTATCTCCTCCTCGGAAGCAGGAAAACGCGTTGCACTGTGATAGACATCGCTCATCTGCGCGACACCCACCCAGCTGATTTCGCGTGCAGCGAGGGAAATGATTTCGGTCCCGCGCTCGTCTTGGCGGTCGAGCTCCGCAAGAAGCTCGAAGGCGAGAAGCATTGCGACGTCTCCTGCGCAGATCGCCATCGATTCGCCGAAACGGCGTGCCTCTGCGGCCTCCGTATCGGGCGCAACCGTGCTGAGGGATTCGGAATACTGTGCGAAAAGCGAAGGTCTTCCGCGGCGCAGGAAGTCCTGATCCATTATGTCGTCATGGATGAGCAGGAAAGACTGCACCAGCTCGAGCGCGGCGGCTACCCGGACCGCGTCTGTGCTCGCGCCCTGCCGCGCGCCGGCCGGTTTTCCGCTCGAAAAGAGCGATTCGGCAAGAATCACCAGTGCGCCCCGGATCATCTTTCCCCGGGATGCAAACTCGTACAGACGGTCGAGCAGGTCGGGTCCCCATCTGTTCACGTCGGCGAATGCGGTCCGGCGGCTTTCAGTGAATTGCCGGAGAAATCCCGCAATCACCTCCTTCTGCTGCCCGAGGTAGGACAGGATCGATGTCATCAGCGTTCTCCGTTCTGTTCGCGCGCAAAACGATCAGCCGCAACCTGAGCCGCAATCAGCGTCATCGGCACCCCTACGCCGGGGTGAGTGTACTGGCCGGCGTAGTAGAGGTTCGGCAGCCGCCTGCTCCTCATCGCGGGCCGGAAGATTGCAGTCTGAAAAAGCGTGTGGGCCAGACCGAGGGCCGTACCCTTGAACGCACGATAGTCGGCCGAAAAATCGCGATGTGAATAGATGCGCCGCACCTCTATCGCGTCCCGGATGCGCTCACCGGTGATCGATTCGAAGTGATCCAGCACTTGCTCCGCGAACCGTTCGCGAGTCTCATCGCGGTCTTCGAGCCCCGGCGCCACCGGAACCAGAAAAAAGACGTTCTCATGGCCGGGCGGAGCCACCGCCGCGTCGTCATATGAGGCGCAGCTGACATAGTAGCAGGGGTTTTCCGGCCAGGAAGGCTTGTCGAAGATCGTCGCGAAGTGGTCTTCCCATCGGTTCGAGAAGTAGAGGTTGTGGTGGACTACCGAGCGAAGCTTTCGCTTGAGCCCGAGGTAGATGATGAACATCGAAGGTGCGAGAATCCTTTTTTCCCAGTATCGCGGCGAGTAGCTGCGGTGCTCCGCGGGAAGCAGAGCGGTCTCGGCATGATGGTAGTCTGCATTGACGAGCACCGCGTCGGTGGTGAGCTCCCTTTCACCGGCTACGACGCCGGACACCCGGCCGTTGCGCGTCAGGATACGCGTCACCTCGGTACCGGTTCGAATTTCGACGCCCAACTCTGCTGCCAGGCGTGCCATCCCCTCGACGAGCGCCGTCATGCCGCCCCGTGGAAAGAAGACGCCGAGATTCATGTCGACGTGAGACATTATCGAATAGAGAGCGGGAACGTTTGACGGACTGCTGCCGAGAAAGACCATTGCGTACTGCAGAATCTGTTTCGCGCGGAGGTCGGAGAAGAACCTGCCGACATACCGATCGAGACTCTGGAATATGTGGAGCTTCATCCCTTCGATGAGCAGTTCCCGATTGAAGAAATCGCCGATCGAGCGGTAGTCACGGTAGAGAAAGCGTCGCATCGCGACATCGTATTTGTAGCGGGCCTCCTCGAGATATCGACGCAGCTTGTTTGCCCCGCCCGGCTCCATTCGTTCGAAGGTCGCACACGTTCGATCCAGGTCGCCGGTGATGTCCACTGATTCGCTGTTTTCGAAAAAGACACGATAGTAGGGATCGAGGCGGTAGATGTCGTAGTAATCAGAACGGCTGCGGCCGAAACGGCTGAAGAAAGCTTCGAAGACCTCCGGCATCAGATACCAGGAAGGTCCCATGTCGAAAAGGTATCCTTTTTCGCGCCAGACGCGTGCGCGGCCGCCAAGTGAGCCGTTCTTTTCCAGCAGTGTAACGTGAAAACCGCTCGCAGCGAGAAAGGATGAGGCGGCCAACCCTCCGATTCCGCCGCCGACAACGCACACCTCTTTCGTCAAACAGAACCTCCTGAGACCGGACATGTGATCCGGGAACCCGCGGTTGACAGTATACTGAATTTGAGGGAGTGCGTGATCAGCTTTCGGCTCATACGGCGGTAGGTGACCGGTTCGGATCGGATTCGGCGAATATCCGGATGAATCGGTCAAGAAAGGGCTCAGGCGATTTCTCGACGGGTATTTCTGATCGCGAATGACCGAGATTAGCGGCTTTTTGCCTGATAGTCGGAGATCCCGGTCGCTCGTTACGGTTGTTTGGTGTCAATTTGGCGTTCAAACCGCCTCGATCGGACATTTTGCGGTGCGGCCTGTATTCATGCGTTCGTACAATTTACGTCAAAGAGTGCGATTATTCAGAAGTCAAACAGAAAGGACCGGAAATTCAACTGTATTAAAGGCCACTTTTCATTGCGACATGGAATTGCGAAGAATTTTTGCAAACAATCGGGCCTACTTATTGACATGATTGTGAAGTTAGTGTTATTTTCTTTTATTCAGAGACCCTGACTGGGGAGGTTATCAGATGAGCAAGACAGAACGTACCGGAGCGCAGATTATCGTAGAAGTGATACAGCAGTTCGATGTGGAATACATCTTTGGACTTCCGGGCGGCGCCGCAATCCCCATTTTCGACGCGCTCGTGGACTCTCCCATAAAGCTGGTCCTGACGCGGCACGAACAGGGCGCAGCGCACATGGCCGACGGATATGCCCGGTCGACCGGTAAACCTGGAGTAGTACTGGTTACCTCCGGGCCGGGAGCGACCAATACCATTACAGGAATTCTGACCGCACATATGGATTCGGTCCCGATGATCATCATCACGGGGCAGTCGGTGTCGTCGATGCTTGGAATGGACGCCTTTCAGGAGGCCGACGTAACGGGAATCTCCTTTCCGGTTGTCAAACACTCCTACCTGGTGAAGAACGTTTCCGACGTGGCGCGAATGGTCCGCGAGGCCTTTCACATTTCGCAGACCGGCAGGCCCGGGCCCGTCCTCATCGACGTACCCAAGGACGTTTCCAGCGCCACGGTGGAGCCCGATTACAAGGAGCCCTTCCATCTGCCAGGGTACCATGTTCCGGAAGAGGGAGACCCGGATGCAATTGCCGAGGCCGCGCGGCTGCTCGAGCGGGCGCGCCGACCGGTCTTTCTCGTGGGCCACGGCGCGGTGATCTCCGGCGCCGAGAAGGCGGTAACCTATCTCGCGGAAAAGCTCCAGATCCCGGTCACCAACACGCTTCTGGGGAAGGGTTGTTTTCCCGAAACTCATACGTTGAGCCTTGGGATGCTCGGTATGCACGGAACCGCATACGCAAACATGGCGGTCACGGATTGCGATCTCATCATGTCCATCGGATCACGATGGGATGACCGGATCATCGGCAAGCCGGATGAGTTCTGCGTCGACGCGAAGAAGATCCATATCGACATCGATCCGGCCGAAATAAACAAGATGATCGCCGTGGACGTGCCCATCGTGGGCGACGCACGAAACGTTGTCGAGGCGCTGAGCGCGATCACTCGGAAGGGAGATACCTCCGACTGGCTGAAGCAGATCGACCGGTGGAAGAAACTGCATCCGCTGAAGTACAAGAAGGGCGGCAAGCTGAAGGCGCAGCACGCGATCGACGAAATCTTTGGCCAGACGAAGGGCAAAGCCTACGTCACCACGGATGTTGGCCAGCATCAGATGTGGGCGGCGCAATACTATCGAACCGATGACCGCTACCACTGGATCAGCTCCGGCGGTGCCGGAACAATGGGTTTCGGCTTTCCGGCGGCGATCGGGGTGCAGTTTGCCCATCCGAACGAGCTGGTCATTGCCGTTGTTGGCGACGGCGGCTTTCAGATGACCTTGAGTGAGCTCGCAACGGCGGTGATTCACAAGCTCCCCATCAAGGTGCTCATTATCAACAACCGTTACCTGGGAATGGTTCGGCAGTGGCAGAACCTCTTCTATGAGAATCGTCTTTCCGGGGTCGACCTCGAGGGCAACCCCGATTTCGTGAAACTCGCGGAGGCATACGGCGCGAAGGGATTCAGGATCCGCAGAAGCGCGGACGTTCGGCGGATCATCGGTTCCGCCCTCGCCTACAACGATGGGCCCTGTGTCATCGACGTCGAGGTGGAAAAGGAGGACAACGTCTTCCCGATGATACCTGCCGGAGCGGCGCTCTCGGCCATGATACTGGAACCGCCGAAGACCAAAATGGCCAAGCCGGTCGGAAGCACGTGAGGAAAGGAGCACATCGAAATGGATACGAATGGAAGAAACGGACACAGCAAGACAGGCGGCCAGACTCTCGAGGGACAAGAGGTCGAGCACGTGCAGGAAACCCGGAATTCCACGACGGCGACGCCGCTTGCCGGTGAGATGGCCCGCCACACCATAAGCCTCTACGTCGCCAACAAGCCGGGAGTTCTGATTCGAATTGCACTGGTTTTCGCGAGACGAGGGTTCAATATCGACAGTCTCGTGGTTTCGGAATCAAACGATCCGGACTTCTCCACGATGAATATCGTCGCTACCGGCGACAAGCGGACGCTCGATCAGATTCTCAAGCAGCTCAACAAGCTGGTGGACGTTGTTCACGCCACCGACCGCACCGGCGAGTCGATTATCCACCGCGAGCTCGCGCTTCTGAAGATCAAGTGCGAGCCCTCCCACCGGGTAGAGATACTGCAGCTCGCGCACGCGCTTGGCTGCGAAACCGTTGATCTGTCCGATACAAGTGTAACCTTCCAGGTGGTGGGAGAGACCGAGAAGATCGACAATGTGAACCGGATCGTGAGCCAGTACGGCGTCCGTGAACTTGTGCGGACCGGCAAGGTTTTGATCGCGCGCGGAGAGATGACCACCGCCTGAGCGCAGAGCGCAGGCGGGAGGCGAACGCTGGAAAACGGCATGGAAGCCCGGTATGCCTACGTCGGTACCTACACGGACAAGGGTTCCGAAGGAGTACAGATCGTCTCCGTAGACGGCTCGACGGGCCGGATGGTCGCTGTCGGTGAGTCCGACGCTGTGCCCAATCCCTCCTTCCTTGCGCTCGACCAGGAATCCGGGCTTCTGTATGCGGTCCTGGAAGTCGATTCCTACTCGGACCGGCCTGAAGGCGCGGTGGCGGCATTTGAGGTGACCGACGGCGGTCGAAGTCTCAGACTCCGCTCGACCGCCGGAAGCGGCGGTTCGGGTCCGTGTCATCTCGCCCTCTCCCACGATCACAGATACGTTGCGGTCGCCAACTATGGAAGCGGTTCGGTGTCGGTTATCCGGGCGGACCGGTCGGGCGGCCTGGGCCGCCGGACCGCGTGGGTTCAGCACAGCGGGGCGGGGCCCCATCCTGAACGTCAGGAGGGCCCGCACGCGCACTCGGCCACATTCTCTCCCGCTGGAGGTTCGCTGATTGTGGCAGATCTCGGAACCGACAGCCTCAATGTGTACACGTTCGATCCGGCCGAGGGCAGCCTGTCACTGCACGAGCAGGTTAGCGTCGGCGCAGGGTCGGGGCCGCGCCACGCAGCGTTTCATCCCTCGGGCTCGGTCTGTTACGTCTCACACGAGCTGTCCTCCGAGGTCGAGGTATTCTCCTGGTCCGAAGCATCGCGACAGCTTGGTCGCATCGCCGCTGCCTCGACCCGTCCGGAAGAGGCTTCAGCTGAAAAGGCATCCGGGGTCTCTTCGCTCAATACGGTCGCCGATATTCACGTGTCTCCGTCCGGAAGGCATGTCTACTGCTCAAACCGCGGAGACGATACAATCACTCTCTTTTCCGCAGACCCGAGCGGCAGGGGTCTGCGCTTCGAAACCTCGGTCTCGAGCGGTGGACGCACGCCTCGCAATTTCGCCCTTGTCGACGGTACGGATCTGCTCATCGCGGCAAACCAGGATGGAGACAGTCTGGTGAGCTTTCACGTCGACACCGCTACCGGTCGCCTTACGCCTACCGGCCACAGCCTTTCGCTGTCACGGCCGGTCTGTGTGGTCGCGTCTCGGGTCTGAAGATACAGGAAGGGCCACCCTTCGGTGGCCCTGTTACGCGTTTTTTTTCGGTACTCTTAATGGGCGATAGTGGATTCGAACCACCGACCCCGTGCGTGTCGAGCACGTGCTCTAACCAACTGAGCTAACCGCCCTGACGTGTTCGAGACTATACCATATTCGGAATTACTTTTTCAACGTCATCAGTACCCTTTCGAGTACTTTTTTTCGATCCAGCGGCTTGACGATATAGTTCTTCGCGCCGAGCAGTAGGGACTTCTTTACCAGGTCCTGTTTGCCAAGGGCGCTTATCATAATCACCTTTGCATCCTTGTCAAACTCGACGATTTTCTCGAGCGCGGTGACACCGTCCATCTTGGGCATCGTGATGTCCATGGTAACCACATCAACGTTCGGATAGAGCTCCTTGTACTTCTCCACGCCTTCCTGACCGTTCTCGGCGGTGCCGATGACGTCGAAGCCCTCGGAGGTGAGGATCTGCCCTATCTGTTTGGTTATGAACATCGAATCGTCGACGATCAGCACCCGGTAGGGCGCGCCTTCGTCGCTCAATCCCTCAGTCTTCCGCTCGTTAATAGTCGGGAAATCCTGTTTTGTCTTCATCTGGCGGCTCTCCCCTCGTCATAAGTGGACGCCGACGGGATCAGGTTCGTTCCCGGATAGCGACGTTGATTTCGACCTTTCCCTGGGGGATCTCCATCGGGACAATGAGGGCTTCGACCTCCGGATCCGACACTTCCATGTTGTCACCGGTGAAGAGGGCCGGCGGCGTCAGGTCGAACTTGAATCCGAGGTTGTGCAGCTTGGTCACCGCCTGACCGGTGATCATATTGGCAAGCTCGGTTATGCTCGCCTTGCCCATATCCGTCAGGTCGTCGATCGGGTCCATGTCCATCGATTTGAGCATCTCATTTGCGATCTTGATGGCGGTTTCCTTGGTCATGTCGAAGAGGACACGGCCTTCGACATCGCCCGCCAGGCCGATTATCGCCGCCACGCCGAGCACCGGCATCGATGTCGACTTGAGATACAGCTCGCCGCGGGTGATCTCGGTATTGAGCACCTCTTTGATTACGCCGTAGGCGGATTCGACGAAGGGATTGATATACTCCACTCTCATTTTAGCCAGTCCTCCCGGTGGTTAGTTCTTGATGTATGCGCTTATCTGCCCGTCGCCGGCCTTGTGCCATTCATCACCCTCGGGGATGCGCTCGTTGGCACCGACTATGAGCACGCCGCCGCTCTTCAGGCGTTCGGCGAATTCTTCCACAAGTGCAGTCTGATCAGACGGTTTCATGTACGACAGAACGTCTCGCGCGAGGATCATGTCCACCTCAGGAACCGTGCTGTCGTGCAGCACGTCGTGATACTCGAATACGATCAGGTCCTTTATTGCGGGCCCGAACGAGTATCCGTTCCGGCCGGAGACGAGCGAGTCGCGGCAGTCGGCAGGAACCTCGTGCTGCGGGAATACAAGGTTCGGCGCGGTCGATATGCTGAGGAGGTCCTTGTCGCTCGCCCATATCTTGATGCGTGCTTCGGGAAACTTCTTTCGGAGCAGACAGCAGAAACTGTAACTTTCGTGGCCCTTCGCGCACCCTGGATTCCACACCTGTATGCTGCGAACTCCGTCCCTGGGCAGAAGCTTCTCGACGTCCTTCGAGTATGTCTCGGGCCAGAACTTTCCAGTCGCTGGCGAATGGAACGACTGAAGAAAAATCCCCGCCTCATCGACCGAGGTTATCTGCGGTTCTGCGCCCGCGCTCCGGTTTTCATCCTTCCAGGCCGCATAACGGCGGGTCACCCATTCCCGGTTCATGTCGCTCACGTAGAACCCGGCAAAGGTCGCCAGGGTTTCCGAGATGAAACCGAAACCGACGTCCTCGGCTGCGGCCGCCGGCGCCCTTCCCCGCTTCTTCTCCGGGGTCGGCGCGGCGGATTCCTGCTGAATCGTTTCGGGCTCCATTTCAGCGGCTGTCGGCAGCCGCTGCGGCTCCATCTGCGCCTCACGCGACAGGATGCGCTCCACGTCGAGAATGATGTACAGCCGGTCCTCGTGCTCCACGACGCCGCTGATGTACTTGATGTTGACGTCGGCGAAAATCGGATGAGGCGGTTGGACCGTGGACGAGGCGATTCCGATGACCTTGTCGATCTGATCGACTACCACGCCGATCAGTGTCGATTCCAGCCGAAGGATGAGCCCGCTGTCGATTCTGCTCGAAGATTCGCGTTCCCCTTCACGAGGGGCTGCCTTTTCCGGGATCGGTATATTGAACATGCGACGGAGGTCGATAACCGAGATAATGTCACCGCGAAGGTTGTAGACTCCACGGACGAAGGGTGGGCAGTTGGGCACGTAGGTGAAGTGAGAGAACTTCGCGATCTCCTTCACCTTCATGATGTCGATTCCGTAATCCTTCCCCCCGAGAGAAAAGGTCACCATCTTGAAGTCGACGACCTCGACCGGTTCCTCCGCAGCGCGTTCACGCCGGCGCGCCCGTCCGCGTCGTCTCACGGCAGTGGCGCTCTGTCGCTGTGCGGAATCGTTGTCCGCACGCTTTTCCTGCGCAGACCCGATAGGCTGTTTGTTTTCCGTGCCGGTATCACTCATACGTCTCTCCGATCAGCTTATCGTGGTCTCGCGACGGGACCGCGCCTCGCGCTCTCGCTGCAGGCCGAGCTCCAGGAGCTGGCTTACATCGATGATGAGGGAAACAGTTCCGTCGCCCGTGATGTTGGCACCTGCGATGCCCGGCGAGTTAGTGTAACGATCTCTGAGGGGTTTGATGACAACGTCCTCTTCGCCTATCAGGCTGTCTACGATGAGACCCATCCGTCGATTGCCGCTTCCGACAATTACGACGAAATAGAATTCCTTCTGCTCGTTCGTCGGAATGCGGAACAGACGATTCAGCCGGAGCAGCGAAATGACGTCGTCGCGAACGTTGAAGACTTCGTAATTATCGATCATCTTTATCTCGCTCGGGCGGATTCGATGACTTTCGATTACCGAGGTTATGGGAATTGCATACATCTCGGAACCCACCCGCACGAGGAGCCCCTGAATGATGGCGAGTGTGAGCGGAATCTTCATGATGAAGCGTGTACCGGTGCCCCGCTCCGAGCTTACCGTCACGGTGCCGTTCAGCTTCTCGATCTGTTTCTTGACAACGTCGAGTCCAACTCCTCGCCCGGAAATATTGGTCACCGACTGAGCTGTTGAAAAACCGGGCGCAAAAATGAGGTTGAATGCCTCGATCTCCGAGAGAGTCTTGCTCGGATGGATCAGACCCTTGGCGACACCGCGTTCGCGAACCGCTTCGACGTCGATGCCTTTTCCATCGTCCGCAATCTCGATGATGATCATGTTGCCTTCGTTGGCGGCGCGAAGGAGCAGGCGTCCCTCCTCCGGCTTCCCGGCGGCGCGCCGTTCTTCCGGGGTCTCGATACCGTGATCGATGGAGTTGCGCACACAGTGGATGAGCGGGTCGAGAAGGTCTTCGATGACGGATTTGTCGAGCTCGGTATCCCCACCTTCGACAACGAGCTGCAGGCGCTTGTTGAGCGACCGGGACAGGTCCCGCACAAGGCGCGGAAATCTGGAAAAGATCTGGGATATGGGAACCATGCGTATCTGCATGACTCCCTCCTGAAGCTCCCCGGTAATTCTCCCCAGATTCTGCGCTGTACTGCGGAACTTCGCAACCGTTGCGCGCAGCGAGCTCTGAAAGGGATCAAAGAGCTCGAGCAGATCGCCGAAGCGCGCGACGATGTCGCGTTTTGCGTCCTTTACCGAACCGCCGCCCTGAATGCCTTCGAGGTATTCGGGAAGCGCGTCGAACAGCTCCTTCAGTCTTTCCCGGTAGGCGGTCTCCGCCCCCTGAAAAGTGGCGATGTTCTCGGAGAACTGGGTGTTTATCTGGTTGAATGTAGCCTTGTTGATTACGGTTTCGCTTACCAGATTCAACAGGTTGTCGATGCGCCGGCTGTCGACCCGAAGCACCGAACCGATCGACATCTGCTTCTTGACTTCACCGTCGCGCCCCACCTCTGGGGCGACGGCGGATGGAGCCGTCTGTTCCTGCGCTCCCGCCGCGTCGGCACTCTCCTCTTCGGTGGCTGCGTCGATGTCTTCTTCGTCGACTTCCTGTTGACCGGCGGTCGCAGAGGCGGCTCGGGCGGGCGCCGCAAGCCGGGAAGGTGCGGAGGAGGAGCCCGAAACCACCTGTTCGACGGTGAGAGTAGTGGTCACCTCCGGAATCGTCACCTTTTCGCGAATCCGCTCGGGCGTTTCGTCGGCGGCGACGTAATACTCCACCGCCGGAAAAAAGATATCCTCGTACAGGCGCTCGAAGTCCGGAACCGTCCGAAGCACCGGCCCCATTGTCTTCAGCGCCGCGAACACCTGAATACCGCCGACGGTGTTCATGGGATGATCTTCGTTGAATGTTACCTTGATCCGATAGATGGTCGCGTCCGGGCCCGCCGCCTGGGCAAGCTCGAGCAGCTCATATTCGGTAAGCTCGTCGTCGGCCGCGACCGCTGCCGGCTCGCCCTTTTTCGGCTTGGGCCCGGCTTCCTGCGCGGTCTTAGTCTCAGCTTGTCTGGCGGCCGCAGGCTCTGACTTCCTTTTGCGCGTGACTTTGAGATACCCACGCAGAGTGGTCTCTATCCCGCCCGTGTCACCGTCGAAGACCGAACCGCCCGAGCGTGCTTCGAGCATCGATTTTACAACGTCGATCGCCGACAGGAGGTGGTCGACCACCGCTTCGTTGACGTCGATCTCATCGGACCGGATGCGGTCGAGGACATCCTCGACGACATGGGTAAACTCGGCGAGCTCCATCATCTGAACGGTCGCGGTTGCGCCCTTCAGCGTGTGTGCCGCGCGAAAAATCTCGTCTATCGCGTCGCGGTCCTGAGGGTTGTTTTCCAGAACCAGAATGTTCTGCTCGAGCAGGTCGACCGAAAGCTGCGCTTCGACAAAGAAGTCCTTCAGAAGCTCTTCATTGGCGGGGTCGAGATAATCGCTCATATTGCTCCAATTCTTATGCATAGACCCTCTTTCGTCAAGTCAGTTGCGCGTCGCAATCAAGGTTGGAACCCGACTTCTCGATAATAAGAAGAGGAGAAACACATGAACCGTTGTGTCCGACCCGGCGTGATGGCCACCGCCGTTCTCGTCGCCGCTCTGTTTTCCACCGCCACGATGCTGTCCGCAGCGGATGTGAGCGTTGGCTCCCTGCAGATTTACTCCCGTGGCTACATGCAGAGCGGGGCGCTGCAGATCGACACCAGAACCAAATTCGATCTCTCTGTGGGCGGCGGCTACAAGTTCGGCGCGAAACTCTCGTTCGGCATGGATACTACCAACGCGGATTTTGCCGCGGTGCCGTCAACCGCTCCCGCATCCACGATCCTTCAGCGGGTGCTGCTTTTCAACGGCGCGGAGGTGACCGCGAAACGCCTCCTGGGCACACGAATAGGCCTTACCTACTTTGTCGGTCTGAACGACATTTTTGGCTCCGGGAGCGTCTTTTCCGATCGCTTCGGGACGGAACCCGTCGGTACGGATTTCGGTGGATACCTCACCTACCCCACGCCGCCAGCAATAGAATACGATGGAGTCTACCGCGTTTCCGGTACAGGCATACGGGTTTCGATTCCAAGCGATCCAAAGGGCCTTCTCGTGGACGGCTATTTGTACACCGACGCATATCTAGGCACCGGCGTCTACGCTGCGGATCTTCGAATTGCCGTCAATACCGAGCCGTTGAAAGTGGCGGCCTTCGCCGGTGCTTCGTTTCCCCAGAGTCCCTACGGACTCTACCGGGCCGGGTTCTTCCTTTTCGCCAAACCGACCGACATAGCACAGTTCCTTGTCGCACTGGGACTCCCCTACTGGTCGCCGGCCGACGGATTCTCAGCTCAGCAGCTCTATGTCCTTTTTGAACCCAGACTCCGCCTCAACCCGTTCTCGATAATTGTGACAGTCTTCTGGCACCCCTCCTACTATCTCGAATCCGCCACCAACGAAGGAGGCGCCTTCGATGCCAACCTTCGCTTTCAGATCGGCAATGAGCTCAAAGACCCGGCAGTTTTTGGGATCGACGGCCTGCTGACGCACTCCTCCACCGGAGGCAATGCAGTTGCGATTTCTGCCTCGCCCTTCCTGCGAATCAACGCCACGGGCGTCATATGGGATTTCAAAATCGCCGCGCAGCTGATACCCTTTGATTTCCAGAGCCTGTTCACGGGCTACATCGGTATCCGCACGGAGTTCTGAGCATGAGATGGATTCACAAGGCACTGGTGGCCGTACCGTTCGCTCTTCTGTCGGCGCTGCCTGCACAGGGGCTTCAAACGGACCTTCTATTCAACCTGGGCAATTTCGATTTCGCGCGCGACCGCTCCTCCACCGCCACCGGGATGCCTGCGACCCTTTCCTCGTGGGGAATTGACGCTTCGATCTCCCAGAAGATCGACGACTCGGTGAAAGCGACTGCATCCTTTACGATGGATCCGGTGCTGCACAATGTCCTCGCGGCGCAGCTTCGGTACGACAGCACCTACTTCGCAATCGAAGGCGGGCCCTTCTTCGGCATGTTCAATACCTCCGGCAGCCTTCTCAAAACCGGGCTGCGTGCGGGACTCACGGCACAGCTGCCGGGCGCAGTATTCATCACCTTCGATTCCGGCAGCACCCTCGGAGCGCCGCTGGTTGAGCAGGGTGATTACACCGAGGAGATGAGCGAAATAATAGGTGGTTTCTACGTCTACAACGCGATCTGCTCGCTTCATCTCAAACAGAATACCTTCTCCCAGAAGGACGCGAAGGGCCTGGTGAAGGACACATTTCGAGAATACTCCTTTCAGGCCGACGTGTTTCAGAAGAACGTCCCATACAACGTGCTGCTGAAGTTTGCCTATCAGCTCCAGTCCAGGTATTTTGATTACTCGACACCGTCCACGCAGACCCTCGGCTCGCTCGTACTCGGTACCCGGGTTACCGTTCGCCTGGACAACCTGATCTCGATAGTCACGGGCATCGAAGCCAATCTCTACTCTTTCGGTCTCGACGACCTTTCCGGGCTTACCGTATCGGACAAATTCCTCTTTCGCGCACAGGCCGGTGTAAAGCTCAACCTCGACAGCATAGGCTCCCGGTAGTCGCGGCTGACCCGCAGGGTCAAACCGGCGGGATCTCAGGACAAAAAAAAGGCTGCCGCAGCATATGCCGCGGCAGCCCTTGATTTGCGCTGCTTCTATTACTGACCGGTTCCCCCGGTGGTTCCACCCGAGGACTGTCCGCCCTGCGAACCGGGTGCTGCAGGTTTGGCCATCTTCTGCTGCTCGAGGTAACGGAGCACCTGGATGTTGCCAAGTCTCTGGAGCTCGGCCTGACGCCGCGCCTGCTCACGCTGCCGCAGAATGCCCCACACCTGCTCGTTGTTTATGTCGGTCTGCAGGTTGAGAGTCGCCAGATCGTACACGATATTCACGTCCTTGAGATAGGAGATGAAATCCCCGCCGATCTGTGAGCCGTCCCGGTAGATGATGAAGCCGACGAGCTTCCGGTACGGGGTGAGGTTCGGATAGAGCGGCTGCACCCGCAGGGCGCGATTTCGAACGTCGGCGATGTAGTTCGGATTCTCCCATGTGAGTGTTCTCCAACCGTCGAAATTGAGTGGTCCGAGATCGATTTCCTGCTGATGGTTGTTTTCGTCACTGAGGATCACGCCGAGCCGTTCCGGATAGTTGAGGCCCATGACACTCACCGAAAGGGACTTGAGCGAGCCTACGTTCTTGACAACACCGAAACCGTCAAACTTGTCGCCGACGCCGACCTGGTCCTGAGGGACCGTGAGATTGCCGTTGTTGTCCACAGTGGTCTTGTCCGAGTAGGCGGGTATGTCGAAGGGGGGCTTGATCATTGCCCAGGAGTTGTACGGCTCAGTAGGGAAATGGACGCGAATACCCATGACGGTGTCACCGGCATAGTTCGCGGCGCCCTGGCGAACCGTCGCCGGCTTGACCAGAGACTCCGTCAGGTTCATCACATTGCGGGATGAAGACGCCAGTTCGATATCCCAGTTGCTGATCGCAAGCGAGGTTCTCATTGCGGCCTTGTCGACCTGGGTGAAGCTCGCTCCTGCCTGGTTGCTGAAGTCGATCATCGTCGCCGTGTTTTGTGGCGGGGTACTAGAAGTATAGTCCGCTGTCAACTTCGAAAAATCTATCAGCGTGGACTGTTCCGCCATTACCGAAACGCTCAACGCCATGAATGTCACAACAAAAAGAATCAGGAAACGTTTCATCCCATACTCCTTTACTGCTTAGGCCTTCCCTGTGAGTTACCGCAACTTACCTAAAATTATACGCAGGGAATTACCTTTGTCAACGATTTTTTTCCGGTTGGACCATTTTGTGATTGTGGCCTATCTTTTTATTTTATCGAAAAATAGGGTTGTCCCGGAAGTTCTCCGTTTATCGTGACCGTCACCTGTTTGATTTGCGGAAAATTGAACTGTATCGTGTGCGTTAGAATTTGGATGGCGCGAGTCGTCGTTTCCTGTACCTGATCCGCGGCGGTTACCATTTCGGTGGAAAAATCGATGTAGACCTTTTCGTTCCGCACGATGAGCGACCGGATCCTGGTATCGACAGGCACAAGCCGCTTGTCGCGGACACGCACCGGCCCGAGAAGCTCTTCGGCTACAAGCGCCTGGACCTCGGCCTCGAGCGTATGGTGCCGGGGGACCAGCCTGGACTCTCCCTTCAGCTTTCCCGTGATGTTTTCCGGGAAGAAGAGATACCGTTCACTCTGGGAGGGCGGAAAGACAAAATAGAACAGCAGGGCTACGAGCAGACTCGCGCCGAACATAGCGGCCCAGAGCAAATGCGGCCGCTCACGAATTAGGTCCACGTATGTATCACTCCACGGTATTGCGTTGTTCGAAATTGGTTACGTAACGAACGATGCCATTATAGATTCCCGTGGCGATCTTCCGCAAGTACGCGGTGTCGTCGAGGCGGGGGCCCTCCTGCGGATTGGTGAGGAATCCGATTTCTACCAGTACTGAAGGCATCTTCGCATTCCGGACAACCGCCCACGGATTCTCCTTGAGGCCCAGGCGTGGAGAGACCGATCCGACCTGCGCGTCGAGTCCGTCGAGGATGCTCTTTCCCAGGAGAACGCTTTCAATCGTGTATTCCTCTTCGAGCATCGAATTGAGAATCGGGAGCACCGAGACTGAGGATGGCGACACCTCCGAAGGATCGAGCAGTTTCCGCCGGTATTCCGGCGGCAGGTACCAGACTTCGAATCCTTTTGTGTCTGCCTTGAGTGAGGCGTTCGCATGAACCGATACAAAAACGATGGAGTCGTCGGGCTTGAGCGGTATTGCATTCGCCATCTCGGTCCGCTTTTCGAGCGTGAGGTAGATGTCCGTGTCCCGGGACATGACGATCTTCTTGTTCGGAAAACGAGACTCGAGCATGTCGCGAAGCATCTTCCCGACCTTGAGGACGACGTCCTTCTCCCGTATTCCGATCCTCTTCCCGTTTATGACGTGCCAGCCGATCGCTCCAGGGTCCTTGCCGCCGTGACCCGGGTCGATGAAGATAGTGCTGATGTGGCGCCTCGGCGGAGCAGCAGCGGTCGATGCGCTCTTCTTGAACAGATTCTGGATGTAGGCCGCGGCGAGCCCTGAAACTTCGAGATTTCCTGCGCTGTCGGTCACTTCACCGAGGTTCTTCTGCTCCCTGCTGTTCAGAACGAAGGTCGGCCATCCCACCCTGAACGCGAGCACGTTCGAACCGTCTGAAATTGCGCCTTCCCGCCGGTAGCCGTCCCATTGCAGCTGTGCACCGGTTTTTTCCAGCAGTGGAAGCAGCGCGACCGGCTCGCCTTTAGCAGATGTCGCCGTAAGCAGAATGATCGTGACCAGAATTGCTGCTGTGGCTGCCGGCCGACGCATGAGCTATACCTCCACGCCCGTGAAGATGCTCACGCCGGCATCGGTTCCGGACCCCGAAGCGGCAATTCCGTAGGGCATCCTCGCGGCGAGTGAATCGATGAAGTAGTCGACCCCCTGGATACCGCCGCGAAGAAGGGCGGTCCAGAAGAGCGCGCTGAAGTTCAGCTGCGACTGTTGGGTAACCCTCGGGCGACCGATGTGACCGGCAGGGCCGTGGTCTGCCGCCATCACAAGTCCATGGCGGCGCAGACAGGTCCTGACTGCCTCTGCCGGCGCAATGCCCGCCCAGTTAGCCCGCTCTTCACGTTCCCAGCGAGGAAGAGGCAGGATCTCGGGAAGAGGAACCGGTTTTCCCGTCGTCCGGGAGAGCTCCGA
Source organism: uncultured Spirochaetales bacterium (assembly GCA_964577375.1). Taxonomy (GTDB): domain Bacteria; phylum Spirochaetota; class Spirochaetia; order DSM-27196; family DATKUC01; genus DATKUC01. Next base: position 17,123 of record CAZNYW010000010.1, on the reverse strand, counting down.
GCTTACAAGATCGAGATCGGGGTTTCCCTTCTGCATCTCGCGCAGTACCCGCAGGTCGGCCTCGTCGGAGAGCTCCATCACCCCGGGTTTCCCGCGGCTGTCCGCTGAAAAGAGAAACGCGTCGGTGGCAGCGACATTCGGTTCAAGCCGGATTTCGATGCAGCGAAGAGCGTATTGCGCCGCGCGTACCGCCTCCGGTCGGCTCGGCGCGCAGGAGATGACGTTGCCGCTTTTTTCGACGTTGTTTGCTGGAAAGGAGACCTCCATCCCGGTCTCGACGCGCAGGAAGACCTCCTTCACCCCGGGAATGTTCCTGGCGGCTGCAACGCCGTTGATTCCTGCGACGATGCCGGGGATGGAAAGGAACGCGCGTTCGGCCGACACCCAGCTTCGACGGTTCGTCAGATCGCCCGCCGGAAGGCCGACCGCGATATTGAGCGCAGCCTCGGTGACCTCGAACCCCGAAGAATAGGGGAAGGTCCAGCCGGACATGTATCCGCCGGACAATCGTGCCGCGATCTCGCCCACCACCGCGCCTGTCCCGGTGTGGAAGATGTCACCCTTGGCGGCGCCGTTGGAGATTCCGAGCGCGCGGACACCGGCAATGAAGACCTCGACAAGCTCACGCTCGCGGCGGTCATCGATCTGCGCGGGAATAGTGTGCCCCATCTCCACGAAGGCGGGTGGAAAGTAGATGTGTCGCTCGGCAAGGCCGCACACGGTAACCTTTCCATCCTCCACTATCGCATCGAGGCTGTATTCCTGACCGGGAATGAACTCTTCGACTATGACCCGACCGCTGCGCGAGAAACCGACTGCCCGGGCGACCGCGTCGGTGAGCTGCGAGGCGCCCGAAACCCGCTGGACGCCACGCGCACCCATGTTGTCGACAGGTTTGACGACAAGCGGATAGTTCAGCTTTGCCGCCTCAGCGAGCGCCGCCCGGTCGTCGGTTCCGGCGAGCTCCACGAACGCGGGCGACGGCACGCCGGCTTCTGCGAAGCGCCGGCGCATCTGCACCTTGTCGGAAGCATTGTACGCACTCGCATGTGAGGTGCCAGGAAGTCTCAGCGCCTCAGCGACGCGAGCGACGCTGGTCGAAAAATCGGTCCCGGCCGTTAAGACGCCCGTCAGAGGCGGGTCACATGTCTTCGCCGCTTCGATCAACCGCTCCGTGTTTTTCAGGTCGATGGGAAAGAAGCTGTCGGCAATAGCGGCGCCCGGACAGGACCGATTGCCGTCGGCTACGAAAACGTACCAACCCTTTCGCTTTGCGATGCGGATGGCCGGCAGCTGCATCACGCCACCGCCAAGAATAAGCACAGCTTGACTCATGAAATATGCTCCCCGGTCTTGACTGCGTAGACTTCAAAGGTGTCCCCGAGCCCGAACGAACGCGAAACAAAAGCGGTGGCACGCAGGAGCAGAGGGTTCACACCCTTATTTTCGGTCTGTTCGCCGCCGGATTGCAGTCTATTCGGGCCATTCTGGAAGAACCTTTCAGGATGGTGCCCGGTTACGCGGACTTCACGCAGTGAAAAGCCGAAGCGCTCGAGCACGGATGCGGTCCGGCGCGGCTCCCAGATGGTGAAATGGTCCGAGGGACTCTGCGTGAAGAACTGCTCACGATGCAGACGCGCCGAGACTCCGGAGCCGCTGGGCGTGGAAAAGGCAAGGACGCCGCCCGGTTTCAGCATGCTGTTCAGTTTGCGAAGTATGTCTGCCACGTCGGGAAAGTGCTCGATCACATACCACAGAGTCACCACCGAAAACCGGGGAACACCGAAGCTCGCCTCAGGATCGAAGTCCCGGATCGATGCAGATACTGCGGGGATCTTCAGCTCCTCCCGCACGTGCGCGGCTGCCTCTTCGGAAATATCCACCCCGAAGGGGTCGTAGCCTGCCGAACGCGCTTCAACAAGAAAGGGGCCAAAGGCACATCCGACGTCCAGAAGTGCTCCGCTGCCGCCAAGCCGGGAAATGCGCTCAAGGCGGGGAACCGCCATGCGCCGGATGTTGGCGAAGTCGTCGAGATAGGTCCTTCCGTATTGCTTTTCGTAGTCGGAATAGAAGTAATCCTTCGTGTAGGAGACCTTCCTGTTGCCGAGATTTTCGAGGTAGAGCATTCCGCAGGAAGCGCAGCGGAAATAGCTGCGGTCAACCATCCGCGCGACTGCCGGATTCTCCTTCCGGCCGCAGACCGGGCAGCCGGTTGCCCCCGCCGGATCGAGACGCTCCAGAGCTGCCCGAAGCAGGCTCCCCTTCTCAGCCGCGGCGCGCACGCGTTCTGCAGAGTAGTCTTCATCGAGCGGCGCGGGCTCCGCGACGGTGCCTGAGGCGAGCCACTCCCCGACTGCCGCGGTGAGAGCTGCGGCGTCCGGCGATCCGGTGCCTGCAAGGCGAAATCCCGCCCGCCGCGCGAGCGCTTCGTGGTAGCGGCTTGCGCTGACCACTATCACCGGTACTCCGGCGGCACGTGCCTCAAATGCGGTCAGCCCGAAGGAGGTCACGACGAGCGCGAAACTGCCTATCAGGCTGCTGAGCTGTTCCGGAGCGTCGAGCACCTCGATCGCCGCTGAGCTCTCTTCAGCGGCGAAGGGCGCGGCTCTCAACCGGCCATCCTCGAAGAAGGGCCCGCGGACGGCGGTTATCCGCGCTGCGGCGGAGTCGGATTGCCTGTCCGACAGAATTGCCAGGAGGGCGCCGCAGCACTCCTCAGTCAATCCGCCGGCATCCTCGCCGCCAAAGGTGACGAGAATTCCTGCCGATTTACTCGTGCCGCCGACAGCGGCAAGCGGCAGCGAAAGAAACTCCGGCCCCTTCTCGTTCGGCGCATCGGCGGGATCGGTCACGGCGCGCGGAAGCGAGTCTATGAGATAGGACATGCAGAGTCTTCCAGCACCGCCTGCATCGATTCCGACGAGAGGGCCCACCTTCCGCAGGGCAGAGCACTCGTCGATCGAAGTGGTTCGTCTGTCGACCACCACCAGATCCCAGGACTCAGCGGACGCCGAACGCATGTCGATGACTGCGCAGTCCGGTGACCGGCCGGCGAGTCTGATCTGGCCAGCGGAAAACTCACCGGCAAGCGCCGTCGCCGTTTCGTGTCCCAGTTCCGAGGCGAGATCGAGACATCTTTTCAGGTGGCCGCTCCCATGCCCCGCGCGGGTCTCCGGAACGAGGAGTATGCGCCTGCGTTTCCCGCTCATTCCGGGACTTCTCCGCGCTTCGGCTGCAGAACAAGCCACTCGCAGAGCGTGTCGAAGGAGGGGAAGTCCCCCTCCCTCCCCAGCTCTCGATATATCCGCAGAAGCGTCCTGTAATCCTCCGGCGTGTCGAGTGTGACCCGCGAATCAGCGAGGGCCTCAGGCAGGGGCGCCGCAACACGGTGGAGGTGGAAACTGTCCGGATGATTGTAGATGTAGGGCGTGACGTGCTCGTGGTCGTAGGCATCGCTGCTTTCCCTCGCTGCGCGCTCGAGCGCGGAACGCTCGACGATCTCGACGCCGCTTCCCGTCGGCAGGCCGGTGAAGATCGTGTGGTCGGCGCCTTCGCGCCGGTGCGCCTCGAGCGACCTGTTCGCGTATTCATGCGACACCAGCGGATTGTCGCCGGTTGCACGGATGATCGTGCTTACTCCCGCCGTGACGGCCGCGAGGATGTATCGGGCAAGCACGTCCTCTTTCGGCCCGGGAACCAGCAGAAAACCGGCCGCCCGCGCAAGCGGGCCAAGAATGTCCGCGCTCGATTCGTCGCATGCGGCAACGTGAACATCGGCGCGGACCACTTTGAGCCGATGCATCACGTGTTCAAAGACGGTGCGCGGACCGATCGTCAGGAGCGCCTTGCCCGGCATGCGGGAAGAATCGAGGCGCACCTGCAGAATCACGCCGGTCATGACTCCTGAACCTCCCACAGGTCGGTGACGCTGCGCGCATCCTGAACGAAACGGTAACGGTTGGTTTCCACCCATGATTCCACTTCGCGAAAGAGGCGGTAGGAGTGCAGCAGTCCCGCTCCGACGCGGAAGTGGAAAGGGAGGAATCGCGAAAAGGGCAACACACCGTGATCGCCGCTGTAGCGGACCGAAAGGTTCCGGAGATAGAAGACCCGGTAGTCGGCGTTGGGGGTGATGTCCTCGGGGGGTGGCGGTGATGTGCAGCTGACCCGGAAAAGTTGATTCGAGCGAATGCTCTCCCCCCACATATGCACCCGGAAACCGAAATCCATCTTCTGCCAGTAGGATCGCGACAGATCGCCGTCGTACCCGCCGGTGAGCAGGTACCGTTCACGATTGTAGATACCGGTGTAGTCGAAGGGAAAGAGCGTCGGCATGTTGTCCTTTGCGGGACTCACCGCCACGACGCGCAGCAGTTTGTGGTAGAAGGCGGGAGCCTGAATTGACGGTACCACCTCGCTTCGGTCGTTTTTCATTACCGGCACCGCGCAGAGTGTACCCTCGTCACGTATGCGCTCGAGCACCTTCTCCGGTAGGGAAGCAACGTCCATATCGTTCCAGAGCACCAGCACGAACCTGCCGTGCGCCTCTTGAACGCCGATGTTCACCTGTTGTCCGCGATTGGAATCCGAATGCAGAAGGAGAAAACGCAGGTTTCCGTGACGATTCGACAGAGCCTCGACGTCATAGGGCGCACCGGCCGGCTCGATCGAAATGATCTCGTCCGGTTCGAGCGCCTGCAACTGGGCGAAATAGTCGCCGCGGTTGAACCGCCCGCCGCGGTTCAACACCACAACGGAGAGCAGCCTCGGCGCAGAGGTCTTCCGTTCGATCCTTTTGCCGCCGACCACCGTGTAGGGGACGGGAGGGTACTTAGAAGTTGAAGGTGTAGTACTCATCGCAACCCTTGCAGATTTCCGGATATTCGGTGCGAACATGGGCTGCGTAGACCTCCTCGCCTCTCTGCCACACCTCCGCAATCTCTTCATCAAGCAGGTTGCCAAGCAGATGGTCCCGATTCAGATCCTCGCGGCACATCACCACGCTCCCGTCAAGCAGCACGTTCATGTCGCGTTTCAGGTGCCAGCAGGCCTGGCGGACCAGCGGCGACAGGTCGGTTACCTTTCGCGCCGGGAGGTAGCCGCAGAAATCATCATATTTCTGAATGATGACATTGTCTGTTTTCGATTTCCATGAACGGTAGAACTCCTCCAGATGCGCCTCGTTTTCGTTCATGCGAACGGCCTGCACGTGCACGTGGCCGCCGAACGTGGATAGCAGCCGATCGACTGTGCGAAGCGCCTCCTCCTGGCCGCTGCCGCGAAGAGTTGCGTAGAGAGCGGGGTCAAGCGCATCAAGTGAGACTATCCATTCAGTTCGCTCGAGACCCGAAGCGGCGAGTCCATCGAGCACCTCGGGCTTCCATCCGATCCCGGAAGTTTCGATATTGAGCCGAAGCGCCCGGCTGGACTCCACCCTGCGGATCATCTCCTCGATTCTGCTGTGAAGCGAAGGCTCGCCCCACAGCGAGAGGCTGATTGTTGCTTCAGGGGAAAACTGCTCGAGCCCGGCTACTATTCGATCGAAATTCTCGAACGACATTTCATGGCGGTTGTTCAGAATGTCGCCCCCGAATCCGGGAAAGGGGCAGTAGCTGCACGCCTGTGGGCAGCCGTCAATGATCTGGATATTGGCGAAAGCCGGAACGGTGCGGAGAATCTCCTGACGTTTCTGTGCGGTCGAAAGAATTGATTTTTCGTCGAAGGCCTTCGCTTCATCGAAGTTGCTGCAGAGCAGGTAATTCACGCGGTTGTCGCACATCAGTGAAAGGCGCAGCATCCGGACATCGACCGGTGAGATTTCGGTTTCGATGTCGAACGAATTGATGTCCTTCTGAATGGTGGAAAAGAGCGTGTCCCGGCTGATCGGCTCCGAACCGGCGAGCCGCTGCAGCATCGGCAGCACGGATGTGCTCAGGATCTCGGGGGTGATTCCGAAGGGATAGCCGTCGGAAAAAGTGTATTCGGCAAAATAACGGCCGTGATTCTCGAGCATCCGGCCGGTTATCTCGGGCTCGAGAAAAGGGCAATCGCCATACAGGTAAACGATCTGGTCAGATCCTTCTCCCGCGCGCATGAGCGCTTCGATCAGTGCGGCGGAGCTCCCGTCGCGCAGGTCGATGCGTTCGTACCGGAACGGCACCTGCGCTTTCTCTTCGCAGATCACGAAGCTGCGTCCCACCTCCGGCAAGGAGGAGACGAATTGCTGCACCCGGTCCACCGCCGAGTCCCCGTCTGGAAGAGACATTGTCGCGTATTCGCTGAGCCTCAGGGCGTTGACACACACGACTCTCTTCATCTCTGGCGCCTCTCCTGTTGTCTCCGGTCCGGCAAATCGTTGTCGTTCACGCGCGAAACCGGTAATCTATCGCACATGATAGAGACAAAGTCTCGTCCTTACAAGGTTTCCGAGATTACCTCCCTGATCAAGTCCACGCTGGAAGGTTCGTTTCCCGCAGTCTCCGTCGAGGGCGAAATCTCGAATTTCCGTCCTTCGAGCACAGGTCATCTCTACTTCACCTTGAAGGACCGTGACGCCATGCTTCAGGCGGTAATGTTCCGCAACCGGGCGCTCTCACTCGGCTTCGCTCCGGAGGACGGAATGCTGGTGGTCGCGCGCGGATCGATCTCCGTTTACGCCCGGCGGGGCAGCTACCAGATCATTTGCGAAAGTCTCGATCTCGCGGGTCAGGGAGAGATCCTGGTGATGCTCGAGGAGAGGAAACGGCGACTCGCGATGGAGGGGCTGTTCGATTCCGAGCGCAAGAAGCCGATTCCACTTCTGCCCTCGAGTATCGCGGTCGTCACCTCGCCTACGGGCGCGGCGATCCGGGATATTCTGAACGTGATCGGCCGCAGGAACTCAGGCGTTGACGTGGTCATCCTTCCGGCGCCGGTCCAGGGGGACGAGGCAGCGCCCATCATCGCCCGCCAGATTCGCACCGCTGACCGCTTCAGGCTCGGCGACGTAATCATCGTCTCCCGCGGCGGCGGTTCTCTCGAAGACCTTCTGCCGTTTTCCGACGAGGAGGTTGTACGCGCGGTCGCCGCCTGTGAGACGCCGGTGATTTCGGCAGTCGGACACGAGATAGATATCGCACTGACCGACCTTGCCGCCGACCTTCGCGCACCGACTCCCTCTGCCGCCGCAGAGATCGTGTCCGCCCGACGCGATGAGCTTAGGATGCGCATTCTGGAGCTGGGCCGCAGCATTGGCCGGACCTTCACCGATCGCGTCGAACGGGCCCGACTGCTCCTCCGGCAGTTCACCCCCGATGCACTCGAGCGCAGTTTCCGGATAATCGTGCAGCCTCTGCTCCTTCGTCTCGATGACGCGAAGGAGTCCGTCCTCGACGCGATGGAAAGACGCGTAACGGAATCCCGGCACCGCCTTTCGCTGGCCGCGCAGGCGCTCGAGGCCTGCTCGCCGTTCGAGGTTCTCAAGCGAGGATACGCGATGGTCTATCGGCCGGAGGATGGCCGGATAATAACAGCACCCGAGGCGGTTCAGGTCGACGAAAGAATTTCGGTACGCTTTCACCGCGGCGGTCTGGATGCCCGGGTCGAGGCCGTCAAACCAGGAGACACTAATGAAGAACTTTGAAGAACGACTGACCCGGCTGGAATCACTCAGTGAAAAGATCAGGGACGGTGAGGTTTCGCTGGAGGAAGCTTCGGAAATGTTCGAAGAGGGCATCAAGCTCGCCCGGGGTCTCGAGAAGGATCTTTCACGAATAGAGCGCAAGATAGAAATTCTGGTAAATCAACCTACCGAAGAGGGGGAAAAGCCGGTTCTCGAGCTCTTTCCAGAGCTGGGCGACAAGGCGGAGCCCTGACTCCTATTCGGTTGCTCGAGGGATCCCGTCGGGAAGCGTGACCAGGTCGCCGGCGTGAATCCGGTGGCGCGCGAAGAAGCCCTGGTTGACCTCGAGCGCGTAGCGCACGGAAAAATCGGACGGAATGGTCGCAAGCGATTCCGGCTGCATGTCGGCGATCTGTTTTATCGTGCCGTCGCTGCCGATGAAGGCGATTGAAAGCGGTATAGGCGTATTCTTCATCCAGAAGGAGAGCTGTTCGTCACGTGGAAAGACAAACAGCATTCCGTGGTCTTCGGCCATGCTCTTGCGGAACATCAGCCCCTTCTCGCGCTGCGCGGGTGTGTGCGCAATTTCGACAAGAAGCTTCACCCCGCCCACCGAAAGCGTTGTGGTCGGGAGCGAGGCGGCACAGCTCGCCGAAAGGGCCCCGAGCAGGAGAGAGATACCAATTGCGCGAAGCACCGATCCCCGCCGCAGCAGACACCTAGAAAAGATGGATGAACTCCTCTCGAGACAGTTCCTGCAGCGATTTCTGCGCCTGTCCGGCCTGAAGAATCTGATCGAAAACCACGCGGTCAATATACTTGATAGTCAGCGGCTTTTCCAGAGAGAGACGCACCTGGTCGTTCTGCCACACCACCTCCGACGGCGAGAGCGATGCCGGATCCCCGTACTTCCGCGACAGACTCGTGAACATCGAATAGAAGTCGAGCAGCGACCTGTTGAGCGCAATGGTAATCGTGTATAGCCTGTCGTTATGAAACTGGAAGATGCCTGAGGAGACAAAGCGTACGCCGGCGGATTCGATGATCGGCTGTTTGTCTGCGGGTGCGAGGCTTACGTCCGGTTGACCCCGGTAGCTAAAATAGGGACTCGCCTGAAGCCGCTTCTCCACCTCAGAGAGCGGCAGACCCAGGAGAAGATCTTCGAACCCACGCGGAAGCGCAAGCGGCTGTCCGCCGCCCGTCTGCGCTCCGGATGCCGGACTCGAGGCGACCGATGCGGGTGCGGGCGTTCCACCGCTCCCGGTCTGCTGCGCAAAAGCGGGGCAGATGGCCGCGATGACTATCAATCCCGTAATGACGATGTGCCTGTTCTGCATACTTCGTACCTGATATCAGTATCGGCAGATTGAAGCGTGGGCGCAACGTGGCCGCGTGCTCGATTTTGCTGTTGAATACCGGGGTTTGCGTGTATGATATTGGCATGGACAGGAAACGGTTTCGTGCCGCTGCCGGGTTCTTACTCCTCGCGGCGGCACTTCTGATTAGCGGGTGCGCGAGCGAAAGCGGTTCGACCTTTTCCTCGATAGTTTCGGCGGAAAAGAAACAGAACTCCGGCGGGGACCAGTCCTCCACTTCGAGCATGCGCGGAAACAGGGAGGAGGTGAGCAGCTCGAGCTCGACCGGCGACAACGGTGAGAAGGTCGATACCACCATTCAGACGCATACGTCTGCACGGATCGAGATCGATACCGCGCCGAGCGGCGCCGAGGTCTACCTCAACGGCCGGTTCCAGGGCTACACTCCCCTGACGATCGACAATCCCTCGGAAGGCGCCTACAGCGTCCGAATTTCGAAGCGCGGCTTCTACACCTTCTACCGGCACTTCACCGTCGGTTCCGACACGGATTTCAAGCTGGAAATCACGATGGCTCCGCTCATGGGCGTACTTTCGGTTCAGATGAGCCCACCGGATGCGGAAGTTCTCGTGGACGGCGAAAAGATGTACGGCGGCGTCAACCGCGTCAGCGCAGGCGTTCACCAGGTGACGGTCCGCCGCTTCGGCTACACCGATTTCCGCCAGACGGTCCAGATTCTTCCTGAACGGACAACCTATCTCAACGCAACGCTCCGGAAGGCACAGTTCAAGCTCGAAAGCGTATCGGTGTCCCGCGCCCATTTCAACCCAAACAATCCCGGCCCGCTCGGCACGGCGGTGATTCACTTCAGGGTTACTTCCTACGGAAGCGGTACCGTATCGATTCAGGGAGCAGGCGGCACAGGTGCTTCGGGCACGATCAAGACCTTCCAGGTGAACAACTTCAACACCTGGGATCAGCAGGTCAGCTGGAACGGCACCGACACAAACGGCGCAGTGGTGCCCGACGGGACCTATGTCGCGCTCGTCGAGGTCCAGTCCGCCGAGGGCGGCGCGCTGCAGCAGGACACCGCCGTCATCCACGTCAATTCGACGCTCGCGATACGTTTCCGCGATATGCTCAGCGGAAACCCGGGGCTCGCGTACGCACCAATCCCGGATACCCTCCCCGACGGGAGCCTGCAGATTGCCACCGAGTTTCTCGGGCACGTCGGCACCGACAACAGCGGCGCCATTGTCGGCCGCTTTCCGGTTATGGCCGGCATACGCTACGGGCTGCCCTACAATCTGGAAGCGGTTGTCTCCGCCCAGGGAGTTCTCAACAGCGATCCCGATCTCAATGACGGCTCGGTCAGCCTCGGCCTGCGCTGGCGGTTCCTGAGCCTGCCCTTTCCCGGCGGTGAGGCGGGTGCAATGATTGCCGCCAAGGGCACCTTTCTGTCTCAGGCGGCCACCGACACTCTTACAAACTTCGATGGTTTCGGTGTGAGCCTCCCGCTCGGCGTCCGCTTCGGTCCTGTCGGCATTGCCGTCACTCCCGAGATCGTCGGCAACACCTATCCCCCCTACCCGGTCTCCGCGCCATGGACCCCAGATCTGTACATCTGGGGATACGGAAGAGCCGCGCTGTACGTGGATACCGGAACGATTCTCGCCGGACTTTCTACCGCGGTGAGGTCGCGGCCAATCTCCGCGCCGAAAGGAACGCAGGTGCCCACATCCGAAGTCTACCAGCTGCCGCTCGAGACTGCTGCGGAGTTCCACGTGATGATACCGGGAACTACGGTGGTGGTCGGAATTACAGGCGCGGCCGAGATCACGAGCCCGACGGACTACTACATAATGGCGGGCGCTGGGCTCGGGTTCCTCTACTGACCGGTGCCTCAGGATATCGTGAGGTAGACTACGACAAGCAGGGCAAAGACGGCGAGCAGCACACCGATTGCAAGTGGATAGACCCACGAGGGGACGTGGCGGCCACGTTTTCGCCTGCCCGGCTCGCGGCCGAATGTCTCCAGCGGATAGGTCTCGACCCCTTCGCCTGAAGGGATATCAGCCGCCGAAAGCAGGGTTTCACCCCCCGCATAGCCGCAGTTCGGACAACCCCACACAAAGAGGCGGCTCTCACCGACAAATCCGCAGGAGGGACAACGAACCGAGGAGAAGAACCTGCCGCAGTGAGGACAGACCTTCGCGTCCCAACGCACCTCTTTGCGGCAATTCTCACAGAAAAATCGAGCCTGCTTCACGTCCTATTTCGGTATGTCCCGTACAAAGAGCGTGCTGAAGTAGAACTCCTCGAAGATGCCGGCGTCCTGCATCGATGTCGCGAGGTCGATTGACCAGCCGCTTGTCTCGAGGTCTGCGGGAAGTTTGTCGAGTCTGATTCGGGCCTCCGTGAAGAAGGTGCTGTGCACGAAGTCGCCGATGACCGTCGGACTGCTGGATCCGTTCTCCCAGAGGGCGACCACGCCCGCTCTCTTTTCCACCGGGATCTCCACAGTGTACCGTCCCGCGGCGCCAGAACGGTCGCGGTAGAGGTAGAGCAGATATGACAGGCCCGGTGAGAGCTGGTTTGCGGAGGAGAACAGCAGGTAGAGGTACTTGTCCGAACGCACCGCTTTGAAGTACTGGATCTGAGTGCCACCCTTTTTCCAGTAGAGCGAGCGGGAGATGGGTTCCTCGGACCGTTTCCCGTTCTGCTCCCGCACGAATCGTCGCGGAACAAAGTAGTCGGGATAGGTCGCCATGTTGGGAACTCTGAGCCAGTCGAGATACCGGTTGTCGATGAGAATCGGTTCGCTGCCGAGCGTCACGTCGAGCGCGCGAATCGAGGCCCCACTGCTTTCTGCTGTTGCGGTTTCACCAACCGTGAAGGCGCGGCCGGTATCGGCAGGGCTGACGAAGACCGCAGTGACCGGATAGGTCAGGTCGCCGGGGTGGACAAAGAAGCCGAGAACGGCCGCAGGGCCGCTTCCCACGTCGATTCCCGAACCGACGCCGCCCGGCGGAATGTAGGCGAGCTCCTTCTGATGGGAAAGAATGAACTGCGCCATCGCCTGCGGCGTCGCCTTGAGGGCCTGAAGATCCTGCGCGGATGCCTGATGCACGACGTAGTAGAAGACGCCGTCGGAGCTGTTCTGGATTGTCACGGCGAAAAGCGACAACGGAGTCAGGCCGCAGGCCGCCGCCCAGAGCGATATAGACAGAACTCTTCTCATCATATTCTTCCTATCGGCACCCCGCAAAGTGCGCGTTACTTCTTTCGAATACCGACGATGGTAAGGTCGTCGTACTGCTCGTCTTCCCGAAGGCCCGAGAAAGTAATGTATTCACCGTTCTCGACGCTTTCCACCCGAGAGTGGAAATAGCGCTCATACTGCTTGAAGCAGCTCTTCAGGAACTTGTCTACTCTCTTGTCGACAACGATCCTGTCGTCGCCCGTCGCACGTGGATCGGGGTAGATCCGGAAGATCTTCTCCACCGAGATGAGCCCCATCACGGTGTTCTCGACGGTCGGCTCGATTGAAGAAAAATCGAAGTCGAGGTCTTCGTCACCAAGTGGATTCAGTTTCTTGGTCAAGCGGAAGCTGTCGCGGCGCTGAATCGCATCTGCGATCGCATCTATCCGCTCCGGACCGAGCTCCTCGTTCGCCGGCTGGCCGAGCATGGTTGCGTCGTAGTCGTTCCGGTCGACCTGCTCCTGGCTCACGACTACCGGTTCGAAGCTGCTGTTTCTGACGATTCGCTTCGCCTCCTCCAGACCGTCGGTGAACATCAGAAGGATATCGCCGGTCGTGAGTTTCAGAGGCACCTGGACGAAGCCACCGGGCACCATCATTGTGGGAAACACTCCTGCAGCCGGCTTTTCGGGCATGGTCGTCACGTTCATCTTGCCTTCGGCCGCCGAAAACACGTGCATGATGTTGTCACCGGCGTGGCAGACCCGGCAGATGCCCGTGTTCGTGTTCATGATCGCGACGGTCAGCGCGGCGAACCGTCCTTTGAAGCCGCGTTCCTCGAGCAGGTCGTTGATGGTTCCAACGAGCTCCGGAAGCGTGCTGTTGACATTCTTCGCAGACCAGTTGCGAAAGTGGTTGAGGAAGATGGTGGCCACCTCGACCATGATCAGCGCCGCCGGTACTCCCTTGCCTGCAACGTCGCACTTTATTATCGCGTAGTGCTCGTCATCGATCTTCTCGTAGTCGAAATAGTCGCCCGATACGCCCTTCGCACCCTCGTAGTAGCCGAAGAACTCGGCGCCCGGCGTGTCCGTCCTGCCCGTGGTTCCTTTGGACCCATCCGCGGCGCGATCGAGCGGGATGAACATCTTCTGGACCTCTTTGCCGACGGTCAGCATCTTCGCCGCCTCGGATGCTTTCACGAGGCCCTGCGTCATCTGATTGATGACCTCGGCGAGAATGAAAAGCTCGTCTCTTGTCTGGGTGTCTATCACGTGACTGGCAAGCTCGCTCTTGTCTTCCGTATCGCGGATCACCTCGATCCCGCTCACCAGGCGCCGGATCGGTATGACGATGATGGTCGCGAGCAGCAGCGCTCCCAGTATTCCTATGCCGACGGCGATCATCGCGATGATGACGGTGTTTCGGATCAGGTTGTTCGTTGCCGCAGCGATCTGCGTGAGAATCCGGTCGGTGGACACCTCGATGCGAACCAGGCCGTGGTAGTAGACATCGCTGTTCGGCTGGAGGTAGACAATTGGTTTGTAGAACTCAAAAAGCGTCTGCGAACGGTTCAAATTGTTGGGGTTGAAATCGGGTACGCTGCCGATCACGTTGCCGATCTGATTGAGCTGCTGGTTGGCACGTCTTTCGAGCTCCCGCCGGGTATTGTCGACACTCTGGCGTTCGGCCTCAGCCTGTGCTCCGGTCTGGCGGACGAGCTGCAGAATTCGCTGCGAAAGGTCCGAGAGCTGCTGAGGTATGTTGCCGAGCGATTGCCGCGCCTGCGTGTTTATCTTCTGCTCAAGGTCAGGAAGCAACGGACTTATCTGATCCTCTATGCGGGTCTGGCCGCGTTGAAACTGCTCCGGAATGAGCTTCAGCTTGCCCATATCCTGAACGGATTTGGGATCGGTGATTCGGGGGTCGTTGGTTGCCCAGATATAGTCGAAGCTGTTTGCGGCGGCTCCGGTTGCGCCGGGTCCGGTTATGGTGACGAATCGCGCCTCCTGTACCGCAGACATCTGCTCGGTCAGGGCGCTCAGAGTGAGAACGTTCTGCTCGGCGTTTGGAAGGTATTGTGCCGCACCGGTCGCGATGCTCTGCAGCAGGACCTCCACGCGGTTTCGAAGTCCGTCGGCGAGGGTCCGGCGCTGCGTGTCGAGCATGAACCGGCCGAGAATCACCGCCACCATGAGGACGACCGCGATGACGAGCATAACCACAAAGAACGAGAATTTCACTCGTATGCCGATTCCTTTTTTCTTCATTCTTTCAATCCTTCCCGCATCGGATATACCTGGCGGTCTCTTGCCGGTCAGGAGCGAGTGGACCTCGCTGCGGAGCATCTGGCCCTCGCGCACGAGCGCGACGAGTCGCGTCGAGGAAAACAGAATAACAACGGCAAGAAAGATCAGAAGCGTCCACAGAAGCAGTTCGCTTACCGGAACGGAGAAGAACTTCGGGGGAGCGAACGTGTAGTGCGGAGCATAGTGTACGGTAAAATCGCCGAACTTGATGGTGCCGGAGCTCTCGAAGGTCAACAGGGGTTGCGTCATATAGAGCCCCCGCTCGGAGTGAACGAGCCCGACGCGATAGGTGCCCTTGTTGATCAGGTCGATCACCGGTCCCGTAATGTTGCGGTCACTGTCGATCGTGAAGCTGCCGTTTCGCAGAAAATAGGTGTAGTCCCAGGGCGCCTTACCGTCACGATCGAGGATGATCTCCTGGATGTCGCCGTTGGTGGTAAACCCGCGGCCGATGATGTCGAGCGTGATTCTCCCGAGCGAGTCCTTCTTGGTGTCGACGAAGCTGACGTATGTCACCGGCACGTATTTGTTCAGGCGCAGAAGAATAGTTGACGTTTTACCCACATTGCCAACCGAGTCTATTGCAGCCACCGAAAGTGCCCACAGGCCGTTGTCGTAGTTGGTTTCGGACAGCTGTGGTCTGTCGGTCTGGATCTTCGGCGGCGGTGTGGTGATGCTGTAATCGGCAAGCACGGGCTTCGACTGGGGCCCGCCGAGGAAATCGAGCGAATAGCTGTAACCTGCGATGTCATCGGCCGGCGGAGGCTGCCACCTTATGGTAAAGGTATTCGACACAAGATAACCCGCTTCGTCGAGGGCGGGCGGCACGAAGGCCACCGCTCCCGGTGGCGTCGTGTCCCGATAAAATCGCAGCGTCGATATGCTCGACCAGTTCCCGGCGAAATCGGTAGTGCGGAGGCGGAAATACCATGCTCCGTCGGCAGTTGCCGAGAGATCGATGCTGTTGGTGTCCGGCTGCACGTCCACCGTTTCGGGCACTGCAGCGTCCGGATTCTGCGACCAGCTGTAGCTGTAGCCGGCAATACCCGAGGTGTCGTCCGGGGTCACCCACCTGACGCGCACTTCGCTGCTTGCCGACCTCTTGCCGGCGACAAAGTTCACCGGAAGCGGTTGAGCTGCGCTGACGCTGGTATCGGGCGGCAGATAGATCAACCGGATATCGGTGTCGCTGCGCCGGTTCTGCCAGAAGAGATTCATACGTCCGTTTTGAAGGACCGGCGCGGGAAAGGTGGATGTGCCTGTCATCGAGCTGACCTCGCGCTCGCGGAAGAAGACCCCCTCCTTTGTCGCGATCATGATGCGATCGTTGCCATACCGGTTGTCGAACCACAGAATACTTGTCTGACTGCCGTCCGAGACTATAATCGGGTAATTTGCGGTCTGCGCTCCCCGGGTAACCGGGATTGCCTCACCCGATATGCTGCCGTCGCGGTTGAGCAGTGCGTACTCGATCTGTTTGGATGCTCTCCCCTTTCGCCGTTCCCAGGCAACGGCAAGCCCGTCGGAGGTCACTGCGATATAGGGGCGCTGATTGTCGTAGGATTGGACGTTGTAGGTCGACGGGTCGTCTCCGGGATCGAGGAAATTGGTGATCCGGCTGGCTTGGCTCCAGGTGAGCCCTCCGTCGTCGCTGTATTTCACATATATCTGATAGTTGCTTCCGACCGTCGGATTTGCACTCTGAAAGACCGTGTACTCGCGGCCGTTGTACGAAACAAACTCCGGATTGAAGTTCAGGTTCAGTCCCGGGTCGTTTTCCAGGACTTTGAAATCCGGCCAGGTTCGACCGTCCTGGGACACGGAGTAGAGAATACTGAGCGTACCCTGAATGTTGCGGTTGGCGAAAAGAATATATCCGCCGTTCTGCCGCGCGAAGATCCTGGGAGAAACTGTCGCCGAAGTGAAGGTGATGGAGCCGCTGTCGGTGAAGGTTTGCCCGCCGTCTTCAGAGCGGATTACCTGGACTGTTGCTCCGGTGCCCGAAATCGCGACGAATATCCGTCCCTGCGTGTCGACCAGCGACCAGTAGATGAGCGGCACCGATCCGTCGAAGCTGAATGGCCCCGCGATCCGCTTCGGCTTCGACCAGCCCGACGCGCTCGAGGCGAGGAGGTCGATATAGATCTGGCCGGTTGAATCGGTCTGTTGAACAACCTCCTGATAGAGCACGACCATGTGTCCGTCGATGGCGTGAGCCTGGGGGAATCGCACATTCTGCGAGACGAGTGTCTGCGCCTGGGACCAGTAATAATCCTGCGCGGCGAATACCGGAAACACGATGCCGGCAAGCAGCAGTGCCACTGCTCCCCAGCGCAAGACAGGCGTCCGGAATTTTTGATGGAAGCGCACTCTACTCACTGCCCCAGCCTTGACAGGATATTCTTTCGCAGGTCAACCAGCGGGGCATAACCGCGGTTTGTCGGATTCTGCCAGATACGATCGACGATAGCAAGGGCATCCGCGAGCCGGCCCGCAATAAACAGGTTCTGCGCCTGGGCAAACTCCTGCATGGTCGCGCTTGGAAGAGTATAGGTTGCAGGGCTCCCGAGGGCGATTCGGTATCTGTCGAGGAGCACCTGGGCGTTGGTGTTGTCCGGGTTCAGCTGCAGCGCCGTTTCGAGCCGCGCGACCGCAACTTCGGTCTGAGCGCGGGTACCGGTTGCTGCCAGACGCTG
>CAZNYW010000009.1:77245-97770 GCA_964577375.1 uncultured Spirochaetales bacterium | reverse complement strand
GCTTCGGCCGCGGACGGCCGCCAGGCTTCGGCCGCAGACGGCCGGTGGGCCGACGCCGTCCGGGTCCCCACCGATCAGCTTCTCACGGCCGAACAGCAATCGCTGCTCGTTCCGGTCGCCAGAGCATTGAGTGCCTCCGCCTTTCCCACTCCCGCCGTCGCACGGCAGGTGCTCCGGACGGTTTCGGAGGTCCTCACCCGCGCGCAGCGCACGCTGTTGGACGAGCTTCGCAGGCAGATGAGCGAAAATGCGGCCGGACGGAGCCCGGCCGCAGGACAACGACCGGCGGCGTTTCCGCCGTCGAATGGTCGGCAGCAGGCTTTCCGGCCGCCCTCGGCGACCATGGCTTCAGGAGCCTCCATCGAGCAGCGGCGCCTTGCGATGGTGAATTTCCTGCTCCGCCGGCTCAGCGGCGCCGGATCAGTCGCGCCGCCGGGCGACGGTACGGGTGGTTCAAGATGAAAGCCAGGGTTCTCATCATCGAAGATGTCCCCGAGATGTCGGAGCTCATGACTCTCTACCTGAAACGGGAGGGTATTGAGACATTCACATCCCAGAGCGCGGAGGACGGGCTCCAGCTGCTTTCGAGCGGCTCTTACGATCTTATAGTCCTCGATATAAACCTGCCGGGTATGGACGGTTTTGAGTTTCTCCAGCGCATCCGGCGCGACTACAACCTGCCGGTCATCGTGGTGTCCGCTCGAGATACCGAAGAGGACATCATCGCCGGGCTGAGCATGGGTGCGGACGAGTTCGTAACCAAGCCCTTCTCTCCTAAGGTGCTGGCGGCACGCGTGCGCGCTCACCTCAGGCGTTTCTTCCAGGCGCTTCCCACCGATCGCAAAATGGTGCGTTTCGGTCCCTATACTCTCGATATCGACGGCTACCTGCTGTTCCGCGGCTCGGAGCGGGTCCCGCTTTCCGCGCGGGAATTCGAGGTGCTGAGTTACCTGGTCAATCACTCGGGCAGAGCCCTCTCGCCCGACCAGATCTACCACGACGTCTGGAAACAGGACTACGGCGACCTCACGGCAATCGGCGTCTACATTCAGAGGCTGCGCCGCAAGATCGAGAATGACCCGCAGAATCCACAATTCATCGAGACGGTGCACGGGGCCGGGTACAGATTCAACGTCGAGGCGGACAGGAAGGACGCCGAACGATGAGGCTGCGCACGCAAATCGCGATTCTTGCCGGGGGCATGTTTCTGATTCCCATCATGGTAAGCGCCGGCGGCTATTTTCTGATGTCGCTGCTGAGCGCCGGCCGCGAGCCGGGCGACGACTTCATCGCAACCGTCCGCTGGGTGCGAAACGATCTGCCCTCACTTCTCGACTCGCCTGATCTGTCCTCGCTGAAAGCGGGAATCCCCGACGATGTCCGGCTCGCAGTGTTTGACGCAAACAATCAGGTGATCTTCTCCACCATTCCGCGGGTTGCCGTTGGAACCGCACCCGGGCTGTCCGAGCTTTTCGGCTATGCGCGCTCGAACAGCAGCAGGAGCCACGTTCAGTGGGAGCCGGTGAGGACAACCGACGGTAGACAGGAGGTGGTAATGCTCGAATATCCGAGACGAACCTCGCGGCCCGACTTCCGTACACGCGTCATGCTTCCCGCAGTGGTTACCACCTCGTGCCTGCTCATTTTCGCCGTTCTCACCTCCGCCGCGATCATCAGGACGCTCACGCGGTCGGTGACGAGCCTCGAGCACGCAACAAGGCGGGTCGCCGGCGGCGACCTCGAGTTCGAGCTTTCGGCGAAGGGAAACAGCGAGATTGCGTCGCTCACGCGAAGCTTCGAGCATATGCGCCGCACGCTCAAGGACGAGTACGCGCGGCGGGCCCGTTTCATCATGGGCGTTTCTCACGACCTGAAGACACCGCTTTCGCTCATAGAAGGCTATGCCGAAGCGATCTCCGACGGGCTCGCCACCGACCCCGGCGAACATGATCGCTACGTCGAGGTGATCCGTGAGAAGGCGCGCCTGCTCGAAGGCATGGTGAGCCAGCTCATCGGTTTCGCCAAGCTCGAAACTGCCGAGTGGAAATTGAGCCACGAGCAGATCGTGCTCCGGAAGTTCTTCACGGAGATCGGAACACAGTACTCGCAGGACGCCCAGCTGCTCGATCGCAAATTCGATTATTCAGTTGATCTTCCCGAGGATCTGGCGGTATCGATGGATCGTTCGCTGGTGATCCGGGCTTTCGAGAATCTTATCGGCAATGCGATCCGCTACACTCCCGAAGGCGGGTCGATCGAGCTTTCGGCGGCACTTGCGGAAAACGCTGTTCGCATTACCATCCATGATTCGGGCCCGGGAATTCCGCCGGGTGAGCTCCCGCTCATTTTCGATCCCTTCTACCGGGGCTCGAACTCGCGGCGCGAAGAGGGCACCGGCCTGGGGCTGGCCATAGTCAAATCGGTAATCGAATCGCACGGCTGGCTCATCGACGTTCGATCGGAAAGCGACCGGGGGACCACCTTCGCGATCCGCATTCCGCTCGATCCGCAGCCCGCCTGATAAAGGTGCCCGGCCGCCCGCGCTATGCGCGGCCGCACGCGTTGCGCGCGGAGGGCACCACCTGCGGCCGGGCTTCGGGGAGGTTCAGGTTGAATAGCCGGGAAAGTAGTCGCTGCGGATATTCCGCCGCCTGATGCCGGCACTGCGAAGCACACGCTTCATGGTGTCCACCATACCCGGCGATCCCGATACGAATACCAGCCGCCTGTCGATGTCGGGCACCTCGTCTCTGATCATCTTCTCGTCGATGAATCCTCGCTGTCCGCACCAGTCTGCCGGAATGCGCGAGTCATCGGTGAGCGTGTAGACAACTTTCAGGCCCAACTCCTGCTGCGCCCGCTCGAACACGTCGCGGAAGACTATCTCGTCGGGGCCGTAGTTCGAGTAGAACAGGACGATATCCCTTTTCTCGCCGGTGTCGACGAGATATTTCACCATGCTGCGAAACGGCGTGATGCCTATTCCACCTGCAATGAACAGAAGCGGTACCTTCGGATCCCGCGGCAGCACGAAGTCACCGGAAAGCTCCGCCGCGACGATCGGGTCGCCGCACTTCATGCTGGACAGCTCCTCCTTGTAGCGGCTCGATCGGGGATAGAATCGTGCCGCAATCATGAGCTCCGATTCCGTCGGGGAGGAGGCGATACTGAAGTAGCGGCGGTTCCCGCGGTTATCGGACTGCGGCAGGGGAAGGGTCCATTCCATGTACTGTCCGAGCCTGTGGTTGAAGCCTTCCGGATAATCGAAGGAGAACGCAAGGATTCCGTTTCCGATCTCCCTGCGCTCCTTGAGCCGGAGCGACAGCTTGAAGCTCGGACTTACTATGAAGGAAAAGAGATTTCCGATCAGCAGCGCCTCTTCGGGAGTGAGATTCATGCCGAAGATTGTAAGCTGCGGCTGAAACAGGAAGGCGACGATAACCGCGTAGACAACCTGCATCGTAAAGCGCTTCGGCGCGGTGATCGGCTCCAGAAGCATCACGACGGCAAAGAAGACGATCTCAGTATGGAGGAAAACGAAGGCAACGTTCTGAACCGCCATGCCGAAGGGAAGCCCCTGAATCACGGACATCGCCATGAGAAAGACAATGAATGCGACCAGAAATACTGCAACGAAGCGGAAGCGGCCTATCTTTCGAAGCAGCAGGAATCCTCCGATCACCACGAGCGGCAGGAGCGCGATATTTCCCACCCACCACGAGGAGTAGAAGCCGAAGATGATGTCGGTGAGAAAAATCCCGAGCGCCGCGGGGTTGAAGATGTGCTGCTTGCGGATGGCGATGAGATACTTCGAAGCGATCGCAAACAGACCGGCGAGCGCCAGAATCCCCGCCTTGCGCGGATCGGAGAAAACGGAAACCGGGCCGCTGATCAGTGCAAGGATGAGCGCCGTGATGAGAGTCGATTCCTGGTTTGCGCTGATTCGCAGCACCCGGGAAAAGATCCAGTTGACGCCGTAGCAGACCGCGAGGTAGATCGCGATCGTGGATAGAATCGCGACCGGCTGCACGGGAACGACGTGAAACAGGCTGAGCACGAACCCAAGCAGGAGAATCGAGGAAAGGTAATAGAGAAGGAACCTGTACATCGTGAATCTGTTGAGAAAGGTATCGATGGCTTTCATCATGGTGCTATGTACCTCGCAAAACCGGGCGTGAAGGTCGCGATTCCATTCCGGTCGACCATGTAGCCGTCGCAGGTGGGAATGCCCGCAATGAACTCGATGCCGTTCTCGCCCATCGCGAACGCCGCCGTCGCGAGACGGTCGGCTTCGTACACGTTCGGCGCGATCACCGTCATGCTGGCGATTCCGTTCGCCTTCCCGCCGGTTCGTGGATTGTAGATGTGCTCGCCCCGAATGTAGGTACCGGAGGTTGCGATGCCCCGGTCCGAGAGAGCAAGCGTCCGTATGATGGTTTCCGGATCGAACGGATTGCGGAGACCGACGGTCCAGGGGGCGTCGGCAACGATGCAGCCACGGATTTCCATGTCTCCGCCGGCATCGATGCAGTAGTTCCGGAGTCCCCGGGCGTCCAGAAGACGCGCGGCCTTGAGAATGCTCCAGCCCTTTACCAGGCCGGAGGGATCGAAATGGCCGTCAAACCAGACGTCGAAGAAACCGTCGGTGAGCCGTTTTGTATCTTCGCTCAGGCGGAGGATCTCCTGCATTTCTGCGCTAGCCTCGCCCGGAGCGATCTCGCCCCGATCTATCCTGCTCACCTCGCTTTCAGGCTTGTAGGGACTGTAGCGTCTGTCGACGCTTCGAAAGTAGTCCATCACCTCGCTTATCGCGGTCTCCGGGCGCTCGTACTCGCCGGCGGGGATGGCGACTTTGATCGGCATCCCCATGATGAGCTCGATGCGCTGGGACAGCGCCGGTTCGCGCACGGTTCGCGCAGAGTCGGTCCCTGTCATGACGCCGCCCTCTGAAGCGCTGAATAAAGAGACTTCACGAACGCTTCGCTCGAGAGGGTTGCACCGGAGATGAGACTGACGTTTGCGTTCTGAGCCTGTACCGCCTCCTGCACCAAGTAGGGCATCGCAACGCTGTTAATGTAGCGGGAGGTGCCGTTGTCGTTCGGATGCTCGAGTACCCGGACGTTGCGGATCTGCCCGTTCTGGATGACAGCTTCGACGCGGACATATCCGTAGAAGGCGTAGACCCTGTTACCGGCGTACTGACCGTCGCTCAGGTTGTAGTTGACCTGCGTGGCGTTGGCAGCGGCTGCTGCCGTGGAGCTGGTGTTTGAAGATGATTTGTTCGACGCCGCAGCGAGGGCAGCTGAGACGACGCTCGAACGGGAGTTCGAGTTCGGTGGCGTTCCTGCTGCGACTGAGCTGTTTGCCTGCGGCTTGACTGCCGTCTTCTTGCTGGAGATGAGCTTCATTGCATCCTGAGCAGGGCGCATAAGGTAGGATGCGGTTCCGATGCCGAGTGCGGCAACAAGTGCGCCGGCAAGCATTGCCTTTTTCGTCCTGTACTTCATTTCTGTCCTCCGTTTGACGGGGTTGGAATCCGGGAAGTCGCCGGGTCGGCGGCCGATCCGGCCGGGAGATCCGGCCTGGAGATCCCGCCCCCTTTCTACGAGTAGAGGTTATCGGTGCAAGATGAAGAAAAAGTGAAGTGTGAGAAATTTTCTGTGGAACTGTATGTGTATCTATACAGCGGGGAATCTGAGGGTAATCGTGGTCCCCTTCCCGGGTTCGCTTTCTGCGTGCATGCTGCCGTTGTGTTCGAGGGCGGTGTTGTGGACTATGGTGAGTCCCAGCCCGGCGCCCCCGGAATGAACACTTCTGGCCCGGTCACCCCGATAGAATGCTTCCGCAATATGGGGAAGATCGTCAGCCGCGATCCCGATTCCCGTGTCCCGGACCGACACTGATACGTGCGAACCTTCGCGAGCAGTACGGACGGTTACCGATCCCCCCTCCGGCGTGTAGTTGAGGGCATTCTCCACAACGTTGTACATTGCGCGCTCAAGCATCCGCCGACTGCCGAGGATGAACGCCGAATCCGCCCCGGTCGCCGAAAGCTCCACTTTCCGATCGACCGCCCGGCGTTTCAGCTTGCCGACGATGTCGGCTCCAAGCCTCGCCATGTCCACCGTGTCGAAGACGACCTGCGCCCGAGCTTCCCGTTTTCCGCGAGAAAGGTTCATCATCTGCTCGACCATCGTCGACATCCGCTCGATCTCCTCGAGCGAGCTCGAAAGCGCAGACCGCGCTTCATCCAGGGTCAGTTCCCCACTCCTCAGCGCCACCTCCGCCTCAGTGCGCAGTACCGAGAGCGGCGTTCGCAGATCGTGCGCAGCATTGGCGAAGAACTGCTGTTCCGCCTCCGTCGACTCCTTGATTGGTCTTAGCGTGCGGCCGGCAAGGACGTAGCTCAGGACTGCCGCGACCCCGACGGTGATGATGTCGGCAAGGATCAGAGATTGGCCGAGGTCCTCCACGTACTCGCCGAGTCCGGGTGCGGCGGGAGTCTGCCGTTCCTGGGCATCGAAAGTCTGAAGCCTTCGCCGCTCGATGTGTCCGACACGGTCGAGGTGGAGCGAATAGACTGATGAGCTGAGGACAATGACGATTACCGTTATGATCGCCAAGTAAAGCAGTGTCAGCTTGACGCGGGCCCAATGAAAAGGCTCAGCCTTTAACCCGGTAACCCACGCCGCGAACGGTTTCAATAACTTCTTCATTTCCTCTGTCCGACAGTTTCTTGCGCAGGTTTTTGACGTGGACGTCGATGACGTTACTGTATCCGTCGAATTCGAAATCCCACAGACTGTTCGATATCTGTTCGCGGGAGAGAACCTGGTTCGGATGCCGCATGAAGAGCTCGAGGAGCCGATACTCCTTGAGCGTGAGCTGAATCGACTCTCCCGCTATCCTCACCTCGCGTTCGGCGGTGTGCAGCTCGACGTCGCCGGCTCGGAGCACCAGTGTAGCCTTATCGCGTGGCCGCCGCACCAGGGCGCGCACCCTCGCCGCGAGCTCGTCGAAGGAGAAGGGTTTCGGCAGGTAGTCATCGGCGCCGGAATCGAGGCCCTGCACCCGGTCCTCCACCGCGTCACGGGCCGTGAGCATCAGGATAGGAGTGGTGATACCGGCCGAGCGGACATTCCGGCAGACCGTTACGCCGTCTCGGCCGGGAAGCATTATATCGAGGATTACAGCATCGAACTCGCCGTCGAGCCTGGTGACCAGGTCCTCACCTTCAACGCCGTCGAAGGCAAGGTCGACTGCGTAGCCCTCCTGCTGAAAGCCCTTCCTGAGCGACTGCGCGAGCTTGCGATTATCTTCGACGACGAGTATTCTCATCAACCCTTCCTGACATCGGATATGTGTCTTCAAGATACTACCGAAACTTCCGATTTTTCTACGCCCATTCACAAACCGTTCACACGTCGATCGTAGACTACGAACATAACAGAAACGGTACGGGAGCGGACGATGTCCTGTTCCCACCGAATTGGAGGAAGATATGAAAACGAATCGAGGAATGCGAACGGGTGCCGTCACCCTGATCTCGCTCGCGATGCTGCTGGGCGCAACCGCTTTCGCGACCGCTCAGACCAATGGCCAGACACCCCAGGCGAACGGTGCTCCGGGATACGGACCAGGGTATGGCTCGGGACCGGGCATGATGGGCCAGGGCCACGGATACGGAATGATGGGCCCCGGGTACGGACCGGGACAGGCAGCAGGACCGGGCACCGGCTACGGAATGGGTCGCGGTTACGGCATGGGCCCCGGTTTCGGCGGCGGACCGGGTTACTCATACGGCCCCGGTTATGGAATGCGGCCTGACTTCGACGGCAGACCCGGCTACGGTCGCGGGCCCGGCTTCGGCGGAGCTCCGGGCGCCAATCGTGCTCCCGGCTATGGCCGCAGTCAGGGTTTCGGCCGGGGACCGTCCTCCGGCCGAGCGCCCTTCACCGGTACACAGATCGACGCGAGCAAGGTCGAGCCGCTGGTGAAAGATTATCTTTCTTCCTTCTCCACCGGAGGAGCCTTTGAAGTTGCCGAAATCATGCAGTTCCAGTACAACTACTATGTGCAGGTTCGAGACAAGAACAGTGGCGCGCTCGCTTTCGAGCTTCTCGTCAATTCCTATAACGGACGGGTAACGCCGGAGCCGGGTCCCAACATGATGTGGAACACCAAGTACGGCCACATGGCCAGCTACAACGGCAACACGGCAGCGGCCATGACGGTCAGCCCGAATCAGGCGGTAAAAGCCGCAACGGACTACCTCAAGCAGTACGCTGGAAACGGAATATCGGTCGGCAAGGCTGAAAAGTTCCCCGGATACTACACGCTCCACGTGCTTGACGGCGGCAAGATTACCGGAATGCTTTCGGTCAACGGGTACACCGGTGCGGTCTGGTACCACAACTGGCACGGACCGTACGAGAAGATGATCACCGAAAGAGATTGACCGGCACCGAGAAGGTCGGTTGAACAAGATGGAAACCAGTCGACAGCCAACCGTACTCGTAGTGGACGACGAGCCGAAGATCCTTCGGCTCGTCGAAAGCTATCTGGAACGGGCCGGATACCGCACCGAAACGGCCGCCGACGGTTCCGAATGCCTTCGTCGTTTTCGCGCGGACACGCCCGACCTCGTAATCCTCGACCTCGGGCTTCCGAGCCTCGACGGCATGAACGTCGCGCGGGTGATAAGGCGCGAGTCCTCCACTCCGATCATCATGCTCACCGCTCGAGCGGACGAAAGTGACAAGCTCGACGGTCTCGGTGTCGGTGCGGACGACTATGTCACCAAACCGTTCAGCCCGCGCGAGCTCGTCGCACGCGTGAGCGCGGTACTTCGCCGCACCAGCGATGCCGGGCCGTCTCCCGTCTCGAGCCGTTCGGTCAGCGTGCAGGACATCGAGATCGACGCGACTACCCGCCAGGCGAGCCGGAACGGGAGCAGTTTCACCCTTACCTCGTATCAATTCGATCTGCTCGCTCTCCTCGCCTCTCATGCCGGACAGATCCTGAGCCGCGAACAGCTCATCGACATGATGCACAACGACTCCGAGACCCCGTTCGACCGCACCATCGACGCGCACATAAAGAACCTGCGCAGAATACTCGAGGATGATCCGGCGCACCCGCGCTACATAGAGACAATCCGCGGCATCGGTTACAGATTCAGGACAGGGACATGAAAAGTCGAAGTCTGCGGTTCCGGCTGGCCGCCCTGTTCAGTGCGCTCGTGCTCGCGGGTGCGCTGGTAACGCTCATGGTCACCTCCCTGACCACGCGAGCGCAGTTCGACCGCTATGTGAACGCTGCCGACCGTCGACGTGCCCTCGCACTCTCAGGCGCGCTCGCCTCCTATTATGCCGCAAACGGCGGATGGGATGGCGTCGATCGACTGCTCGCAAGGCCCGGCGCGGCTGCGATGCCCCCGGGAATGAACGACGCCGGAAGCATGGGCGACATGGGTTCGATGATGATGGGAGGGCCGGGACGGTTTGCTCCCTCCCCGCCGCGCCCTGACGCCTCAGCGGCCGCCGGTCGGCGCTACCAGAGAGGAACGCCCTACATGCTGCCGCTTGCCCCGATTGAGCGCATCGCCGTCGCGGCCCCGGACGGCACAACGATCGTCGACACCGCCGGACCGGGCGCACCCGCCATATCAGCCCAGGACTTTGCCCACGGCGACCCCATAGTCTCCGACGGAAAGACCGTCGGACGCCTTCTCGTAGGATCGATGATCAACCAGTCGCTCGATCCCTACCAGCGTCAGTTCATTCAGTCGGTCCGCCTCGGGGTAATTCTCTCCTCGGTAACGGTCGCGCTCCTTGCGGCGATCCTCGGGAACCTCTTCCTTGGAAGCATTGTCCGGCCGCTCAAACAGCTGACCGCAGCCGCCGACCACATAGCTGCATCGCAGGGAGCAGTTCACAGAGACCTGCCGCCCTCCGGCGCTGGAGACGAGATCCGTCGGTTGTCACAGTCCTTCGAGCGGATGCAGATCTCGATAAGGCAGGAGGAGGAGGCGCGCAAACGGCTTTTTCGCGACGTCGCTCACGATCTCCGGACGCCCGTCGCCCTGCTCAAAGGCGAGCTCGAGGCAATGCTCGATGGAATCTACGAGACCAACCCCAAACGAATACGCTCACTCCTGAGCGAAACAGATACGCTTGCCCGGCTCATTCAGGACATACAGATGCTGGCCGCCCTCGACGCGCAGGAGCTCAATCTGAACCGGGAATCGGTGGATCCGAACGAGCTAGTTGAGGACGCGGTGCGCTCCTTCCGCACAACCGCGCAAAGCATGGGGGTCTCGCTCATTGCCGAGGAGGCCGCCAATCCGCCGATGGTGTCCGTCGACCGCGCACGCGTCATGCAGGTCATAGGCAACCTCGTCGAGAACGCCTTCAGCCATGGATCGCCACTGCACGCGGTGACAGTCCGGCTTACCACGCCGGAGACCAACAGCGTCAGAATCTCGGTCATCGACGACGGGCGGGGCATTCCCGAGGAACAGCTCGAGCATGTGTTCGAACGGCTCTTCCGTGGGAACGCAACGCGACAAAGCGGAAGCGGACTCGGCCTGTCGATAGCCAAACGAATAGTCGAAGCTCACGGCGGACAGATAACGGTTGAAAGCGATCCCGGCAGACGCACCGAGTTTGTCGTCGAGCTGCCCGCGGACGCCGTTTAGACGCCTACAGGAGAAGGCCGGGAATCCAGAATCTTCCTATCATCCCGATCAGCAGACCGCCGCACACGGCAGCCGTGTACTGGATGACCACCTTCATGATGGCACCCATCGACGGCCCCTTGGTCGAGTGGGAGTAGCCGCGGCCGTGCATCTTCCGGTACTCACGAAAGCTGAAATATCCGGCAATAACCATCGGCACCACGGTAAGAAGAGGAAGTATGCGAAAGACGCTCAGAAGCGCGACCACCGCGTAGGCAAATGATCCGAGGGAGTAGATTACCACCTCGCCGCCGCTTCGACCGAGCAGAATACTCAGGGTCTTTCTGCCCGCCTCCGTGTCACCCTCCAGGTCACAGGTGTTGTTCACCGTGAGCACCGACCCGATGAGGAGCGTAGAGGGAATCGAGGCAAGCACGTCCCAGCCGTCGAGCGATCCCGAAAGCACATAGACCGTGATGAGGAAAAGCACCGACCCGAGAAATCCGCCGGCAGCGAGCTCACCGAAAGGCGTACGTGAGATCGGATAGCGGCTGCCGTTGTACAGGTACCCGATCAGCATCGATGCCGAGCCCGCGAGGGCGACCGCCCAGCTCGTCATCATCGAAATGACCACACCGAGCGCCACCGCAATTCCAAAGAGCGCAAGCGAAACCTCGAGCGCACGCCGCGCCGGTACTCCCTCATGAACAATCACCTTGTCCGACTCGGCGTTGAACTTCCGGTTGTCTACGCCCCTGACAAAGTCGTAGAAAGAGTTGAAGGCGGTCGTACCCATGTCGACGCACAGGACCGCAACGAGCATCAACGCGAAGCGAAGCGGCGGGAATGCTCCGGTCGAAAAGACCGTATAGAGTGTCGCAAGAGAAAACGTGGAAATGCTTATGATCTTTGTTCGGATCTCAACGATACGAAAGAACTGTTTCAATGTCATGACGAGAGTATAACAACCAGTTCTTAGTGCATCTATCGTCAATCGTGCATGGGGTATAAAGAAGCCTGTTGATTTCCTGCCCGCCAAGTCGCTATCGGAACAAGACTAACGAAGACCGCCCCGACAGCGGACGCGCTCACAATGCGGTAATCGTTCTGTTGTATACACTTAAGTCGCAATCATCAACACGCTTGCTGATACCGGCAGAAATCCCATGCCCTGCGTCGAGCATCCGTTCGGCTCGTGTTACTTCTTTTCAAGCGGAAAGGTGAGCGTAGCCCCGTACCACCCCACCACGCCAACGATCGGCGCGAGCAGCAGAAGCAGAACAAGGTAGATCACGTGGACTCCCGACAGGTCCGAAAGAACGGTCGGATCGATAATTCGCCAGATGAATGCCGCCAGTCCGTCGGCAAACAACAACAGGGAACCGGTTATCTTTATCCTGATGGCCTTCATCGGTCTGGCCATGTAGTTCACCCACCAGGTGAAGAAACCCGTCGGAATTGCCACCAGGGAGAAGAGCAGTCCGGTGCCCAGCACAACGACAGTAGTGCCTTCGAAGGGCTTCCATCCAGTAATGAGATAGAGCAACGCAAACAGCGGCGTCAGGATCATCAGGCTGAGCGGAAAGTGCACCGTCATAGGATGAGGATGCCGCTCGAGAAAAGGAACTCGATTCAGGATAGTGCTCACAAAAGCGGGAAGGTGACTCTCCTCTTGGACCTCTTCAGGCTTGAGCGTGGCAACCAGTGGAAAGCGTTCGAAAACCTCCTCCGCGTGAGGCGCCGCTCCGAGCTCTGAACTCAGATTCATTCCCGCCGGATGCCGTTTCATGTGCATCCCGGTACGCCACATCTTGCTGTTGGTCACGTCGTAGACTTTGCCATCGTATGCGATATATACCGGCCTCCCGTCCTGACCGTTGTACTGCTTGAGCTCATCTTCCGACAGAACCGGCAGATCTTCCGCCATGTAGATCTCCTTTCCTGTGCCAATATACCCAAAAAGCTGTACGTACCGCAACATTCTCTTACTGCCACGCAAAGTGTTGAAAATCTCATCATGGCTGAATCAGGATGATTTCTTATTCGGTGTAGATCTTTGTGAACCTCCCGGCTCGTAGTCCCCGGTCCTCCCGCATCGAATACCCCGCTCGCCGTCGCGTCGACCCGGATCAGCATCAGAAGTTTGTGCCGCCCTTCTGTCCGAGGAAGGGCTGCTCATTCCATCGCCACCCGCCTGCAGACCGGAGGTGGTACTGGCGGTGGGGATTCTTCTCAGACCGCATCTTCGGCCGTGTCCAGCGGTTCCGCTGCAAATGCTGCAGCAGATGCTTCAGCACGCAGACCTTTTCGGTGCACTACTTCATCAAACGAATGATCGATCTGCGGGGTCTGGTGCAGCTAATAGTCTCTGCGGCAAGCGTACGGGCGAGTGCACGGATGCTCTGCTGCAGCACAGGATCGGTGGGAAACCGCACCGATCGGCTGATGAGACAGGCGATAGTCACGCTTTCGGACATCACATCCGAAGCGTGCCGTGGTGAGGAGCTGTGTGCCGACGGGTTTCGCACTTTCTGTGTCTCGCAGTACTTCCCGTGCGACATAGCGATACTCGTGGGAAGCAGCAGCGATACGGTGTACGGGCTTGATTACGCGCTGCTGCGCCGGTCGGGAGCGATGAGCGAGAGGCAGAAGCAGGTACGGGCGAAACTTGACTCGCGGGTGACCTTCGATCGGCGTGCGAGCGAGAAATCCTTCTCACGGATACTGGATATCGCGATGAGGCTGTGGGCAGGAGGAGGAGGGGGGGTACTTTCCACCGATAAGCACCCCGCCTACCGCGCCGCCTGGAACGCACACCCTCACATGCAGCATCTTCAGGCACGAGGCTGGGCTCGTCACAGGCGGGTAAGCTCGCGAAAGCCTCGGACCGCGGCCAATCCGCTTC
This sequence comes from uncultured Spirochaetales bacterium, assembly GCA_964577375.1. GTDB lineage: Bacteria > Spirochaetota > Spirochaetia > DSM-27196 > DATKUC01 > DATKUC01. The sequence goes on along the minus strand of CAZNYW010000009.1, from coordinate 84,187 downwards.
GTGCGGTCAACTACATCGATCGGGAGATTCGAAAGGACAGGGCCGACCATCACCGGGAGACTGTCTGTTTTGCCCGAAACGTGCCAAGGATGCTAGGACGGCTTGTGATCTACTTCGTCATGCACAACTTGGTGAAAAAGAGGCGCATTCGAGGATCCCGCTCACCGAGCCCGCTTGAAAGTCTGCATGATTCCCACGCCCTGCACGCAGGCATAACCGCCGACCGGCAGGCGAACATGGCAGTGGGACTGCTGACGCACCGTAGATTTCTCAGCCGGGAGCTGCTATCGCCTTTTCATCGTACGATGTGGATGAAACGGGTTCCCACTCCGCTTAAGCGCAACCCGGAGCGGGTACCCAAATACGCACTTGCCTGAGCAGGAGTTCTTGGGAAAGCCGAAAAACGTCAGCGACCTCCACAAACCAAAACCAACAATCTGCGTGGCAGCAAGAAGGGGTTGAAATGCAGCATTCGTTTCGCGCAGGATAGTGGCATGTTCAACAACCAGGACCTTCTACACATATCCCTCGATGATATGATGTTGCGAATAAAAGAACGGCTGAGCGGCCGCTACGATCTGGTGGTCGCTGTCGGCCGCGGTGGTACTCTTCCCGGTTACCTGGCGGCACGCTATCTCGACGTTCCGCTCGAGACCGTTCTGCTGCGGTTTCGGGATGAGACGCATGCGCAGATTTATGCCGAGCCCCGGGTGGAAAAGCCGCTCAGCGTCGATGTCGCAGGAAAGCGCGTCCTCCTAACCGACGACGTGGCCAATTCCGGCGCGACGCTTCGAAAAGCGGTCGAGCTCCTGAAGGGCGCGAACGTCACAACCCTCGTCATTTCCGGAAACGCCGACATTTCGCTCTACGGACCTCACGACCGCTGCATCAGCTGGCCCTGGGAACAGGCTGTCGCTGCTCAGCCGCGCTGAGACTGCCGGGTAATGGGGTTCTGCCTCTTCGGTCGTGCGCCGCAGCCGATTTCCGGATAGGGGAAGAAGGAGTTTCGACGCAGGTATTGCGCATCATCAGCATCCTGATCGGCGGCGCGGCCGGCGCACTTTCTCGCTATGGTCTGTCGCGGTTTGTGTCAAATGCTCTCGTTCACTCCCTCTTTCCCTGGAGCACGCTCGTCATCAATTCGCTCGGCTGCCTTGTCATCGACTTTGCCGTTCAGCTGTTCGACCGGGTGGTCGTTACGCCGGCAGTCCGTGATTTTCTTGTAATCGGCTTCCTGGGTGCATTTACGACCTTTTCGACCTTTGCCCTGGAGACGGTCAATCTCCTTCGAGAGCGTGAATGGGGCTTCGGCATATGGAACCTGCTGGGGAGCAACTTCCTCGGAATCGTCATGGTGTTTGCGGGCGTGCTGCTCGGGCGTGCGTTATTGAGTCGATAGTAAACATGTTGGAGGCTGCATGAAGACTCCGGAATCCTGGACGCTTCTCCGCGTGTTCGTCGGCGAAAGCGACCGGTACCGCGGCAAGCCGCTGTATGAGTGGATCGTAATGAAGGCGTGGGAGCTCGATCTTGCGGGTGCTACGGTCATACGCGGTTTACTTGGCTTCGGTGCTCACAGCAGAATCCACTCGGCGAAGCTTCTGTCGCTTTCGGACGACCTGCCGATCATTATCGAAGTTGTCGATACGCAGGAGAAGATTGAGCTGCTGCTCCCGCTTCTCGACGAGGCTGTCGAAGAGGGCCTCATTACCATGGAGAAGGCATCGGTCATCACCTATCGCCATAAGGACGACCGGCACTCGCCGGCTCCCGACGGCGGATGACCTCGAGACGGATGTGCCTGCAACGACTGCCGCCGCGCTGTCTGTGCGTTTGCCCTCATTATCAGTAGCTTCTATCACAACTTCATCGCTTCGGAGGTGGCCTCGCCGTGACTGACCAGACAGACGGTCGCATTCAGCTGAATACGATCGACCGACCGCTTCGATTTCTCGCAGTTTCCGCCGCTTTTGCGACCTTCGTTCTCCTTGTTCTCGGTTCTCTCGTCACGGCCACCGAATCGGGCGACTCGGTGCCGGACTGGCCGTTCGCCTTCGGTTCTCTCGTCCCGCTCAACCGCCTGGCCGGCAAGGTCGTCTTTGAATACACGCACCGCGTCGTGGCAGTCATCACGGGCCTCCTGATCCTTGCGCTGACGGTGATGGTTCTTGCTCGTGATCGCCGGCGATGGGTGAAAGCTGTTACGCTGTCTGCGCTGGCGGCGGTGGCGGTTCAGGCGGGTCTGGGCGGCGCACGGGTCATGCTCGGCGATGCGCACGGCGAGGTTGTGGCGGCGATCCACGCGCTTCTTGCTCAGATCGTCTTCGCTTTTACCATACTCATTGTCGCGGTGCAGCATCGCGGTTTCCGCGGGCTTGATGCGCAGGGGGATGGGCCGGAGTGGCTGGCTCGCCCGTCCGTCATCCTCGCCGACGTATCCGTCGCGGCGATACTCGTGCAGGTCTTTCTGGGCGCGGCGTTCCGGCACGGATTTCTGAATGTCTTTGTTCATATTGTTTTCGGAATCGTGGTCGCGCTGCTGCTTGGAGCTGTAGCAGGAATCGTGAGCGCAAGGGCAATGAAGCAGCGGAAAGCCGGCTTGGGTCCGGAAGGCGCGCTTCAGGCGGCGCGTCTGGTCGAAGCGCCCGCGCGATGGGCACAGTGGGTTCTCCTGATTCAGCTAGCGCTGGGAGTTGCGGCCTACCTGCTCCTGCGGGCCGAGCCTGTCTCCGCGCAGCAGGAATCGGCGATCAACATCATCATCACCTCATCGCATCTGGCGGTCGGCGCCTTGCTGCTTGCAGCGACGGTGGCGATGACGGCGCGCATGCACGCAGCGCACCGGAATCGGGCGGCGGCCTGACCCTGGAATCGGGCTCTATTTCCACAACTGCTCGGGATACCGGCCGTTCCCGCGCAGCTCACGAATGCGGGATACGACGCCCTCGATATCTTCACGATAGGTCATGCCGAACCATTCGGCTTCCGAGCGAAGCACGGTCAGCTGTGCAGCGCCGGTCCGGATCAGCTCGTTCATCGCCGCAGGAATGTAGAACTCTGCCGCAGAATCGGTCCCGCGGTCGGCGAGGAATCTTTTGAACTGCTCGGCAAGCTGGCCGAACACGTTGGGAGTGAATCCGAACAGGTTCATCGAAACGGTCTCTTTTCCCGTGAGTTCAATGGTCTCCCCGCCGGGAAACCTGCTGACAATGCCTCCGTTCTCGCGGCAGATCCCGGTATGCTCTCTGATAGTGAGCAGTTTTCCTGCATCGTCGGTCGCGCAGATTCCTCGAGATACGGTCCCGTTCTCGGAAAGGGTCCGTTCGAGCACGTAACCGACTATGGCATAGGAGGATGAGGCCTGAGGCCGCGCGGACAGGAACCGGTAGAGCACCTGATAGGCATCGCGCCCGTAGAAGTCGTCTGCGTTGATCACCGCAAAGGGCTGCGTCACTTCGTCGCGGGTGACCAGGACGGCGTGGCCGGTGCCCCAGGGCTTCTTCCGATCGGCGGGCGCCCTGTAATCTTCGGGAAGATCCGAGATCTCCTGGCAAACGGTCGAAACTGTCATACCGGAGAATCTGCCGCGGCAGAACTGCACGAAATCCTGCTCGATCTCCTTCCGTATCACAAAGACTACGCGGTCGAAGCCTGCACGCTTTGCGTCGAACACTGAATAGTCGATGATTGCGTGGCCGCGGTCGTCCACGGCCTGAATCTGTTTTGCGCCGCCGAACCGGCTGCCTATTCCGGCTGCAAGTACTACAAGAGTGGCTCCCATGCATCCTCCTTTGTTGCCCATGATACCGGAAGCGTGTGCTCAGTGGAAGCTGGACCGTTACGTAGCAGGCCGGGATGTGATACACTCGACCTGTCATTCCCTGCAGGTCGTAATGCCGAGGAGGTGCTATGTCTCCATCCGGACAGATTTCCGCCCGGACGGTAAAGCGGCGAATCTATGCTCCGGCTCATCGTGCCGTGGCGGCGGCGGGTCCGGGTTTCACACAGGAAGCAGAAACCGAGCTCCGGTTTCTGCTGGACGGCCGCATCACTCCCTCACACCTCAATCCAACCATCAATGCTTCCCACGGCAACGTCCTGATCCGGTCGGTCGATTACCGGACCCTTCTCGAGCTCGTGCTGCGTTCCAGCTGCGCCACCGACATAGGAATGATGGTCGGCAGTGGCACCGCGCAGGGCGAAAAGGAACTGTCCTCACTCTTTTCATCGATCGATTGGAATCTCTTCCTATCCACCGGAAATCCGACCCGTATCCGCCTGCGCGCGGAGGCGCACGCGTCACGCATCTACCACACGGGTCTCATCCGGGAGCTTCTGGGCGATGCGCTTCGTGATCATGGCAGCGTCGAGCTTGTCGAAGAAGAGGAGAGCGATCAGGTGGTAAGTGTCCGCCTTGTTCACAACCGGGCGCAGGTTGCGCTTTCACTCAACGGGCTTCCGCTCTGGAAGCGCGGATACCGGGCGAGCATGCAGGCAGTTGCTCCGCTGCGCGAGGACCTTGCGCAATCGGCGATCCGACGCTCGCTGCGGTGGTCCGGAGCGCTCAACGAGCCGGAGCCCGCCCAGGGCTTTGATACCATAGTGGTTCCCTTCGCCGGTACCGGTACCCTTGCGTTCGAGAGCCTCATCGCGCTCGGGATGATACCCCCGTTCCTCTTTCGCGGCAGCGACGGCGGGTCGGACGGGTACGCATTCGAACGGTTTGCTTTTGGAACGCCCCCCTCGGTTCCGTGGCTCAAGAGGGTGCTGCGCGAGCGGATGGTGTCCCGGTTGGCGGCGAAGCAGCCACCCAGGGTTGTCATGATAGACTCCTATGCGCCCGCCTGCGAAGCGGCGCAGGCCAATCTGGATCGATTCACCGCGTCCCTTGGCGGCCCGGTCTTCCCGACCGATGTCTTTCACGAGGATTGCCTCACCCACAGCTGGGATCACTTCGTCGAAAAGGACTCGCACCGTCTGTTCATTCCCATGAATCCGCCCTACGGCCTGCGCGTGCGGACTCGGGAGGCGAGCTCACTCTACCAGAGGATCGGCCGCAAGCTCGATACGCTCCATTCCCGGCACGCGCATGGCATAGCAGGTTTCATTCTCTGCCCCGACGAGCATGCATGGCACGCCTTTATGCGAGCCACTTCCTCGTTTCATTTCGAGACATCGCACTTTTCCCAGGGGGGACTGGACATCAGGCTCTGCGCATTTCACAACTGAGGACCGGCCCTAGCTGCTTCGGCCCGGAAGGTTCTCCAGCTCTTCGACGCTGCGGGGCCAGTCGTCCTTGAGCAGCCGGGAGAGCGCCCGGTCTGCATAGACGGTCCCGCCGGTCTGACAGCGAGGGCAGTAGTTCGACTCATTGTCGGCATACCTGATTCGCTGCACCGGCGTTCCGCAGACCGGACACGGTTTTCCGTACTTTCCATGCACCGCCATCTGCGCGTGAAACGCAGTTACCTTGCGGGGAAACTGTCCCTTCCGCTCTTCGGTGAGCCGATTCTTCCATCCTGCGAGGACATTCCGGCACGCGTCAAAAAGCTCTGCAATCTGGCCGTCGTCCATCCGCGAGGTCTGGAGAAAGGGCGACATGCGGGCGGCGTGAAGAATTTCGTCCGAATAGGCATTTCCGATTCCGGAAAAGAGCCGGGGATCGGTGAGCGACCGTTTGACCGTGTGGTTGGCAGACCGAAGCCGCCCGGCGAACTCTTCGAGCGTCGTGTCAAAGAGTTCGAGACCGCCCGGATCGAGCGCGTCGAGTGCGGCGGTTCCGTGGGCGAGATGAATCGATGCCCTGCGCTTCGTGCCCGCCTCGGTAAAGGAAAGAGTGCCGGTGGAAAATCGAGCGAGGAAGAGCGTCCCACCCCGCTTTCGCAGGGCCGCGGTGTTTTCGGCGGGTTCAGCCTCTTTCCAGTGCAGCCGTCCTCCGATCATCAGGTGTATGGCGGCATACAAATCCTTTTCAAACCCGATAACGATCCGTTTTCCACGCCTCGTCACCGAGCCCGCCTCGAGACCGAGAAACGATTCGGGTGACGGCTCGACGGTACGCAGAAGAAAGGGGTGCAGAAAATGCCAGGATAGCAGCTCGCTTCCGCTTATGCGATCGCGAAGCGCTTCCACGTAATTCTCGATATCCGGGTATTCCGGCATCCGACCTCCAGGCTCCAGTCCGAGATTAGCCGGGCTTTACTGCACGTGTCAACGCGAAAAGTTTGACATCGGATTTGAGCGGGTTTACAATGTGTCTAAAGAGAAACAGATGAATCTTGTTCATCGCAAGATCCCTGCTGAGTTTCTGGATGCGTTGCCCGAAGGTATGAAGTTCATCCATCGGCACGGTCAGGAATTCCTTGTGGTCGAACAGCTGCAGTGCCCCGCGGGACACTCTCTGATGGTGGAGAGTGTCCGGATACACGGAGAACCGTCGATCCGGTTCCAGGTGGTCCCGGACGATCCGAGCCGTCTCATCTTCCTCGACGCCTTCTGGGGCAGCCATGCCAAGCTGTTCAGCTTCTTTCCGTGTCAGGACGAAGACGTCCAGTACGTCAACGCATACTGCCCGCAATGCGGAACCTCGCTTACCGTTCACGAAAAATGTGCGCTCGAAGAATGCGATTCTACCCGCAGCCTCGACCTTCAGCTTCCCGGCGGCAGGAACCATATCTACGTGTGTGCGAAGCTCGGCTGTCCGGGCCACCGGCTCGCGGTAACGGATCTGCCCTACAACCTGAACCGGATTGTCAGTGAGATCAACTACTTCGGCCACGGCGACGAGGAACTGTTTAGCGGGATATAGAATCTGCTGTGGAGCGGCGGACGGACCAGAGAACCAGGGGCAGTCAGCGCGGCTGGGCTCATCGGGATCATGCAACCGGAGGTACCCATGGATCGAGTGGTCATCGAGTCTGCTGAGTGCAAGGGATGCAGGCT
>CAZNYW010000009.1:60745-77145 GCA_964577375.1 uncultured Spirochaetales bacterium | reverse complement strand
GCCCTCCTCGGAGGCGCCACACACTTTTTCGGCTATCCGATTACGCCGGCGAGTGAAATCGCCCACGCGGCAGCATCACTTTTTCCGGCCGCCGGGCGGCAGTTCCTCCAGGCGGAATCTGAGGTGAGCGCAATCAATATGATCTACGGGGCCGCCGGTGCCGGTGCACGCGTGATGACCGCCTCCTCGGGCCCCGGCATTTCCCTCATGGCCGAAGGCATCTCCTACATTGCCGGGGCGGAGCTGCCCTGCGTGATAGTGAACGTCCAGCGGGCGGGGCCCGGTCTCGGCAACATCTTTCCCGAGCAGGGCGATTACAACGCGGTCGTAAAAGGCGGCGGACATGGTCCCTACAGCAACGTGGTGCTTGCGCCGAACTCGGTGCAGGAGATGAGCGATTTCACCGCACGGGCGTTCGAGATCGCGGATCGCTACCGGGTCACCGTATTCGTGCTTTCTGATGCCTATATCGGACAGATGATGGAGCCGGTGGAGCTGCCGGAGGCGGTCCAGCACGGATCACGAAAATCCTGGGCACTCTATGCGGACCGCGAAAGCCGGCACAATCTCATAACCTCGATCTACATGAGCCCTGCCGCGCAGGCCGGTCACAACTGGCAGCTGCAGGACAAGTACGCAAAGATACGCAACGAAATCACCGACTGGGAAGAGATCCAGACCGAGGATGCGGAGTTCCTCTTTATCGGATACGGAATATCCGCGCGCGTCGCCCTGACGGCGGTGCAGCAGCTCCGGCGGAAGGGTTACCGGGCCGGCCTTCTGCGACCGAAGACTCTATTCCCCTTCCCTGCAGGGCGGTTGAACGGTCTTGTGGCATCGGGGGTCCGCAGCCTTGCGGTCGTGGAGCTGAACGAAGGTCAGATGGCCGACGATGTTGAGCTCGCGGTCCGGTGCGCGGTACCGGTGATGCGCTACAACTGGATGGGCGGTGAGGTCCCAACTACGACCGAGCTCTTCGAGCGGGCCGTCGAAGACATGAAAAAGCCGACGGGATCATCCCGTGCGGCAGTTCGCGCCCATGGAGACATGCTCTATGGTAAGGTATAGCAAACCCGAGAGCTTTTACGACACCTTCGAGCGCAAGGGACCCGGACAGAAGGTCACCCACTACTGCCCCGGCTGCGGCCACGGAACGGCACACAAGCTGATTGCGGAAGCGATCGATGAGTTCGGCATACAGGACAGGGTGGTCTTCTGCTCCCCGGTCGGTTGCAGCGTCTTTGCCTACTACTATTTCGATACCGGCAATATTCAGTGTGCCCACGGGCGCGCTCCTGCGGTCGCTACCGGGATCAGGCGCTCTCTCGACAATGCGATCGTCATTTCCTACCAGGGAGACGGCGATCTGGCAGGCATCGGAATGGCTGAAATAGTTCACGCGGCCAACCGCGGCGAGAATATCACCGTCTTTTTCATCAACAATGCAATCTACGGGATGACCGGAGGCCAGATGGCTCCGACGACCCTGATCGGGCAGAAGACGCTCACCACCCCGAACGGCCGCTCGCTCGAGCTCGAGGGCAATCCCATCGGGATGTGCGAGCTCATCGACTCTCTTGCGACCCCGGTCTACGTCGAGCGGGTATCTCTCGCCGATGGACCGCGCGTCCTGCGGGCGCGAAAGGCAATCCGCAAGGCGCTGAAGAACCAGATCGACGGCCGAGGGTTCTCCTTTGTGGAGATCCTTTCGCCCTGTCCGGTCAACTGGAAGATGACGCCGGTCGACGCGCGGCAGTGGATCAAGGAGAAGCTCGAACCGGTCTTCCCGGTCAGGAACTTCCGCGATTCGGAAACTGTCCCGGCTGCTGAAGGCGACGGCCGTGACGCCTCGGACGCGGCGCTCCTTTCCCTTCTGCGCAGTCAGAAAGACCTCGACATCGCAAAAGGGAGCGCCGGGCCGGCTGAAGAATCGGCCGCCACCCAGAAGAGCTCCGACCTGTATGTCAAAATCGCCGGGTTCGGTGGCCAGGGCGTGCTTTCAGCCGGGGTGCTCCTCGCGAACTGCGGGACCGTCGAAGGTCTGCACGCCACGTGGCTTCCCTCCTACGGCCCGGAAATGCGCGGTGGGACCGCCAACGCCAGCGTCATTCTTTCGGAGGAGGTCATCGGCTCGCCGCTCGTTGACCGGCCCAACGTGCTTATCGCGATGAACGGTCCCTCACTCGACGCCTTCGAGGAAACTGTCCAGCCGGGCGGTCTCGTCATTGTGAATTCGTCGATAATAAATCGGCGCCCGTCGAGAACCGACATCCGGTTCGTGCCGATACCGGCGTCCGAGATTGCGCAGGAACACGGGTTTCTGCAGGGCGCGAACGTTGTGCTTCTGACCGTCTGCGCCGCAATTTCAGGCAGGCCGGCGATCGGGACGGTCCGCGCCGTTATCCCGGTTTCGCTCAAGCGCAAGAACCTCGCCGAGGTCAACCTCAAGCTCGTCGACGCGGCGCTCGCGTATCTGGAGAAGAATCCCGAAGGCGGCGGCGCGCGGTGAGCTCAAAGCCTCGAAGCCCCTATCGCATCCTGGCCGTAAATCCGGGATCTACGTCGACGAAGGTATCCCTCTTCCTCGATAGTGAAGAGATTCACGCCGAGTCGATTCATCACGGTGTGGAGGAGCTAGCGGCCTACCGACGCATCCTCGATCAGGCTCCCTTTCGCGAAAGCACCGTCCGAAGCTTCCTGCTGCAGAACGCAATCGATCCGGCGAGTCTGTCGGCCGTCATCGGAAGAGGCGGGCTCATGCGGCCGATCGAGAGCGGGGTCTACGCCGTAAACGACGCCATGATCGAAGACCTCACCTCGGCGCGCTTCGGCGAACACGCCTCGAATCTTGGCGCAATAATCGCGGCTCGCATCGCCGCCGACGCCGGCTGCCCGGCCTACATCGCCGATCCGGTTGTGGTCGACGAGCTCGAGGAGGCCGCACGCCTTTCAGGCATTCCGGAGATCGAACGGCGGAGCATCTTCCACGCGCTCAATCAGAAATCGGCTGCCCGCGAGGCGGCGCGGCGCAGGAACTCCCGCTACGAAGAGCTGAACATGATCGTCGCGCACCTCGGCGGCGGGGTCTCGGTGGGAGCTCACCGCGGTGGGCGCGTGGTCGACGTGAACAATGCCCTCGACGGCGACGGGCCGTTAGCGCCCGAAAGATCGGGCGGACTGCCTGCAGGTCAACTGGTGGAGCTTGCACTGAGCGGCAGCATGACCCCTGCGGATCTCAAAAAGCGGATCACCGGCAGAGGCGGGCTGGTCGCCTATTGCGGAACGAACGATCTGTCGGAGATCGAGCGGCGAATGGACGCAGGTGATACCCGGGCGCGCGCCGCGTTCGAGGCCATGATCTACCAGATCAGCAAGGAAATTGCGACGCACGGGGCAACGCTTTCGGGAAAGGTAGACCTCATCGTGCTCACCGGAGGGATGGCGTGGAACAAACGCCTTGTCGAGGGAATACTCCGGAGGGTCAGCTTCCTCGCGCCCGCCGAGATAATCCCGGGCGAACGGGAGATGATCTCCCTCGCGGAAGCGGCCCGCAGCGCGTTGTGCGGCGATGCCGTCGTCCGGAGCTACTGAGAGTGCCGGCATGAACGACGCACCGGCCTTGGAAAAGCTGCTGCGCGAGTGCGCCGCCGCAGGCTGTGTGGACTCGCCTGAGCGAAAAACCCCGCTCATTGCGGTGCCGATGGCCGACAACGAAGAGGTAATCCGCTGCATAGCTGCCGTCGCACGCGACGGGATCGCCGAGTTCCTGCTCATTGGAGACCGCGGAAGGATCGAGGCCACTGCCGCTCGCTGCGGTGTGTCGGTAGAGAGCGCGCGCTTCGCACCGGCCGACGATGCGGTGGCTGCCTGCTCGCTTGCCGCGCGGCTCGCCTCTTCCGGTGAGGTCGACATCCTGATGAAGGGGCTGGTGCAGACCGCCGATTTCACCCGGGCGATTCTCAACCGCGAGCATGGGCTTCTCGATCCCGGTCGCCTGATCAGCCACGTCGCCGTCTTCGAGATTCCCCGCTACCACAAGCTGCTTCTGCTCACCGACGCTGCGATAAATGTGGCGCCGGGCGTCGAGCAGAAGATCGAGATTCTCTGCAACGCGGTGGATGTCGCTCGAAGCCTTGGCATCGAACGCCCCAGAATTGCCTGCGTGGCGCCTGTGGAAAAGGAGAGCGCGAAGATCCAGAGCACGGTTGACGCGGCGGAAATTGTCCGCAGATTTCCGAAAGGCGGGCTGCCGGAGCGGCTGGGCGATGTCGAGATAGCGGGGCCCTTCGGCTTCGACGTAGCGGTGTCGGTGGAAGCGGCGGAGATCAAGTGCATAGCCGATCCGGTCGCCGGGGAAGCGGACATCGTACTCATGCCCGGCCTGGAAGCGGGAAATGTGCTCTATAAAAGTCTGACTCTGTTTGCCGGGGCAAGGGTGGCGGGGATAATTGCCGGTGCCCGGGTGCCGGTCGTGCTGACCTCCAGGGCCGATTCGGAACAGAGCAAGGAGCTTTCGGTGCTCCTCGCAATCGCGGGAACGTCCATGCCGGGACGGGCGGGCCGCCCCGGCACAACGTCATAGCAAGCGCAGTACGCCTGCGAAATTCAAGGAATCAGGAAATGGTGATACACTCGACCGGGCAGGATTCCGCCGCCTCTTTCGCGGCATCTTCGGATCCTGCGGGAACCTCTCCTACCGACTTTGCGACATCACCGTCCATCTCGAAAACGTCCGGCGCAATCGAGGAGCAAAGCTCACATCCGGTGCAGACATCTGCATCAACAACAGCTTTCATTAGAGCCTCCAAAGTATGTCTCTAGTTTGACAATTTTGCGGATTCTTTCTCAGCGACGACCCTGGGAAGTCGACCCGACATCTTCCGATGAATCGGGTTCGGCTTCCGTTTCCGCAGCAACGCGGCGGGTCCTGTATTCAATTCGGTCGGAAATACGTCTTCCGACAATGCGGACCACAAGCGCACAGACTCCAAGGAGGGCAAGACCGCTTCCGACCGACGCCAGCGTCCTTCCCGTCTCGGCAAGCCCGGCGAACAGGACATAATACCCGGATAGCACGCCGGCGAGAAGTCCTGCAAGCGGCATTCCGTAGATCAGGGCCGACAGACCGAGGATCGACGTATGGGCGATCTCGAGCTCGACGCTGTCGTTCACCTCCACCCCCGGCTCCCGCGGTACCGTCACGACGTTTCCACGGCCGTAACAGGATTCCCGGATCGCGCAGGCATCGCACTGTGCCGGCTGCGTGATCCGTAAGTCCATCTTATCACCTGATATTCGTTCCACAAGGCCGACTTCCTCAATCATTTCCGTCTTCCCCGCCACCGGCACCGGCGCCGACCGGTTCAGGCTCCGCCGGCGTGCGCCCAAGGACCTTGTCCTTGTTCACAATGTTGACATAGGTCGAGTAGGCGCCGGTCGGGCATTTGGCGCCATATTCCGGCTTGGCGGCGTAGTTTTTGGTGTTTACCACCGCGAGGTTGCCCTCCATGCGGACCGCATCCGGATTGTCATCCTTTGCGGCGGACTTGGCGCAAAGCGTGCAGCCGGTGCATGCCTTCACGCACACCTTCTTTGCGATGATCGCCGGATCCTGCGACTTGCAGTAGACGAACGAATCGTGCTTGAGAGGGTGAAGCTCGATCAGATTGCGCGGGCAGGCGGCAACGCATTTCCCGCACGCGGTGCATTTTTCGGCGTCCACGAAGGGAATACCGGTTTTACTCAGATGAATGGCGTCGAACGGGCAGGCGTCCACACAGGATCCAAGACCGACACATCCGTACTTGCACCGTTTCGAGACATCCTGCGAGTAGACGGCCGCAGCGCAGTCCCGTATGCCGCGGTACTCGCCCGGAAACGCCGATGCCTCCGAGTCACCCTGGCAGAAGACCACGGCGACGATCTTGTCCTTCGCTTCGTCGGAGACTGATATGCCCATCACGTGAGCGACGTCGCGCGCGGTGTCCTGACCGCCCACCACGCAGAGATCGACCGGCGCTTTTTCGCCGGCAACCGCCTCGGCGTACATCGCGCAGGACGCGTATCCGCACCCGCCGCAGTTCACGCCGGGAAGCGACTTTTCGATTTCGTTGAGCCGGGGATCTACCTCGACGGCGAACTTCTTGCCCGCTATGCCGAGACTTATGGAAAACAGCAGACCGATGAGCCCCATCAGCCCGGCTGCAATCAGAATTGTCATGTAAACCTCCTGTCAGAGCCGCGAACCGCCGCAGCTGATTCGCCGCGCATCAAGCCGCGATCAAACCCGAAAAACCCATGAATGCCAGCGCGAGAATGGAAGCGGTTATCAGGGTGATCGCAGCTCCCCTGAAGGGCCGCGGAACGTCGGCGATCTCGAGCTGCTCGCGGATGCCAGCCATGATGACGATTGCGAGGGTGAAGCCGATTCCGGCCGCAAAACCGAAAACAGTCGCCTGAATGAAGTTGTAGTTCCGCATCGCCTGAAGCAGCGCGACGAACAGGATTGCGCAGTTGGTGGTGATGAGCGGCAGGTAGATGCCGAGCGCCTTGTACAGCGCGGGCGAGGTCTTTCTGATGAACATTTCGACAAGCTGAACCAGCGCTGCAATGACGACGATGTAGGCCACGTACTCGAGATAGGGCATGTTGAGCCGGACCAGGATGAGGTCGGTGATGAGCCATGTCACGATCGAGGTCAGCGTCATGACGAAGGTGACCGCAATCCCCATCGACAGGGCCGCGTCGATCTTCTTCGACACGCCTATAAACGGACAAATCCCGACGAAGTAGCTGAGAACGAAGTTGTTCACGACGACCGCGGCTATCGCGATAAGCAGAACGTTCATCTCACCTGCCCTCCATCACGACGAGGCTGTTCCGGTCCTTGAGCGCGTTGAAAATGGCCATCAAAATGCCGAGCGCGAGGAAGGCTCCGGGAGGCAGCACCATGACGAGCAGCGGATTGAAACCGCTTCCGAAGATCGAGACCCCGAGAAGCTTGCCGCTTCCGAGAATTTCACGAATCGCCCCGAGGATGATGAGGCTGACCGTGAATCCAGCGCCCATTCCCACCGCGTCCACGAGGGCGGGGCCCGCCGGATTCTTGGTAGCAAAGGCCTCGATGCGTCCGAGGATGATGCAGTTGACCACGATCAGCGGAACATAGGGACCGAGCGCCTTCGACAGCGGCGGCGCGTAGGCGCGCATGAAAAGGTCCGCGATGGTCACGAAGGTGGCAATCACCACGGTGTAGACCGCGATGCGAACGCCGTCGGGCACGACGCGCTTTATCAGAACGGTAATGAGCACCGAGAAGAAGAGCACGAACAGCGTTGCGAGCCCCATTCCCAGTCCGTTGACGACAGAGGTTGTGACCGCAAGGGTCGGGCACATCCCGAGCACCTGAACAAAGGTCGGATTGTCCTTTCCGAAGCCCTTGGTAAACTCAGCAAGTATCGATTTGGTAGCCATCTCTATCTCCCAACTCCTGCGGCGTTATTTCGCCGCCGCGGCCGTGCCGGAAGCACCGACTTCCTTGATCACCGACAGCGCCTGCGAAAGGGTACCGCTCAGCGCCCCGGTTACCGCCCGCGTGGTTATTGTCGAGCCGCTCAACGCCTCGATCTGGTTCTTCTGCTTGTCCGGCGTCTGATTCTTGACGTAGGTGATCTCCTTCGACGGGTCCAGTCCCTGAAACTGACTGCGGAACGAATCTTCGGTGATTCGCGAGCCCAGCCCCGGCGTCTCGACATTCTCCACAACCTGAAGCCCGACGATCTTGCGCAAATCAGGCGATACGCCGACGAGCATCTGTATCGGCCCGCCGTATCCGGAGCCGACGACGCGCACCGCATATCCGGCGAGATTCCCGGACGAGGAACGGGCAGCGTAGATCTCCATCTTGTCGGTGTTGAGCTTGGAGAAGGTCAGTTTCTCGTCGCCGGGAAAGAGGGACGCGAGCGAATCTGAAAGCGCCTGGGCCTGATTCCTCGCAATCTGCGGCTGGAAAAGCGTGTATGCCGACGCAAGGACCAGTCCTGCGAGCACCATCACAATGGTAAGAACGACAACCATCTTTCTCATGACCTGGCCCCCTCGGCGCTCTTCGGTTTTGCGCCGAACACCCTGTTGTTGATCGACCGGTTGAGAAGGGGCGTAACCGCATTCATGAGCAGAATGGAATACATGACGCCTTCAGGGAAACCTCCGAAGAGGCGGATTATGACGATGAGTATTCCCGCGCCCGCTCCAAAAATCACGCTCCCGAGACGGGTATAGGGAGTGGTGACCATGTCAGTGGCCATATAGAAGGCGCCCAGCATCAGGCCGCCTGCGAACAGGTCGAAGACAGGATTCGGATAGACAGCCGGATTGATCAGCCAGAAAAGCCCGCCGAACAGAAAGACCGTCGCTATCATGGAGACGGTGGTGCGCCACCGTATGATGCGCAATGCGATGAGCACCAGCCCGCCTATGATGATGAACAGCGCGCAGGTCTCGCCGATGCTTCCCCCGGTCTGGCCGAAGAAGAGCCGGCCGATGGACTCGAAGGTGTGCTCGAACTTGGCGGAGGCGAGAGGGGTGGCGCCGCTGGTCGCATCGGCTCCGCTCAGAAAACCGAAGACAGCGTGCGGAGCGGTCCAGGTGGTCATCGGGACCGGGTAGGCAGCCGCCAGAAAGGCGCGGCCGACGAGAGCCGGATTGAACACGTTGGCACCGAGTCCGCCGAAGACCATCTTACCGACGAAGATGCCTACCACCGATCCCAGGGCCACCAGAATCGGAGAGATGTGCGGCGGCAGCGTCATGACCAGCAGAAGCCCGGTGATCACCGCGCTCCCGTCCAGACAGCTGCGCCAGTCCTGCTTGCGCACCAGCTTGAACACCGCCTCGGTAGCCATTGCCGCGCCGACACCGATGAGGTAGAGCAGCAGCACATAGGCGCCGAAGAACAGCACCGACATGATCACGGCGGGCAGCAGCGTCAGGATCACCGTGTACATGATCTGCGGCGTGCTCGCCTTCGAGAACTGATGTGGTGAGGAGGTCAGGAGAAACCCCTCGGATTTCGAACTCATGATGGATTGGCTCCTTCGTACGAGGCGCTAGATCTTCTTGACCCGGATGTAATTCTTCGCGTACCGGATCCAGGAAACCAGGCGGATCTTCGCCGGGCAGCTGTACGCGCAGGAACCACATTCGAAGCAGTCGTTCACATTCAGCGCCTTTGCTTCGGCGAACATCTTCGCCTTTGCATAGGATGCGAGTTTCAGCGGCATGAGATTCATCGGACACGCGTCGACGCAGCGTGCGCAGTGTATGCAGGGACTCTCATCGGGAACCTCGTCGGTGGAGAGGAAAAGCAGCCCGGAAGTACCCTTCATGACCGAGTAGTCGAGGCTCGGCACGGCAATTCCCATCATTGGCCCGCCGAAAAGGATCTTGCTGGTTCGCTCGTCATATCCTCCGCAGAAGTCGACGAGCTGCTTCATCGGTGTCCCGAGCAGGACGCGCAGGTTCCGCGGTTCCGCGACCGTGTCACCGGAGACGGTGAGCACGCGCTCGATGAGCGGCTTATTGTAGTAGAACGCCTCGCCTATCGCATTCAGCGTCTGGACGTTCGAAACGACCACGCCCACATCGAGCGGAAGGCTGCCGGCCGGCACAACCCGGCCGGTCACGGCGTAGATAAGCATTTTCTCACCGCCCTGCGGATACTTCACGGCGAGCGGCGCTACGCGGCAGGGAAGCTCGCCGTAGTCTGAAAGCGCACTCGTCACCGCCTCTATCGCGTCGGGCTTGTTGCTCTCTATACCGAAGATGATCGATTTGAACTTGAGGGCGTGCTGTATAATCCGCACGCCGTCCAGTATTCCGCGGGCATTTTCCGCCATCAGCCGGTGGTCGCAGGTGAGATAGGGCTCGCACTCCGCCCCGTTGATCACCAGCGTGTCGATCTCCGCCCCCGGCGGAGGCGTCAGCTTCACACTGGTCGGAAAGGTGGCACCGCCCATTCCTACGATGCCGGCGTCACGGATGCGCTTGTTTACCTCATCCCGGTCGAGCGACGAAAGATCTACCTCCTGCCGCTGCCAGGTGTGCGCCTCGGTTTTCTCACGGTCCACCGCAATCTCGACGTAATCGCACATGCGCCCGCCCGGAAGCGGACGCTGAATTATCCTCTTCACCTCGCCGTAGACCGGTGAGTGAATGTTTGCCGAGATCATACCGGATGCTTCGGCGATCACCTCGCCAGGCTCCACGGTGTCTCCCCTGGCCTTCACCATTTTTGCCGGTCCGCCAAGATGCTGGAGAAGGGGGATTTCAACGACCTCGGGAACGGGAAGGCTTTCGATGGCCCTGGCCGCCGAAAGGTCCTTGTTATAGGAAGGATGGATTCCTTTCCGAAACGTAGCTAGTGACATGCGAACTCCCGTTTTTTCGTTCACCGGGCGTGTCTTGTGCGTCACACGTACCGGACGCGGTATCTGTCCGATGATATGTGGTCGTACGGTTGGCGGTGCACACGCCCGTTGAAAAACCGTGCACAGATGTCCCGCCTAAAGACGAGAAATTTGCTTGCGTTACCTTGTTAGAATGGTCAGATTCTACATCCTATGGAAAAAACAGTCAAGGTTTATGCAGCCCAATAGGACGCTAAATTTATCGATTATTGATCTCCGAGGCACGAACCTACCAGTCGCGCAGATTGCACCCAGGTATGATCGATGGGAACAAGCTTCTTTTTGCCGGCAACCTTCTCGATAGGGACCGCTTCGCACCGTTGCCCGCGGATCGCGACCATGACATTGTAGGTTCCCTCCGCGAGAAGCTCCGCCGCGCGAGTGCCGAGAAGGGTGCTGTACAGCCGGTCGGTAGGGGTAGGAATACCGCCGCGCTGCACGTGCCCGAGCGAGGTTACCCGCGCCTCAATTCCCGTCAATCGCTGCAGCTCCCGCGCGAGCCTGCTCGCTTTGGATTCCTGCACCAGGTGGTATACCTCCCCGGCTTCGTTTTTTCCGGTCACCGGCTTTTCCTCGCCCGAAGCCTTGCCCTTCTTGTCCTTCGCCCCCTCCTTCTCGGCACCTTCAGCCGCTTTGGCCTCTGCAACCGATACGGCTCCCTCTGCGACGGCGATTATCGAAAATCGTTTGCCGCTGCGGCGGCGGGCGAGCAGGTGCTCGGCAACCACCCTGGGATCGTAGGGTATCTCCGGAATGAGGATGACGTCCGCTCCACCTGCGATTCCGGCCCCGAGTGCAAGCCATCCGCTGTTGTGCCCCATTATCTCGCACACGATGATGCGATGATGGCTGGTCGCCGTTGTGTGCAGCCGGTCTATTGCATCCGCGGCGATGTGCATCGCGGTGTCGAAGCCGAAGGTGATATCGGTCTCGGCCACGTCGTTGTCGATGGTCTTCGGCATGGTGAGGACGTTCACGCTGCCCGCGGTGTGGAGATGATACGCGTTCTTCTGAGTTCCTCCGCCTCCGAGACAGACGAGACACTCTATCTGGTGCCGCCTGAGATTCTCCACCGCCGCCGCGGTCATATCCATCTTTTTGCCGCCGATTATCATCTTGTGCGGCTTATCCCGGCTTGTGCCGAGTATGGTCCCGCCGACGGTGAGGATTCCGCTGAGATTCCGGTCATCCAGTATCACGGTCCTGTTCTCTACGAGCCCGCGAAATCCGTCCTGAATGCCGACCACCTTCATACCGAACCGGTTAACCGCCGCCTTCGCTACTCCCCGGATCGCCGCATTCAGCCCCGGGCAGTCCCCGCCGCTTGTGAGGATGCCGATGCACTTCGTCCTGGACCTGACCGCGCTCATATGATGCCTCCGACTTACTAAAGTCTACCATGCATATCGGCACGGGCGCCACCGGGTCGACGTGCCGGTGGCGCCGATTGCTGACCAAAAAAATCACCAAAAAAATGAATATTGCGTTCTCGATACTCTCCGATTATACTGACCACGGGAGTAATACTTTGAGACTAAAACATGGCGGATTTACACCTAAAATAGTCGGAAGACCTGTCCGGGATCTGGTCGACGTCGAGGTACCGCAGCGGCTCCTCATCGATCTGACGCGCGGCGGTCTGGACTATGAAGCCGTCGCACGCCCGGGGGAAAGGGTCGCCTTCGGCGCACCTCTGGCAACCGTGGCTGCAGCAGGAGGGACGCTGACCCTCCCCGCACCGGCGGCAGGCAGGATATCCACGCCGGAAGGCAGCGACGGACGCCGGATCGTCATCGACGAGGTCACGGCCGACCGGAGCAGTGCCGAAGGGTTTCAGCCCCGCTCCCCGGAGCGCGTTTCCCGCGAGCAGATCACCGAAATCCTCGCGCGCGGCGGAATATGGCCCTATCTCTGGAGCTCGACCACTCGGGGACTGCCGAGACTGGATGCAGCCGAGGGGCCGCGAGCAATTGTCCTAAATTTCGTCCTCACCGAGCCGTTCCGGGCGCGCGGACGGGTCATCGTCACCCGCTCGTGGGAGCGAATCGTTACAGGAATTCGCTTCCTGCAGAAGCTGCTGTCGGATTACGGGTCGATCGAGGTAGTTTTAACCTCACCGCGCGATCCGGTGGCGCAGATGATCTTCAAGGACCTCGCAGGATACGCCCTGGTGCACATTCATGCAGTGCCGCTGACCTATCCGATAGAGAATCCGCGAATCCTCACCGACGCACTTCGTCGCGAGGAGCCGAAGATCGCAAAAACCGACGAGATCTGGGTGGTCGACGCGCAGGGTGTAGAGGCGATAGGGGCATGCCTGTCGGAGGGAATACCTGCGAACGAGAGGATCGTGGTCACCGGTGGACCGGGCCGGACCGATCCCAGACATCACGCGGTAAGGATCGGCACCCCGCTCACGGACTTTGCCGAAGCGGTCGACGGGGCAGTCATCCTGCGAGGCGGGCTTCTGAACGGAAAGCCGGTGGACGCTCAGTCGGCCGCCACCGGCTACGACGACGACGCCTTCTTCTATCTGCCGGAGTTCTCGAAGCGCGAACTGCTCAGCCTTGTCCGGCCCGGATTCGACCGTACCTCCTACAACCGGTCCTTTGCAACGCGGCTGACCGGCGGATATGACCGGCACGTCACCGCATCGCTCCGCGGCGAAGAGCGAGCGTGCATCGCCTGCGGAATCTGCGAAAACGTCTGCCCGGCGGGGATAATGCCGCAGGTGCTCCATCGGTACCTGCACCGTGGGCTCACCGACGACGCCGAAAAGTCCGGCCTCGACCGCTGCGTTGAATGCAACCTCTGCACCTTCGTCTGTCCATCAAAGATAGAGCTCGCACAGCAATTCATATCGGCCAAGGACCAGATCCGGCGGGAACGCGAAGAGATGCGGGCCGTCGAGGCGAAGTCCCGGGGAGCCGATCACACAGAGGAGGCCCGATGAGCAGCCCGCTTGACCGATTCCGACCGGCCTTCGAGAAGGGTGGAAGGCTCGCAACCTATGCGCCGATTTTCAGTGCCCTCGACAATTTCCTGTTCGCCGCCGGCGTAGTGCCGGAAAATCCGCCCTACGGCAGGGATCCGCTCGATGTGAAACGCATCATGATCCTGGTCGTCGTTGCGCTGATGCCGGCCTTCATTGCCTCGGTCTACTTCTTCGGCTGGCGGATACTTCTGACACTCCTTGTCTCCTACGCGGCCGGAGGAGCGGTCGAGGTCACGTTCGCCATCCTTCGAAAAAAGGAGATAAGCGAAGGCTTCCTGGTGACCGGCTTCCTCTTTCCGCTCATCGTGCCGCCGGGTCTCCCGCTGTGGATCGTCGCCGTCGGGGTGGCGTTCGGGGTGCTCGTCGGGAAGGAGGTTTTCGGCGGCACGGGCCGAAACCTTTTCAACCCCGCCCTCGTAGGCCGGGTGTTCGTCGCCCTCGCCTACCCTTCTGCGATGACCGGACACTGGCTTCAGCCTGCGGTCGGCGGCTGGGGACGCATCATACCCGGCGCGGCCGCGCACGCTGCTGATGCGGTCGCATCGGCAACGCCGCTGGTGGCGGCAAAGGGGGGCTCGCTCGCCTCGCCGCTCAGCCTCTTCCTGGGGAACATTCCCGGAAGCGCCGGTGAGACCTCCGCGCTTGCCGTCCTGATCGGCGGTATCTTTCTCGTCGCCGTCGGGATAGCAAACTGGCGCACGGTAGTCTCGGTCATCGGGACCTTCGTGGTGCTCTCGGGAATCCTTCACGCGGTCGCGCCGGGCTCGGTCGAGCCCTGGTGGTTCAACCTGATGTCGGGAGGATTCCTTTTCGGCGCCTTTTTCATGTGCACCGATCCGGTTACCGGGCCGGTTACCCAGTCGGGAAAGTGGGTGTACGGATTCCTCATCGGCCTGGTTACGCTCCTGATCCGCTCGTTTTCCGGGTTCGTGGAAGGAATGATGTTCGCAATCCTTTTCGGCAACATCTGCGCACCGCTCATAGATGAGGTGATCATCCGTTCACGCATGAGGAGATACGCGCATGAGTGACAACGAACACAAGAACGTACGCATCATCCTCTTTTCGATTGCGCTCGGGCTCGTCTGCTCCGCGCTGCTCGCAGGGATAAATCTGGTCACCGCGCCCTATCGTACCTCGAACGAAAAGGCCGAGGAGGTACGGAACATCCTCGATGCGCTCAATGTTCCGGTTGCCGCCGATGCCTCCCAGGCGGATCTGGTGGCCACGTTCGACAAGCAGGTGAAGCAGACGAAGCTCGGAAACCTCGACCTCTATGCGTACACGCCCGCAGGCAGCGGCTCGGTTGCAGGCTATGCGATACCGTTCACCGGCGCCGGTCTCTGGGGACCGGTAAGCGGAGTCATCGCGCTGCAGCCCGACATGGAGACTATCCGGGGCGTCCGGTTCTTCAAGCAGGAGGAAACTCCGGGACTCGGTGGTGAAATCTCCGCCGAATGGTTTCAGAAGCAGTTCGACGGAAAAAAGATCGTGTCCGACAGTGGCACGCCGGGGTTCAAGGTGCTGAAACCGGAGGCCGCTGCCGGTCCCAATTCGGTCGATGGAATCACCGGAGCTACCATGACCTCGAATCGCGTGGAAACCATGCTGACCAATGTGGCCCAGGACATCTTCAAGGAGAAAAGCGCCAATGGCAACTAAGACGGAAACACTGCAGTCCCGTTCACGATTGTCGCTCTTCGGCGGCAAGGGAAAGGAGATTCTGCTCGAGGGTATCTACAAGGCCAACCCCGTCACCAAACAGGTACTCGGCATCTGCATCTTCCTCGCGGTCACCAACCGCGTAGCCAACTCGCTGGTGATGGGCGCGGCTCTCACGTTCGTCACCGCAATGTCCAACCTTTTCATCTCAACGCTGCGCAACGTGATTCCGCGGCGCATCCGGATGATCGCGCAGGTCGCCATCATTGCGACCTTCGTCATCATCATCGATCAGTTCTTCAAGGGTTTCTACTGGCAGATGTCAAAGCAGCTCGGACCCTACGTGGCGCTCATCATCACCAACTGCATAGTGATGGGGCGCGCCGAGGCATTCGCGATGCAGAATCCGCCGCTGCCTTCGTTTCTTGACGGTTTTGCCAACGGGATAGGATACGCGATCATCCTTCTGTTCATCGGAACCGTGCGCGAGCTGATCGGCTCGGGAACGTTCCTCGGGATCACCATCCTCTCCGACAGCTGGTACACGAAGAACCTCATCCTTCTGCTCGCCCCCGGCGCGTTTTTCGTCGGCGGTTTCCTGATCTGGATCCTCGAGACGCTCAATCCCTCGGGTGACGCCAGGGACAATAAAGAGGCGAAGTAGGAGAAGGCGTATGAACATAACACCCGTGTGGGCAATCTTTCTCGGATCGATATTCACCAATAATATTCTGTTTGCAAGCTTCCTCGGAATGTGCTCGTTCCTCGTCTGTTCGAACCGCATCAGCACCGCGGTGGGCCTCGGAAGCGCAGTGACGTTCGTCATGTTCTTCACGACGGTGATCAACTACCTGATCTACCACTACCTGCTTCTGCCGCTCGGTCTGGACTTCGTCTCATTCATCATATTCATCGCGGTGATTGCAGGCTTCGTTCAATTCCTCGAGATGTTCGTGGAGCGTTTCAGCCCCGACCTCTACTATGCGCTGGGAATCTTTCTTCCGCTGATAACGGTCAACTGCGCGATCCTCGGCGCGTCGCTGTTCATGGTGATCCGCAACTACTCTTTCGTTCAGACGACAGTCTACGGGCTTGGCGCCGGGCTGGGATGGTTCCTCGCAATTGCGCTTATGGCGGGCCTTCGCGAGAAGATGGGCTACTCAAACGTCCCGGCGGCTCTTCGCCGGACCGGGATCCTGATGCTCATGGCCGGAGTCATCGCGATGACGTTCATGGGCTTCACGGGGATGCTGTCCACGCAGTAGCGTGGTTACACA
>CAZNYW010000009.1:51585-60645 GCA_964577375.1 uncultured Spirochaetales bacterium | reverse complement strand
GCGTGGTTACACAGTAGTGTCGTCACGCAGCAGTGTCGTGACACAATAAGGCAGGAGAAATTTATGGTAACCGGAATCCTTGCAATCGTCATCACAACCGGAATATTCATCGCGCTCTCGGTCTTTCTCCTGATCGCGGAGCGCTACCTGGCGAACTACGGAGTATGCAGCGTCTCGATCAACAAGGGATCCTCCATCTTCGATCAGCAGGGCGGGATCACCCTGCTGTCCGCGCTGTACGATCACAAGGTCTACGTTCCCTCGGCATGCGGCGGAAAGGGCTCCTGCGGCTTCTGCAAGGTCTCGGTGCTCGAGGGCGGAGGACCGCTCCTTCCCACCGAGATTCCCTTCATGTCGCGCGCCGAGCAGCGCTCAGGCATCCGCCTGGCCTGCCAGGTGAAGGTGAAACAGAACATCGAAATTCAGATACCGGAAGAGCTTCTCTCGGTCAAGCAGTTCCGCGCGCGGGTCGCGCAGATCCGCAGCCTCACCCATGACATCAAGGAGGTGAATCTGGAGCTCATCGATCCGGAGCACATCAGCCACCATCCGGGACAGTACGTGCAGCTCGAAGCGCCTGATCCCGACGGCGGCTCCATTCACCGCGCCTACTCCATCTCCTCCCCCGTATATGAAGACACGAAGGTCCAGCTGGTGGTGCGGCTGGTTCCCGGGGGCATAGCTTCGACCTACGTGCACAACCTCGCAGAGGGTGACGAGGTGGTCTTCACCGGCCCCTACGGGGAGTTCCGTATCGACGAAGACCCGGATCGGGAGATCATCCTGGTGGGAGGCGGCTGCGGAATGGCGCCGTTGAAGAACATCGTGTATACCGCCGAGACCCGATGGCCCAACCGGCCGGTGAAGCTCTTTTTCGGCGCACGAACGACGAAGGACATCTTCTATCTGGACATGTTCAAACAGCTGATGGTGGATCATCCGAATCTGCAGGTCCACTATGCGCTGTCCGATCCGCTAGGCGAGGACGAGAAGTGGGATGGTGAAACCGGCTTCGTGCACCTTTCGGTGGACAAGTATCTCGAAGGCAACAGGGACCTTCAGGCGTTTCTCTGCGGCCCTCCGCCGATGATCGATGCGGTAACCCGCATTCTCAGGGACAAGGGCGCACGGGAAGAGGATATATTCTACGACAAATTCTGACCCTGGCTTACCGGGAGGTGAACGCAGATGAGCGGCATAACGTTCGAAGAGCTCCTGAAACGGGCGATGGAATTCGAAAAGAAGCTCGAAAGCTACTACGCCGAGATCAGAGACCGGACGGAAGACGCCGGGGTCAGGCTTCTCACCTACTACCTGAGCCGTCACCGCCGCCATCTCGAAGAGGCGACCGCGGCGCTCTCGCCCGAACGCAGAGAGCACATAGGGATGGTTCGGCTGCGGTTCGACGTCCCCTTCGAGCCGGACGAGGTGTTCAAACCCATGACCACGCCTCCGGAGAGTGTGAAAAGCAGGGAGCTTCTCGACTCGGCGGTCCGGTATGATTCGACATTGGTCGATCTGTATCGGCGCATCCTTGCACAGCAGGTGGGACCGGAGGCCGAGACATTCATCGAGAGTCTCGTCCGGCTCGAGGAGAAGGACATCGTCATGCTGAAAAAGATGCTGGCGATGGACTATTTCTGAACGGGAAGCCGACGGGAGAATCCAATGGCCGCGTTCGAGTTCGATCCGACTCAATCGACCGCGACTCCGCAGGCGAGCTCCGCAAGGGAGAGCCTCGGCGGCACGGTACTGCTCTCCAATGCACGCTGGTTCACCAGGGTGCGATGGATAGCCGTCGGCATCTTCGCGGTAGTGGCGGCCATGTTCTCGGTCTTCCCTGGCTTCTTCCGGAGCATCGGCGCGATTCCCGACGGTACGCGATTCTGGTTCCTCTCGGCCTACCTCGCGGCGGCCAATTCACTCCTCATCGTCTTCGTCCGCAGATTGAGTGACCGGTCCGAGCTGCGGAAGGTCAAGGCTCACATGTGGGGTCAGATCTGGGTGGACCTCCTGGCGGTGACCTATCTCGTCCACACCGTCGGCAGCGTGGAGACCTTCGTCGCATTCGCGTTCCTGTTTCACATCGCGCTTACCTGCGTCTTCTTCGACGCGCGGGAAAGCCTGCTCGTGGTTTTCGCGGCGGCGCTGCTCTATCTCGGCTCGGTGCTGCTCGAGCTCGCAGGAATCTGGACGAGCAGCGGTATACTCGAGGGCAGAAACAGCCTGATCTCGCACAACCCGACGCTCGCATTTCTGTTCGCCGTCTCGGCGGTATTCGTCTGGCTTGTGATCTGGTACTTCATTTCCACCCTTTCGGGGACGGTCCGCTCGCGGGAAGCCGATCTGCGCCGTGCAAACCGGGCGCTCGGCGCTGCGAGCGAGGAAAAGAACCGCATGATGCTCGTCACCGCTCACGACCTGAAGGCGCCCTTTTCGGGAATCGAAAGCAATATCGGCTTTCTCCGAGAGGAGCACTGGCGGTCCCTGCCGGAACCGGTACAGCAGATCGTCGAACGAATCGAGATCAGGTCAAAGACTCTCCGGGAACGCATAAATGCAATCCTGCTGCTCGGCGAGCTGCGTTCGGCAGCGGATCGGAAGAGCGAGGGAGAAGGAACGGTCGACCTGCGCAGAGTGATGGACACCGTGCTCGAGGAAGTCAGCGAGAAGGCTTCCGCGCGGGGAATCACTGTGGAGATCGACGTGCCGGAGATCGTCGTTCCGGGGACCGCGCGGCAGTATTCGATCCTCTTTCTGAACATAGTGGCAAACGCGATCACCTACTCCCACGATGGAGGCCGCGTCGCGGTGCGCGCGCGTGCTGCAAATGAGGTTGCGGTGGTGACCATCACCGACAACGGCATCGGGATACGTGAAGACGCGCTGCCGCGCATCTTTGATGAGTACTTCAGGACAAAGGAAGCGACGCGCTTCAACAAGCTCTCCACCGGGCTCGGACTCGCAATTGTCAAAGAGATCGCGGCACGGCACGGTCTGCGGATTCGGGTGACCAGCGAGGAGAAGCTGGGAACGACGTTCGCGGTGGAGATTCCAATTCGAGCTGCATGACACAGGAGGCAACGGCGTGGCAAAGATCATGATCATAGACGACGATACGGACCTGCTCGAGAACCTTGCGGCGAGCCTCTCCGCGCAGGGCATGAGCGTTACGACCCGCGACACCGTGGACGATGCGATTGGAGAGATCGTCGCCGAAAGACCGGATGTTCTGGTTCTCGACGTCATGTTTCCGGAGAATCCCTCGGGCGGATTCGACCTCGCACGGAAAGTCCGTAAAACCGAGCAAATCGCTCGAACGCCGATCGTCCTGCTCACCGCCGTCAATCAGGAGTTTCCGACCGACTTTTCGAGAAACGATATCGACGAGGAATGGTTCCCGGTGCAGGATCTGCTCGAGAAACCGGTAGATGTGAAGAAGCTGCTCGAGCGCCTTACCGAGCTGCTGTCGGGCTGACGCGGGCCTCCGGCCGCCCGTTGGCCGCCGTCCGCTTTGCGCGGCGATCTGCGATCTGCAATCTGCGCAGAGCGCTATCTGTAGGAGTCCTGGAACTTCCGGAGTGCGGCCGCTCCCGGGCAGAGTTTCTGATAGGGAACGTCCACCAGCGGTGTCTCGACCGTGTCGGCCATCGAGTGCATATGCTCCTGGTTCTCTTCGATGTAGAGCAGACCGGTGACGATCTGTCCCTGCAGCTGGTGCTCGCGGATATAGGCGTGAGCACTGATCGGATTGCGGGGATCGTAGTCCCCCGCGGTCTTTTTCAGCACGATGCCGGTACCGTCGTGAAGGGTGATGGGCTGCGCTTCGCCGGGATTGTAGCTCGCAGTGATCTCCTCGGCTTTCTGCACGAAATCCATATGCACCACCTCCTGACGATTCTCGCGGGTGTGCATGTAGCTTTTCGTCGATGCTTCGTGATCGTTGAAGGTGACGCAGGGAGAAATTACATCGATGAATGCAAATCCCTTGTGCAGAATTCCCGCCTTGATGAGCGGCACTAGCTGTTCCTTGTCGCCGGAGAACGAACGGGCGACGAAGGTGGACCCGAGACTGATCGCAAGCAGTACCGGATCGATGGGGTTGAAACGGTTCTCCTCCCCCTTCTTTCGCCGGCTTCCCACGTCGGCGGAGGCGGAGAACTGTCCCTTGGTGAGGCCATAAACGCCGTTGTTCATGAGAATATAGAGCATGTCCACGTTCCGGCGCGCCGCGTGGCAGAACTGCCCGAGGCCGATCGAGAGCGAATCCCCGTCACCCGAGATGCCGATGATGTGCAGATCACGGTTCGCCGCAGAGGCACCGGTCGCGATCGAAGGCATTCTCCCGTGGAGTGAATTGACGCCGTGAGCGGTCGACGCGAAGTAGGTCGGTGTCTTCGACGAACAGCCGATTCCGCTGAGCTTCGCGACCTGCTGCGGCTCGATGCCAAGCTCGTAGAGCGCCTTGATGATCGAGGTGGTCACCGAATCGTGGCCACAGCCTGCGCAGAGGGTGGACATCGCTCCCTCGTAGTCACGCTCGAAAAGACCTATTCGATTGGGGAGTACGCCAGGATGACGTACCTTAGGCTTCGTTCCGTAACTCATAGTGTCCCTGTCCTTCGTGAATTGTCATTATGGATCCGCAGAGGTAGCCCGCGTCGAGCGGCAGGCCGCCGTAGTTGAGGATGCTCGAAAGCTTATCCTGCGCCGCTCCCGCGTCGAGGATGAGGAGTGAGCGGAGCTGCGCGTCGCGGTTCTGCTCGATTACCGCACACCGCTCGTGACCGTCGATGAACTCCCTCACCGCCGGGCCGAATGGATAGGCCTTGATGCGCATGTAATCGAGCAGGACCCCGGAGGCTTCGAGCCGGTCGAGCGCCTCCCGGATAGCCGCATCGCAGCTGCCGATCGAGATCAGACCGAGGCTCGCTCCGTCGCCGTTACCGGCGCGGCTCGCGACGCGTTTCGCGGGGGTGATGACCGGCGCGGGAAGCTCCGCGGCCGCCGTTCGGAACTTCTTTTTGAGACGGTCCGCGTTTGCCACGTATTCGGAAGCCTTCTCGGTGTACCTTCCGTACTGATTGTGTCCCGAGCCGCGAAGGAAATAGGCCCCCTTCGGATCGACTCCCGGACGGGTGCGGTAACAGATTCCATCGCCGTCGGAATCGAAATAGCGGTAGAACGATTCGATCTTCGACAGCTCCTCGGGACAGAGCATTTTTCCACGGTCCGGCGTATAGGAATCATCCCAGGTGAGACTGTCGCACATCCACTCGTTCATCCCGATGTCGATGTCCGAGAGAACGAGAACGGGAGTTTGAAATCGCTCGGCGTAGTCGAAGGCGGAAACCGAAAGATAGAAACATTCCGCCGGATCGGCCGGGAAGAGCAGAATATGCTGCGTGTCACCGTGCGAAGCGTACGCACCGGAGAGGATGTCCGCCTGCTGTGTCCGCGTCGGCATGCCGGTCGAAGGACCGGCCCGCTGGACGTCGAACACCACAACCGGAATCTCGGTGAAATAGGCGAACCCGAGGAACTCGTTCATGAGCGAGATTCCCGGCCCGCTCGTGGGGGTGAAGGCGCGCGCTCCGGCCCAGCCTGCGCCGACGGCGACGCCGATCGCCGCGATCTCGTCCTCGGCCTGAACGATACAGGCGAGGCTCTTGCCGGTCTCAGGGTCCCGGCGGTAGCGTCGGCAGAGCTGCTGAAATGCGTCGGTCAGCGAGGTTGCCGGCGTTATCGGATACCAGCCCGCCACGGTAGCTCCTGCGTAGAGGCAGCCGAGAGCCGCGGCCGTATTTCCGTTGATCATGATCTTGCCGTCGGTGCCGTTCATCCGTTCGGCGTGAAACGGCAACGGGGTAGCGAAATTCTCCCTGACGTAATTGAAGCTCAGCTCGATCGCATTCATGTTCGCATCCGAAAGATGCTTTTTTGAGGCATAGATCTCGTTGAGCAGCGTGCGAATCACATCAAGATCCACGTCAAGAAGCGCTGCCGCCGCACCCACGTAGGTGATGTTCTTCATCAGCAGCCGCACTTTCACATCGGGAAAAGCTTCGACGCTGAGGCCGGTCAACGGCACCTCCAGAAAAGAGAGGTCCTCCCGCATCAGCTCCCTGCCGATGGGCCAGGTGGAATCGTAGAGAACGTACCCTCCGGGCGATACTTCGGCGATGTCCTGCGCAAAGGTCTGCGGGTTCATCGCGATGAGCAGACTCACCTCAGGCGAGCGACCGGCATGGCCGGCGGCGTTCGCACGGATCTCGTACCAGGTGGGCAATCCCTGAATGTTGGAGGGAAAGATGTTCTTGGCCGAAACAGGGATCCCCATGCGAAAGAGAGACTTGGAGAGCAGGCTGTTGGCACTTGCCGAGCCCGACCCGTTTACCGTTGCGACCTTTATTACGAAATCATTTACCGTCGGACTCATGGTTGATTCTTCCTGCGTAGTGGATCCGGATCACCGACTTCTTCATGTCCCAGGCGGCCGTCGGGCAGCGCTCGGCGCAGAGGCCGCAGTGAATGCAGACATCCTCGTCCTTCACCATGACCCTGCCGGTCTGAGGCAGATTGTGCGACACAAAAAGAGGCTGCTCGGTGTTTTCCGCGGGCATCGAAAGATGCTGCCGCAGCTGCTGCTCCGGGCCGTTCGCCGTGATGGTAAGACATTTTACCGGACAGACGTCGATGCAGGCGTCGCACTCGATACAGAGCTCCGCGGCGAAATCGGTCTGTACGTCGCAATTGAGACACCGTTCAGCCTCCCTGGCCGCCTCTTCCGGATCGAACCCCTTCTCTACCTCCAGCTTCAGATCGAGGAAACGTTCCCGGAGTGACATGTGAGGGACCTGTCTTCGGTCGAGCGGATCCCAGTCGCTGCTGTAGCTCCACTGATGCAGGCCCATCCGCTGGCTGACGAGGTTCATCCCGCGCGGCGGGCGATCGGTCAGCGGAACACCTTCACAGTGGTTGTGGATCGAGATCGCCGCTTCGTGGCCGTGCGCGACCGCCCAGATGATGTTGAGGGGACCGAACGCCGCATCGCCGCCGAAGAAGACGCCCTTCCGGCTCGATTCGAAGGTGACCTTGTCCACGACCGGCAGGCCCCATTCGTCGAAGTCGATGCCGATATCGCGCTCGATGAACGGGAATGCGTTTTCCTGCCCGACCGCGAGGATCGCCGCATCTGCCGGGATGACCACGCTTCCGAGCTCCGTGGAACGGAGCTTCCCGGAGTCGTCCTTCGTCCAGGTCACGTTTGCGAACTCGACACCGGTGAGACGTCCGTTTTCGACGATGAATCGCCGGGGCGCATGGTTGGTGACGATATCGATCGCCTCTGCCTCGGTCTCTTCGAGCTCCCATTCGGAGGCCTTGAGCATTTCATACGGTTTGCGCGCCACAACCTTGATATCCGTCCCGCCGATCCGTTTCGCAGTCCGGCAGCAGTCGAGCGCGGTGTTACCGCCCCCTATGATGACGACGCGCGGCGCGACGCTGTTGATGTGACCGAAGGCAACCGCCTCGAGCCAGGCAATTCCGACGTATACGTCCTCCGAATCGTAACGGCCGGGCATTTCGAGCGGTCTGCCGAGCGGCGCTCCGGATCCGACGAAGACCGCGTCAAAGCCCTCCGCAAGTAGATCCTTCATGCTTTCGACCGGGGTGTTCAGCCGCAGATCAACCCCCATATCAATAATCGTGTTGATTTCCTCGTCGAGAACGGTGACCGGGAGGCGGAAAGCAGGAATATTCGTACGCATAAGCCCGCCCGGCTGCGGCAGCTTCTCGAACATGACCACCTCGTAGCCGAGAGGCAGCAGGTCGTTTGCAACCGTAAGCGACGCAGGGCCCGCGCCGATGAGCGCGATCCTCTTCCCGTTCCTGCGTTCGGGAATCTTCGGCAGATGCTCCTTGATCTCGCCCTTGTGATCGTAGGTGACCCGCTTCAACCGGCATATCGCAACCGGTTTCGCGTCCACCCTTCCGCGGCGACACGCAGGCTCACACGGCCTGTCGCACACCCGCCCGAGAATTCCAGGAAAGACGTTGGATTTTCTGTTGAGCAGGTAGGACTCGGTATATTTGCCCTGAGCAATCAGTCGTATGTATTCGGGAACGTCGGTGTGGGCCGGACAGGCCCATTGGCAATCGACCACCCGGTGATAGTAATCCGGGTGCCGGGTGTCGGTAGGCTCCATGTATTCTTAGTATACAGGCTCCCTCAGGAATTTGCACCAAAAAACGTGTCTGTGGCGAAAGGAGTCACTTTCCTGCCATTGCAGGCGGGAGAAATGCATCGAATCGGTCAGGCTCGGAGCAGGTGAGGGCGGAAAGAGCGCCCGTCGTGAGGCCGGTTTCGAGTGAAGGCCCCCGCAGACCGGAAAGCTCCGATGCAGGGTCTTCGGCGTCGAGGGCGCGCCAGAGAGCGCCGATCGACTCGGCTGCAGACGCCCCGGCCCGGGCGGCAAGAGCCTCGAAGGTGGTGGTATGCGACTCGCACGTGAGTGGATGCCGGTAGCTGATCTCTCCGGCGAAGGAACCGACCGACCGCCGACGCTGTGCCGCATAGGAAAGGCCGAGGAACCGCCGGAGCCGCGGAAAGACAGGTCCGGCCGCCCGGATCACGCCTGCGACGAGGGTGCTGTAGAATAACCTCTGCAGCCGGGCGTGGCGCGAAAACGCCGCATCTGTGATACCGGCGGCAGCGTCGGAATCGTCACCGAAAAAGTAGCGACCAAGGTTTCGCGAAAGAACGTTTCGGTCGACGGATGCGGCCAGCAGAAGGCGACGCATCCGACCTTCGTTCGGCAGGTCGCGAAGCCGCTGCACGTAGAGATCCATACAGGTTTCGAATATCCAGTGGCGCTCAATGGAATCGCCGCTGAAGTACCAGACCAGAGGGTGAAAGGTCGCATCCGCCTGTATGTGTGTCAGGATCCCGCAGGCGAGCGCCGCCGTCGCCTCCAGCTCCTGCCTGCCTTCTCCGCCTGCGGTCAGCGGCAGCCCCGTGGCACGCTGGGTTCCTGCCGCACGCTGGGTTCCTGCCGC
>CAZNYW010000009.1:0-51485 GCA_964577375.1 uncultured Spirochaetales bacterium | reverse complement strand
CGCTGGGTTCCTGCCGCGCGCTGGGTTCCTGCCGCGCGCAGCATAGCCCGCAATCCGTCGAAGGTGTCCTCGCCGTGGCTCCCGTGCACGGCGTCGGCCGCCTCTTCGAATGCGGACGCATTCCTGGCGTAGTAGAGCAGGTCAGGTGCCACCGCACCGATCAGGTAGGACTCGAGATTTCCGGAGAGCACGCTCTTGAGCGACCCGACACGGCTGTTCTTCAGATCGGGCAGAGTCTCGCGCGCCCGTTCAGCCAGATACCAGTGGGTGTACTCCTTCGGCACTTTCAGCCCTCATCAACGGCCGGCACGCGAAGTCGGATCATGAGGACCGCACCGGCAATGAACAGCACCACCAGGCTCAGAACGCCCGCGCGCGAAGTCTTGAAAATGGTCGTCCCGAGGCCCAGAAGCAGCGGTCCGATGATCGCCGAGAACTTCCCGAAGATGTTGTAGAAGCCGAAGAACTCCGCGGACCTGTCCTTCGGGATGATCTTACCGAAGAATGCCCTGCTTATGGACTGGATGCCGCCCTGTGATGTCGCGACCAGCATCGAAAGCGCCCAGAACATGGCAACCTTCGCCCCCTTTGTCGGAAGCGCAGGAAGGAAGAAGGCGAGCGCGGTGACCACCAGATAGACACCGATCCCCACCAGGATCATGAAGCGGGCCGACGTGCGATCGGCGAGGCGGCCGTAGATGAGCGCAAACGGGAAGGCGACGACCTGAATTGCCAGAAGTATGACGAGCAGAGTGGATGCGCCCAGGCCGGCGTCGGTTCCGTAGGCAGTTGCCATCGTAATGATCGTATCGACCCCGTCGATGTAGAAGAAGTAGGCGAGAAGGAAGAGAAAGACGGTGCGAAAGCGGCGGATATGGCGGAGCGTGTCGAGTATCCTCCGGAAGCTGTCCCTAACCGGCCGCGGTGTTCGCTCCACGTAGTGCACCTGGCGCACGTTGCGAAGGAGCGGGATGGTAAACACCAGCCACCAGGCGGCGGTGATAAGAAAGGCGATTCGAACCGCGGGCGTGTTATCGGCGAAACCGAACAGCCTGAAATTCGTAATGAGCAGGAGTCCGGCGACGAAGGGGATGGTGCTGCCGATGTATCCCCACGCAAAGCCGCTTGCCGAGACCCAGTTCATCCGCTCGCGGGGAGTGACGTCGACGATGAAGGAGTCGTAGAAGACGTTCGCCCCGGCAAATCCGACCGCCGATGCGACGTAGATCACCAGGGCAGGAAGCCAGAACCCTTGCTGCACGAAAGCCAGCCCCGCCGTCGACAGAACCCCGAGCCCGAAGAAACCGCCGAAAAAGCGCTTCTTGAAGGAGCGATAGTCTGCGATCGTGCCGAGAATCGGCGCGAGCAGGGCAACGATGAGCGTATAGGTCGAATTGCCGAAGGCGAGAAGGGACGTCGACTGGTAGTTGGCAAGTCCGGCTGCAGCAAAGCCCTTGAAGAAGATGGGAAAGATGGCCGCCGTCACAGTGATCGAGTATGCCGAGTTCGCCCAGTCGTATAGGATCCAGCTGCGTTCCTGTCGGGTCATCGCTCCTCCTGAGTCCGGGCAGTCACCGCATCTTATTCCGGAACTTTCGGCAGGATCAATGCAGTCACCGCCGATCCGGGCGCCCTTGACAAAGGTCCTGCCATCGATCAACCTCGCACGGAACGAACAGGAGCAATGGCATGCAGCAACAGAAGCTTCCCCCGCCGATCCGGACCGACGGAAGCAATGCCTTCGCGTTTCACACCATGTCGCAGCGGGTACCGGAGAACTTCGACGCGGTTGTGGAGCGAAACCCCGACTATCCCGAGACCATCAAGACCGACGTGCACGCCCTAGCCGAGGCGCTCCGTAACGATGCGGATATCGAGCTGTTTCCCCCGCCCGCCCCGGACTATGAATCGTGGCTCGAGAGCAGCAGGGGAGAGCTGCCCGCCGCGTGGCACAACACCGGCTGGTTTTTCGCCGAAACCCTGGCCTATCGCAAGCTGATCGCCGCAGTCCGCTTCTTCGAGACCGGCCGCGATCCATTCGCCCCGGTGAAGGACGACGAGCTTGCCGGAGACAGCCCGTGGAAGACCGTCGAGGCCGCGGTAAGCGTCGAGGGTACGATGGAAGAAAGGATAGCCTCGGCAATACGTTATTCGCTCTGGGCGAACCGAATCGATCTGAGCTACGGAGACTCACACAGGCTCGGAAGCGATCCAGGGTCAGACGACACGGTCATCGCCGATGAGTCCGATCGCTGTGCACCCTCCCTTGCCGCACCCGGAGGGACTGTCCACATCGTGACCGACAACACCGGAAGCGAGCTCGCAGCCGACATGGTGCTCGCGCGGACCCTTATCACCGTGCCTGACCGGACCGTCGTTGTACATGTGAAGTTCCACCCCACCTACGTGAGCGATGCCACCGCGGCCGACGTCGTGGAGCTCATCCGGCGCATGGAGCCGGCGCGTACCGGTGATCAGGGCGCGCCCGAGCGAAGACGCTGCGCGCAGGATCTCCGCACCGCCTTCGAGCAGGGCAGACTACGGGTGGCTCCACATCCGTACTGGAACTCGAGTCGTTTCCTGCGGGATCTGCCCGCCGGCCTGTCGGAGACCTTTTCCGGATCACGGATGACAATTCTCAAGGGCGACATGAATTACCGGAGGCTTTCCTGCGACGCCCAGTGGCCCGTGGGCACCGGTTTTGACGCGATCGCATCCTGCATGCCCTGCCCCGTCCTGTCCGTGAGAACGCTCAAGAGCGATACGCTCGCGGGCGGTGAGCCCGACCGGATCCGGGAGCTTGATCGTAGAGAACCGGGCTGGCGCTCCGGGGGGAAGTATGCCGCAGTCCAGTTCTGGCGCCCCGACTGAAGTATCAGGAAGCGTGTTGATATTTGCCCGGCAAGTTGCTCCGGGAGATGACTTTAGCTCCGATCCGCCGGAGAAAACCCAAAATGGTCGCCAGTTTCGCGGCTACTCATTGTATCCCAATGCGTTAGCCGCGACTTATCAACACGGTTCTTTATACTGTTGAATGGCCCACCCGGACGACAATTCGTCCACGAACTCCGCCCTGAAGGATTCTGCCTATCCACTTCTCGATATCGGAGAGCGGGCACTCGGTGACGATATCGTGATCGAGTGAATGACGCCACGGACCGGCAAGCAATCGCCAGATTTCGCCGCGGAGCTCCGAGGCTACCGACGGAGTGTCGATCCCGGCAAGTGTGATGCCTCGAAGTATGAAGGGATAGACCGACAGATCGAGCTTCGCCCCGCCGGCGTTTCCGCATGCCGTGACTATTCCGCCGGGCGCGGTCGCTCGAACAGCGGTGGAAAGAACGGAGCCCCCCACCGTATCGACTACCGCGTGCCACCTCGACGCGAGCAGCGGCCTTCCCGAGCCATCGGTTACATCCTCACGTCCCAGGATATCCGCCGCTCCCAGCGAGCGCAGGTAGTCCGCTTCCTCCACCTTCCCGGTCGCGGCAGTCACCCTGAAGCCTTCCGCTGCAAGAAAGGCAACCGCGAAGCTTCCCACGCCGCCGCTGGCACCGGTAACCAGCACCTCGTAAGCGCTTTTCGTTCCGGTCAGGTGGCGGCGGATACGATCGGCGCAGAGAGCTGCCGTGAATCCGGCGGTTCCAAAGCACATCGCGTCGCGGATTGTAAGCCCTTCAGGAAGCCGCGTGACGAGCGACGCAGGAACACGGACGATCTCGCTGTAACCGCCCCAGCGCGTTGAGCCGAAGTCCGCGCCGCCGACGATGACCCGGTCACCCGGCCGCCACTCCGCCGTCGCGCTTTCGAGCACCGAACCGGCGGCGTCGATGCCCGGCGTGTGAGGATAGTCCTTTGTGACGCCGGGTACGCCCGTGGCCGAAAGTGCATCTTTGTAGTTGAGCGACGAGTAGCCGACCTGGACCACCAGATCTCCGGCGGGAAGCGATTCAACTCCGAACTCTTCAACGCGCCGCTCGATTCCGTTATCGCCTTTGTAGATTCGCAGTGCGCGAAAATGCCCCGGGCGACTCATGTGCCTCTCCCTGCTCTCCCGCCGATGGCGGGGCCGCCTTCGGCGGGACTGCGGCGGCGGGACCGAATCGGCGGGACCGCCTCGAACGACTCGATCGCACGAATAACCGATTCGCTCCATTCACGTGGCGTTCCGGTATCGGGGTCGACCGATACCAGGGTAGAAATGCTCCGGGCGGCAATCGACTCGAAACCCGAATGGTCAATGCGAGCGATTACTGCTTCGAAATCGGCGCTCTTGCCCCCGATACGGGAGCAGCGAACATAGACACGAACCGCATCCGTCAAGAACACCGGCCGGATGTATTCGATTTCCATTTTACGCACGACTGTGCCGAGACGAAGCCTCGCCAGGTCGAGTGAGAGCACCCGACGATAGTAGTCGATCCGGGAGTCTTCGAGATATGAGATGTAGGACTTGTTGTTCACGTGGCCAAGCGTGTCGATATCGCCGTATCGTACACGCAGCTCAAGAGTATGACGGTACTGGGCCAGCTCGGACCCGTCGATCCGCTCGGCGTCCGGTTGGGAACTCACATCTCAAACCTACAACGCCTGAAGTCTCGAGACAACCACCATTTGGTATCAGGAGGTGCCTTTCCCGCGATCCGGGCGGCTACTGATTTGCCACTGCGGCGGAGTCCGGGTGCGCCTGCAGATACTTCTGAACGATGGCAGGTGCGGTCCCGCCCTTTGGTACGAAGAGCAGAGCGTCAGAATCCATGCAGTAGCGGAGGCCTGTCGGTTTGGGGCCGTCGTCGAAAAGGTGGCCGAGATGCGAGCCACTCGCGCTATCAATTACCTCGACTCTCGGCATACCGAAGGAATTGTCCCAGCGCAGGATTACGTTGCTTTGGCGAATCGGCTCATAGAAGCTGGGCCATCCGGTGCCGGATTCGAACTTCGCGCTCGTTCGGAACAGCGGCTCTCCCGTGGCCGCAGAATAGAAGATTCCAGGCTCGTGCACATTCAGAAGCGATCCGGAGAACGGGCGTTCGGTCCCCGCCTGCCGGAGAATATAGTATTGTTCCGACGTCAGGATCTGTTTCCATTGTGCATCGGTGTGAGTTATCGGGAAAGATAGATTGGCGTCTTGCGGATATACTTCGAGTCCGTGCCACGTCGTTGTCCCTTCTGTGGAGGCCTTGTTTGACTTAACGCGGGGCTGGGACCAGACAAGTCCGACAGCAACAGCAACCGCCAGCACCGCAATCGACCACAACAGGCGGTGTGCGCCCACTCGACTTACGGTTTTCATATGCTCAATTTACTCATAAAAATCAGGTCAGACCACGGGAAGCAACAGGAACGCCGGTATCAACAGGCTTCTTGATACTACCATCGGTTCCCGCTTATCGTATGAACCGAATGCAAGACCAACTCGTATCACAGCTGCGGAAGAAGTCACTCGCTGTCGGCTCCGGAAAGGGCGGCGTGGGAAAATCTACGGTGGCGGTAAACATCGCTATCTGTGCAGCCCGCCGGCGGCTTCGTGTCGGCCTTGTCGATCTGGATCCACTGTCGAACATCGCGGTTATCCTGGATATCGACGAGTCCCGACTTTCGGGGGTTGCTCATACCCTCACAGACGCACAGGTTCCGCTGAAGCAGCAGATCTACCCGGTCGCCGCCGGGCTTGAGCTGGTGTTCCCGCGCCCGAAGCTCGGACGTGGTGACAGCCTTCTTCTTCTGCGCGGGCTCTATTCACACTACCGCGAGGAACTGGAACGCAGATACGATCTGCTTGTCTTCGACCTTCCTGCCGGTATCCATCAGGAGGAAAACCTCGCCTTCCTTCCTCACATCGCCCATCTGCTCGTCGTTACGAACGCGGAGCCGACCTCGCACGTCTCTGCCGGCGGGTATATCCGGGCGGTCCTCGAAATTGCGCCGGAGACAAAGCTCTATTTCTGGCACAACAAGTATCCCACCGTGCCAGAGGCGGGTTTCAACGCCCGCGATGTGATCGGCAACTACAACTCTCTTGCGCCGGAAGAGCTCCGGGTGCCGGACGAGCTGCGAAAAAGGATCGTTCACGCTGCCTTCGTTCCGGACGACCCGTCGATGGACCTTCTGCGGACCCGAACGTCGCCGCGCCTGGGCATCCGGCTGAAACTTGTTGAATCGATCACCCTGCTCAAGAGCAGAATGCTCGATGAGATACCGCTTTCCTGCGGACTGCCCCCGGAGTCGGAAAATCTTGTGAAGTTCTACGTGAACCAGCATCCTGTTACGGCAAGGCTGGATAGCTATGCAGCGGATGTGCGCCGTTATCTCTCCTCGTTCCAGGTGCCTGAAACCTTCGACATGAGGAGCTTTGGGAAGTACCTGTCAACGGTCCGTGCGCATCCGGTGCACCATCCATCCGCCCAGGCCCTGCGGCTGCTGCAGAGTTCCATAGAGGAACTCGCCCGTTCTCGCACGATGTTTCAGCGTCAGGCACTCTCACCCTTTCAGCCACTTCCGGACCGTTTCGTCGCTGCGCTGCTCGTAAGCACCTCAGGCGGTCCGGCAGCGTCGGACCGGTTTATTCGGAACCTCGGCGGGGTGATACTGGTCTACTTCGCTCTATACAAACTGCTCGCAAGCGACCGCGTGCTCAAGTTGTTTTCCGGTTTTATTCCGGTCCGCAAATCCCGTGATGGGACGATCACGCGGGACCGATACCGCCAGATACGGTACCTTCTTCAACGGGACACCGAGTACCATAACCGCTATTTTCGGCTGGTGAAATCCTGTTACCAGCTGCTGGTTGCTCAGCTGAACGGCCTGGTGAAAACCCTGGGGGTCGGGAATCTGCTTTTCCGCGACCGGAACGGCGGCATCAACCGCAATGCCTACCTGCAGCTCGTGGCGAGCTTCGTCCATGACACAGTGAACAGCGGACTGGGAATACATGCGGGATTCCGCTTCCAAGTCGCGTCGAAAGCGGTGCAGAAGGGCGCCGACATTTTGATCGAGCGGGTAGTCGGAGCGGGAAAAGCGAAGAGCACGGACGCATAGCGCGTATTCTGCGCAGGTGGCCGCTTGCTCCTCGCGCAGGTATACTTTACCCATGAAATTTCTTGGACCGCATGTAAGTGCCGCCGGCGGAGTGGAAAAGGCTCCGGTCAATGCAGCTGCAATCGGCGCGACGGCATTCGGCCTGTTTACGCGCAACCAGCGGCAATGGGCGTCGAAACCGCTCACTCAGGAAAGCATCGACGCATTCAAACGCAATATGGACGGGCTCGGCTACAGCGCGGCTCAGGTTCTGCCACACGACAGCTACCTCATAAACGTCGGCTCGGCGGACAAGGAAATCTCGCGAAAGAGCTTCGATGCACTGCTCGATGAGCTCACTCGAGTCGAACAGCTCGGCCTCACCTTCCTCAATTTTCATCCCGGAGCGCACGTCAATCTCATCACGGAGGAGGAATGCCTCGAACGCATCGCGAAGGCGATGGACCGGATACTCGACCGCACCGAGTATGCGTCGCTCGTGATAGAGGGAACCGCCGGGCAGGGCTCGAATGTCGGGTACCGGTTCGAGCATCTCGCCGCAATTCTTGGCATGGTGAACAACAGAGATCGGGTCGGCGTCTGCCTCGATACCTGCCATATGTTTGCCGCCGGCTACGATTTGCGCACGCCTTCGGCATACGAGCGGACGATGAACGAGTTCGAGAAGGTCGTGGGATTCCGCCACCTGAAGGGAATTCATCTGAACGACGCAAAGGTAGATCTCGGCAGCAGGAAGGATCGCCATCACAGCATCGGACGGGGAACTCTCGGCTTCGAAGCGTTCCGGCTGATCATGAACGATGAACGGCTCGACGGAATTCCGCTTATTCTCGAGACGATAGACGATACGGTCTGGGAAAAGGAAATAGAGCTTCTGCAGGGCCTTGTCGGGAAGAAGAAAGTACCTGCCGGACTCGCGGCTCCGGAACCGGAACCGGAACCGGAACCGGAACCGGAAAAAGAGTAACATGGCGGCTCGTCGGCGGTATCAACAACCATGTTGATATTTCAGCGTAATTCCTTGTGAGTAAACGGATTCCTCTGAACAACCGCAACAAAACGTGCGGGCGTGTCGGCTCGGCGTCAAAACCGGTCACAGCCGGGCGCCTGGAACGAAACTTATCAACACGCTTCTTTATACCACCGTCGAATCTAGAAGATCTTCAGCTGAAAATACCGGCCGGGGTTCTGTTTGACATCGACTACCAGCGCGTTGATGTTGTCGACCATTGTCGTCAGTTTCGAGTAGAGCTCGTCGTTCGTCAGAAGCTTTCCCGCTGTGCCTTGGCCCCGGTTGAGATCCTGTACCACCGAACCGATCTCACCGGCGAGGGCCTCGGTGTCGGCGAGCGCGGTGTCGAAACGGTTCAGGCTCGACTGCAGAACCTCTGTGTCCTTCCGGATCGCCGTTACCGTGTCGCTTATCTGCCCGCGATTATTGCCGGAGATCGCGGCCAGGTTCGACAGAATGTGGCCGACTGCGGCTTTGTTGCCCGCAATTGTTCCATTAAGGCTCTTCGTCGTGTCGGTGAGGGAGGCGAGAAGCGTTTCGATCCGCTTCCCGATCTGAACGTCGGGAAACTTGCGCAGGTCGCTGACGGCACCCTGCAGCTGGTTTGCGAGCGATGAGTTGCTCTGAAGCGAGCTCAGGATTCCGCTCCGGGACTGTCCCTGGACCTGCGCGTTGTTCGAGAGCAGCGTGCTCGAGCTTCCGGGTTTGATCATCACGGAGTCCCCGCCGAGAATGCCGCCGGTCTGCACGACGAATGCGGAATCCGACGGTATCGGAACGCCGGAGTCGATCTGCAGGTTGACACGCAGTCCGGACTTGACGAAGTCAATCGATTGGACCGTGCCGACGCGGACACCGCGAAAACGCACGTCGTCACCGCGAGCGAGACTCGCCGCGTGGTCGATCATCAGGCGGACCCGCAGGCCCGTAGCAAATACCGCCGGCTGCTGCAGGAAAAGGATGCCGAAGACGATCGCCGCCGCTACAGCCGTCACCGTGATTCCCATTACAAGTTCATTGTGTTTTCTTCGCATCCCAACTCTCCGTCTACTTTTATTCCACCCCGCGGAGAAAATTGCTGAGCGCCCGGTTGTCGCTCTCCCAGACGCTGCCTGCCGGGCAGGTGGTTTCGATCCGGCCGCCGCGAAGCAGCGAGACTGTGTCGGAAAAGTCCGCGAGGCGTTCTACGTCGTGACTGACGATGAACGCGGTAACGTTCAGTTCGTCATTCAGACGCGTAATAAGGTCGATCACCATATTGGACAGTACCGGATCGAGCCCTGTCGTGGGCTCATCATAGAGCAGATAGGTCGGCCGGGCGGCAAGTGCGCGTGCAATCGCCGCGCGCTTCATCATTCCGCCTGACAGCTCGCCGGGGAACTTGGCACCTGCACCCTCGAGCCCCACCATCGCGAGGCTCTGCTCGACAAGGTCCCTCCGCTCTCCCTCGGTCAAGTGCTTTCGGATATTCAGGGCCAGGTCGATGTTTTCGCTGACGGTCATTGAATCCCAGAGCGCACCCTGCTGAAAGACCATGCTCATCTTCGTTCGCACCCGTTCATTGCATTCTTTGGGGGTGAAGTCTGTGATATCTTCCCCGTCCATATAGATGCGTCCGCCGTCCGGTTCGATGAGTCCGATTATTGTTTTGAGCAATATCGATTTCCCTTCACCGCTCTCACCTATGAGGGTGTGGCGCTCGTGATCCTTGAGTGTGAGGGTAACACCCTTCAACACCTCCTGATTGCCGATTGATTTCTGAAGATCCTTCACCTCTACCATCTATGTCCCCGCCGTCTCTTTCGTATTGCCTACCATATGTGCTGAAGCGCCGCCGAAGAAACGTAGTCGACGACGATGACGATAACGCAGGCCCAGATTACGGCCCGGGTTGTCGCGTTCCCCACTCCCTTCGCTCCCTGCCCGGAAGTCAAACCGAAAAAGGAGCCCACAGTCGAAACTATGAGACCGTTGAAAAACCCCTTGATCAGGCTTGTGTAGATCTGCGTGGGATCGAATACCGAACGAATTCCCCGCAGGAATCCGGAGAACCGCAGGTTGATTGTGTAATAGGATGATATGAACCCCGTCAGGCAGCCGATGATATCGAAGGTTGCCGTCAGGATAGGCAGCGCGAACAGTGCCGCAACCAGCCTCGGCATCACTAGCATCTCGATCGGATCGATGCCCATGGTTCGAAGCGCATCGACCTGTTCGGTTACGGTCATCGTGCCGATCTCTGCCGCAATTCCCGACCCTACCCTGCCCGCCATCACGAGCCCGGTAACGATGGGTCCCATTTCCAGGACTATCGACTGATAGATCAGGCCGCCTTCGATCCATGGCGGTGTGCCCGGATGTATTTGTGTGCCAATTTGAATTCCAAGGACCAAACCTACAAAGGTCGACGTAACGAGGATGAGCGGAAACGACTGGCGTCCAATGTAGGCGTACTGCGCACCTATCTCACGAAAGTAGACGGGCGACTTTCGGAGCGCCGCAACGGACCCGAAGAAAAGCAGAGTCATGTTGCCAAAGGATTCGAAGAAACTTCTCGAGCCCGCACCGATACGACTGAAGATTCTGGTTAGTAGCACAAATTGAAAATAAGAACCCGGTCTCGCGCGGTCAAACTTCCAGCCGCCCAGCGCTCCCGATCCGCCCGAATAACCCGGATT
Organism: uncultured Spirochaetales bacterium; assembly: GCA_964577375.1. GTDB lineage: Bacteria > Spirochaetota > Spirochaetia > DSM-27196 > DATKUC01 > DATKUC01. The sequence goes on along the minus strand of CAZNYW010000009.1, from coordinate 40,757 downwards.
GCACTCCCCCGAACGGACTACGCGCGGGTCAATTAGCCGCTCAGGTTTGCCCGGCTGCATTTGATATGATTAAGTTGAAAAACAGAAGGAGATACTTATGAGCTTGCATGCGTCTTTCCTCATGCTGACAGTATTCCTTGCAGCCGGCGTTGAGGTCATAGAGATGGCGACAATCGTGCTCGGCGTGGGTACGGTACGCGGATGGCCATCGACCTTTCTCGGAGGCGGCGCCGGACTGATCGTCCTCGCGGCTATCGTCGCGGTCTTTGGACCTCTGCTTACCGAGGTGCCGATAAACCTGCTTCGCATCATCGTCGGCATGCTGCTGCTGCTTTTCGGGCTTCAATGGCTGCGGAAGGCCATATTCCGTATAGGCCGCAAAGGATTTGCAAGCGGAGCCGAGGAGGAGGAAGAGACCTCAGACGAGACCGATTCGCTCAAGGGCAGCGTCGACTGGACTGCGTTCGCACTCTCATTCAAGGGCGTGTTTCTCGAAGGGCTCGAAATAGCATTCATCGTCGTGACATTCGGTGCAGCCGCGGATCACGTTGGACTCGCCGTGATAGCTGCAGGCGTCGCATTCGCGATCATCGCGGGGTTAAGCGTTCTCGCTCGAAACGCGCTGCGGAAAGCTCCGGATTACCCAATCAAATATGCGGTTGGAATTCTATTGACCAGTTACGGGACATTCTGGACGGCGGAAGGTCTTACGATGCACTGGCCCGGTGGAGACCTTGCGATTCTCTATCTTCTTGCTCTCTACATCGGGTATTCACTTGTGGCGATCTCGATTGTCCGTAAGTCGCTCGGTATGGAAAAGGAGGCGGCCGAGGAGGGAGAGCAGCTGATGAAATACGTAAAGAGTTTTTTCTATTCTGGTATTCATTCATATTCGGAGATGAGATTATTGGGGCGTCGATCGTGATCGCCAGTTTCATCGCGGCGATTTTCCTCGCCGGTGCGGCCGGACTCTTCTTCTGGTTCATGCCGGTGATTGTGCTCATAAGTGCGACTGTCAGCCTGCTCCGAATGGCACGACAGTCCTCTTTATGAATCGGACAAGGGCATGAGTATGGCAGTATCCGCACGGGGTGCGGTGGTCGCGGTCGGACACCTTTTTCGCGTCTTTGCGGAGTCCTATGGAGCGTTGACCGTCATGAGCGGTCGCGCGATCGTCGGTCTCCGGCGCGCACCCTGGTACATGAACGAAATAGTGAACCAGTTCGACTACATCGGACGCCGTTCGCTGCCCCTCATCGTCGTAACGGGCGTCTTCATGGGGTTCGTCCTGGGCATCCAGATCGGTCAGCAGACAGGAAGCACCACTCCGTCCTGGATAGAAGGCGGCGTGATAATTCGCGCCGTGCTCCTTGCGATGGGCCCGCTGGTAACCGGGCTGGTCCTCGCCGGGCGCGTCGGTTCGGGCGTAGCCGCGGAGCTGGGTTCGATGGCCATTACCGAGCAGGTCGACGCTCTACGGATAATGGGGATCGATCCTGTCGAGTTTCTGGTGACACCGCGGCTCGTGGCCGGAGTCATCGCGGTCCCGGTCCTGATTATCGTCTTTGATTTCCTCGGAGTGCTTTGCGGCTACGTTTCGGCTCACTATACGATCGGACTCTCGTGGCCGGGGTTCATACGCGGGATGCGCCGCGCGTTCGTGCTGACCGATCTGTACTCGAACCTGATCAAGGCCTTTCTCACGGGTGCGGTAATCGTGATCATCGCGTGCCACTTCGGGCTCCGCACCCGTGTTGGAGCAAACGGTGTCGGACGTGCGACGACAAGCTCGGTTATCTGGTCGTCGATCGCGGTGACCGTCATCGACTACGTCCTGTCCGCGCTGCTGTTCTACGTCTGGTGAACATGTGCAGGTCACCGGCAGGCTATGAAGGAGCGTAAGAGTTGTGCGACGAAAACGTAATGAGTTTGCAATTGGCGCTTCGGTTTCAATCGCAACCTTCCTGGTGATTTTTGCCATCCTGTTTCTCGAGCAGCCGGCGGTATTCTCCGGCGGGATGATGATAACCATCACCACCCCGGATGCAATGGGAATCGGAACAGGGAATGAAATCCACTACCGCGGGGTCAAGGTCGGAACAGTGCAGGCGGTGAAGTTCGGCGAGAAGAACATCGTCATCACCGGTCACATCAATAGCGGCGTCAAGATCCCAAGCGATTCTCGATTTCAGCTGGCGTCCTCCGGACTGCTCAGCGGAACCGTGGTGAAGATCATCCCCGGCAGCTCCAGCAGTTTTCTCAGAAACGGAGCAACCGTTCATGCAACTGCGAGTTCCGGCCTCTCCGCGCTGAGCGGGAAGGCAAACGAGATAGGAACACGCGTAAACACCGTCCTGCAGCAGATCCAGCAGTTTCCCGAGCAGCAGATCGGTTCACAGATGGAGCAGGTGCTCGGCCGGCTGCAGACCGCCGTCGAGAGCCTGAATTCCATCCTCGAGGACAACAGCCGGAAAGTGTCGGGACTTGTTTCGAATCTCGACAAGATGGCAACGAATAACCGGCCGGACGTTTCAGCCATCGTCTCCGAGATGAAGAAGTCAAGCAGCGACTTCGCAGGAACAGTGAGCGATGCGCGGATTGCGACCAGACGACTCGACAACATCCTCACCGCACTCGAAACAGGCCAGGGGAGTCTCGGTCGGCTGCTCAACGATCCCCGGCTCTACCACAATGTAAATCAGGCGGTGCTGGACCTCGACTCGCTGATCAATGACGTAAAGAAGAATCCGGGAAAATACGTGAGTATACGCATTTTCTGATACATACCCGGAGACTGAGGAGGAGAAATGTCCGACTATCACGAACCACCGCAGGAGCTCAACGATCAGACCCGAAACTACACGCGGGTATTGAAATGCCTTCTCCGAAGAGATTGAGGCGATCTACTGGTGCAATGAGCGGGTCTCTCTCACCAAGGACGAGCAGCTCAGGAAGATCCTTGCCCACAACCGGAATGAAGAGATGGAGCACGCGATAATGAGTCTTGAGTGGCTCCGCCGCAACATGGACGGATGGGACAAGGTTCTGAAGACCTACCTGTTTACCGAGGGAGAGATAACTGCGCTCGGGGACGAATAGCAGTCCGGCAAATCAGCGGTACTGCCTGCTCACGACCCAGAGCGAGACTGCGACCACCAGATCCAGCGCGAGGCGATTGAGCCATGTCAACACGGTCGGTTCGAGAGCATTGTGGAAGACCAGGCTGTAGAATACCCAGATGAGCCAGAGGACCGAGGAGATGAAGCAGGCCGCGAAGCGTGCCTGGTCTCCCGTGAAGGGAAACAGAGCGAGAAAGACGAGAGCTCCGGCTATCAGCTCGAAGATCGCGACGACGAGATCAATCGATCCGCCGCCGAAGAGGCGCTGAATGGCCTGTGCGCCGGAGTGGTACGCGGAAATGCCGGCAATGCCCAGGGTGGCCAGGTAGACGGCTACCACGATCTGAAGCGCGGTGAGAACTGCTGAACCGCTGCGATTTGTTGCCATAGAGCCCTCCTTCCGGGAATCCTGCTCAGTGTACTGCCCGGGTCAGTGTACTGCCCGCGCACCTGCTTCGGCAAGCTGTTTACGCAGGCGGGCCCAGTCAAATCCGTCGACATATCCGAGAAGTGAGAGCATGTGCTCACCCTCGATAACCTGTGACGGCAGCGGGCAGGAGTCGACCTCACCGCCGGCCCCTATGAGGGCGAAGGGTCGGACACGTAGATTTTCACTTGCCGAAAGCTGTGCCAGCGCAAGCGAAAACTCGCCCCAGGTGAGCCCGGCAACCTCGCCCGGTTCGACCGTGAAGGGTTTGGGGCCGCGGCTGTTCAGTAGGATATCCTCGACAATCGGCGCAGTGTAGCGGTCCTGACATTCCTGCACGAGTGCGAGCATCTCGAGTGTTTCCGGAATTCCTGTCGCCCGCTCGGTGTGGAAGAGCCAGCGGTTCCTCTGGTCCACAAGGATGTAGATGATCCTTGTCGATTCGGAGACCTCCTCGGAAACGAGATCAACAACCATTCGCGTAGACGCATCAGACTCATCCTTGCCCGCCTCCACCGGAAAGACAATCACGCAGCGCGCGCGGCCAACGCGGGCTTTGTCGTAGGTCTCACGGGCCAGGACGGACCCGCGGACGAAGTGGATGTTTCCCAGAGCTTCCGCCCAACGCGGGAGCTCTTCAAGCTTGTTGTCGACGATGCAGACGCTCACCCGTCCGTCCACCAGCCGGATCTCTTCTATGAACGTCGAGAACTGGTCGTCCCCGGGATAGTTGAAGATGACGTAACCGCCGCGTGAGGGATTCCGCCTCATGCCGAGCCTCCTGATAGTCGATCGATATTCGAAGAAAGAAAACGTGCGTGAGAAAAGCACACCGAGAAGCGCGATCCCGGTGGTACCCAGGATGATGGTGGCGATCCTTCCTGCGGTGGTCACCGCCGGCTTGTTGCCGTAGCCAACCGTAGTTTCGGTCTGCCAGGACTGCCAGAATGATTCCATCCATGGTTGTTTCTCGAAGACCTTGTACGCAATGGCGAGCAGGACAAAGAGCAGCACCATCAAAGATATCGTATTAACAAGTTCAATAACAGGCCGGTTCCGTCGCAGCCGCTCCCGTAGCTTCATCGGAAGGAAAAAGAGGATCATGCGGGAAACACCTCGGCGCTCTCAGGCTCAACAACGCATCCGAGCATCGGTGTGAGGAAGCCCCCTTCCTCCGGCACCGAACCGTCGGGCCTCATCCAGCGCTCTTCGAGTATCAACAGCAGCGGATTCAGCGACTCCTCGTTGGTCGCATACTCGGTGATGATGACCGGAACTTCATCGGAGCCGCGGCGGTACGAACCGTAGACCGGGTGTCCGAACCCGGCCATTTCGTACTCGCGCTGCGTCGATTTCCCTTCTTCCTCGATGGGAGGGACGTCCGGAAACGGAGCGTACTCGAGTTGCGACGAGATGAAATCGTCGGGATTGGGCGGCGGTAGAAAGAACCAGGTGTGTCCGTGGTCTATCAGATCGTCCCTTGACCCCACCATGAACCCGTCGGGCACAAAGTAGACGCGCAGCTCGAAGTCATCGCCGGCTCTCACAACCGCAAAGCAGGCAACTGCTCCGCCTTCCCTCTCCAGATCGTGCAAATGATATTCGGCAAGCACCCGGTCCGTGTCACGATCCCGAATTGCGATCCGGCGGATATCCCTGACCCGGTAGTCGATGCCGCCCGTTCCCCCTTCGGCGAACGATTGATAGTCGTTCAGGTTTACGTAATCTCCCTGCTTGATCGCAGTCCAGAAGGACGCGTCGCTTCGGTCGCTCATCCGGCTATCTTCGGCGTCCGCCGCGCAGGCCGCGCATGAGACTCGAGATGACCATGAAACCCACAAACAGAATTATCGCCCACGTGAAAAAACCGGGCCCGTGCGAAACGTAAATGGGAGGGCCTCCCCACCAGTATCCGTGATTGCTCATGAGCACGCCGACCATTGCGGCGTCGGTGAGCGCATTGTACATCACCCATCTTCCGAGAAAGGGATCCATGTATCCGTAGCCTCCGAGACCGGAGTTGTACACCACGTTGACGGTTCGGCCGTTCACTACAGTCGTGCGGGGGATGTAACTCGGCCGGGAAGACGGCTGCGCCGCAAATCGCGAACTGTACTGCGAGGAGTATTTGGATCGAAAGGACCGGACCGCGTCGGTCCGGGTCGAGAACAGCGTGCCGTTCTGACGTGCAGTAGAGTAGAGGTTCCGCTGAGCCGCAACCGATGAACGGCTGCCGGAAATCGGCGAGCTGCCGCGCAGCGGCGCTGCGGCGGTGGAAGTCCGGCGCGTCGACCTGCCCCACCCGAACAGTGAACCTGTCCGGCCGGCAGAGCGCGACCCAAACGTACGGAACGAGCTTCTGAAGCCGCCGCCGCGAAACCCGCCGCGCGCGAACGCGGTGTCAACGCTCAGACCAAAAAGAAACAGCACCATCACGCCGACGGCGGCGAATTTCAGCAGGCGCCCCGGACGTCGGTTGCGGCTGCCGGAAGAATCGCGAATCATCATAGCTCCCTGTCGGAATGCCCGACTACATCATCTGCGCCGTCACCACCGATGCAAAGAGAAGTGAAAGCGCTACATAGGTCACAGCGGACACGACACCCGCGGCCATATTCTTCTGGCGCGAGACCTCGTCCGCCAGATTGGCTTTTGGAAGCATCACGACCGCCGCCATAATACGGGCGAACACCAGCACGATCAGGCCGATTACGCCGATCACCAGCGTGACCAGGATCTCAGGGCCGAGATCGCTTCCTGCACCGGTAAGCGCGGCCTTGAGTATGATTCCCAGCCCGACGAAATAGCCGCCCATGCTGATTCCCGCCGCCACGTTGTCGTCCTCTTCGATGGTCTTGTGGACGTCGTACCTCGCAGTCCACTGAAAGAGCAGACCGCCCACAATCAGGAATACCTGCCCGATCGCCCAGTATACGATGATGTCCCTCAGCATCCCGAGGTAAGTGGCGCTCTGGCCGCTCATCACTCCGTCTATCACGAGACCGCCGGCAATGAACAGGCCTGCCATCGCAAAACCGGTTCCCGAATTGCGGTCACCTGCAATCTCCTTTGCGATAGCGAATCTGTAGAGCACGAACTTGTCTCCGATGAACATGGAAAACCGCAGCAGCACGATCGCGGCAATGCCGGAAGTTCCTATGTTTACCAGGTTGGCGACAATCGAAGCTCCGATGCCGAAGAAGGCGCCCGAAATGGCCAGCGCGAGGCCGAGCATGTACCCGGCGAAAAAGACGCCGAATGCAGGGTTGTCCCGTTCGGTTAGCTCGAGATCGTCCTGAAATTGGGGCGTCGACCAGTCGAACAGAAACTTTCCCAGAAAGAAGATCACGAGTGCAAAGAGAAAATAGGGCAACAGCGTCACCACAGCGACAAGCGTATCGACAAGTGCATGCATGTGCGTCTCCTGTAGCCTAAAAAAGTAGCGGCAATTCTCTATGCTGTCAACAAATCCGCGGTGTCACACAGATTGTTGAAAAAGACGGGGGACGAGAAATCCGGCGAAGACACAGCCTAGTGAAGGAGAGCCTGGTAGCGGTCGTGAACCTCGTCGTAGAGCCGACGACCCACGGGTGTTGAGATTCGCGGCCCTGCGGTAGCAAAGAACTCGTCGAGACGGGCGAAATCCGGGAAGTTATCCGCCCCGCTCGTGGGGTCGTAGGCCCCCTGCCCCTCGTAGAGCAGCGCCTGGATGCACATGTCGACGAGGTTCATGTCCCGGACAAACAGCGCCTCGGGTGATTCCCTCTCTTCATAAAGCCGCCACATCTCCTGGATCCCGGATCCGGCGTCCTGTTTGCCCGGATCGAGCGCCTCACGGTCTGCGGCGAGCAGTTCCGCGATCGTCTGCATCGCATCACGCTCTGCGGCGCTCTTTGCCTCCTCGGAGAGCGTGCGCTGCTCCGCAGAGACACGGGCGGGAATATCGCCGACTGAGTACTCGGCCAGATCATGCACAATGGCAATCCGTACGGCCCTTCCCACATCGATTCCGGCCGACGGCCCGTAGATCATGCACAAAAGGGCGGTGCCCCACGAATGGTCGGCGACGCTTTCAGGATCGCGAATTCCCCGCAGGACCCATCCGGCGCGAACCGTGTCCTTCAGCCGGTACGCTTCGAGAGCGAGCCCGATCATGAGCAGCCCCCCTGTCCTGCCGGAAGAAAGACACCAGCAACCTGCGTGGCAGTGCTCATATCTTACGGACGCCGAGATCGAGCTTGTCCAGTTTGGGCTTTATGACGGCCTGACAATAGCCTGCGAACGGGTTCCGGTCGAAGTAGTCCCGATGATACTCCTCGGCGGGCCAGAAGTGCGCGAGCGGCACGAGCTGGGTGACGATTGGTTCCCGGTATTTCGATTGCTCCTTCTTCATTGACTGCTCGGCGGTCTTCTTCTGCTCCTCGTCGACATAGAAAAGGGCGGAGCGGTACTGAGTTCCCACATCCGCGCCCTGCCGGTTGAGCGAAGTCGGGTCGTGAACTTTCCAGAAGAGCTCGAGGAGCTTCTCGTAGCTGATGACCGCGGGATCGTAGGTGACCTTCACCACCTCTGCGTGACCGGTCTTGCCGGTGCAGACCTGCTCATACGTCGGCTCGTCGACATTGCCGCCCGCGTAGCCGCTGTCGACTGCGATAACGCCCGCAATTCGCTTGTAGGCGGCCTCCAGGCACCAGAAGCAGCCGCCCCCGAGTACCGCGATGTTTCCATTTTTGCCGTCAGTCTCTTGTGCTGGCATCCCAATCCTCCGCGCATGAAGATACAACTGTTCGCCTTCCGGGTACAGCGGCGCCTTAGTCGGCCGCCGACCGAGAATCGGCTTGATCGGAACCTGCCCAATCCGTATACTGGAGCAACATACGGACACCGACCCAGGGGGGAATATGGTTCAGTCACCCGGTGGAAGGCTTCTCGACGATTCGGCCCGCATCGGCATCGTAAATCGTGGCGAAGCGGCGTTGCGATTTATCCGGGCGGTTCGCGAATATAATGCTCTGCACGATACCAGGCTTCAAACAATTTCGCTTTTCATAGACGTAGAGGAAAACGCGCCATTCGTTAAACTGGCGGACGAGGCGTTTCCGCTATCCTCGATTCCGGGTTATCCCGGAAAACAGCGCAGTCCCTATCTCGACCACGATCTCATATTCGATGCATTGAAGACCGGCTCCTGCGATGCGGTGTGGCCGGGCTGGGGATTCGTCTCCGAGGACGCCGATTTCGTCGCGCGGCTCGAAGAGACGGGAATCGTGTTTCTCGGACCTTCGAGCAGGGCGATGGGGCTCCTCGGCGACAAGATTGCCGCGAAGGAGCTTGCAGACGAGGCCAGGGTGCCGATCCTGCCGTGGAGTCGCGGGTCCCTCGCCGACGTGGACGCTGCGCGCGCGATGGCCGAGAAGCTCGGCTATCCGGTGATTATCAAGGCGGCGAACGCCGGCGGCGGAAGGGGCATACGCTTCGTGCGCACTCCGGCCGAGCTCGAGCCTCAATTCAAGTCCGCGCGGGACGAGACGGTCCGCATCACGGGGAATGATATCGTCTTCATGGAGCTTCTCGTCGAGCGCGGCCGGCATCTCGAAGTGCAGGTCCTCGCGGACCTTCATGGAAACGTGAACACCTTCGGCGTCCGCGACTGCTCGGTCCAGCGGCGCAATCAGAAGATCATAGAGGAAACGCCGCCGCCCAATTTCCCGGCGGCGACCATTGCGGAAATGGAGGCTTCCGCGGCCCGGCTCGTCAAACAGGCTGAGTACACCGGAGCGGGCACGGTCGAGTATCTCTTTGACCTGAATCGCAACCAGTTCTACTTCATGGAGGTGAACACGCGCCTGCAGGTCGAGCATCCGATCACCGAAACGCTGTTTCAGGTGGACCTGGTGAAGGGCCAGATAGATGTGGCGCGCGGCCGTGAGGTGGATCTCAGCGGGCGAAAACCGTCGGGTTCGGTCATCGAGGTGCGTCTCAATGCCGAAGATCCGGACCGCGACTTCAGTCCGTCTCCCGGCTTGGTTAGTCTTCTGAAGATTCCTGCCGGGCCCGGCATCCGGGTCGACTCCGGTATCGAACAGGGCAGCACCATTCCAGGCGAGTTCGATTCTATGGTGGCGAAGGTGATTTCCGCTTCCCCCGAGCGTGACGAGACGATCGCGCGTCTTCGCAGGGCGCTGCTCGAGCTTCGCATCCGTATCGACAACGGAACGACGAACAAGGCGTTTCTGCTCGAGCTCCTGGCGCATCCGGTCTTTCGCGAGGGCGGAGTTGACACCGGTTTCGTGGAGCGGCTCCTGAAAGAGCGCCGGCGGGAGCCGAACGACGCCTCCGTCCGGGCAGCACTGGTCGCTGGCGCGATCGAGCTCTCCTTCGCCCAATACAATCAGGACTTTCTCAACTTTCGTGATCAGCTTGCCAAGTCCGGTCGTCCCCGGAATCTGCCCAGGTCGGGCGGTTACGAGGTGAATATCAGCGCCTACGGCCAGGGCTACTCCTTCGTTGTGAAGGGAATGGGTGACGACGTGTACCATGTCCTTCACGACGACCGCGTGCTCTCCTGCAAGTATCTCCTGCGCGACGAGGAACGGGTCCTGCTTCTCGGGGATTCCCGGCACAACGTGCTGATGGTTCCGCGCGGCGACGTGCTCCAGTGCGAGATTGACGGAGTGCCGGTTCCGCTGGCAAGCGACAGCGGAGGATACGTCCGGTCTCCGTCGCCGGCGATCGTCCTGTCGGTCAACGTCGAGCCGGGCGCCCGCGTGTCCCGGGGAGAAGTGCTCGTGGTACTCGAGGCGATGAAGATGGAGATGATCGTCGAGGCGCCGACCGACGGCGTCGTCCGGGACGTGCTCGCGTCGGGCGGCGAGCAGATCGCAGCCGGGCAGCCGCTTGTCCAGCTCGACGCCGTCGAGTCGGCCGAAAAGCGGACAGATGGTGACGCCAAAGAGTCGGGACGGCTGCCGGTCACCATCGTCGACAGCGCCGCCGGGCTCGAGCCTCCGTCCGACTGGGAGATCTGCAGACAGGAGTTTCTGGCCCTCTTCTACGGGTACGACTGCGGCAAGGACGTGAACGTACACCTCGACCGTGCATTGAAGATCGCCTCGGAACATCCTGAAATGAAGGAGCAGGTGCTCGAGGCACTGCTTTCCTCTATAGAAGTGCACAATGCAGTTGAGTCGCTGTTCGCGCAGTCGGAGATCGAGTCGACGCTTTTCGCGCGGCCGGTCAGCCACCAGGAGCTTGTGAGCCACTATTTCCGGCGGGACACCGACCGCGACAAGGGGCTGCCGAACGAGTTCCTGGACCTGCTGAATCGCGCCTTCAACCTCTATCCGCAGGTGGGCCTCACGTCGGAAGACGACTGGCAGAGCCGGGCCCTGTTCTACATGTTCCGCGCGCACGGCCGCATCAATCAGAAGCACGACATACTCCGCAGCGTCCTGTTCAGCCTGGAGGATCTGGGGGTTCCCCGCGCGCAGCACCAGCGGCTTTCCCGCTCCATCGACGAGCTGGTCACGATCGCGCAGCCGGTGGAGACATCGGTCTCCGACGCCGCGCTCCATGTGCGCTACCAGATCATCGACCAGATACGGCTTCGGCTCCTCAAGGAGCGGCAGCACCGCGCGATCGAACGGCTGATCGACGAGCTCGTCGGCAAGACCAATTCCACCGATGACCCGGAAACGTTGCGCCGGGAGGTCGTCGATGCCGGTCCGACCATCGTACGCGACCTGGTGCGAAGGGCGGTTTCGCAGGACGAGAACGCCAAGCGGGTCGCGATTGAGCTTATCGGCCGCCGGCTCAACCGCGACCGCGAGATCGTAAGCGAGCGGTTCAAGTCGGTGGACGGCGTGCCGGTTTCCTGGGTGCAGAGCCGCCAGAACGACAGTAAGCACGATACGGTCGCCATTGTCATTCCCGAGGACCGTCTTCGCACGCTCACCAGCCTCAAGCCCTACCTCGAGTGGACCGGCGTTCACGACGAGAAGATGGAGGTGCTCTGCCTTGCGCACCGCGAGGCACCGCAGGTGGAGATAGAAGAGGTGCTGCCGCCTGCAGATCTTGCACCCACACCCAATCTGGAATGGCTCTGTATCGGCGTTTATCCCACCATCGGTACGCCGGCATACCGGACTTTCGAGCCGGTCAAAACCGAGTGGCAGGAGATCGTGCTTCGCCGCGCCTTCAGCCCCCGCGCTTACCGGGAGCTGCGCGTATACAGGCTTCACGATTTCAATCTGGAAATTCTCTATCGCAGCGAGAACGTGGTGCTCCTGCAGGGCACCGCGCAGCAGAACCCTAAAGACACGCGGCTGTTCGCACTCTGCTCGGTTTCTGAACACGAGCCTGAGTTCACCACCGGCCGGGGCATTACGCGGATGGTCATGCTGGAAGCGGTCTTCATGGAAGCGATCCATGCGATGCGCGCCGCGCAGGCCCGCTACAAGTACCGGCTGCAATGGAACCGTATCGTCATCCACAACCGGTCGCTCCTCGCGATCCGGCTGATGCAGCTGCGCAATTACGGTCTGCGCCTGGTGAACCGAACCCGCGACCTTGGCATCGAGCGTCTGGTAGTCTACTCCAGACGGAAACGGTGGCACGAGGACGTGCTACGCGAGCTCGAGCTGATGTTCATGAACGTCTCCGAAGATCAGTTCACCCTGCGCAGCCGCCGTCCGTCGGAAGCCCCGCTCACCCCGCAGGACCGCTATGTGACCAAGGTGGTTCGCGCCCGGCAGCGGAAGACGATCTATCCCTATGATTTCATCAAGATGATCACCTACGCGGGCTTTCCGCTCTACGGCGAAATTCCGCGCGGCGAGTTTGAAGAATTTGACATAAACATCAAAGGCGACGGCTCCCAGAACATCGTTTCGGTCAAGAATCGGCCGGTGGGAGAGAACAAATCCAACGTCGTCTTTGGTCTGATCACCAACTACGATTCCTATTTCAACGTGCCGCTCAAGCGCGTGATTATTCTCTCCGACCCTACCACCGATCTCGGCAGTCTCGCAGAGCCGGAGTGCCGGCGGATCAACGCCGCGCTGGATCTTGCCGACCGCGACAGGCTGCCCGTCGAGTGGATACCGATTTCTTCGGGTGCCAAGATCACCATGGACAGCGGCACCGAAAATCTCGACTGGACCGCGGCAACCCTGCGTCGAATCATCGACTTCACGCAGGACGGCGGTGAGATCAATATCATCGTTCCCGGCATCAACGTCGGCGCCCAGTCCTACTGGAACGCCGAAGCAACCATGCTCATGCACACGCGCGGTCTTCTGATCATGACCGAAGACGGATCGATGCTTCTTACCGGGAAGAAGGCGCTGGAGTTCTCGGGCAGCGTCTCCGCGGAGACCAATCTGGACATCGGCGGCGTTGAAAAGATAATGGGGCCCAACGGTCAGGCTCAGGTCCGCGTCCCGAACCTCGCCTCTGCATACAAGGTGCTTTTCAGGCACTACCGCTACACCTACGTTCCTGCCGGTCAGACCTTTCCCCCGCGGCGCAAAGTCGACGATCCGATCGACCGCGACATCACCGGCACTCCCTACGAGGACCATCTGGACCAGGGCTTCGGTACCATCGGCGACATCTTCAGCAGGGAGAAGAACCCCGAACGGAAGAAACCTTTCGACATCCGGCAGGTGATGAAGGCGGTTATCGATACCGATGCGGGATTCTTCGAGCGGTGGCGCGCAATGCAGGACGCGGACACCGCAATTGTGTGGGAGACCAGAGTCGGCGGATACGCGGTCGGCATGATCGGCATCGAAAGCAGAAACATTCAGCGCATCGGTGCGGTTCCCTTCGACGGTCCGGAGGCCTGGAGCGGCGGAACGCTCTTTCCGCTCTCGTCGAAAAAGGTCGCACGCGGAATCAACGCGTTTTCCGGTCATCTTCCTGCCGTCATCCTTGCCAACCTTTCGGGCTTCGACGGCTCCCCGGAATCACTGCGCAATCTGCAGCTGGAATACGGCGCGGAAATCGGCCGCGCAGTGGTCAACTTCCGCGGTCCCATCATCTTCGTCGTGATGGCGCGGTACCACGGCGGAGCCTACGTCGTCTTCTCCAAGACGCTCAATGCAAACCTCAAGGCGGCGGCGCTCGAGGGCTCTTTTGCTTCGGTAATCGGAGGCGCGCCTGCGGCAGCAGTCGTCTTCCCGAAGAGCGTGCTCAACCAGACCTATGGCGACGAGCGCGTCGTCGACGCACAGCGCCGGTTGAACCACGGTGAGTGCTCGCAGAAGGAGTTCGACGACCTGTTCCACAAGGTGTACAACGAAAAGCAATCGGCTCTGGGACAGGAGTTCGACCAGATCCATTCGGTTGAACGGGCGCTGAAAGTCGGGTCGATCGACGATCTGATCCGCGCTTCCGACCTTCGTCCCTATGTGATCCGCAGCGTTGAAGAGGGCATGAAGAAAACGCCCCAGAAACGTAAACGTTGACATAAACAGGAGAAGAGCAATGATCGAAGGAAGCAGGACCGGAGCAGGAAAATCATCACTCACCTACGGGATGGTAGGCGGCGGCGAGGGTGCGCTCATCGGAGAGGTGCACCGGAAGGCGATCAACTTCGACAACAGCGCGGCGCTCGTGGCCGGCTGCTTTTCGCGTTCGGTCGACAACACGCGCCGTACCGGAAAACTGCTGGGACTCGACTCGGGCCGTCTCTACAAGGATTACCGCTCGATGGCGTCAGCCGAGGGCAAGCGGAGCGATCGCATCGACTTTGTCGTCATTGTTACGCCGAACTCCACTCACTTCCCCGTGGCGAAGGCGTTCCTCGAGCAGGGCATTCACGTGGTGTGCGACAAGCCTCTGGTGCTTTCAACGGAGGAGGCGAAGCAGCTTGCCGCTCTGGCAAAGAAGAAGGATCTGTTATTCTGCGTGACCTACACCTACACCGGCTATCCGGCTGTGAAACAGGCGCGCGCACTGATCGCAAACGGCGAGCTCGGTGACATTAGGTTCGTCGCCGCCGAATACGTTCAGGAATGGCTCGCGACTCCGGCGGAGAAATCGGGGAACAAGCAGGCCGAGTGGCGAACCAATCCGAAATTGAGCGGCATTTCGAACTCCGTCGGAGACATCGGCACCCACGCCGAAAACCTGATCTCCTACATGACAGGGCTCAAGATAGATTCGCTCTGCGCGCGCATGGATACCTTCGTGAAGGGCCGTAAGCTCGACGACAACGCAACGGTGATGCTGAACTTCAAGGGCGGGGTCAAAGGATCGATCTGGGTCTCCCAGGTTGCGGTCGGGTACGACAACGGGCTGCGCATCCGGGTACTCGGCAGCAAGGGCTCGCTCGAGTGGGCGCAGGAGGATCCCAATTACATCCGGCTTCGAAAGCTCGATCAGCCGCTGCAGATAATCTCGCGCGGCCGCGAGCCCTTCGTCCCGGGCGCCGCAAAATACTCCCGCGTTCCTGCAGGCCATCCGGAGGGCTACTTCGAAGCGTTCGCCAACGTCTATCGCGGATTCTGCGAAGCGCTGAACCGGAAGAAATCGGGCAAGGCGGCCGCGGCAGCCGGTGGACAGCTTGAATACCCGGGTCTCGCGGATGGGGCACAGGGCGTGCGATTCATCGAGAAGTGCGTCGAAAGCTCGAAGGCATCCGCATCCTGGGTCAAGTTTGCATAGCAGCGGTGCACACGACGAAGGAGCTCATCATGGGACGACCGGTAACGCTTTTTACCGGACAGTGGACGGATCTGCCGTTCGAAGAAATCTGCAGGAAGGCGGGCGCAATGGGCTACGACGGCCTGGAGATTGCCTGCTGGGGGGACCACCTCGATGCGAAGAGGGCAGCGACCGACCCTGCCTACGTGGACGATCGAAAAAGGATACTGGCGAAATACGATCTCGGCTGCTGGGCAATAGGAACGCACCTGCTCGGCCAGTGCGTCGGAGACCGTTACGACAAACGGCTCGATTCCTTCGCACCCGCGGAACTTGCCGGCAAGCCGGACCGGATCCGCGCGTGGGGGATCGAGCAGATGAAGTACGCCCCCGCCGCCGCGGCAAACATGGGCTGCCCGGTCGCCACCGGGTTCCTCGGTTCACCCATCTGGGGATTCTTCTACTCCTTCCCGTCGACCAGCGAAGAGACGATATCCGACGGCTACAGAGAGATAGTCGATCTTTGGACACCGATCTTCGACGAATTCGACCATCACAAGGTGAGGTTCGCGTTTGAGGTCCACCCGACCGAGATCGCCTACGACTATTACACCACCGAACGGTTGTTCGGGGAGTTCGCACGGCGACCGACACTCGGGCTGAACTTCGACCCAAGCCATCTGCTCTGGCAGGGAATGGATCCGAAGGTGATGATCTCGGAATTTCCGGACAGGATCTATCACGTCCACATGAAGGACGCCGCGGTGACGCTCGACGGCAAGGCCGGAATCCTCGGCTCTCACCTGCCCTTCGGAGACCTGCGGCGCGGCTGGAACTTTCGCTCCCTGGGACACGGGTCGGTGGACTTCGAAAGCATCATCCGCTCGCTAAATGCAGCCGGCTACGAAGGTCCGCTCTCGGTCGAGTGGGAAGACAACGGGATGGAGCGCGAGTTCGGCGCGAAAGAGTCGCTGGAGTTCGTACGCAAGATCGACTTCGCCCCCTCGGACGTCGCCTTCGACCAGGACATGAAACGGTAGCCACCGTGGCCGCCCGCCAAGCCTGCCTCGCCATCGACCTCGGCGGATCGAAGCTGGCCGTCGGGGTTGTCGACCCGGACGGCAGGATTCTCGAAAAATCGAGCGCTCCCACTGACTCACAGCACGGTGCTGCGGGCATCGTCGACCAGATCGCCTCCGCCGTGCGTCCGCTGATCGACCGCCACGCGCCTCTGACCGGTGCGGGCATGACTCTTCCGGGGCTGGTCGATCCGGTCGCCGGCCGCCTGCTCTTCGCCCCCTACTCAGGGCTCTCCGACATACCCATAGCAGCGCTGGTGGCCAAGCGAATCGGACTCCCGGTCCGGGTCGAGAACGATGTAAACGCGTGTGCCTGGGCGGAGCGCTGGTTCGGCACCGCGAAGGAGGCGCACTGCTTTTTGTGGGTAACCGTAAGCACGGGGATAGGCGCCGGGATTGTTTCAGACGGCCGTCTGCTCCGTGGAGCGCACAGCATGGCGGGCGAGATCGGCCACATCGTGGTCGAGGAGGGCGGAGCTCTCTGCGGCTGTGGCAACCACGGCTGTCTCGAGGCGGAAGCCGCAGGTCCTGCGTGGGCCCGCCGGGCCCGCCTGCTCATGGCGGAGGGCAGGAAGACCCTCCTCCGCGAACGGTGCGGCGGCGATGAGAAGCTCATAGACGCCAGAATGATTGCGGAGGCGGCCCGTGAAGGCGACCCGCTCTGCCACGAGGTTGTCGACTACGCGGGCACGAGGCTCTCGCGCGGCCTCGCCGCCTTTGTCAACCTGCTCGATCCGGATCTCATCGTCATAGGCGGCGGAGTCGGCCTCTCACTTGACCTCCTGCGGCCCGTGCTCGAACGCGAGCTTCCGGCTCGAACCATCGGCAGCCGCTTTTTCAACTGTCCGGTTGCGGCTTCCGCTCTCGGCTACGATGCGGCCTTGATCGGCGCCGCCTCGCTCCAGCTCCATCCAATGGCGCTTTCGGAAATAGACTGAAGAACGGAAGCGCCGCGCAGGCGGCGCCGGGCGGCAGCATGGCACGACCGGTTCAGGACTTCAGGCCGGTGGTGCTTATTCCCTCCACCAGGTGCTTCTGAAACGCTACGAATATCGCGAGGATCGGAAGAAGCGAGACGGTGCCCATCGCAAAGATCGCACCCCAGTCGGTTGAGGTCATGGGGTCGGAGAACATTTTGAGCGCAAGCGACACCGTGAAGAGACTGGGCTTGTTCAGATAGAGAAGCGGGCCCAGAAAGTCGTCCCAGCGCCAGTAGAAGCTGAAGATGACGGTGGTGATCACCGCCGGGGTGATGAGCGGGAACATGATGTGCGTGAAAATCCGGAACATGCCGCAGCCGTCGAGGTAGGCCGACTCATCCAGCTCCGCCGGTATCCCGCGGATGAACTGAACCATGAGAAAGATGAAAAAGGGCTGACCCATGAACATCGGCAAGATCAACGGCGCAAAGGTGTTCACCCAGTGCAGCTTCTGGAAGATGATGAACTGCGGGATCATGATCACCTGGTAGGGCAGCATGAGGGTGATGAACATGCAGGCGAACCAGAAATTGCGTCCGGGCGAATCCC
This sequence comes from uncultured Spirochaetales bacterium, assembly GCA_964577375.1. Taxonomy (GTDB): domain Bacteria; phylum Spirochaetota; class Spirochaetia; order DSM-27196; family DATKUC01; genus DATKUC01. Next base: position 22,954 of record CAZNYW010000009.1, on the reverse strand, counting down.
CCCACCCCGATCACCGCGACGCGGACTTGTTCCATATTAGAGAAGGCCTCCCTGGTCACTGTTATTCGGCTATCTTATCACAACTCGCAGACAAAATGAGCCCGCCCCCGAAGGGAGCGGGCTCGTCGTAAGGTCCGTTTCGCCGCCCGGCCGCATGACCGCGTGCCGGACGGCACATACTCCTGCCGGCCTTACGGCTCGTCGGGATTGATGAAGTTCGCAGCGTTGTCCTTGGTCACGAGCTCTGCAGCGAGCACGACCTCGAGCGGGGGCTTCGTCTGATAGAAGCCGTCAAAGCTCTTGTGCCGCGCGCCGAGGACGGCCATGGTAACGGTGTCCGCGCACTGGTCCGGCGGATAGGTCACGTCGGCAATGAGCGTCGGATCGCTGCCTTCCTGGATGATCTTCAGGATGCGCTTGTCTGCGCCGCCGCCCATCCATGCCTTGATGTCGGTGCGTCCGGCTTCCTTCGCCGCAAGGCGGGCGCCGATCAGCATGTCGTCGTCATTCGTGATGACGCCGTCGATCTGCTGGTACTTCTGCAGGTAGTTCTGCATGACATCATGCGCCTTCTGCTGGTTCCAGTTGCCGGGCTGAGAATCGAGGACCTTCATGCCGTACTTGGCGAACACGGCCTTGTCGGTATCGACACGGATCGTGTTGATCGGCGTCGGGATACCTTCGATGATCACGACGTTGCCCTTGTAGTTGAGCTGCTTCGCGAGCGTCTCGGAAGCGAGGGTCGCGTAGGCCTGGTCGTCGTTGTGCAGATAGGAGTCGTAAACCGGCTTGGTGGTTCCACGGTCCATGACAACGGTGTAGATTCCGGCATCGTGCGCCTTCTCGACCTGGGAGGTGATCGACGCGTCGATCGGGAATACTACCAGAGCGTCGATACCCTTCGTCATCATGTCCTGAATATCGTTCGCCTGCTTGGTGACCGTGTCGGCGGTAACGAAGTCAAACGTGATGTTCGAATCCTTCGCCCGCCAGTCGGACATCGCTTTCTTCGCCCAGAAGATGGCGCGTGCGATGTAACCGTGGTCTGCGGTCGGCATCGTGTACCCGACGCGAATCGGCTTTCCAGGTGTCGACGCCGCGGCCTGGGTCGGCTGCTGCGCGGTCTGGGTCTGCCCAGTGGCCTGAGCTGTGTTACTCTTCTGCCCGCAGCTCACAAAGAACGCGAGCACAAAGAGAGCGGCAACAAAGACGGTCAGTGTCTTTTTCATGCCTCAACCTCCTCTAGAAACTTCCCGGCTCATGCGAGCCGGCCGTTCACCCATTTTCATGAGCGAGCGTTACCTGTCATCCACCGGACACCTGCGGTGTCCGGCCCCTGTATCCGGAAGGCAACTGCCCCTCCGGCTCAGTCCCCATTCACGCTCCCTGAGAATCAGGCCCGTTGACGCTGGATATAGACCGCCCCGATGATGACCAGGCCCTTCACGGTGCCCTGCAGATAGGCGGAGACACCCAGCATATTCAGCATGTTGTTGATGATACCGAGGATGATCGCACCGACGATCGTTCCCCAGACTGTTCCGCGGCCTCCCATCAGGGAGGTACCGCCGACGATAACCGCCGCTATGGAGTCCAGCTCGTATCCCATACCGGTGTTGGAGGTGCTCACCGCGTTGAAGCGCGATGAGAGAAGCACCGAGGAGATACCGACGGTAAGCCCGGTTATCGTGTAGGCTAATGTCTTCACGCGGTCGACGTTTATTGCCGAGAAGATCGCAACCCGCGTGTTGGAGCCGACCGCGCAGAGGTAGCGGCCGTAACGCGTACGGTTGAGCACTATGTCGAGAACGAAGGCCATGATAAGCATGGCCCACACCGGGACCGGGAGAAAGATAATATTCGCGAGACCGAACTCTCCGTAGATCGCGCTGTGCGACTGAATTTCGCCCGCGTTCCCGATGAACAGCGCGAGCGAGCGAAAAATCGCCATGGTACCGAGGGTGACAATGAAGGGTGCAAGCTTGCCCCGCGTGACGGTGAAACCGTTGAGCAGTCCGCCCGCTGCACCGATTGACAGCGTCCCGGCAACGCCAAGCACCACCGCGAGAACTTCATTTCCGGTGGTCTTCAGTACGTAATTCATGAACATGACGCCGATCAGCGAGTTGAATGCGACAAGCGATCCAACAGAGAGATCGATGCCGGCGGTGATGATAACGAAAGCCTGACCGAGCGCGATTATCCCGATGTAGGAGACCTGGCTCAGGATATTTACCAGGTTTCCGGGCCGCAGGAAGAAGGGGCTCAGGAACGCCGAAAGGACAAAGAGCACCACCAGGGCGATAAAAGACGAGTACTTCTGATAGTCGAACTTCTTGAGCACCTGTGAAATCCTGGCCGTCGTCATTACGCTACTCCTTCCCTGATTCCGGTTGCGAGATACATGATTTCCTCTTCGTTGATCTGGTCCCCTTCGATCGTTCCCATGATACGGCCCTGCTTCATCACGATCACGCGATGACACATGCCGATGATCTCTTCCTGCTCCGAAGAGATGAAGATGCAGGAGAGGCCCTCCGAAGCAAGCGCGTTTATCAGGCGGTAGATTTCCTGCTTCGCCGAAACGTCTACCCCGCGCGTCGGTTCGTCGGCGATGAGCACCACCGGACTGGGATCGATCGATTTCGCGAGCGAGACCTTCTGCTGATTGCCGCCGCTGAGAAACTCGAGCCTGGTGTCGAGGCTCTGGGTTTTGATGTTGAAGCGGTCGATATGCGCGGTTGCAGCGTCACGTTCCTTCTGCCGCACGATCAGCTTGATGAGGTATCTGCAGTAGTTGCCGAGGGATACCAGACTTGTATTCTGCACCACCGAGAAGCTGGTGAGGATGCCGCTGCCCTGGCGGTCTTCCGAAAGGTAACTGATGCCGTTTGCGACCGCATCCACCGGGCGGGAAATGGTTACCTGTTTTCCGTGCATGAGGATCCGGCCTGTCTCGGCCTTCCGCACGCCGAGAATGGTCTCGGCAACCTCGGTGCGGCCGGCTCCTACCAGCCCCGCGAGTCCGAGGATCTCGCCCCGCCTCAGCTTGAAGCTCACGTCCTCGATCACCCCGGGAACGGTGAGATTTTCGGCCTCGAAGACCAGCTCTTCGGAGGGCGCGTGCTTCTCCGGAAAGACCTGATTGAGCTCGCGGCCGACCATCCGCTGAGCCATTTCGAGAACGCTTATGTCCTCGATCTTTTCGGTCGACACTACATTACCGTCGCGCAGCACGATGACTCGGTCGCATATCGTCTTTACCTCTTTCAGCTTGTGGGAAATGTAGATGATGGTCGTCCCCTGGTCGCGAAGCCTCTTCATCAGCCGGAACAGAATGTCTATCTCGAACTGCGTGAGCACGGTGGTCGGCTCATCCATGATGAGCAGCTTCGCGTTGACCGACACAGCCTTGCAGATTTCCACCATCTGTTTCTGCGCGGTGCTGAGATTCTCGATGCGCTCGTCCGGTTTGATCTCGACGTTCAGTTCCGTCAGGAGCTCGCGGGTGCGCGCCATCATCGTCGTCTTGTCGAGCAGGTGATTCTTCTGCCGCAGCTCGGAGCCGAGGAACACGTTGTCGTAGACGGTCAGCTCGCGAATCAGATTGAACTCCTGAGGGATCAGGCTGATTCCCAGGCGCTTCGCGTCGAGCGGCTCGAGGATTTCCACGAGATCGCCCTCGAAGTGGATTTCACCGGAGGTCGGCGTGTAGACGCCGCTCAGGATCTTCATGAGCGTCGACTTTCCCGCCCCGTTCTCCCCGATGATCCCGAGAATCTCGCCCCGGATCACCTGAATATTCACCTTGTTGAGCACGTAGACCGAGGAGAAGTCCTTCGATATCTCCCGGGTTTCGAGCAGCACGTCACTCATGTTTCATGGCTCCATCAAAAACGATATCGGAAGGACGAAAATCGATTCGTCTCACAAAAGCGAGCGATTCGGTCGCTCCAAACTCGCGGTCCATTCCGCTGTCCTCCCATTCCACGGAGAGCGGTCCCGCGTATCCGGCGGCATTGAGCTCCCGGATGATCTGGCCGAAATCGACATCCCCGTGACCGAGCGAACGGAAGTCCCAGCCGCGCCGCAGGTCGCCGAAGGGCAGGTGCGATCCGAGGATTCCCGCGCGGCCGTCGCGGTTTATGCCGACGTCTTTCATGTGAACATGATAAACCCGATCCGCGAAATCGCGGACGAAAAGATGGGGCGTGACCCCCTGCCAGAGCAGGTGGCTCGGATCGAAGTTCAACCCGAGCGTCGGCCGGTTGCCGAACTCGTCGAGAAGCCTCCGGGTGGTGTAGTAGTCGAAGGCGATCTCGGTGGGATGCACCTCCAGCGCGAACCGGACATTGTAACGGTCGAATTCGTCGAAGATCGGAGTCCACAGATCGACGATTCTCCTGTACCCGTCGTCGATCATCTTCTCACTCGTCTGGGGAAAGGAGTACCAGAACTTCCAGATGGGCGAGCCCATGAAGCAGGTGACCACCGAAACGCCCATGTTTGCCGCCGCACGCGGCGCAAGCATCAGCTCGCCGATGGCCCACTCACGTATCTTCTCCGGGCGGCCGTGAAGCGCCTCGGGCGCGAAGTTGTCGAGCCGCTCGTCATAGAGGTCGCCCACGCACTGGCCCTGCAAATGGGCCGAAAGGGCCCAGCAGCCCAGGCCGTTCTCGCCGAGCGTGCGTTTCTTCTGTTCAACATAGGACGGATCGTCCGCCGCTCTGTGCAGATCGAGGTGATCGCCCCAGCAGGCGATTTCGATGCCGTCGAACCCGAAGGCACCGGCCTTTGCGCAGAGCTGATCAAACGACAGATCGGCCCATTGACCGGACACCAGCGTCACCGGTCTTCCCACACCCTGCTCCTTTCTTGCGATCCGCAGATCGCCCAACATATTAAACGCGCCCCAGCGCGCTGTCAAACAAATCCTCGCGGTGAGCCTGTCCGAGCTCACCCGAACAGAAGCTCCTCGAGAACAGACGCCTGCGAGAAGTCGGAGACAACCACCGACGCCCCGGCGAGGATGAGACGGCGCCTCTTTGCCGGATTGAGACCGAAACGGCGAAGCTCATCGCTCGCCACCCCGACTCCGACGCCGCCGCGTTTCCATGTTTCCCGGATCTCCACCGGACCGTCGCCAAAGGTCACGATACGGTCGGCATTCTCTTCGCCGATTTCCCGGAGAATCTTTTCGATGACCACCTTCTTGGGCTCAACCGTGATGTCGCCGGTGGCACCGAAGATCCCGCCGTCGAAGAGCGTTCCATAGCCGAGGAGGTGCGCCTCCCTGCGGGCATCCTCTTCGTCCGTCCCTGAGGCAAGATAGAGCCGCAGCCCCCGCCGCTTCATTCTTTCCAGAAAGTCGACCGCACCCCGGAGGGTCAGATCCGCTGCGGTGAGCTCCCCGCGCTCGAGCTTCTCAGCCCGGCGAGTCACCAGGCTGTTCAGACGCTCGAGGTAGCGCCGCTTGTAGCCGGCCGCATCGAGGATCTCGCCTTCCGGCACCAGCCCGCGGTTCCGCACCAGGTCGGCGAGCCCCGCCATCTGGACAAGGGTCTGCACGCCGGTGGTCTTGTCGATGAACTCCCGGACCTCGGCCGCGACCTCCTCGCGAACCGGATCGCCGCTCAGGTAGCACGACTCGCCGAGAATCGATTCCACCATCATCGGCTCCATGACCCGCTCCCAGCCTTCACGGAGCGTAGAAATGGTACCGTCGTGATCGAATATGGCAAAACGAAAGCCGCCCTCCGGAACCGTTGCGGGACGTATCAGCTCGCATTCGGAGCCTTTGTGGTAGGCGGCGCGCGCCGGATCTTCTGCAAGCTCAGGGTTGATCCGGTACTCCGCGACGCCGGCAAGCGCCCGGATCTCCTGTTCGGAAGCGGTCCCCGTCTGAAAGAGCTTCTGAATGGTTACGCCGGCAACCGCGGAAGCGAACAGAAGCGTTTCGGGGTGGGAGAGCTTTGTCGCGAGTCCCGCCGCAACCCCGGCGAAGATGCTGTCGCCGGCGCCGACGGTATCGATGCGGCCGGTCAGATGCAGCCCCGGAACCGAATGAACCGTCGACCCGTCGTTCATGATGCAGCCGCGATCTCCCCGGGTGATGATGACAGGCCGCTTCCAGCGTCCGTACAGGTCGCCGCCGATGGCGGCGATCACGTCGAAATCACGGTAGGCGGACTCACCGCTTCCCGCCGCTCGCGCGGCCTCGTGATCGTTCAGTTTGCGGATCATGCCGTCAAACTCGTCGACGAAGTCCCGTGAATCGAGGATGAACCTCTTCTCCGGGTGGGAGCGCACAATCGCGGTAAGCCCGGAACGGAATTCGGGCGTGTGTATGCCGCGGACGAGCTGCTGGTTCACCAGAAACAGATCGGTTTCCGGCAGCATGCGGCGAATCGCGTCGAGCAGAGCCTTGCACGTTTCGGCCGAAAGCCGGTTGAAATTGCCGAAATCGATGCGCGGATGCTCGCGGGCGTCGGTATAGAGCTTGGTGTAGGCGCAGGTGGACCATTCATCCGCCTGAACGAGGAACGAATCGGTGGAGACACCGATTCCGTTGAGCATGCGGACATACTCGCGGCCGTATAGATCATCCCCGCGAACACCGACCGCCTGCACGTGCGCGGCTCCCATCGCGGTGAGATTCGCGGCCACGTTGCCTGCGCCGCCGGGGGTCAGACGCATCGATCGCACCGCGTTTGTCTGAAGGCCGGTCTCCACCGATACCTCCGAACCCGTTTCATCGAGAAACAGATAGACGTCGAGGCAGAAATCGCCGATCACGGCAAAACGCACCGTCTCAAGCGATTCAAACAGGGTGTCGAGCCGGTCCTTCGCGAGCGTCATGGCTGCACTATCCTGTCGAGCCGCTGTCTGGACTGAATCATCGCCCGCACCGAGTGGTAGTTGATTTTCCACGAGTGGCTCGTATGGGTCCAAACCAGCTCGCCCTCGCGGGTGAGCAGCGGCCACATCTCGCCCACCTCGTAGTTGATGCCCTTGCGGAACAGAAAGCGGTGCACCGCTTCGTAGGCGGCGAGGTAGCGGTCGTCGCCGAACCGGATGTACGCTTCGAGCAGCCCGATCATCACCTCGCACTGCTGCCAGAACTCCTTCTCCAGGTCGTGCGCAGGGCCGTTGTGGCAGCCCTCGACGAATACCCCGCCGTATTCCCGGTCGATCCCGTAGGTAACCGTGTGATCTATGAGCCTCCGGATGCGTTCGGCGAAGGCGTCGATCGGCAGCGCGAGAATGTCGAGCGCATGCATCAAAAGCCACGCGAGCTCGACGTTGTGACCGTAGCTGGTGTTGTCGTCGGCATTTCCCTTCGCGCCGTCGGGCTTGAACCGGTCCCATCCCCATACGATGTCGAATTTGATCTGCGGCGCAGGCTTCCAGTCGGCGGTCAGCTGCGGGATTCCGGTGGCGTGCTCCGGATGGAGAAACCGCTCCATGACGATCGCTATGTCTTCGAGAAGCTTGCGGCGATGAACCGACTGGCGGGTGCACTCGTAGAGCGTGGTCATCGCCTCCATCAGGTGCATGTGGACATCGAGTGTCTTGCGGTCTCCCCCGGCGCTGCCGCCGCCTGAAAGGTTCCAGGCGCGGTCAAACATCTCGTAGTACCCGCCGAACCTGGTGTCGGCGCAGTGCTTCTGAATGAGGTCGAATGTCTTTTCAGCGTATTCGCGCCCGCGCGGGTCCCCCGTGGCGAGCGTGTACTCGCTGAGCGCGTAGATTGCAAAGCTGTGACCGTAAAGCACCTTGTCGGCGCGAATGACCTCACCCTTGCGGTTGAGCATCCAGTAGAAGCCGCCATAGGTGGTGTCCCACATCTTCGTGATGACGAATTCCGCCGCGTGACGCGCCAGATCGGCGCACCGGGAGTCGTAGCCGGCGCGGCAGGCGCTCGCGAAGGTGTAGAGGATGCGGGTCTGCGCGACGAGGCTCTTTTCATCCTCGCCCGAGTCCCTGCCGTGATCGTCGAAGTGTGTAATGAAGCCGCCGTATCGATCGTCCCGGCCGTGTTTGAGCCAGAAGGGAAGAAGTTTTTCGGTCAGGTAACTCTCGACCTCGTCTCGATACTGAAGCAGCGCAGCTTTTTCCACCGATGACTCCAAATCTTCCGCAACTTTTCTGGCATTATACCGTGAATTTTTCGGAATTGTCAAATTGCTTTCTTTACAGAACAGCAGGTGGGATGTTAGAATTCAGCTGATCCGCGCGAGGAGCATATGGTTTTCGACAGGTTGAAACTGGTAAGTATCGCCGAGGCGCTGGACCTGTCGGTGACGACGGTGTCTCGCGTCCTTCACAACAAGCCTGACGTGAAGCAGGAAACACGCCGCCGCGTGCTCGAGTATGTGCAGAATTTCGGGCATCAGCCCTCCACGGGCCGCTCGGATCTGAAGCTCATCGGTGTCGTCGACACGTTCAATCGCCACCGTCTTTCGAGCTACTACAATGCGCATATTTTCGACGGGATCGATGGAAAGCTCTACGAGGCCGGTTATACCACCACAATCGTCCACACCGAGTCGATCGAGCGCGAACAGAGCCTGTTCGACAACGTCCGCATTCTCAACCGACTCTCCGGGGTGATCTGGCTCGAACCGCTTTTCAACTCTCATTTTCACCAGATCGTCAACAATCACAATATTCCCTGCGTGGTGATCAACAGCTGCGAGCCGGGCATTGAGGTCGACCTGGTCGAGTGCAACTCCTTCAAGGCGGCCAAGACCGCCACCGAGTACCTGATGGGGCTGGGACACCGTTCGATCGCCTTCATTGGAGGGCAGCTGAACTACACAAACGTCATGGACCGGCTCACCGGCTACCGTGCGGCGCTCGAGGAAGCGGGGATCCAGCCCGACCCCGCCCTGGTTATAGAGGATATTTCGATCTGGAACGACCAGGGAGGTGCGGAGGGCGTCTACCGGCTCTTCAGCCGCAGCTCCGCGCACACCGCAATCCTTGTTGCGAGCGATTTTCTTCTCGGCGGTGTCTACAAGGCGGTCAAGGAGCTCGGACACACGATCCCGGGGGACATATCGGTCATCTCCTTCGACGATTCGCCTCTCGCGCCCTACCTCGACCCGCCGGTCACCAGCTGCAGGCAGCCGCTTCTGGAGATCGGTGCAAGGGCCGCAGAACGGCTCGTGCGGATGATATCGACAGCTCCGTCCGAACGGACACCGGTGCGGACCTCCATCAACATGCCCTTCATTGTGCGGAACTCGACCGGCCCGGTGAAACAGTGAACCGCCGGGGAGTTTGAGGATCGAGGATGGCCGACAGATCGCATAACTACCTGGACCGCAGCCTTCTGCGGATCAAGCCGCTTTCCGACCGAGAGAACAAGGTGGAGATCCGCCGCGATCATGTCCCGGTGAGCGCGGACCCGCGCAACCTGAGTGAAGCCGCAGACGAGGCGGCACGCACTGCAGCGGCCGACATTCGACGCGCACGGGAACGTTCGGCCTCGGTGATTCTCGCCTTCGGCGCGCACACCATCAAGAACGGGCTTTCGCCGGTGCTCATCGACCTCATCGAGCGGGGCTGGGTCACCCATCTCGCGACCAACGGCGCCGGGATCATTCACGACTGGGAGTTTGCCTTCCAGGGAAAATCGAGCGAAGACGTGCGCAGGAACGTGGCGGTCGGCCAGTTCGGCATCTGGGATGAGACAGGCTACTACATAAACCTGGCTATCAACGTCGGCGCCTGGGAGGGACTGGGCTACGGTGAATCGGTGGGGTCTTTTGTCTCCCGGCAGGGCCTGGACATCCCCGACTCCGCGAGCCTCGTCGCAACAGCGGCCGACCGCATGGAGCGGGATCCCCTTTCGGCGGCCGCCGCGCTGGATCTTCTATCGGTGGTCCGCCGGTTCAGCCTCGGGCCGGGATTCCTCGCCGTGCCTCACCCCTTCGGGCAGTTCGGCCTGCAGGCTGCGGCCTTCCGTCTCGGAGTTCCCTTCACCGGCCATCCGATGTTCGGCCACGACATCATCTACGAACATCCGATGAATCTCGGTTCGGCGATCGGCCGGACGGCGGAGCGCGATTTTCTCTCGTTTGCCCACAGCGTCTCCGCGATCTCTGACGGCGTCTATCTCTCGGTAGGGTCGGCGGTGATGTCGCCGATGATATTCGAAAAATCGATGTCCATGGCGCAGAATCTCGCGATTCAGCAGGGCCGCCGGATCGAGAACCACGCCATCTACGTCGTCGACCTCGCCGAATCGCAGTGGGACTGGGAGAGCAGCTCCGAGCCCTCCCCCTCCGATCCCGCCTACTATCTGCGGTACTGCAAGACCTTCAGCCGCATGGGCGGTCGAATGAGCTACGTGCAGGCGGACAACCGCGATTTTCTTCTCGCCCTGTCGCACTACCTGTAGGATTCAGCGGTTCTTCGATCGGAGCTCGATCAGTTGGCCTGCCACCGACGGCAAAAGGACACCGAGCCTTCCCTCCGCGCGGGCGGCAGCGAGCGCATCGCCCCGGGTCGGGCCAATGTTGAGAATCGCCACCGGGACCCCGCGCCGGGCGGCGCGGTCAACGAAGCGAAAACCGGAATAGACGGTGAGCGACGAGCCTGCCACCAGAAGCGCTTCCACGCTGTCCACTAGATCGAAAGCCCTCTCCACACGCTCCCTGGGCACGTTCTCACCGAATAGAACCACGTTCGGCTTCAAACGCCCGCTGCAATTGAGGCAGACCGGCGTCCGGAAACCTGCGATCAGCTCCTCTGGCAGCTCGGCGTCGCCATCCGGCGCCATCGCCGCCGCCTCGGCTTCCCAGCCCGGATTCATGGAAAGCAGCCGCTTCTGCAGCGCATGCCGCGCTTCGACCGCCCCGCAGTCCAGACAGACAACCTCAGCAAGGGCGCCGTGCAGCTCGATGACCTGATCGCTTCCGGCCGCGTGGTGCAGCCGGTCCACGTTCTGCGTAATAACTCCTGGAACGATTCCGGCGGCCTCCAGGCGCGCCACCGCAGTGTGCGCGGCGTTCGGCCGCGCCTGTGAAAAGTGCGGCCAGCCGATGGCGCTCCGCGCCCAGTAGCGCGAGCGCGTTGCCGGGCTGATCAGAAAATCGCGGAACTGAATCGGCTTCGATTTGCGTCGTGGTCCGTCGGGGCCGCGATAGTCGGGTATCCCCGACTCGGTGCTCATGCCCGCGCCGCTCAGAACGGCCACCCTCTTCCCGGCGAGCACGCCCACAACCTCCTCGACGGGGAAGCTCCAGCCCGCGAAGTTTCCGCCAGGTTCGGTCGTTGAAGCAGATCCGGCCGGTGTTGACTGCATGTGTGTAGGATAAGAAGAGCCCCTGCCTCGGTCAACAGCTGGTCTGACCTCAGCGGTTCCCATCGTGAGAGGTAAGCGCCATTGGAAGACACATCCAGGCGCGCCGCGCCCGCATCAACATGCCTTGTCAAAATGAGAATCGCAGAGGTCTGGACGTGCAAGCTTGACGGCCAATTCCATCGGGGATAGGATTTCCGCGCAGATCGGCAAAAAAGGCTCAAGTTCGGACCTTGATCTGCCGATAAAGAGACGGGCTGTTTCGCGATAATGACCGGCGCGGCGGCCCGGAGAGGGAATCGTGTCAGGACTGCTCCATCGTGGTTTGAAGATACTCTCGGGGTCACACTCCAGCAACGATGAGGACCTCGAGGAGTTTGAGCTCGCAAATACCGAAGGCATCTCCACGGAAGATCAGCAGGATATCCGCCAGCAGATCGAAGAGGTTGCGGCGGCCAACCGCATAAGCGTCACGCCGCAGCTCTTTTCCTACCAGGCCCTGAAGAAAGGCTCGATATTTCCCATGATAATAAACCTCATCGCGATCATCGTTCTCGCCGGCGGGCTTGCGCTCATGGCCTATCTGTTCCGGCAGAACGAAAACAGGATAACCGGACAGGACGCGAAAATCACGACGGCCGAGGGGGAGATTCTCCAGGAAGTCCGGCGTGAGGCGGATCAGCAGATTCAGCAGAAGAACCGGGAAATCTCCAGCATACAGTCCCGTCTCCAGCAGATCGACGCCGAGCGAACACAGCTCCAGCAGAACATGGATTCCCGCGTTCAGGCGAAAGAGGCCGAGTTGCGCAAGCAGATGGAAGCGGCAATAACGGCCGAACGCACGCGTCTTCAGAATCAGGGGGCTTCGGAAGCGGAAATCACGCGGCAGCTCGATCAGCTTACCGCCGCCCGGACTGCAGAGCTCAATTCCCAGATGGCCCAGTTCCGCCGGCAGGCGGAGGCCGAACGCGCAAAGCTCGCACAGAACCTGCAGAGTCTCGAAGCGGAGTACCGTGCCAGTCTCGCGAAGGCGACGCAGGATCGCGCGAGGATACTCGAGGATTCGCAGAAACGCATATCTGACCTGCAGGCACAGCTCCAGGGTCAGATCGCTCAGTCGAAGCAGCAGCTCACCGCCGCGCAGTCCCAGCTTGCGGCGCTCAAGGACGCAACACAGCGCGAAGAGCTCGCCGCCTCCCAGATCACCGGGTTTTACACCACGGTGCGGGACGACGTGGATGCCGGCAACTATCCGGACGCGCTTGCGACCCTTTCAAGCTTGAAGGATTACCTCTCGAGCGACACCGTCCTCCAGCTCGCGCAGGTCCGGGAGCGAAGGCCGGCGGAGCTCTTCATCATCAGCTCCCTTTCAACGCTTATCGGACAGCAGGCTCAGCAGAGCTCACAGAACACGCAGGGATTGATCGCCGCCGCTTCGATCGTCGACCAGGCGAAATCGATCGCCTCTCAGGCGGATCAGCAGCTGAAGCAGGGCAACCGCCAGGCCGCCGAGGAGCTCTACAAGAAGGCGCTCGCGCTTATCCCGGGCATCGCGGCCAGTCATCAGTATTTCCTCGATGTGGATGCCGCTCAGATTGCGGATCTGCAGAAACAGGTGACCGCCCTTCAAAACCAGCAGCAGAACATCGCGACGAACAGCGGCGATCTGCAGCAGCGGCTGCAGACCGAGCTGGCGCGGAATCAGGATCTGGTGCGCCGCGCGCAGGAGGAGCAGACCGCCCGTCAGTCGGCCCAGGCGAAACTGCAAAACTCCCTCGACCAGGCACGCCGGCTCTACAGCTCCGGCAAGTACAAGGAATCGCTTGACCAGTACAGGCTCGCGCTGACCTACCTTCCGGTCTCCGATTCACTCACCGGTACCACCATCGAACAGATCGCCGACGCCGGCTACCGCGTCCAGAACGCGGCGACGGTTGCGGCCGCAACGTCCGCTGCCGCGCCCGGGCTTCGCGAAGCGCAGAGCCTCTATGCGGGTGGAAAGTATCCTGAATCGATGGACGCGTATGCGAAGCTGATCCGGACCTATCCGCTTGCGGGCCAGGTTCCGGCCGCCCTCCAGGGGATGCGCGACGCATACAGCGCGCAGACGAGCGCGCTCCAGAATCAGATTGCATCCCTCACGCAGGAGCGCGACCGGCTGTCCGGCCAGGTTGCCTCCTTGCAGGCTGCGCAGAACCAGAATCCAGGCGCGTCGACAGCGCAGGTCACAACACTGACCGCCGACAACAGGAAGCTCAACAACCAGGTAGCATCTCTACAGAGTCAGATACAGGCGCTTCAGGACAGACTCGGACAGGCTCAGCGCGATCTTGCTTCCGCCCGCCAGTCCGCCGCACAGGCCGGCGCGGAATCGACCACGGGCGCCGCCGGCCAGCAGGACCTCGCCCGGCTGCGCCGGATCGACTCGAGATATCGCGAGCTTCAAAGCGCCTTTCAGTCCTACGCCAGCTCGGAGGACGCGCTCCTCGGAGCGCCGCCTTCGGGCTCGGTCGCGAATGCGCCGTTGCCGCCGCAGAGCTCGCTTCTCAAAGGCAAAGTGCTTCTCGACAGGTTCCTCTCTTCGGATCAGGTCAAAGCCCTCTTCCCCACCCTCTTCGACCGGATTCGCCAGTACGACCGCGGGTTCGAGGCCTCCGGCCGGTCCACGGCGATCTCCGACATGAGCGACCTCGTCTACAACCTTTCGCAGCTGCCTACCGCAGCCGACCGGAAAAGCTACATCCAGGAACAGCTGACCGGGACCTCCGACGCGGATATGCAGAGTTTTCTCCGGGAGCTCGGAGCACTGGTAACCGGCGGCTAATTGAGAAGTGACAGGAAGGCTGAAACGCTGGTTGAATAGGTGCGCGTGTACACTCCCTTCGCTCCGTTGTACGGGGCTGCGAAGGTGTAGGTGAATACCATCTTCTGCTCGCTCGAAGAAATCCACCGCATGTGAATGAAGTGAAGGCCGCCGGTCGACACTTTGCCGACCAGCGATCCGTCGGGCTTGTAGACCTGCGCCTCGCCGTCGGTCTCGACGTAGAGGTTTCCGCCGGGAAGGATGGCGGCAGGCAGATCGTGGACGGCGATTTCGGCAATCCCGGGAATGTTCGCCGTCCAGGAAAGCGTTTTGATCGTACCACCATCCTCGTAGCTGAAGTACTCCTGTCCCGAAGTCGGGTCGTAGAAGTATGCGCCGTTCGTCGGTCCGCTCGCGATGGCGAACGGCACCTCGCCGCCGCCGATCTGGCTGCCGGTGGTCAGCGACCCGTCGGTCTGAGCAATGGTACAGAGGACTGGAACGTACCTGCCGGCGCTGTTTCTGAGCATCACATAGATATTGCTGTTACCTCCGGTCGGTTCCACGCCGATGGATCCGCCGACCACCACCGAACTGGGAAAGCCGGTCTGGAAGATGCTGTCGAGCGTGCTGGGTGCCGGGGGCGCATATACCTGGGTCGTCGCGAGCGTGGAGCTCTGCGTGGGATAGGTAGCCGCCCAGGTTGCGACCGAGCTCGAGCTGTAGTTGAATATGATTCGTAGGTAGTAGTCGTCGTAACCGGAAACCACATTGACCGTATCAAAGAGCCACCGCAGATGAAGCGGATCGTTGTCGGCAAATCCAAACGAATCGTTCGAATTTGGAAGCAGCCGGATCCCGCTCGTGGCAGGGTTCGTGTCGTACGGATTCGGGCATGACACGAGGATTCCCACACCGTAGCTGTCCGACCCGACTACGAAACCGTCGGGACCCCAGGTTGCGATCGGCTTCACGATACTCGGAATGAATCGCAGTGTCGCCGGGTCGAAGTTGTTGGCATTGTCCGGGATCTGCGTCACCCCCTGCCCGTCGTAGTCGAGCTTGTTGATCAGGTGCGCCGCAAGCACTGCGTCGGGCGAAAAGAGCGGTACGCCGCATTGCGTGAGGGAAAGCAACGCCGCCACGCCCGCCGCGACCAGGGTAAGCCGCAATGCCAGCCTTCGCCGGTTCATGGCTGAAACCTCACGCCGACGTACATCGTAGGAATCTGAAGGATGAACCCGTCAAGAAACTTGAACCTCCAGAATTGTTTCGGATCGTAGAGGCCGGAGGCTGCCAGCGCGGTGTCGGGTGCCAGGTAGATCCGCGGGCTGAAGGCGATGATCCCGCGCAGCTTCGACTCGGGCAGAAGCTCGAATCCCAGGTCCAGTTGAGCGCCCGCGGGGATGAGAGGATCTATCCCCCAGTAGCCCTTCATCGAAACCAGACGGACGAAGGGCCCGAGCATCACGTAGGGCCGAAAGACACCCCAGAATCCGTGTTGCGGCGCCAGATAGGTTCCGACCGCCGCCTTCAACATGGAGCTTCCCAGCGACAGAAAGAAGGGCCTGTTGCTGTTGTTTCGGTCGTAGTCGCTGCCGGTCGAACCAAAGGGAATGATGCTGAGCAGGTAGGTCTCGAAGGTTGCCCGCACGAAGAGCGTTTCGGGAAGGATCTGATAGGAGGCCGAAAGCGCGGGAAAGCTCAGATCGGTCAGCGTGAAATCAAACGTGAACAACGACTTCTTCCGCAGATCGATCGGCACGGTCACCGGATTCTGATCAACGGTCACCCCGGCGTCGCTCGGGTAGTAGCCGGGAAGCGAGGCGCGGAAACGATACGCGCCGGGGGCAGCCACCCGGACGGTCGCATCCGATTCCGGCGAACCGGGGCCGGCACCGAGCGTGACCTCACGACCCTTCGTACCGGGCTGCGCGATCACCGTTCCCGGAAGCCCCGTGAAGGTCACATCAACCAGCTGCTCACGCGGTTTCAGCCTGTCCTTTATCACGTTCGCCGGAACTATCCAGAAAAGTGAGTTGAGATTGCGAAACCTGCTGTCCAGAACCTTTTTGTACGATCCGGAGGTGGACCGCGCCGGTACCAGAAGGTCGGAAAACTCATAGCGCACATCGACATTGGGCACGTCGCCCGAAACCTCGATGAGCAGGTAGGCATCTCCTCCAAGGTCCCGTGCAGCCTTGTTCCGGGCGGCGGCAGTCTCCGGAGGAGGGGGGAACTGAGCGTCGGTCATGCTGCCGCCGGAACGCGCCGGTTCGATGATCACCACATCCGGCAGCACAAGACGGAGCTCCTGGGCAAGCGATTCGTAGGCGAGAAACCTGATCGTCGACGGGAACCCTTTGTCGTGAATTCCGAAGTAGAGGACCAGCACCCGCGGAAGCAGCTTCGATCGATCAGTTTGAACGCCGGCCTGTTGCGCCATCCCCGGCACCTGCGGCATCGCCGCGAACAGGCCGAGAAAGAGAAAACAGGCAGAAATGTTCCGAACAGGCTTCCTCTTCATCACCACCACCGCTTCAGCTTGAACAGCTTCCTGTCGCCCGTGGAGAGAACGTAGACATAGGAGCCGTCGGGGCTCGCCGCTATGCGGGGATTGTTCATCTTGTAGAGGCCGAGCGCGGATGACGAGCCGTCAATGGTCGATGTGTAGGTGATGGTGGGGCTGGGGCCGTTCTGCGAAAGGACAACATAGCCGTTCGGCGTGGGGGCGACCTGATCGCCGCTGTTCTCGGTGTTTATTACCACCGCCGAGCCGTCATCCAGAAAGTTGGTTGCGATCGAAGAGAAGCTATCAGCAGCGAATCGATACAGGTAGAAGCCCGAATCACCGGAGAACACCAGAGAAACCGTGTCCGTATTGGGATCTACACTGACCCGCCGAAGGTCGTTGACGTAGTACATCGACGATATTGCCGGCGAGGAACCTCCGACTCCGCTGGCCCAGTGGCTCGTCGTCGAGTATAGCTGATCTTGCAGTGTGGCTGTGCTGGTTGAATTGTCCACCACCAGGGTCACATAATCTCCGGCCATGGTTGCATAGAAGCCCATGGCCCGATTTTCGATGACGGGGCTTGGATTCATCGGAGTAAGGACTATCGGGTCGGCGGCTGGGCTGAACTCGAGATTGCCGACCGTTATCATCGGATTGCCCGGGGTGTAGGTATCCACCACGTGAAATCTCCCGAACCCGGGATCGTCACCGGTAAATATCACCTTCATGTTCTCGTCCAGGACTACCAGGTGGACGGTGTTCACGTCGTTCTGGAGGATGAAGACATACTCGTGGCTCCCGTCATCGAAGGCATCCATCACCGTCTGGGACGTGTTGAGAGACTTCATGTCGCTCGAAAGGTCGGCGCTCCGGTCGATAGCTGTGAGAGCATCCGAATATATAGAGTAGGAGAAGAAGTCGCACGAGACTGCGCCGAGAACTGCGCCGAGAACGACAGCACTCATGAGAAGCGTTCGGACGGTCGTTCGGTTCACCATTTGTACCCCACTCCGAAGGTGATCGGTGGCGGCCCGTGGTTCCCGACCACCCCGCTCTCGAGGAGCCCGCCTGAAGCCGGCAGCACGAACCAGAAATTCGTTCGAACAAAGGCGTAGAACCGGCGGAAGTTGGCGTAGAATGTCGGATTCAGGAAGCTGATATACACATCCAGCTCACTTCCCGCCCCGGGGGCGGTAAAGAATGTGGTTGCGATACCGGCACCGGCCGATACCGACATGCGGAAATGCGAGGTGGGTCCCAGTACCAGGTAGGATCCCGCTCCCCCGTAGGCCAGCAGATGAAACACGTTGTAGCCGTTTGGATAGGTGGGCGATTGCACTGTAAAAGTTGTATTCAATGATACAAAAAGCCAGTCCCGGATGGGAAAGTAGCGGACGCCGATGCCGCCGCCTTCGGGAAAGCCCAGCGTCCAGAAAAGATCGGTCGCAATACGGGTCGTCGGCCAAAGCGCTGAGAGCTTCACCCGCTCGTCGACCTTCGAAATCCGTATCCTCTGACGGTCGGTGATATATCCGCTCTTTCTCTTCTCGACGACGAGTGTCGAGCCTACCGGGACCGAGAGCCTGAGCGTGGAAAGTGTGCCATTGTTGACTGTCCCGAGGCGTTCGCCGCCGGGCAGATAAATCTCCTCTCCTTCGTCCGGTCCCTCCAGCGTGAGCGAGCGCAGAAGCCTGGGGGTGCCGCGAAGCTCCTCGATCGGATTGCTCACCGCCCAGTTCTTAACCTTGGTAGCGAGGTCGGCGACCGCGCCGTCCACCACGTTGTAGAGCGAAAGATCGACCCTTCCATTCGCCATGGAACCGGTGATGATCTGTTTTGTTCCAACCTCGTAGGCGGTGAGCTGGATGACGAGCCGGTCCTCGGCCATGGCAGCGGTGCCGAAGACGGCGATGGTTGCGTCGACCGCATTCGCCTCCGGCCAGATCCTGCCGAACTCAGTCAGCTCCGGAACCGATTTCACCGCGAATCCGGCGTTGGTGAGCGCGATGCGGAGACTTTCCGTGATGAGCGGTGCGTATTGCGTAAGCGGATTCTCACCGGGGCTGGAAGCGGAGGTACTTTCGAGCGGCACAACGGGTACGAGGGCAACTATGTCTTCGGCGCCGGCGATTGCCGTCACCGCGGACAGGCAGAGAAGCACAACAGCAAAGAGCGCCGGCGCAGGAAGGTCAGGGAGTTGAAAGCGGTGGCGCCGACGGGCGCCCTTCGCGGAGCGAACCATTTTCTGCCTACTTAGTCTGCATGATCTCCACACCGGTCCATTCGCGGGCCGGGGGGGCCTTTTCATACGTGATGCAGCGGCCGCGCATTTCGGTAGCTATGTGATCTTCCGGCGCCGCATCGAGTATGTCCTCGAACATTTCCCTCGCGCGCGTGAAATCACGCAGATAGTAGGCGTCCATTGCGCGGTTGTGGACTCCCCAGACCTGTTCCTCATGCTGAGTGAGCTCGCGTTTGACCGTGTAGATCCGCACGCCGCGAGTCTTACCTTTCACCGCCACGGTGTCGAGAAACCGCCAGGGCAGCCGATCCTTCACCTTCATGTGAAGGCTTTCCGAGATCAGGATGTCCTCTTTGTAGACCTTGGTGAGCCCCTCCAGCCGGGAGGCGAGGTTCACCATGTCTCCGATGACCGTGTAGTCCATCTTCTTTTCGGTACCGATGTTCCCGACGGTCACAACGCCGTAGTTGATCCCGACACCGATCTTGAAAGGCGGAATACCCGCGGCAACCTGCTCTTCATTGAAGATCTTGAGCGCCTCGCACATCTCGATCCCTGCCAGCACCGACTGATAGGCGTCATCCTCGTGCTTCACCGGCGCCCCGAAGAAGGCCATGATCGCATCGCCGATGTACTTGTCGATGATGCCGCCCCTGGTCATTATGGTGTCGACCATCCGCGAAAAGTAACGGTTCAGCGTGTTCACCAGCTCGTCCGGTTTCATCGCCTCGGAGATGGTCGTGAAGCTTCGGATATCGGAGAAGAGCACCGAGAGCACGCGATTGTCGCCCACGAGCATCGATTCGGGGTTGCGAAAGAACTGATCGATAAGCTCCTGCGGCACATACTTCTGAAAGATGTTCCGGATCTTGGTCTCTTTCTTCTTCGCGAGCACGGCCTTGAAGGCGTAGCTCTTTATCTGGTTGTAGGCCCGTTCGAGCTCGCCAAGCATGATGTTGAAGGTGTGCGCGAGGGCTCCTGTTTCATCGCGGTACTCCACCGCGACCCTGGCGGTAAGGTCGCTAGAGCTGATGATCTCGCGCATGGTACCGGCTATCTTGCGCAGCGGTGTCGTCAGCCGGCGTGCAAAGATGATGAGCAGAAGCACCGCAATCGCCGAAGCACCGAGCATTATGTAGAGCGTGGTGTAGGTGATGCTGTTTACGTCGTGGTAGAAGGTGGAGCGCTCCTCGGTGATGAGGAAGTGCCACTGGAAGGGCAGAAATGCAAAGCCCGTTGCGACCCGGGACACCCCGTCCAGATCGAGCGTGATGAGCCCGGTCGATCTGTTGTTGTAGATGTCGACGAGCGTCTGGCGTTCATCAGGCTTGATCGTGATGGGCTTCGTGCTCATGGCAATCTTGCCGCTCTTGTCGAAGGCGATGATTACCTCGGTCTGACTGCGGATGATGCTCGCGGCAAAGGTCTCGACGCCCGCCTGTGACGCCTGCACCATCTCGGGACGATCGGTGAGGTTGTTGCTTACAAGCAGGTTCCACTGACTGTCGGCGTACTTCTGGAGCTCCGAGGATTTGAAGTCGAGAAACTCGCGGGCGATGCGGGTAACCCCGGTCGAGGCGACGAAGTAGCTCGCCGCACCCGTCAGCACGATCGTGACGACCATGATTGGAAGGACGACCATCACTATCTTCGCCCTGATGCTCATGACGGAAATACTATCCTATCTTTGGCACAATGGCAAGAAATGGAGTTTTCACGCATAGTACCTTATTTATCGGCCGATATCGCGCGATTGACAGCAATTGAGTCGGAAAATCTGCGGCGCAGTGAAAGATTATGCGCAGGAAATGATATATTAATTCAGTCAGGATTTACACCGGACGCGTAACACATCAGTCCAACTTGCCGGAGTGGTGCACGACGATGGGAGATCGACGCAAAAATCGCAAGAACTTAAGCGATGCTGATCAGGCATTTCTCAACCGGATCCGGGACCTCTACAACCGGCATGCAGGTGCGAAGCGGAAGATGCGGGTCACTCAGATGAAGGAGCTGCTCGGCCTCCGGGACGGCTACCTCACCCGCCGAATCTTCGCGCAGTTCGATTCGGACGGCAAGGGAGTCGTCGACGAAACCGATTTTCTCAAGACCGTGATCGCGCTCATTCTGAGCGATGACAACAAGAAGCTCGATTTCATCTTTTCTCTGCACGATGCGAATGGAGACGGTGCGATCTCACGGCCGGAGCTGGGAAGAATGATCACCGCCTCGCTTCGTCAGAACCAGATCACCGTCTCCCCCGACGAGCGCAAGCGGATTTCGGCCGCCGTCTTCAAGGCGGGCGATCGCAACCGCGACCGCCGAATCAATACGTCCGAGTTCAAGGCGCTCGTCCGCCGGTTTCCGGATG
The DNA here is from genome assembly GCA_964577375.1 of uncultured Spirochaetales bacterium. Classification (GTDB taxonomy): domain Bacteria; phylum Spirochaetota; class Spirochaetia; order DSM-27196; family DATKUC01; genus DATKUC01. Next base: position 1,712 of record CAZNYW010000009.1, on the reverse strand, counting down.
TGCGCGACGAGATGGTTGGAAGCATCTCCACCTGGTTCGGCGAGGACGACGGGAAACGGCGCAGAAAGAGCAAGTTCCAGTTCCGCTCGATCTTCCGGTTTCTCTTCCACCTTCTGCCGCATTATGTCCTAAAATACCTCTGGCTCATCGTCTACCTCGCCCTCAACGTCTACCTGTTCATGAATGCTCAGCAGCGGTACGCGGCCGCCGGGGCTAACATCTATCTCCAGATCGCTCGCGGCGCCGGCCTCTGTCTCGATCTCAACGGCGCCCTGATACTGATTCCAATGATGCGCACCATGTTGAGCAGGATCCGCAACACGCCTTTCGCATCGCTTCTGCCGCTCGACCAGAGCATCGAGATTCACCGCTTTGTCGGCGAGATCATGTTCATTTTCGCGCTCGTCCACACGGCGGCGCACATTATGAACTACTCTACCCTCGCCGTCCCCATCGAGCAGAGCCTCCTCCACACGGCGGCCGGACTCACCGGCGTGATCCTTCTCGGCGTGTTCGTGCTGATGTGGATATTCGCGCGGAAACGGCTGCGGAAGAGCGGCCGCTTCGAGTTCTTCTATTACACGCACCTGCTCTACATCGCCTGGCTCGTGATCTTCCTCGTGCACGCTCCGTCCTACTGGAAGTGGGCGCTGGTGCCGCTGGTCGGATTCGGCATCGAGCTTCTCTACAAGCAGTTCTTCCGCCGCAACGCATCGTTCATCACCCAGGCGGCCGCCCTGCCCTACGGGGTCACCGCCCTCGCGCTGCACCGCCCGCCGAATTTCTCCTTCCGCCCGGGTGACTATCTGTTTCTGCGCGTGCCCAGCATCAGCCGGTTCGAGTGGCATCCCTTCACCATCAGCAGCGGTCCCGAGCGGACCTCCGAGGTGACAGTCCACGTCCGCGGGCTCGGCGACTGGACGAAGAGCCTTCACAAGACCTTCTCGAAGGTGCGCTCGCGCGGCGCGCGGCCGACTGCGGAAAAGTCTGCGAAGCGCGGCGCACGCACCAAAGGCCGGGCGGCGAAACCGGATGCCGACTTTCCGCTCATTCCGCGTCGCACGCTGCCGCGCGAGCTTCAGCTTCCGGTGGTGTTCGTCGGACCCTACGGCACGCCGAGCGCCCGGGCGATGCGTTCGAAGTGCGTGGTGCTCGTCGGCGCCGGCATCGGCGTGACCCCCTTCGCGTCGATTCTGCAGAGCATCGCCCACAGGGCGCAGAATAAGGAAAAACTGCCGTTCGAAAAGGCCTACTTCGTCTGGCTCAACCGCGGGCAGCGCTCGTTCGAATGGTTCTCACAGCTTTTGGACCACATCGAGAAGCTCGGCCTTCAGAAGGTGCTCGAGACGCACATCTACATGACCGACGCAAAGATCAATGCGGTCACCGGGCTGGCGAAAATCGGGATGGAGCTCGACCAGAAGCGGACGAGGAAGGACGTGACCACCGGACTCCGGTCACGGACAAACTTCGGGCGCCCCGACTGGGACGCCCTGTTCTCGGATATTTCGAAAAAACACGGGGTACGCTCGGTCAATGTATTCTTCTGCGGACCGGAGCAGCTCGGGAGGAGCATCCGAAAGGCAGCCACCCGGTTCGGCTTCCGGTTCCGCAAGGAAAACTTCTAGCCCGCCCCTACTTGCGCTTCGCGCCCTCGCCTCCGGGACCAGCCTTGTCCCCCGGGGCGGGTTGAGCAGAAACTGCCGCAGGCT
>CAZNYW010000008.1:29296-98321 GCA_964577375.1 uncultured Spirochaetales bacterium | reverse complement strand
GACGCCAAAGACTCGTACATACAAGCACTCGAAGCTGACCTCGTGAAGCTTCACGCTGACTTGGAGGAAGTCATCGAAGATGCCCGCAACAAGGAAGGCGCTGAGTGGCGAACAATCACCATTTCCGAAATCGTTGACGTAATGCAACTGCATCCTTTGAGCAAGTTGAAAAAGTAGGTCGGCGCTACAGCCACCGGAGCGGCATACTACCCGGCCGGCTGATTCACAAACCGCCTCCACTCCACCCGTGTCCCGTAGAAGTTGACCAGGTACCCGACCGGCAGCCCCGACAGCTTCAGGTAGTTGATGATCTGCGCTTCCATCGCCGAAGTGAGCTCCTTCACCGACTTCAATTCCAGAATGACTGTGCCCTCTACAACGAGATCCGCTATGTACGCGCCCACGTACTCTCCGCGATACTCGAGCGGATAGACCACCTGCCGGTCGACGCTGAGGCCCAGGTGCTTGAACTCTACGACGAGCGCCCCTTCATACGCCGATTCGAGCAGCCCGGGACCAAGCGCATTGTGAACCGTGAACGCAGCCCCGAGCACCCTGTCCGAAAGCTCTTTGTGAATGAGTGAACCCATAACCCGCCTCCTTCGTTTTCCGGAGGACCAACCGCGGGCGCACGAGGTGTCAAGGGTCAAGCCGACCAAAGGTCGGCAGCGCAGCGAGGACTCGTCTCGCCCTTGACAGCGAGGAGGCCGCGGTACAATGAGAAGACGGAGGAGCGGGGGAAAGAAGGCCGACGGAGAAGTCGAACTACGGATGGGGAAGATTGCGCGGATGGGACCAAAGACCACAAGTAGGGTAATCTCGAAACCCTTGTCCGAACATCCGCGCAATCCGCGTACATCCGTAGTTCACCACCCCTTCCCCGAACTCTGCGCATCGACTTTCCCGTTCGGTAATAAAGCCGCGTTCCTGGTGCCGGTGTTACCGATCGGGAACAGGATAGGGGATGGCAATCAACGGCGAAGAAAAGACCCCCGTATGTTGTTGGAAAAAGCCGTCTTGGGGCAGTCCGGAAAATTTTTCGTAGTTCGTATTCGCTGTGACCATTGCGGCCATTCATACATCCGACCCCTTTTGTACGCCGAGTCTTGGGAGATTGACTCAACGTTTTCGTATTTGGATTGACCTCTCCTCCGGTTTGTATGTACACTCTTCACCTATCGCGGGAGGATATCCAATGAAGAACCACGCCTTGTCATCAATCATGGTTGTTGCCGTTATGTTTTCCATTTCTACGGCACTTTATGCAGGTGGAGCGAAGGAATCCGGGGCAGCAGCGCCTGCGACGGAGGCTGCGTCACAAATGCCGTTCAAGGGTCAAACGCTTACCGTATCGACGTGGGGCTTCAACATGGACCTGATCAAGAAGAACATCACCCAGCCCTTCGAGGAAAAATACGGTGTCAAGGTTGTCTATGAGCTCGGCAACAACGCGCCGCGGCTGACAAAGCTGGTGGCGAAAATGGACAACCCGGATGTGGATGTGGTCCAGCTTGCCGGCAACTACAGCACGATCGCGGTCGAAAAAGGCGTACTCCAGCCCTATGACCCGTCGAAAATTCCTAATCTTTCGCAACTGTATAGCTGGGCGAAGGATCCGCTCGGAAGTGACTACGGGGTCGGATATGCGGTGAGCTCTCTCCTGCTTACCTACCGCACGGACAAAGTGAAGACGCCGATTACCTCATGGGCGGATCTCCTGCGCCCGGATCTCAAGGGCTACGTAAGCATTCCCAACATTACCACTACCTTCGGCCCGGCAACGGTGGTGATGATGGCGAGGGCGTTCGGTGGGTCGCAGGACAATGTGGAGCCCGCGTGGAACGCTCTGGCAAAGCTCTCGCCGAATTTGACGACCGTCTACACGGTGTCCTCCCAGCTCGTATCGCTCGTTCAGCAGGGAGAGGTCTGGGTGGCTCCCTACTCGAGCTTCTCGTGGGGCGATCTGGTCGCAACCGGGGTTCCGCTCGTGTCGGTCGTGCCGAAAGAGGGAGTGCCCGCCTCGCAGAGCGTTGTTAGCGTGGTCAAAGGCGCGAAGCACGCGGACCTTGCGAATGCGTACATCAACTTCCTGATCTCGAAAGAGGTGCAGACCGCCGAGGCGATGGATCTGGTGGATTCGCCGACCAATTCCACCGTAACCGTTCCCGACAATATCGCCAAGAAGCTTACCTACGGCGCGAAGATCATCGACAAGCTGGTCTTCCTCGACGACACAAAGGTGGCAAGCCAGCAGGATGCCTGGATTAAGCGCTGGAACTCTATCATGGCGAAATAGCATCGCTGATTTCGTGGTGTCTGCTTGAGCGTTAACTCCGGGCAAAAAGGCAGGGTACTCGGTGCCCTCGTGGGTCCGAGTACCCTCTTTCTCACACTTTTCTTCCTGCTGCCCCTGGTCTTTGTCCTTCTTGCGAGCTTTCGCACTTCCGGCGGATCGTTCTCGATTTCTCCTTATATCACATTCCTCCACAGCCCGAGATTCCTCGTCGTCTATGGACGGACACTGAAGTTCGGGCTCCTGGTAACGGGACTGTCGGCGCTGGTTGCCTACCCCGCCTCGTATGCGCTTGTGCGGATGAGTAAGGGCAGAAGGTCGGTCCTCATGTCGATAGTCATACTTCCGCTCATGACGAGCCCGGTTGCCAGGACCTACGCATGGATAGTCATCCTCGGTCGCTTCGGGATGATCAATCAGCTTCTGCGGGCTCTGGGTATCATTCAGCAGCCGGCCAAACTTCTGTACACGCAGGGCGCGATTGTTGTAGGTCTCGCGCAGCTTTTTCTGCCGCTCATGGTGCTGAGCCTGGTGAGCGCGATGGAAAATATCCCGCAGGATGCCGAAGAGGCCGCGCTCAGCCTGGGCGCAAACCGTCTGACTGCGTTTTTTCGGGTCATCCTGCCGCTCTCAGCGGACGGTTTCATCATGGGCTCCATCCTTGTCTTTACCGGGAGCATAACCGCCTACGTAACCCCTGCAATCCTGGGTGGGACCGGAGTGCTCACTCTTGCAACGCTCATGCAGCAGGAGGCCCTGGTCCTGATGAACTGGACCAACGCGACGATCATTGCGGTGGTAATGGTAGCCACGACGCTTGTGTTCTACCTGATCCTCCGCAGGGTTCGACCGGAGACTGCATGAAACGAACGAAGTTCGCTCTGTTCGTTCTGATTCTTCTCTATCTGTTTCTGCTTGGACCTTTCCTGGTGATCTTTGTTGCCTCGTTCGGCAAACAGGCGGTCATGACCTTCCCGCCCCACGGATTTTCGCTCGAGTGGTTCGACAAAGTATTTCATCAGAGCATGTTTCTCGACTCGTTCTGGACAAGTCTGTATGTCGCACTTGCTGCAACTGTTTCGGCGCTTCTGCTCGGAATCCCGGCAGCCTACGCTTTCGTGCGCCACAACTTCCCGGGCAAGAACCTTCTTGAGACTGTCATATCCTCTCCCGTAATCGTCCCGGGGCTTGTCATAGGATTTGCCCTCCTGCGATTCTTCGTGCTCATCGGCAATCTTCCCGTGCTTCTCGGCTTGTACCTCGGCCACACCGCAATCCTTATCCCCTACGCCCTCAGGGTGGTTACCGCGAGCCTGCGCAACTTCGAACCGGAGGTGGAGGAGGCCGCCATAAGCTTGGGAGCCGCCCGTTCACGAAGTTTCTTTCTGGTGGTGTTGCCCAACATTCGATCTGGAGTGGCCGCGGCGTTTATCCTGTCGTTCATTACCTCGTTCAACAATGTTCCGGTCTCACTCTTCTTGACGGGCCCCGGGGTGGCCACGCTGCCGATTCAGATGTTGGTATACATGGAGTACTATTTCGATCCTACGATAGCCGCCCTGTCCAGCATCCTCATTGTTGTTACGGTTCTTATTGTTCAGTCTGCAGAGAAGATGATGGGACTGTCGAAATACGTGTGAGAGGGAAAGTGTGAGTTACCTGAAGCTTGACCATCTTGTTGGAGGCTACCAGACCGGAGTTTCCGTCCTGAAGGACTACTGCCTCGAGGTTGAAAAGGGAGAGCTCGTTTCGCTTCTCGGGCCGAGCGGTTGCGGCAAGACTACGACGCTGCGGATGATCTCCGGTTTCCTGCGCCCGACCGCCGGCAGGGTGATACTGGAGGGCAAAGATATCACGGCGGCGCCGCCGAACAAACGCAACATCGGTCTGGTGTTCCAGAGCTATGCGCTGTTTCCGCATCTCTCGGTGTTCCGGAACGTGGCATTCGGCCTCCAGATGCGTCGGGTGGCCAAGGAGGAGATAGCGGCACGCGTGGAGAAAGCGATCGAGTTGACCGACCTCACCGGGCTCGAGTCCCGCCTGCCGTCGCAGCTTTCGGGTGGACAGCGACAGCGGGTGGCCCTATCGCGGGCAATCGTGATTGAGCCGAGCGTGCTTCTTCTCGACGAGCCGTTGTCCAATCTGGATGCGAAGCTCAGGCTTCAGATGCGCGCCGAGCTGTCGCGAATACAGCGTGCACTCAACGTCACCATGATCTATGTCACCCACGATCAGATAGAGGCGCTGAGCCTCTCCGACAGAATCGTCGTCATGAACCAGGGGAAGATCGACCAGATTGGTGCTCCGGAAGATATCTACCAGAGGCCGGCTACCCCTCAGGTTGCTCGTTTCGTCGGATTCGACAACCAGCTCGAGGGGCACGTACGGAGTATCGACGGCCGGTCGGTTACCGTGGAGATCGGCGACAAAGCCATCGTTGCAACGCCTCATAACCTGCCTGAGAATGTGACCGCAGGAGCGGCGGTCTCGCTCTATTTTCGTCCTGAGGACGCACTTCTTCTGGATAGCGGGGGCGAGAATTGTCTGGATGCCTTGGTCCTTTTCGGTACCTTTCAAGGTAAGTCGATGCAGTACCTGATAAAGGTCGCCGACACGGAGCTTGCCGTGATTGTGGCCGGGCCGCGGCGGCGGGCCGACGGCGATTCGGTGCATCTGTCGATTCCGGCAGAAGGCTTGATCATCGAGAAGAGGGAGTAACAGATATGAGCCAGGACCCTAACCCCGTGCAGAAACACCTCCGGTGCAGAACCGGTGACATAGCGCCCTTTGTCCTTGTGCCTGGCGACCCGGGGAGGGCGAAGCGAATTGCGGAGCGATTTGACGATGCAAAACTTGTGGGGGACAACCGTGAGTATCTGGTGTACACGGGGACCTACCACGGGGTTCCGGTGAGTGTCTGTTCAACGGGGATAGGAGGGCCTGCCGCCTCCATCGCATTTGAAGAGCTGATCCGCATCGGCGCGCGCGTGCTCATCCGGGTGGGATCCGCAGGCGGAAGGCAGAAGGATATTCCGATTGGAACGCCGGTCGTGTTGACCGCAGCTTACAGGGGCGAGGGCACATCGCGCGTTTACCTCCCGCCGGAGTTCCCGGCCGTCGCAGACAGGGAGGTCACGAACGCGCTTGTTGCTGTGCTCGAGGAGTCCGGGAAGAGCTTCAGGGCGGGCATCGGTTATACCCGGGATGCCTTCTACGTGCAGGATGCCGAATTGAACGAGAAGCTCACCGCCGCGGGAGTCGTGGCAGCGGAGCAGGAAGCCGCGGTGCTCTTTATCGTCGCATCGGCACGGCGAGTCGCAGCTGGTGCGATTGTATCAACCGATTCAAACATCCTTTTCGACCGGCAGCCCACACAGGAGCAGAAGGAGCGGCTGTTTACCACCGGAGAATCTGCGGCAATCGATGCGGCGCTAAAGGCTGTGGAGAGGCTTTCCTCGAAGAGCGCTCGAAGCCGGTAGGGATCGAAGATGGTTGGCCTCGATGCAGTTTTTCTCAACGCCGAGATTGTAGACGTGTTTCTCCTCAGAGCGTTCCGGGGCTGGATGGGGATCAAAGAGGGGAGGTTTCTCTACGTGGAGGCCGGTGATCCTCCGCCTGATCTTGTTGCTGCGCAGATAAACGATCTTGCGGGGGCCGTGGTCATGCCCGGCCTCATTGACGCGCACATGCACATAGAATCGAGCCTGCTAACGCCTGAACGGTTTGCGCAGGCGTCGGTCCCGCATGGGACAACGGCGGTTCTTGCCGATCCGCACGAGGTGGCAAACGTAGCAGGCGCTGCAGGTGTTCGCTGGATGGTCGAACACTCGCGCAACCTGCCGCTGCACGTACGGTACGCTCTGCCGAGCTGCGTCCCCGCCACATCCCCGGATCTGGAGTGGACTGCGCAGGTCTTCGGCCCCGACATTGTCAATGAGTTTGCCGACGAGCCCGAGATAGCCGCTCTCGGAGAGGTCATGGACTACCGCCGGGTTCTCGATGAGTTTTCAGTTCCGCCGGCATCCGCCGAAACGACGAAGAGCGCGAACCTCTCGCAGATGATGGAAAATGCACGCGCCCGTTCCCTTCTCGTGGAAGGCCACGTTCCCACGCTCAAAGGCACCGAGCTCTCAGAATATCTCTACCACGGTGTGGGCTCGGACCACACCTTGACCAATCCGGCCAAGCTCAAAGAGCAGCTCTCGAAGGGCGTCTGCGTCATGCTCCAGGCGAAGAGCCTCACGGAGGAGGTCGGCGAGGCTGTCATGAGCCTGCAGGATCGATCCAGAATACTCCTTGTTAGCGACGATATCGAGGCATCACTCCTGCGAAGCGGCCACATGTCGCTTATCTTGAAACGCGCCATATCCTGCGGCATTGATCCCCTCGAGGCGGTCGCCTCGGCAACGATCCGGCCGGCCCGGTATCTGGGCTTCGACAAGGACGCGGTGAAACGCGGCGCAATTGCTCCGGGCTGGACGGCGGACTTTCTCGTTCTTGACAGGATCGACACCTTTCCTCCCCGTCGCGTGTTTGTGAACGGCAAAGTCGTCGCCCGAGACGGGAAGATGTCGGGGCGGGGCTCTTCGGCCCGGGAAGACGAGCCGCCCAATCACAACCTTCTGCCGGATTCGGTCGACGAGGCCGAGATCAGGGTGGCCGACCGGCTCGTACGCTCCGGTTTGGCAAACGCGGTTGTCATAGAGAGCGAGAAGACCTCGCTTACCGGACTCGAGCTGATCTCCCTGGAGCTCGACGACGGTTTTCCGGTATGGCCGAAGGACGAGGACCTTGCCTGCGTTACCGTCATTGCGCGGGACGGCAGCCGCTCGAGCACCGGTGTTGTGAAGAATCTCGGGCTCAAGCGGGGAGCGTTCGCGACGAGCTTCGCCCACGACAGCCACAACCTTCTGATTGTGGGCAGAAGTCGTGGGGAGATGGCGCAGGCTGCGAACGAGGTCATTCGCCGCGGCGGAGCCCTGGTGGTGCAGAGCGGGGTGGGAGATACGGTGACTAGCGCCGTGGATCTGCCCTATTTCGGACTGCTTTCAAGCGATACGTTCGAGGTCGTTGCCGAGGGCTTGGCCCATGTAGAGAAAGAGCTTGCCGGGCTTGGGATGAGAAGGGAGCGTCCGTTTCTCATGCTCTCCCTGCTCTCCTTGAGCGTGAGCCCGATGTACAAGTTCAGCGATCGCGGCGTTATCGACACCGAATCGAGACGGCTTCTGCCTGCCTTCGTTCCCGATGAAAAGCAGGTGCGAATGCCTTGAGGAGCGACGAGGGTTTTTATACCGAGGCTACAACCGGCTACTGGCAGGAGATAACCGAAGTGGTGCCGCCAAGGTTTTCCGTTGTGCCGCCCTACAGGTTCGGCTATCCCGTTCGACTTTCTTCCGGCAGCTATCTCGTTCTCCCGCTCAGGCTGCTGCCCGACGGTACCCAGGCGCTTGCTTCGCTTATAGCAAATCATGCAGCGAACACGGTGGTTGAGACGCTTGCCGAACACATGGCCGATCAGACGCGCCTGCTCGAGGTCGATCTGGTTGTAGGACTGCCTACGCTCGGACTCGCGTTCGCTTCAATGGTCGCCATGAAAATGGGTCACACTCGCTACGCACCCCTCGGCTATTCGCGCAAGTTCTGGTACACCGACGAGCTATCCGAACCGGCAACTTCCATTACCAGCCCGGATCCGGGGAAGCTGTTGCGGCTCGACCCGAACCTGTTGCCGCTTCTCGAAGGGCGGCGGGTGGCACTGATCGATGACGCGATATCAAGCGGAGCCACCGCGGCGGCAGCCATTCGCCTGTTGCGACGGCTCGACGTGGAAATCGCAGGCGTGGTTGTCGCAATGAAGCAGACCAAGCGCTGGCAGGAGCAGCTCAGCGTGCTGCCCGTGGTCCCGCCTGTGCGAGGAGTGTACGGTTGCCCCGTGTTCAGGCGGGGCGACGGCGGCTGGTGGCCCATTGCGGAAACCCAACCGGAAGTGCCGTGAAAGACCATCGAATTCATCTCTGCCGCGTGCCCTCCTCACGTGAGGTGCCTCGATGAATCCGGCGAGACTTCAAGAGACCTTCGCTGCGCTGTGCAGGATCCCGAGCCCGACCGGTAAGGAAGGTCGAGTCGCCGAATGGATCCGCCGGCGCGTACAGCTGCTTGGCTGCGACGTGAGAGAGGATCGATCAAGCCGCACAGAGGGCGCGGAGTGTTCGGGGAATCTGTATATCCGCCTGAAGCACAACGCGCCGTTTGGCAAGCGAAGGGAATTGCCGCTCTTTCTTTCGGCCCACATGGACACGGTGCCTGTTCCCTTTGAGGATGAAATTCCGGTTCGTATCGAAGGTGACAGAATAGACACAGGAGGCGCCTGTCCCCTCGGAGCCGACGACAAGTCGGGGATCGCAATTGCACTCGAGCTGCTCGAATCCGCAGTGGAACATCCGCAGAGGCTTCTCCACCCATTGGAGCTTATTCTGACCGTCCGGGAAGAGGTCGGGGTGCAGGGCGGTGGGCTCGTCGATCCGAACCTGGTCACGGCCAGGCAGGGCTTCAACCTGGACGGAGAGACGCCGGTCTATTCGGCGATTTCTCGTGGCACGTTCAAGCTGAGATTTGCGGTCGATGTTCGAGGGAAGAGCTCGCACGCAGCGCTGAATCCCGAAGACGGCGTAAATGCCATAAAAGCCGCCGCAGCAATCGTCGACCGCCTGCCCGCAGCTAGCATCGATGATCGGTCCACGGCGAACATCGGCAGGATCGAGGGCGGGGGGGCCACGAACGTGGTTCCGGAGCGCTGCACAATCGTCGGGGAGCTTCGAAGCCTGGACGAACCCACGCTTGCCTTCTGGCGGCGGAAGTTCGAGTCGATCATCACCGAAACTGCTGCTTTGACCGGAACTCGGGCCGACGTGGAATGGGAGGAACTGTACCGGGGATTCCGAGTCGATGAAACCGAGCCCTGTGTTAGCCTCTTCCGCGACGCCGTCGGTTGGGCGGGTCATACACCGCTTCTTTTGAGCTCGCGCGGAGGAGGGGACGCCAACTATCTCAATGCGAAAGGGCTCCGCTGCATCGTGCTCGGCCTCGGGATGGAGAACATCCATTCGCCGCGCGAGTTCTATCTTTTCTCACGACTCGAAGAGGCCGCATCCCTGCTCGAGCGCATTTTCTTTGCGCCTAATCCGTGAAGACGTCGCCCCTTGCGGGAATAGGATTTCTCGCGATCCGGTGCCGACGGTCAGTCGGACCGCTGCCTCGAAGAGCCTTCCGTTCAGGATCACGGCGCCGGTGGCGGTCGTTGTCGATCCATTCGGCAAGCCGCAGGTTCATCTGTCGGTGGGAGCGGACCCTCAGCGGAGCTGCGGTACGATAGACGAGAACCGCATTCGGTCGTGATTGCTCGAGAACCCACGGTTGGATGGTCTTCGAACCAGGTGGTTAAAGCAGTCGATTGACAAGGTCCCTGTCACGCTGGATGCCGGCGATAGCTATCGATACATCCGAGGTACTGCGTACACGTTGGTGTGCTCAACCATGATCCGACGCTCTCGGGACAAGAGCACCGAGCGATGTGCGAAGGGTGAGGCGCTAGCCAAGTTCGAGCCTCTCCGGCGTCACGCACTAAAGCGCTTACGGATCCTGGAAGCGGCGATGCGTGTGGCAGATCTACGACCGCTTTCCAGCAATCGCATTGAGACTCTGAAGGGCGACCGCAATGGGCAATAGAGCATTCGGATGTAGGACCGATGGCGCATCTGCCTTGAATCGCCGGAGGGCGCCGATGGTCCCGCTCGGACAGCAATTCACCCTCGCGAGATTCTCGCTGACGAGCTTTCCCGACAGCTTCATGTTCCGCCGAATCATATCAGTCAGATTATCGCATGAATCTCCAAAAGACGCATGAACTCGATCTCGCTCCCGCTGGAATCGGCACTGCGCTTGAACGGTTGCCGCAAGGAGACTGGGGCCTTGGAGGAATTGGTCTATCGCGAGGGAGGAAAAGCGTCTGCGTAACGTTCGTACAGCATGCCGCAGACGGCGGCGCCTTCGGAAAGATTGTCTCCTCGGCAGTCGGAGACCTCCTGATGCCTATGATTGGTCTGATCATCGGCGGAATCGATTTCAGCGGACTGGCCCTCACCGTTGGAAAGGCGAAGATCACCTACGGCAACTTCATCAACAACGCCATCGACTTCCTCGTTATCGCGGCGGTCATATACCTGATGGTCAAAGGCCTCAACTCGCTGAAGCCCAAGAGCGCGCCGGCGCCGGCCGAACCCACCACCAGGGAATGCCCCTACTGCGTTACCGAAATATCGATCAAGGCCACCCGCTGCCCGAACTGTACATCCGAACTGAAATAGAAACAGGCACGGGGGGCGAAGCATAATCGCGAGTGCCGGCAGTCGCACCTCTCTGCGCTACTCGAGCCGGGGGAAGAAGGTCAGGGGAGAGGATCAACTACGGATGAAGAAGATGACGCGGATGGGAATCGGGACCAGGGGCGGTGCCGGGCCGGGGAACATCGTCTCTGCACCATGCGACCATCGACGCGTCGGCCGCGAGGTGCTCTATGCCGCGGCCGGCGTCCTCTCCCGTACTCCCATCCATCCGCGCAATCCGCGCCATCCGTAGTTCACCCATCCTTCCCAAGCTCGCAATCATCTCCGCAAAACGCGCGTAGGGTAGTATTATGGAGGCAGGAAGCGATGGCCATGGGAACCGGTGAACGGCTCGACACGCTCGAAAACGCCCTCAAGGAGCTCGCCTACGCGGCGCGGCGCACCGAGATGACGGTGGACAAACTCTCGGAAGAGAACCGGGAATACGGCGCTCGACTGGATCGGGCTATCGCGCAAAGGCTCGTGCACGACGAACAGGAGCAGATCCGGCAGCAACACGAGCGGGAAGAGCGCGAGAAGGAGCGGCAAGAGCGGGAAAAGAAGCGAGAGAAGGAGCGGGAAGAGCGGGAGCGAGAGCGCCGCGACGAACGCCGCGAGTGGAACCGCAAGTGGGGCGAGCTCGCGAACAAGATGGGCACGCTCGTAGAGGACATTGTACTTCCGAACTTCCCGCGCATCCTTCACCGCTACTTCGGCGTTACCCACATCGATCGGACGCTGCCGCGGCCAAAGGTGCGCCACCCGCTGCATCCCGACCGCCTGCGGGAGTTCGACCTCATCGCCTACAACGCAAAGACGGTGTTCCTGAACGAGACGAAGTCGGACCCGTCTGCGGAAGCCTTTACACGCTTCGTCACCGACGAGTCGCTGTTCGAGTACTTCCCCGAACTCGCCGGGCGGAAGCTCGTCCGCATCGCTGCAGCGCTCTACATGCCCGAAGATGTCGTCACCTACCTTTCCCGCCACGGCTGCTACGCCATGATGCTCGGCGAAGAGACGATGGACATCGTGAACTTCAAAGAAGTGACGGGAAAAGAACTCCCGCCGGGGCCTGCCGGGTACATGTGAGGAACTACGGACTAAGAAGATGACGCGGATGGGAGTCGGAGGCGGGCGCCGCGTCCGACCATCGACACGTCGGCCGTGAGCTGCTCTGCGCCGCGGCCGGCGTCCTCTCCCGTCCTATCATTCATCCGCACAATCCGCGCCATCCGTAGTTCAACCCACTTCTTTCGAACGAGGCGACTCGAGTGGGTGGTCGCGCCGGCGTTTACCTTCGAATCGAGGTAGATCCGCTTCTTTGTTCTGTTCTTCCCGGTCTAAAAGTTGACAAAAGTTGACAACGTCTCATTTCTGCTCTATGATGCAACTGTAAGCACCAATGAACATTGATATACCCAAAATCAAGCAGGCGATGCGAAACAGAGGCGTTTCCCAGGCCGACATAGCTTCAAGCCTCGACGTGTCCAGAGAGGCAGTCTCCAAGTGGCTCAGAGGAGCCACGGAGCCACGTCCTGCGAAGGCGCTCGGGCTGTCACGGATGCTTGGGCTCTCGTTCGACCAGATGTATGTTACGGCGACAGCCGAGGAGCCGAGGATAGCTTTCCGAAAGAAGGCGGCAACCAAGACCACTAGTGCGCACTACGAGCGAGCAAAAGACATGGCGCTGCTCCTTCGAAATCTCGTGGAGTATCTTCCGTTCGATACGATGTCCCACCCGGCATCCTTCATCGAACCGAGCCTCAATCGCGGCTACATTGCCAGGGCAGCCCTTGAAACGCGAAACCGCATGAGGCTCACTTCCGAGGTTGTTTCGATTAACGATATAGTCAAGTTGTTTGAAGACGTTCATGCAGTCCTTATTCCCGTGTTGTGGGGTACCAAACGGGTACACGAGAATGCCCTCCACATCTACCTTCCAGAGTCAAGAACCACCTGGGTCTATTTAAATCTGAATTCCAAAATCCTTGATTTCAAATTCTGGATGGCCCATGAGCTTGCGCACGTCAAGACGCCGGATCTTGAAACCGCCGAGGCTGATCGTTTCGGTGATCTGTTTGCGGCAGAGCTTCTGTTCCCCATGTCCATCGCGGAACGATACATGGACCGACTTCACCGGTGCTCATCTGCTGGCACCTTGATCGGCGCGATTCAGGACATTGCCGCCGAATTCGTAGTATCTCCTGTGACCGTTTTGAATCAGGTCAATCTGGCCGCGGAGTCCTCAGGGGAAAAGATGCTTGAAGTTGACGTTCATCCGTCTACTGCGAACTTTCACAAGAGGTTCAAAGACGTGAACGAAATTATCTTCGGTACCGATCATCCAGCAGCCATCGCCTATATCCGAGAATGCAACGAGACGTTCAAATCTCCCTTTTTTGAGGTGCTGAGCGCTTTCATCAGAAACAGTGGCAAATCGTCGTCCTTTGTTCAGAGGGTTCTAAACATCGGGGCGTTGGACGCCAAGAATTTGTATCGGGCACTCACGGACGATGAGAATCCTGCTTGATACGAACGCGTATCTCCGCCTGGTCGTGGACGTTCGTTGCCTCGCATACGCCCACGTGCTCGATATGCGTGCAGTCACTGACGATGGCGATATGACAGAGCTCGCCAACAGCTTTGATATTCCCGTCATGGCCACGCTCGCGCTTCTCAAGCTCATGCTGGAAACCGAACTCTGCACAATGAAAAAGGTCCGCTCCGTTTTCCGGTATTGGATCGCGGTCTCAGATCTCCCACGCAACTGGCGGACTGACTACGCGGACCTATTCGGCGAAGAGCCGCCATACGAGTCACACGAGTGAACGCCGTACGTCTTGCTGCGACGCCATTCTCCCGATAGTCTCTGACTAATGCCCCCGAAAGTATCCAGGAACCGTTCGACGGAGACAGGCAAGCTCAAGATCGGCGACCAGTGGAACGCGATAACGATCATTGCGCTCTCGCAATCGAACCCGCTCAAGGCGATAGCGGAGTTTGTGGAGAACTCGATCGACGCGAAGGCAAAGAACATCACGTTGATCCGTGGGAAGCAGCACGGTGACCAGTACCTACGCGTTTCAGACGACGGCGAGGGGATTACCGACTTCCGCTTCGTTGCGACGCACATCGGTGACTCGATCAAACGCAAGCTCAAGGAGCGCGGCGCCAAGGGCATTCAGGGTGAGTTCGGTATCGGCCTCTTGAGCTTCTGGACCGTGGGCGAAGAGCTCACGCTCACCTCGACCGGCAGCGACGGCACACGCCGCCGCCTGACGCTGGTGAAGGGCCAACCCGGCTATTCGATTCGCGAGACCGGCGAGCTCTTCGACCGGTCCGGCACCGACCTGCTCATCCGGCCCGTGCTTTCGGGCGTACGGATGCTCTCGGGAGAAAAGATACAGGCCTACCTTGCAAGCGAGCTGCGCGATCGCATCGCCAAGAACGGCGTCCAGATCCGCATTGTGGACCGCACGGCCCGGAAGGAGCTCGTCGTTGAGCCGCGGAAGTTCAGGGGGCGACTAGTCCACGGCCTGCCTGAGGTGCGTAACCCGCACGGTGAGATCTATGCCGAGCTCTACATCTGCGAGCAGTCATCGGCAAACTCGGTCGGTCTCTTCAAACTCGGTACGCGTGTCATCGAGGACATCACCTCACTCGACCTGTTCAAACACGAACCCTGGACCAGCGGATACCTCGAGGGGCTCATCGACGCATCCTTCATTCACCTGACCCCCGGCACCCGTAGCGGTGTCGTGCACGACGCCGTCTTCTCATCGCTTTCGGACTCACTTGCGCCGCTCGAGGCTGCGCTCGACGATGTGATAGCCGCACAGCGACGGGCCGAAGAGTCGGAGGCAAGCCGCTCCATCCTCCGGAAAATCACGCGCGCGCTCAAAGAGGCATTCATGATGCTGCCGCGGGAGGAGTACGGCTGGCTTGGCACCCGCGGTCAGGAGCCGGGAAGCTCCGGCGAGCACGGCGACGGAACCTCAGAAGCCGGTGCAGGCGAGGGCGGAGACGGTTCTCCTGCGGCAGACGAAGGTACGGAGATCGGCATGCAAGCCCCCGCCGAAGCGGCCGCTGACGCGTCGATCCAGAAGAACTTTTTCGAGTATGCCGGTCCACTCTACGGCGTAGCGATAACCCCCGCCACCTCCACCATCGGCGTTGGAGAGACTCGGCGTCTGCATGCGATTGCGCGTGACAAGTCGCGTAGGGCGATCGATACGAGTGTGAGCTTTCTCTGGAAGGTGATCGAGGGGGCAGGCACGATCGATCCGGCAGATGCCGAGTTCGTCGAGTACCGGGCCGGGAATGATCCGGAAGTGGCGCGCATCGGCGTCGTCGCCACGCAGGATGGGACCGTGTGCGAGGCAGTCGCATCGATTACTGTTACCGCTGAGCTCATTCCCAAACGAAGCGGCGATGAGATTCCCTTCAAGCACGGCCTTCCCGGCTACACGTACCAGCGTGCTCCCGGAGAGCTGTGGAGATCACGCTATCGCGTCGAGCAATCGCTGATAATCGTCAACAACGCCCATGCGGACTTCATTTACGCTTCAAGAAGCGAGTCGTGGAAGCTTCGGTACATCGCGCGACTGTTCGCCAAGGAGATCGTCCTCGCCAACTTCCCCGGCGCTACGAAGGAGGAGCTCCTCGAGCGAATCGTCGAGCTTACACTGTACATGGAAGAGAACCTGAAGTAGGGATGAGGAGCGGCTGCTGTCGAACGAACGCTACTCTCCTGTCGACCCTGCATTCACGGCGGTGGGCGGTGTCCCGGTGACAGTGACCGAGACAACGCGAACCAAGAGTATCACTTTCAGCCGCGACGTTGCCGCGTACGTGCGTCCGATCCATTTGACGCAGAGGAAATCAGTCGAGGTGCACGCGCACCAGTGGCTGAACGCTCGGTAATCTCCGAGCTCTCGACCGAATATCCGCGCAATCCGCGCCATCCGTAGTTCAATCATTTCCGGCTTAGAACCGCTTCGGCCGGTCCGCCGTCAGGCCAGTCAGTACTCAACCGGAACCGGGTCGAGCGATCGCCACAGGTACCAGACCGCGACGCTGCGATAGGGGACCCAGCGCTCGGCGTGGGTCTCGAGCGCCTCGACGATCGATTCAGGCTCCCATCCGTAGTTGAGCACGCAGGAGCGGAGCAGGCCCACGTCGCCAATCGGAAGCACGTCGGGACGCTCAAGGTGAAAGATGAGAAACATCTCCGCAGTCCAGCGGCCGATGCCTCGAAGCGACTCGAGCTCTGCGCGGATCTCCGCGTCGCTCCGGCTGCGCCACGACGCCGGTCTGATGCTCCTTTCCTGGAAAGCCCGGGCGAGCGCCGTCAGGTACTCCACCTTTCGCACCGAAAGCCCGCACGAGCGCAGCGCCGCAGGACCCGCCGACGCGACCGAAAGCGGAGTCACTCTGCCGGTCAGATCCGCAACGCGGGAGAAGATGCTGTCTGCCGCTTTGACCGATATCTGCTGCCCGATGATCGCCCGAACAAGAGTCAGAAACGCATTCCGCTTCGGGACCAGTCGCTCTCCGGGGAAACTTCGAATGAGCTCTTTCAATACCGGATCCCTGCGGCTCAAGTGGCCGCATGCGTCTTCCCAGTCGATCATCGTGACAGGATACCCAATTCCGGTACGCGCGAAAATCATCCCCGGCGCCGCCCGCAGAACCGAGCTCCATACGCTGGCACATCGTCGCGGACTCCTCGCCGACAGCTGCGTTGCCGCAGCAGCGACGGCTGTCTCGGCGCTCGTCCCCTATCTGCCGCTGTTCGCCCTGAATCCGCGCAATCCGCGTACATCCGTAGTTCGATAAATTCTCTTTCCGCCGTCAAGGTCACGACTGCGGCCAGTTCGCGCTGCTGATCGACAGGTTCGATTCGAACAGGCGCGAGACCGACGAAAGGCCGGTGTACCGGTACTTCTCCGCGCCCGATTCGAAGAGAACCATGAGCCGGTCGTCGACGGCGGTTATACCCTCCATCATCGGCGGAGCAGTCAGGCGAGACACAAGCTCGCCACGGTCGAGAAACCAGAGCGGCACCGATGTCCCGCCGTTAAATCCCACAGTGCCCGCAGGAGCGCCTGAAAGCGGATTCCGGTACGCAAGAAGCTCGCTCCTGTTGCGCCTTCCGTAGGAGACGCTCAGAAAGATATGGTCCCCTGAAAAAGTCGAACCCTGCACCCGGTCGGGAATGGAGATGACAAGGTCCGGAACCGGACTCTCGAGCGCGCCGTCCCCGCTCCGCACCCGGTACCCGGCAAGCAGCGCATGGTGTTCCGAGCCGTCGGGAGCCGTCAGATGGTGAGTCTCCCCGGTGTGATAAGCGCCGCCGCCAGGGCCGTAGTAGGCAAACTCGCCGATCCAGAGCACGCCGTTGTGGAAGGTCGCCGAGGAGGCAACGACCGAGGTTCGGCTGAAGCTGTCAGCGGAAAGCAGGTCACCGTCAGCCGACGCATCAAAGCGGTCGAGAGCGTAGGCGTACACACCCTCGTCGGAAGCGACCCAGAGCGTTCGTTTTCCCACCGCGATACCACCGACATGTCCGTGAAGCGGCCGGTGATTCTCGGTCGCAAGCCACACCGTCTTTCTGAGAGTTCCCGTGGCACGGTCCAGGGAGAAAACCGCACTCGGAACCGGTCCGTCGAAGTAGGCCGAGATGAGTATCCGGTTCTGCCTCGCATCATAGCCGACTCCCTGCGGCACCGCGCCCTCCACAAGGCCCGGTATCACAGGCCCGGCCGAGAACGTGTGGAAGAACGCCTGGAAGTCCGGGACGGCCGCCGGGTGGGGAAGAACCGGTGGGCGCTGCGTGATATCCACCAGAAGCGGAACATCCCTGCCCGACCCTGCCGCAGAAGCCGAAGAAGCGCAGGACACCAATGGTGCACAAACAGACGCGATTGCAGCGATGAAAAGCACAGGAGCCGGTAGGCGGCGCAAAGGTCTGCCTCGCGCGGACGAAACTCTCGAATCTGAAGACCTCATTAGTGCCTCATACAAGATTCACACGGACGAAATCAAGCCTCTGCAGGGTGTGACTATGTCCATTTCGTTGACAGCGGAAAAATGTGGGACGTATAATGTTTTCAAAGGGGTACGTCTCCAATCAGGCGCGCCATGCCATTTCAGCGTACGGTAAGGAGGTCCTCGTGAAAAGACTGATTCTGCTAGTCGCCAGTCTCGCTATCGCTGCGTCCATCGCATTCGCCGGTGGGGCAAAGGAAAACGTCCCTGCCTCGGTTTCGATCACGAAGCCGGTGACCATCGAGTTCTGGCATGCAATGGGCGGTGAGCGTATCAAGCTCATTCAGGGAATCGTTGACGAGTTCGTCAAGGCGAATCCGCAGATAACCGTCAAGGTTCAGTATGCGGGATCGTACGACGACATTCTCAACAAGGTGAAGGCGGCGGCAAAAGCCGGAAACGCACCGCAGGTGTTTCAGAGCTACGACATCAGCACACTTGCGCTTGCTCGAAGCGGCATCATTACGCCGATTTCGGAAATCGAAAAATGGGATCCGATCAACTGGGACGCCTTCTTCCCGCCGATTCGGAACTACTACAGTGTCGGTGGAAAGCACTATTCGATGCCGTTCAACTCTTCGACTCCGCTCCTGTTCTACAACAAGACCTTCTTCAAGCAGGCGGGGCTCGATCCGAACAAACCGCCAAAGACCTTCCAGGAAGTCATCGACGACAGCAAGAAGCTCCGGGCCGCGATGCCCAGTCTCAAGGGCGGCATCACGTGGAACCTGAACGACTGGTTCTTCGAGCAGTGGATGTGCATCATGGACGCTCCCTTCGTCAACAACAACAACGGACGGACCGGCGAGCTTCCGACGAAGGCGCTGTTCAACAGCGAAGCCGGACAGAAGATCATCTCCTGGTGGACCGGCATGGAGAAGGACGGCGAGTTCCTCGACGTAGGTCCCGGCTGGGCGCCCCCGCGTGCTGCGCTCGGATCAGGGGAAGTGGCGATGATAGTTTCGTCCACCTCGGATGTCACGCAGCTCACCGGGCTCCTCAAGCAGAAGGGATGGGAACTGGGTACCGGCTACATGCCGCGTCCCGAAGGCGCCAAGGGAGGCGTCACCATCGGCGGCGGATCCCTGTGGATCACGAACAACCATCCGAACGACGAACTGCTTGCAGCCCTGAAGCTGGTGAAGTTCATCTCGAGCGACGGCCCGCAGATCGCCTGGCACAAGGGCACCGGCTACTTCCCTGTGCGCAAGACAGCGATGGAAAAGCTCAAGGCCGAGGGGTGGTTTGACGCCAATCCGAACTACCTCGTCGCATTCAATCAGCTCCTCGAATCCCCGTCCAACTACAACACCGCGGGCGCACTGCTCGGTGTCTTCCCGCAGGTAAGGAAGCTCATCGAAACCGGTGTGCAGAAAGTGTATGCCGGCAGCGTCACCGTCAAGCAGATGCTCGACGACGCGGCGCAGCAGACCGACAAGCTGATGAAGGACTGGAACGATCTCAACGGATAATCCGGTTCACCTGACCATCTCTACCAGGGGGCGCGCGAGCGCCCCCTGACGTTCAGGCGGAGGCCAGCAATGCAATCATACTTCAAGAACAAGTGGCTGCCCTATCTTCTGCTCCTGCCGACTTTCGTTGTACTGGGAGTCTTCCTGTTCTACCCGGCGGGCGAAACCTTCCGCCTCAGCTTCTATCGCGTGCAGGCATTCGGGCTCAGAAAAAAGTTTGCCGGATTCGGCAACTTCGTCTCCCTGTTCCAGAATCCTGACTACGTTTCGAGCTTCCTGCTGTCGCTGCTGTTCTCCGCATGCGTGGTCATCATCGGGCTGGTGATATCGCTTCTGATCGCCATTCTTCTGAACCAGAAGCTGAAGGGGATCAAGATGTACCGGAGCCTGCTGCTCTGGCCCTACGCCTTCTCGCCGGCGATTGCCGGAGCGGTCTTCGGCTTCCTGTTCAGTCCGGCGAACGGTTTCGTCACCTCCCTGTTCTCGAGCGTTTTCGGCACCAGTCCCAAGTGGCTCACCTACGGTCCTCTCGCATTCGGAGTCGTGACTGCAGCCGCAGTCTGGAAGAATCTCGGCTACAACATCATCTTCTACCTGGCCGGGCTCCAGCAGGTCCAGCGGGAGGCGATCGAATCCGCTTCCATCGACGGCGCGGGAGCGCTGCGCCGCTTCCTGTACATCACCTTTCCGCTGCTTTCGCCGACGACCTTCTTTCTCCTGATCATGAACATCATCTATTCCTACTTCGGCGCTTTCGGCCTGGTCGACGTACTGACCCAGGGAGGGCCCGCGAACGCCAGCAACATTCTCATCTACCAGCTCTATCGAGACTTCTTCGTGAACTCGGTCACCGGACTCGCCGCGGCCGAGAGCGTCGTACTTTTCGTTCTGGTGGTAGTGCTCATGCTCATTCAGTTCCGGACAACCGGACGGCGCGTCTACTATCAATAGGATGAGGAGGTGACACAATGCTGATGCGGCGTTCTACCAGGGTGATTTTTCATGTGCTCATCATATTCTGTATCGTGACAATCAGTCTGCCGGTGCTGATAGCGGTCGTAATCAGCACGCAGTCCCCCGCCGAGGTGTACTCCTCACCGCCGAGGCTCCTGCCGTCGACTCATCTTTCCAATTACGCGGACGCCTGGAAGAGCGTGACACTCGGGCGTCTGCTCCTGAACTCCTTCATCGTCTCCGCGGGCGTGACAATAGGCAAGATTGTCCTCAGCCTGCTTGCCGCCTTCGCCTTCACTCACTTCGAGTTCCGCGGCAAGAATCTGCTGTTTTTCATCGTGCTGGTGACGCTTCTGCTTCCGATCCCGGTGCGGATCGTCGCCCTGTTTCAGGTCGTGAGCGCGGCGCACTGGATCGATACCTACATGGGCCTGATTCTCCCGTTCCTCGCAAGCGCCACCGGTATCTTTCTGCTGGTCCAGCGCTTTCGAATGATTCCTATCGAGCTGCTCGATGCAGCGAAAATGGACGGCGTGGGTCCGATGCGGTATCTGGTGTCGATTCTGGTACCGCTTTCTGCGAACAGCATAGGGGCGCTGACAGTCATCGAGTTCATCTACGTGTGGAACCAGTATCTGTGGCCGCTGATGGCGACGAACACCGATCTCATGCGGGTCGTTCAGATCGGCATCAAGATGATGATCCAGGCTGAAGCGATGAACAACTGGGGCGTGATCATGGCGGGCGTAGTGGTTACGATGGTTCCGCCGCTCATCGTCTTCTACCTCATGCAGGAGAGCTTCATGAAGGGGTTCGGGCTCGCTTCCGAGAAGTAGCCGGACCGCCGTCAGGGACGAGGATCAACTACGGATGGGGAAGATGACGCGGATGGGAATAGAGTTTAACTACTCAGATCTGCCGCGCATCGCCCGCCATCCGCGCGATCCGCGGACATCCTTAGTTGAACAATCCGTCCGGAATAACGAACTACGTATGAATACAATGGTGCGGATTGCGACGAACGCACGCGCCTGTGTATCCTCCCGCCCGCTTCACCGTCTTCCCATCCGTGTTATCCGCGCCCATCCGTAGTTGAACAATCTGTCCGGAACAACGAACTACGGATGGGGAAGATGACGCGGATTGGGTTTGAGGCTCGCCCCGGGGTCTCTCACATCCCCACATCCGCGCGATCTGCGTACATCCGTAGTTGAACAATCTGTCCGGAATAACGAACTACGAATGAATATGATGACGCGGATTGCGACGAAGGCACGCGCCTGTGTATCCTCCCGCTCGCTTCACCGTCTTCCCATCCGCGTTATCCGCGTACATCCGTAGTTCACCCATCTCCTTCCTGGTCAGAATCAGGCGAGCTTCTTGAGCGCGATCTTCGCGACCGCAGAATTGCGCCCGGAACTCCCATGACCAGCGCCAGTGCCGAGAGCAGGAACCCGAGCCCGAAGAGCATCGGATAGCCCAGCGCGGAGACGAGTGCGCCTCCGGCGATACCGCCGATGACGTTGTCGACGCTCGCCAGGGCGTTTGCCACTCCGAGTGCTTCGCCCTCCTTCTCTTTGCTCACCACCGAGACAACGCCGTCGTTCATTCCGACACCGACGAACGCGTAGGCACAAACCATGAGCACAAAGCCGATCGCCCCCAGAACCTGGCTTCCGACCATCGGCGACAGGTACATGAGAGCGAACGAGGCTGTGCTTACGACACCTCCTATGCTCATCGACGCGAAGGGCGAGCTTCGTTTGGCAATTGCGCCGGCGGCAATAAAGAGAATCACCGTTATCGCAGTGCTCGCCGAGTAGAGGATTGAGGCAACTGGTCCTTCAAGACCGAAGGACTCGTGCATCAGAAGCGGATAGATTGCGTAGATCGGCGCCCAGGCAAGAAGCAGGAGCGTCCAGCGAACAAGAACTACAGCGAGAACAG
This sequence comes from uncultured Spirochaetales bacterium, assembly GCA_964577375.1. GTDB lineage: Bacteria > Spirochaetota > Spirochaetia > DSM-27196 > DATKUC01 > DATKUC01. The sequence goes on along the minus strand of CAZNYW010000008.1, from coordinate 76,224 downwards.
GATGTCGAAAATGACGGAGATGTTTCGGGTGAAACCGAAGATGATAATGACCGTGGAGGATTCCGGGAAAGATCGTCGAGGGTGTGAGGTGGCCGAAGCGAAAATGCTCGAGCTCGCCGAGTCCTTGGCGGATCTGCGTACGGGCGACGGCCACCCCTCCCACGATCCCAACAACGAGGAACGGTAGCCCCAGTGCTACGCCTGAATAAAGGGAGGTCGCAAGCAATCCCACCACCTCCCCGCCGGTCATGAGGCTCTGTATCTGCGCGATATAGGAGTCCCACTTGTCTTCCGGAAAGATCTTCGTCACCTGTACCGTAGCCAGCGCGAATATTCCCGATGCCGAAAGACCGAAAAGAAGTGCGAACAGCGGCAGAAGCAGATTTCCGAGTATCGTGATGCCGAGCCAGCTCAAGCCGGCCAGCACCGTGCTCAGGAACACGAGCCCTGAGACCGAAGCTCGCCGCGAGAAATGTCCCCAGACAGGCGCCGCTACTCCGATGCCCAGATTCAGCATGGCAAACACCAGCCCGGCCCGGCTCGTCGATCCTGCAACAAGCGGCAGGGTAATCCCGGCAACTCCCCAGACAACGGCGTATACCATCATGAAAGGAATGGCGTGTTTCCAGAACTCGATACGCAAACGTGAAGTATCCTTAGCCATCATTCCCCCTTCGTGGTGCGGTCCGTGGCCCCATGCTACTATTTTGAACCGTCTGAATCAAACCATAGCGCCGGTCGGGAGGAGATCAACTACGGATGCGGAAGATGGCGCGGATGGGAAGAATGAGGGTTGGGGGCAGAGAACGCGCTTCTGTTCCGAGCCCCGGGTATCCGAAACCGTGCTGCCCAGTTGCACCGCCGGCGCTCGGCGGTCACCGTCCGGACACCACCCGGGTCGTTCCGCCGAACATCCGCGCAATCTGCGCACATCCGTGGTTCAACTATTACTGCGGTAAAGTCTACTCCGCGGTGCCCTGAGCCCGTTTGCTCTGGCGAACCATCAGTTTGCCCATCGGCTCGAGCAGCACGATCGTGATGTCTGCCTTGACAGTCGGAAAGGTCGAGGTGACGTTCACGGTGTAGAAGTAGCACTTTGGAGGCAGGAAGAAATGGCGATGGGAACCGGTGAACGGGTTGAGACGCGGGAGTACAAACTCGAAGGCCAGAACCAGCGCTGTTTCGGCGTCACCGACATCGAGCGGACACTGCCGCGGCCGAAAGTTCGCCGCCAGCAGCACCCGGACCGGCGCACGGAGTTAGACCTCATCGCCTACAACGCGGATATTCTTTTCTGAACGAGACGAAGTCGGATCCTTCGGCCGGAGCGTTCCGCCGCTTCGTCAGAGACGAATCGGTGTTCGAGTATTTCCCGGAGCTCCAGGGCCGGAAGCTCGTCCGCATAGCCGCCGCCTGAACCGGAAGAACCCGCCTGGGAGGAATGGTCAACTACGGATCGGGAAGATGATGCGAATGTGAAATGATGGCGGGCGCCGCTTGAAGGTCGGCATCCTTCCTCCTCCCCAAACCCATCCGCGCTATCGGCGCACATCCGTAGTTCGATCATCTTCTCACTACCTCGCGCCGACGGCATTGGCGGCCGCCATCAGGACAAGCGACTTGGTAACCGTGCCGCCGGAGATCGCATCGGGATGCAGGGACTGCCCTGAGACCACTGTCTGCGCGTAGTCGGTCATTGGACCTCTTACCTGCTGCGGTGCGATCACCTCGATTGCAGCATACCGATGGCCGGACACTGTGACACGGACAGTCACCGAGTGGTTGGCGGACGCAGTGCCCGGTGGCATGGAGACTGTCGCTGTGCCCTCGTACACACCATCGGCAACCGTGGCCAGATTCGGTTCGGGCCACGTCAGATTCTTTGCCCAGTTGCTTGTCGATCGAATGTAGAAGAGCACGAGTAAAAATCCGACCGCCAGCACGGCGACCGAGCCAATGGTGATGACCATCCAGCGCTTCATCATCAACCTCCTTGGAATGTACGCTGCATTTGCGGACTGTGACGGAGGTCCCTATGATACCATTATCCGTACCACTCGGTCCGCTCCGGGATTCGACCGCGTCAAATCGCCGCCGCGGCCGAAAAGTTCGCCGCCAGCAGCACCCGGACCGGCGCAGGGAGTTCGACCTCATCGCCTACAACGCGGATACTCTTTTTCTGAACGAGACGAAGTCGGATCCTTCGGCCGGAGCGTTCCGCCGCTTTGTCAGAGACGAATCGGTGTTCGAATACTTCCCCGAGCTTGCCGGCCGGAAGCTCGTCGGCATAGCCGCGGCGGGCGGCTGTTTCCAGTCGCCGCGCGGCCGACATGTCCGTCATCCGGTGCCGTGGCAGTTCAGGACCGTTTTCGCCCGGCAGAAGTAGTCCGTGACTTCGACTCCAGGCGCTACTGCTGTACGTGGATCCTGAAGGTCAAGTCACCGTAGGCGTGGACAAGGACGTAAACGTTCTCTCCTTCGACGAGCGAGATCATCTGGGGAGAGGGGTCGTCGTCCCCATCGGCGCCGAAGAAGGCGGTTGCCCCGTCGTCGTGATAGGCGGATACGAGGATGAAGGCGTCTCCGAAAGGATCCGACGGGTCGTACACCTCCTCCCATGAGAACCAGTAATCACCCGCTGCCGGAGCCTGAAAGAGGTAAAACAGGCACTCTCCGTCCTCCGCACTTTGTTCGGTCCACACGTCTCCGGTGGTGAGAAGGAGCTCGATCGGCGTCCGGTCGAATATCCATCCGCCGGGCTCAGTGCCTTTGCGGTACATCTCCTGGTCGTCTCCCCCGACGACGCCCACGAGGAAGTCATCGTTGCTGATCTTTGTTATCTCAGCTTCGATGTCGCCCATCGGCGTGTGTAGCGTCCAGTATGGGGGATCGTAGCTCCAGGTACCCGAGCCCATGAAACCGTCGCCCGAACCGTCGTAATTCGCCGACATCGAGTAAGTTCCGTCCGCGTTGACAGTCAAGACGTCTGTGGTTGGCGTTGGCTCCTCTTCGCCGACCCAATCGCCATACAGCCATGCAAGCGGATCGACCACCTCGCCTGCGACTACGATCTGTGCGATCATTCCCGGCACTATCTCGATCACGGTGATCTTCATAGCTTCGATGTCGAAGCTCGCCGATTCGCTGACCTCGACCGGTTCCCCCTCGTTGTCGCCGAACTGCGTGACGTTGAGCGTGTGCTCACCGGACTCGCTGACCGGAATCATGTAGCTGCTGCCGCCCTCGCTTGCATCCCAGTCGATTGTCTGCAGCGAAACATCGTGAGGGTCGAGTACCTCGAGGTGCATGCCGGTCACCTGGTACTCGGTGACGGTGATGGATCTCGAGGTGTTAGGCACGCTGATGGTGAGCTTGATGTAGCGCTGGCCGCCTGGAGTCGAGCCGCCTCCATTAGGTATGGGCGAAGAGCAGCCCAGCACCAGCAGGACTGCCGCCGCGAGGGCGGCAAACGAAAAACCCCTGTTTCCACACATACGCATCTCCTTTTCCCGGCTGACAATGTCAGCCTTCACAGGTGAGTGATCGCGGTCTGCCGGGGCTCCCACCGAGCGCCGGATGAGAGCCGCCTCCACCAGACCGGGAACCACTTTCCGGCTGGAATCCTAGATTGCGGGTATGTTCTGCACGCGGATTCCGAAGGTGCCCGGTACGTACATCACTTCGACGATGATGTAGACGCGCTCTCCTTCGTTGAGCGATATCAGCCGCGGAGCGGAATAGCCCCCATCCTGCTCGACAAAGAAACCGGTCGCCTCGTCCTCCTGATAGGCCGACACAAGGATATTGGCACTGTAGGAGGGTTCGAACGGGTCGCCCCACTCCTTCCAGGAGACCCAGTAGTCCCCGCTCGCAGGCGCTTGAAAGGCGTAGAGCACCAGTTCCTGTACTTCCCCATAACCTTCGGTCCACGTGTTTTCAGTAGTGAGCGGGAGCTCGATCGGCGTAAGGTCGAAGATCCATCCGCCCGGTTGGGTACCCTTGCGGTACAAGTCCGCCACGCCTTCAGGCGAGGGAACTTGAACCGTGAAGTGGTCGTTGTTGATCTTCGTCACCTCGACCTGGACGGGTCCGTCGGGAGTCTGCGCGACGAAGTACGGAGGATCATAGCTCCAGGTACCCGCGCCCAGCCAGCCTTCGCCGGCGCCCGATTCGTCGTAGTTCGCCGATGACGTGTAGGTGCCGTCCGGGTTGACTGTCAGGACGTCCGTGAACGGCGCTGCCACCTCAGTTTGAATCCACGACCCATAAATCCACGCGAGCGGATCAACCACCTCGCCTCCGACGAGAATCTGCGCGACCATTCCCGGCACAATCTCGATCACGGTGATCTTCATAGCTTCGATGTCGAAGCTCGCCGATTCGCTGACCTCGACCGGTTCCCCCTCGTTGTCGCCGAACTGCGTGACGTTGAGCGTGTGCTCACCGGACTCGCTGACCGGAATCATGTAGCTGCTGCCGCCCTCGCTTGCATCCCAGTCGATTGTCTGCAGCGAAACATCGTGAGGGTCGAGTACCTCGAGGTGCATGCCGGTCACCTGGTACTCGGTGACGGTGATGGATCTCGAGGTGTTAGGCACGCTGATGGTGAGCTTGATGTAGCGCTGGCCGCCTGGAGTCGAGCCGCCTCCATTAGGTATGGGCGAAGAGCAGCCCAGCACCAGCAGGACTGCCGCCGCGAGGGCGGCAAACGAAAAACCCCTGTTTCCACACATACGCATCTCCTTTTCCCGGCTGACAATGTCAGCCTTCACAGGTGAGTGATCGCGCGGCGGACGGGGAAGGAGCCTTTCCGCTTGCTGTCCGTGTGGAATGATGGTAGCGTGAACCGCTGCAGGGCGGGGAGTGGGGCTGTTGACGGTCTTCTTCCACAAGCGGGGGTCTACCCGGCCCGGGGACGCGTCTCTGTCGGGCAATTGCAGAGGCCTGATTGGCTTCCGCCACTACGCGAATAGCGGTGTGGCAGGACGCCAGACTGCTACTTCCGGTAGCCGGTCAGCTGAGTGTGGAGGGCATCGAATCGAACGTTGTGTGAGATTGTCGCGGTACTTTGTCCACCGAATCGAGGTTGCGTGAGGGAAACCGCTTGACCTGCGCGTCGCACAGGCCTTCCGTTTTCCGCTCCTGGTTGTGGGCAGATGCAGAGCGCTTGCAATGACAGCACCTTCCGGCCCCAGTCGACCACCCGACATCGGATAGCCTGTCGATCAACATACCGTATCGCGAGGCAGCCGATCAACAAAAGCTGAGTTTCATTCTAAGCCCGCCCGAATGGAGTGTCAAATAAAAAAACCGGAAAGAAGCCGGCAAAATCGATTCTCGGGTGAGCGCCTGGTGGCCGGCCCACAATTCAGCTACCGGCGGTCACGCCTATCTCGATTCCTGCGCGACGATCGAATAGCTTACCAGGGCCTCCGCTTCATTAGAATCCGATGGATCCGTGTTCTGAAGGCCCCTCGTCAGGAGTGACCGCGTCGCTTTCCCAAGATCGGAGAAGGGTTGTTCCATGTCTTTGAATTGAGTCGTCGATGCGATGACTTTTACGAATTCAATTCCGAAAGGTGGACCAAGCTGGAACTTGAATGGGTCGCCGTCCGCTGGGATTTGGGCGAATGTACCACCGGGAATAAGATTGTTTGCCTGAAACCTGTTCGGAAATATCAATTGCGCATTGCCGTTTGCATCGATGTGGTACACCTTGACGTATGCGTCCCTGTTCACGAAGACATGGAGCAGCAGGTTTTCACCGCTCGTAAACGTCGCTCCATCTCCGCGCGAAGTCGTCGCCTTGACCACGAGATCTCCGCTGGAGCTGCCGACAAGATTCGTCAGACCGGATCGCATGTCCGCGGCGCGACCGAGGCCTGGCGGCACGAGCGAAACGTCGCGCGGAGTCGCGTTCTCTGGTATCGCGATCGACGTGGTTCCTATCAACTGTCCGGTGGTGAGACTCGTCAAACGAAGATCAATCCGGACATCTTTTCCTTCGTTGAAGAAGCGGCCGTATAGAAGAGCATCCACTTCGGTCGTCTTGAAATAGTCTCTGTATAGTTCGCGAAAGTCAGGATCCATATTCTCGATGACCGAGCGTACGAATAGTTTGATTTTCCTGGATGACGCCACTGCCTGGGACAGCAGATCTTCGATGTACCGCGAATAGGAACTCCCGAGGCCGGTATACTCATAGGTGAAGGTCCCGAAGGCCACCACGATAACCGGCTTGAAATAGTGAGCAGCGATCGAATCGAGCTTTTCGGCTATCAGCGGTACCGGCTTAGACTGTGCAATCGTCGGGACGATTCCAGTAAGAAGAAGCAACAGTACCAGTAGCACAACTTTGCCGCTTCGTCGTCGATCGGAGGCTGCGGAAGTCTGAATTGGCCGGTCCATACTGCGCACCGGATTGACGCTCCTTTCCCGTCCTTGTCTGGCGTTCATCGCTATCGGTGAACTACCCGAAAACCAAGGCTGAGAATCCGGGTATCCGGAGGGTCGTAATTCCGATTTGCGGAGCGAGCATCCCGGGCATCGGTGTTCCAGGCCCCGCCGCGGACAACCCGTTCGCTTCCGCTTGCAGGTCCGTCTGGATCAGTCTGCTCATTTGTGAGAAAGGGGCCGTACCAATCCCAGCACCACTCCCAGACGTTTCCACTCATATCAAATAGTCCGAGCATGTTGGGATTCTTTGTACCAACCTCATGAGTGGTTTCCCCGGAGTTCCTTGAATACCATCCTACGTCGCCGGCCGCGTTCGAACCCGCATACGCGTGGTACTGTAGTGCGCCTTCTGCACCGCCTCTTGCCGCGTACTCCCATTCCGCCTCTGTCGGAAGCCGGTAGCCATCTGCGATCCAGTCGGCAGTAACGACGGAGCCGTCAATCGTGTAGACGGGTTGCAGTCCGTCCCGTTCTGAGAGTTTGTTGCAGAAACTTATCGCATCGTACCAATTCACGTTCTCAACAGGCCGACCTGGATCACCTCTGAAGTGTGAGGGATTGGAGTGCATGACGTCCTGGTAAAGTCCCTGCGTGACTTCATGTTTACTGATATAAAAGCTCGACACATTGACCGTGTGCGCGATTTCGCTGTCATACCTCCCGGTCTCGGAAGGAGGCGATCCCATCGTGAACGAGCCGCCTTCAACAAGCACCATGCCGCGTCTGTTGTCAACAGATGTGGCCTTCTGGACAGGGGGTAGTTTGTGCGGTGCCGGAATCGGAGGCCCGGGCGACACATGTTTCGTCGTTGGCGGCGTCGGTTCGCTGGTTGACTGATGCGCGGTTGGCGGAGCTTGCGGTGGGGGTGGCTGATAGGTGAAAGTGACCGCCGTCGACTCGTCTGATGCCACGGCGACGATTCGTCGTTCCACGTGCCCGTCTGCGTAGTGCAGCTCGATCGTTTGTGTACCTGGAGCGACGGAATCGAGCCTGCCATGACCTGCCGGCATGGCTCCCAAAGCCATCCCATTGAGGTAAAGCGTTCCGGAAGTCAACGTCGAAATGGATAGACTGCCGTAGCTTTGAGTGATGCTCAGTTTCGGCTTGACCTCAGTTGGTTGTTCCGCAATTGATGCTGGTCGCTCCCTGGATACTGCGAGTTGGAAGGTACCGAAGTACTGCGTATAGATCGCGGGGATCTGGCGCCCGTCGGTATCAGCCTGGACTGCGGCCCCTGTGTCGCGGAAGACTGTAGATATATCAGTATTCGGCGTCGACAGATGCTTGAGTAGTTCCCCGGTGAATACGCCGTTTCGACCGTTTCCGTCCTGCGCTACGCCCCCGGCGCCCGTGGCGTAAACAATGATGCTTCCCGGCGGCTGAGACCCGACTACGGTCAATCCTCGAATGCCGGATCGGGACCAGGGAAACGGATTATTGCGGCAGGCATCCAGGACTACGATGTTGAGCTTGTTGCCAGCGCTCTGAAGCGTTGCCAGAACGGATTGCATATCCAACGCCATCTGTCCGAGAAAGTTCGGGCTCGGAATGTCGGCATTGGTGGGCACGAGGTAATTCGAACCGCTGGATTGGACGCCGTGGCCGGCGTAGTAAAAGAAACCGACGGCGTTTCTGGAAGTAGCGAGCTGATTTCCGAGCCGAACGACTCCGTTTACCATTCCCGCCAGGTCGGCGTTCACGATGAGATCTACACTGAAGCCGAGTGCCTTGAGCGTTGCTGCCATGTCGGTCGCGTCATTGCTGGGATTCCTGAGTTGCGTCACATGCTGATAGCGGCTGTTACCGATCACAAGTGCATAGCGCGGTCCGCTCGTTTGCTGGGAAAAGACGAGCGTAAAGCCCGCTGCACACAACAGAACCGAGAGGAAAGTACGTCTATATGCTTTCATTCCGTTCGATCTCCGTGCACATGTACGACAACCCGGCCCATGTCTTCCGCGTGCGCGCCACAGTCGTGAGTAGTTCCACGCCGGAGACGACCAGGTCGTCTCCCCCACAGGCCAGGAAACGTGGAATCGTCAAGATAGCAGGAATTGCCGGCCAGGTGATTCGTCGATGTGTTTTTCCGGTTCTGCGCTCAGGTACCCGGCCGGGACAAGCATTCGTTCAAAGGCGAACGCTACCTGCAAGTCTTTCGTCGGGGCCTTTCAGCGCGGTTCGCTGAAGTCCCGGAGAAAGTATAGTTCATTGAATCTGCGGACGCAATGCGACACCGAAATTCCGGGTGACCCTGCTATAGCGCAGAATCTGCCCATCCGCGCTGATCCGCGCACATCCGTAGTTCACCGGTCTCTCCGGTTCCGTCACGGCTTCGAGGGCACGCCCTTCGCGTCGGCGTTCGACGCAGCGGCCTCCTCTTCGCTTTCTCCTATCACCACATCGATGTTGAAGTTCGGCTTCAGGAATCCATCGTTGTCGGTGAGGGCGATGCGGACGGGAACCACGGTCTCCCCGTTGTTGTCCTTCGCCATGCTCGAGACCGAGACGACCGTACCCCGGTAGCGCCGTTTCGGGTCGGCGACCGGCTTGATGGTGACCGGGGCGTCGGTTCGAACGTCCTTGATGAACTCCTCCGGTACGTTCGCTATCGCGATGAGCGACGACAGGTCGGTCAGCGTGAGCACCTTTCCGCTTTCGATGAACACGTCGCCCTTCGCGCAGCTCACTTCGGAGACCACCGCCTCGTCGAGGTCGCAGACAACCCGGTCACCATCGAGGAAGGAGCGCTCGAGCCGCGAGGCGAGGGTGTCACGCTGAACCTGAAGGCCCTTGAGCGTTTCGCGCTGGGTCTCGATGGCGGTGACCGCCGGGTTTGTAATGCCTGCCAGCTTGATTTCGAGGTTGGCGAGCTCGGCACGCTTCTGAGCGAGCTCGAGCCTGCGCTCGGAGAGCTCGCGGCCCCGGTCGGCAAGGAAGCTCTCGAGCGCGAGTTGAAGTGTGCGGACCGTGGCGCTCTTCGACTCCACCGCGGCAACCGCATCGGACGCCTCCTGCTGCGGAACAGCGCCCGCATCTGAAAGCATCTTCCGCCGATCGAGCTCCTCGGAAGCCTTCGCGAGCTCATCCTTCGCGGCCGAGAGTTCGTTCTCCCTCCGGCGGATCTCGGGATCCTTTCTGCTCTGGTAGAGCCTGTCCCTTCGTCCGAGATCCGCGGCAAGCTCATCGATCTCCGCCTCCGCCGCGTCGATCGAGTTTGTGAGCGTGCGGTAGTCGCGCGCGGCTGCCGCTCCCTCCTGCTCATAGTCCCGCTCGAGCTGGCGGAGCTTCAGCTCGCCGATGGTCACCGCCTGCCTGGCCGCCTCCACCTGGCTCCGGAAGACCGAGAGGTCGAGCTCTGCAAGAAGGTCGCCGCGTTTGACGAGCTGGCCCTGAATCACGCGGACGTCTGCCACCGCTGCCGGGAAATCGAGACCAATCGCGCGGTTCCTCGTCGCGATGATCGTCCCGAACGCCTCGACCTTCGCCGGTTTCTGCGGGGACTCCTCTGCCGCCGGATCGGCGACCGCCTTCTTTTCCGCGCTCTTCCCGCAGCCTGTGAGCGACACCGCCAACAGGCACACCGCACACAACAGAACAGGTGCGCGCGCCCTTCTCCCTGGTTTCATTCCGAAATTCTCCCGTCGCGTACATGTATGTTTCGCCCGGCGAAGCCTGCAGCCTCCGCCGAGTGGGTGACCATGATGATCGTCCGGCCCTGCCTGCCGTTTATCTGTGCGAGGAGTTCCATCACCTCCGCGCCGGTGTGGGTATCGAGGTTTCCCGTCGGCTCGTCGGCAAGGATGACCTGGGGACGGTTGATGAGGGCCCGCGCAATGGCAACTCGCTGCTGCTCACCCCCGGACAGCTCTCGCGGCGTGTGACGCCTCCGCGCGGCGAGGCCGACGATATCGAGTATGTCGCCGAGCGGCTCTGCATACTCTTTCAGCCTCTTCCCGTCGAGCAGGACCGGAAGGAGGATATTTTCTTCCACGGTCAGGTTGGGGACGAGGTTGTAGAACTGGAAGACGAATCCCACGTCGCGCCGGCGCATGATGCTGCTTTCGTTGTCCCCCATTTCGTTCAGCTTCCTTCCGTTCACCCGGATCGATCCGGCGGTCGGCGAATCGAGACCTCCGATGAGGTAGAGCAGCGTGCTCTTGCCCGACCCCGAGGGGCCCATGATCGACAGGAACTCTCCCTTCGCGACCGCCAGATTGATGTCATGCAGCACCTCGACGGTCAGCTCTCCCAGCAGGTAGCTCTTGCTCAGGTTCTCGATCCGGATCATCTCTTCCATACGCGCGGCCTGCCTACTCGTACCTGAGTGCCTGAAGGATATTCAGTTTCGATGACTTCATCGCCGGCGAAAGCGATGCCGCAAGGGTGATGAGGATACCGCCGGCGAGAAGAGCGGCCGCGGATCCTCCCGAATAGAAGATGCCGATGGGCAGTCTGAGCGCGTAGAGGATCCGGGGGACGATGAGAAGGAGCAGCGACCCGGTTGCAACTCCCAGGGTCGCGCCGATCGCGCCGCCGGCAGCCGCCTCTATGAGAATCATCAGCCTGTTCTGCCGCCGGCTCATCCCCACCGACCTGAACAGGGCGAAGGAGCGCCTGCGCTCGATGAAGCTGATCAGGAAGTTGTTTACGATTCCAATCGTTCCGATCAGGAGTGCCAGGACCGAGAAACCCTGAAGAATCAGGAACATCTGCTCGTTGGACTGTCGGTTCCGCTCCTCCATCGCCTGTACCGTCATCACCCACGGCCGTCTTCGAGCGTACTTTTCCTTGATCCGCTTCTCTGCCTCGTTCGGGTCCCCTGTGGTCTTCACGTAGATGCTGTCGTACCGGGTGAGCTGCGCATCCATCTTGAGATACCTGTCGCCGACGATCGCGTAGCTTCCGTTCCACATGAGCGAGCTGAAGGTGCCGGCGATCCGGTACTCCTTTCTGCCTCGAGGCAGGTCCAGCGTGAGCGACTGTCCGGGCTCGACCGATAGCTGTCGTGCGAGGCTTTCGGCGATGAACATCTCCCGGCCCTCCTCGACCGGGGAAAGGTCGAGCTGTCTGCCGCCCGATTGAATGCGCTGGAAGGCCTGGAAGTCCGCAGGCTCGACGCCGTGAATGATCCGGATCTGGTCTGTGCGGCCCTCCACCTGGACGTCGTGGACCGCGTAGATCCCGCAGACGTCGTCCACACCTTCGACCGTCCGCAGGTTCTGCAGAACCGATCTGTTCATCGGCCAGAGCCACAGCTCGATCTGATGGTCCGCGTCACGGTAGAAATTGGAGAGGCTCACCGCAGCGCTCCGGCTGATGGTGTTGATCATGAAAAGTCCGGAGATGGCGATTGCCAGGAGGGCAACATTGTTGAGGATGCTCGCGTTTCCGCGAAGGTTCTTTGCGGCAAGGACTCCGATGTTTCCGAAAAGACGAGTGAAGAGCCGTTCGAACAGCGCGATGAATCCCCTGGTGATAAGAGGGATGAGCAGCGTCACGCCGGTCAGCGCGACGAGTATGCAAAGGGTGTCGACGACCAGTGCGACCGAGCGTGGCACGAACCAGGGGATGATGATCCCCGCCGGAAGAAGCAGCGCGCCTGTGGTCAGCCTCCTCCGTTTAAAGCGCGACTCGTGGCGATAGAGCCCGAGGATGACGTCCTTCACCGGAATCCGGGAGACCTTCAGAATCGGTATCGCCGCGCTCGCCACCGAGAGGAGCACCGCGACGCCGAATGCCGCCGCCTCCTGCCACGGATAGAAGGCGACCCGGGTCTGCACGGCGCGCATCCAGCCGGAGGAGGCCAGGTCGGTCATGACGTACAGTATTCCGATTCCGATCAGGCAGCCGATCAGACCGCCGCCGGCGCCGTAAAGCAGGCTCTCCGCGAAAAGCACCAGGTCCGTCGTCCTGCGGGTCGCGCCGACGCTGCGGAAGGTGCCGATGACCGGCAGCCGTTCGATGGTGATGACGTGAAAGGAGGTGAAGATGATGAACGCGCTGATCGCGAGCACCAGCACGAGCATGATCCGGAAGGGCGTAGCGATCGAGTCAGTCCATTCCTGCAGCTGCTGACTGCTGACCGTGTCGCGGACCGTGTAGCGCGGATAGAGCTTTGCAAGGTCCGCTCGCAGCGTCTCTACTCCGGCCGACGGCTTCGAGCGCGCAAAGAGCACGCTCGCCCGTCCCCGCGCGCCGTTGAGCGAGGCTATCGTCTCGCGCGGCACCACGAAGGTCTCGTTCTGCCCGTCGTCCGTGAAGAAGCCGGTGGGAGCGGCAATTCCTGCGATCTGAAAACGGAAGCGGCGGTCGTCGAACTCGGCAACCACGGTGTCGCCCGCCTTGAATCCGTACCGGTCGGCAGTGGACCGGCTCACGATTACCTTCCGCCCCTTGAACGGTTCTATTCCCCCGTCGACCTCCACTGTCATCGGGTTCATAACCGCAAGATCCCCGTATTCGATGCCGACGATGGTTGCATGGTGGGTGGCATTGTTCAGCTTGAACTCGCTTCCCAGCTGGAATACGCCGACCACATAGGCTGCCGATGAGGGCGTATGCGCGCTGTCGGGCGGCCTGAGGAAGCGCGAAGGCGACCGGCGCTCCGCATGCACGACGAGCTCCGCCGTGCCGAAGTACTGACTGAGCCTTCGCGCGTACATCCGCTCCATGGTGGTGGACATGGCGGTGGTCGCGAAGAAGAGCGCCGAGGAGAGGGTGATGGAGACAACGATCAGAACAGTCCGGAGCCGTTTTTCCCGGATGTTCCGGAGAAGAAACTTCAGGATGATTCCCAAGGCGTTTCCTTTCGATTGAGTAGATTCGTTGTCCTGGTGGATCGTCTAGTAACAGGTTAAGACTATTGCGGCGATTTTTCCATAGGTGGACGCTTCAAGTTCTGACTTCCGGCCGTCACTCCTGCAGCGAGTTGAACCACTCGATGAACTCCCGGCGTTCCGGGTCACGCTCCTTCTGCCGTTCGCGGGTGATCCAGTCGTGGAGCTCCTTCTTCATCGCCTCTGAAAGCTCTCCGTAGCGCTTCCCGTGCTCCGGGTGTCCTTCCTTCGTCGCCCAGAACGCCCTGACCCATGCGCCGAGCTTTCGATCCATCTCCCGGGTTCGCTCGATGAAATGTCCCAGCTCATTTCCGGCGCTGTCGTATGCGATGTAGATCGGGATGTGAACCTCGCCGCTGTAGTGCGGGTAGAGCTCTCCGATGTCCCTGTTGTCCGGATTCTTCTCGAGGATTGAGAGCCTGATGAGGCCCGCCTCCTCGAACCGCGCGAGGATCGGCAGGTTCGCAACGACATCGCCGCACCAGTCGTGGACAAGGGCAAGAATGCGGATCGGCTTTTCGGGCCGTCGCACCGCCTCCATGTCCTCGGCGGTCAGGTGCTGCGCCGCGTAGTTCTCCCCGATCTCCTTCCGGTTGACCTTCATGATGTCGAGGAAAGCCTGGAAGTCCATCGCCTCTTTGAACGCCCGCTCGAGCCGGGCGGCCGATACTTTGGTACTCATGTGTTAAGGGTAGAGAGATGATCCTCCGCGGTCAACTTCCCGCGGAGAGAATCAACCGCGGATGGAGAGGATAACGCGGATGGGGTGGTAACGGCGGCGGGGCTCCTGCGGGATCGCGCCTATGTGTTCAGATTGGTGCAATCGGCGACGATCTTCCACGTGCCGTTGGGCTCTCTCTTAAATACGGTGAGGAACTTGCCGAATCTCTGGACCACGGCCCCGTTGGTGTACTGGAATCGATAACTGCCATAGGCATAGCCGTAGCGCCCGTCGGAGAACGCAGCGGTGAGCTGAATATCGAACTGGTCATACCGGATCGCTCGTAGAATGTTCTCGGTGGTGACGCTGATCGTGTCTTTTCCTTCGGTCATCAGACTGTTCGGCACGAGCTGGACCGCGTCCTGATCCCACAGCGATATCCACGCCCACGGATCACCCCGCAGAAGCGCCGCGCTGTACTCGTCAAAGAGCCTGCGAACAACCTGCTCAAACTGGGCATCTTTCGTTCCTGCCGACCCTTGCTGCCCGAACACCGCGCCCACGCTCAACAGAGCAACCACAACCGCGCACACGACTCTTTTTTTCATCTGACTGGACTTCCATTCCTTTCGATCAAGCGTGATGAAAACTTTCCAGTACTATGTGCCTGCGGCGCTGCAAAAGCGTTGCAGATTGACCTCGACATGGCCCGACCTGGCGGCCCCGTTCAGTTCCAGTCAGGTCCTGCTCCTCAATTCGCGTCCATCCGCGTAGATCCATGGTTAGGTCGTCCTTCTCGGCAACCCGCATGTGCTGTCGAGTCAAATGTCACCGGGTTTTCCGGACAACATCGAGCTCACAGAACGCAGGCGACCGGCAGTCTTCGACGACCGTGAACTTCCCGAGCTCCGACTTGAGGTTCCGGACGCTTTCAGCATTCTGGTCGCTCACGAGATTCAAGGAGTTCACCTCGCCTGCAATGTCGCTCATCGAGTCGGTGATCTCGTCGATTGCACGCTTGTTCTCGGCGGCAGTCTCGAGCAGCGTATTCATCGAGTCTTCGATCGCGCGCGAGTTGTTATGAAGCACAACCATTGAATCGGTGACCCCGAGCGTTGCGCGTACCAGTCCGTTGTGCGCCGTGAGCATCTCTTCACTCGACTCACCAAGGCGCCGGATTCCGTCCGACACGTCATCGATACCAGCCACATCGGCGTCAATCTGGTCGAGAAACACGGTAAGGCCCTGTTCGGTGTCCGCCGACAGCGTCATCCCGTCGCGAACGAGCTCCACAACCGCCTGCACGTTTTCGATAATGGCTTTTGAGTTTGCACCCGCGGTGCCGGCAAGCTTTCGAATAGCATCGACCTCCGTACTCGTGCGGGAGGAGATGTTTTTGACGTCATGCACGGACGTTTCGATCAGGCTCGATAGCAGGGTAAGCGCATCGGATTGGTGGTGTCAAGGCCGCCGACCATGCCGCGCAGTTTGCTCTGCAGTGAGTTGAAGTTGACTATGAGTCTGCCGATAGAGTCGTTCGAGTAGAGGGGTATGGCATTCCCGAGCGACCCTTCGCCCTCGGCCATTTCCGCGATCCTGCGAGAGATATCGTCGATTACTCGAAGCACCTTCCATCGCGCAATGAGGTAGGACGCGAGTCCGACAAAGATACCCGCAGCGAGACACCCGGCGACGAAGCGCAACCGGTTGGCTCCCGTCCCGAAGTCGGCAAACATGCCCGCATAGAAGGGAAAGACGGCGCCCATCAGGAGTCCAAAGCTCATCGAGTAAATGAGATACTTGGCCACAAACCGCTTGTTGGGTCGACGCGAGTCCATAGTCGTGTGCCTCCGTAATTACGGATATCGGCAGTTATTTTTCGGCTCTGTATGTGCAATTCAACAATTGCCGGACGAGCGGGCCTGCCACATCCCACGAGCGCCCGCAAGGTATGGCCACGAACAAGTGGCTGCCGCCTCTTTGGCGGTTCATTATTCCCTGCCGCCGGCTGTGCCCGGTTCAGCTGCACCCAGACCACGTCATTCAATCCGCGTCCATCCGTGCAAATCCGTAGTTCAACCAGGTTCCGGGGAGCTCAGTTATGGAGATCGTTACTGAGTACGCTCTTGAGCTTGTCGGCGAAGTCCTTCGCGTTCATCTCGTGCTTGTTCAGAAACTGCACCGTCCCTATCTGCAGTTTCATCCCTTCGGTGAGTTTGGTCTTTTCCAGGTAGACGACCAGGATCCCCTTGCCCTCGCTGAACGCGAGGTTGATTTCGTTCCGCACGTTCCGCGAGACCGCTGCCGACCTGCTCATGAAGACGAGCAGCTGCGAGCAGCCGGTGATCGCCTTTCCGACCACTTCGGGCCACTCGAAGCCCGGCTCGATACCTTCGTCGTACCAGAGCCGGTATCGGCTGTCGCTGAGCTTCTTGATCACGCCAAAGACCTCGGTCATGTCCTTGTGAGAATAGCTGACAAAGATGTAGGGGCGCGTGCCCTTGTAGGACGCGAAGGGAACCTTCGTTGCCGCAGTTCTGTGGCCCGCGCTCGTCGAGGCCGGTTTTGCCGCCGGCTTTGCCGTTTTGGCGCTTTTCTTTGACGCAACCGGCCGCGTCGCTCCGGAGGTCTTCGAAGCGGCCTTTTTCGTACCGGCATTCTTCGCAGCCCGGAGGGTCCCCGACACCTTCTGCGCGATTTTCGAAGCGGGCTTCGACGTCACCCGGGAGCCGGCGGTTTTCTTCGACGGAGTGTTCTTGGCCGCGGACTTGGCGGTGGGCTTCTTCGCGGCGGTCTTCCTGGCCGTGGCGCTTTTCGCCGATGCACCCTTCTTCGCGGGAGTGCTTTTCGCCGAAGTCTTTTTCGCCGCGGTCTTCTTCGTCGAAGTACCCTTCGAAGCGTTCTTCGTCGGCGTGGCCTTCTTCTCCGCCGTCTTCCTGGCGCTTGCGGGCTTCTTGCCGCCGGCCGGCTTCTTTGCGCTGGACTTCGCCGGGGTCTTCTTTCCCGGCGTGCCGGACTTCTTCCTTGGCGTGGTCTTTTTCGCCGAAGTTTTCGTTGCGGTCCGGTCTTTCACCGGAGCCTTCGGCTTCTTCGCGGCGGTCGCCGACGACTTCGGAGAGCTCTTTCCGGTCTGACCGGAAGATGACTTGTTCTTTCCCGTTCGAGCGGACTTTGATGCAGCCTTCTTTCCGGTTTTCGTCGTTTTTGTCTCCTTCATCATCACACTCCCTATGCTATTCTATCTCGTGCTTTCTTTTCACATGATATATTGGATAACTTCCGAAATCCTTTGGTAGCACTATCACGCCAACGTACCGGCAATCAAGGTGGTCGGCGCCCGTTCCCATGAGAAGCGCAGCGTACTGCTCACTTGCGTAGACATTTCCCGGACGGGTTATCGGTTCGATCCGGGCTGCCTGATTCACGTTGAATCCAAAGAAGTTGTCGCGGTTGAGGAAGGGTTCTTTGCTCCGATAGACCGGCCCCGCGTGGAGCCCGATTCTCATCGACAGCCCCGCAGGCAGGCCGAGTTTTTGCCAGTCCGTTCCCCGCATTATGTCCCGGAGCTCCAGGGCGTACTCCGCCGCGGCCTCGTATTCGGCGAAGACGAAGTAGAGCGCGTCACCCCACAGGTTCTTGTAAAGCGGTACAGCCGGCAGCTTCTCGAGGCGCGCCGCGACCGTTCCGAGAAACCCCTCGATGAAGCTCGGAATCTGCTCTTCGGTGAGGCGGGAGTATCCGACGATATCCGAAAAGAGCATTGCCACCGTCTCACGGCTGACCATCGCAGGAGGCGGGGTGGATTTCCGCAATAGCCGCCTGCGGCGAGGTTTCTTCGGGGCGATATCGGAGAACGTCCGAAGGTCGATCAACTTCAGCGGGTACCCCCGCTTCTGCCAGGTTTCGATGAACTCGGCAGAGCCGCCTGCGGCCTTTGATGGGTTTCCATCCCACACGGCGAGAAGAGCGGGCTCTGTCTCGAGAAACCTGCTTCTCAAAATGGTCTTCCCCATGATGATTTGATTGGTGTATGAGAATAGCACATCGTCGCCCTGATACTTCCCGCGAGTCGCCTGCTCGATACGGGTGCTCTTCTCGAGGACCCTGTCCACACGGGAATGCCAGTCGGCTCCGGCGAAATCCACGCTCGTCCGATAGAAGTCCTCGCGTTCGAACGGCAGGATCACGTTCGTCTCTCCTCCTCGCTTCTGAATCTGCTCGAGAAAGATGACATCCGATCCGCTTGCCGCGGATGAGTAGCCGATCCGTCCGCCGAGCTCATCGAGAGCTTCGGAGACGCGGCGCGTCACCTCGTCCGCCAGTCGTTCCGGGAACCGGGGCGAGGATCGTTCGGGATGATCAATCATGTGGCCGGTGAACGCAACGACGGGTGGAATACGCAGATTGTCGAGGATCTCCCCGGCGATGGGGGTGACTCTGGTCAGAAGACTCAGCTGGCGGCGCATGCTTGCGATGTCTGCAAAGTTGGTGCCCACCAGCTGCTTCGCGCGTTTGTAGTAGCTGAGCGCGTTGTCCCTTTTACCGAGCAGCGTGCATGCCTCGCCGACGGTGGCGTAGACCCAGTGGTCACCGGAGGCCGTGGACTTTACCAGCTCCGTGCATGTCTTGAGGACGTTTCGCGCGAGCTTCTGCGCGTTGGCGTTTTCCCCCGCAAGCAGGCTCAGGGAAGCTGCATTGATTCCCGAGTAGTACCCACGATTCTTCAGGAACGCCTTCAGATAGAGATTCTTCGACCGGACAAAATCGGGATGGTCCGTGCTCGACGTCTCGGCCCGGAGCCACATCTCCTTGTAGACGCGTCCGAGGATACCCAGGGTCTCCTCGTCCTCGTGGCCCTTCTTCATGAGCCCTGCCAGCAGATCGCGCGCTTTGAGAAGAAACCCGCATTTTATAGAGGACAGGCTGAAGAGCTGAATGAGCCGCAGATCTCCGGGGAAGAAATGCATTCCTTCCTCCAGAACATCGTGGGCGAACATCGCCTGGCCGACCTTGTCCGCGAGACCGCCGAGGCGGATGTAGAAGTAGGAATCCTTCGACCAGACCTCCGGATCCCTTTTCTCCCACAGATCGTGGATGATGCTGCCGAGATGGTCTCGATGTTCTTCAATGCCGGCCTCGAACTGCTCCCGGTTTCCATCAGTCATGAACCGCGCACCTCCACGCCAATTATAACCTCTTTTCGGTCAAAACCGTGCAGGGGAAAAGTGCGGCCGCGGAGAGGTGAGAGACTACGTATGGGGAAGATAGCGCGGATGAAACGATGAGGAGGTTCAGCCCGCCTCCGCCTGCCGTGCGCGCTCCTGGACTGCCCGCCCGCGAAGCGGCAAGACCGGTCCGGTGACCAGTCTCGACCGCCGCCGCGTGCCGGTAAAAGCCTGCCGTCAGGCCGCCGGTGGGACCCCGAGCGCCCGCCGATACTGCATGACCATCATGCGCGGCATCTTACCCCTCATTCTCTTCTGTACGGCCGGGATGCTGGTGACCAGGCTGAGCAGTGAGGCAACGAACCATCTTCCGATTCTGCGGTGGGGAAAATCGTAGACGCGATGAGTTCGGTAGTACCGGTGGTCGGCCCGAAAGATCGCACGCAGGCCCATGTAGACCTCGTCGCGGAATATCTTCATACCTGCGACACCACGAAAGGTGGAGGTCGGCACCGCCTCCACGCCGCTTTCGACCATCGCATTGATGCGGCTTCCGAACCCGTCGATGAGCGAGTCGAGCTCCTCCGCCGAGCCGCATTCATCACTGACCGAACCGATGAACTCTCCACGCTGGAACTCGACGTAACCCATCATGACCTCGCGCAGATTGTCCAGCTGCGACCAGGGGCCGGAAGCGAGAAAGGCAAACCGCTTCCCGGCGAGCCAGGGCAGGTGCGTGTTGAAGAAGCTGCGATCGAAGAATCGCTTCAGGATCCAGGAGTAGTAGCGATCGACCACCGTGCCCGCGACCACGATGACCTCTGCCGGAAGGAGGGCCTCCCGCATCGTTTCTATGTAATCGTCCCTACCCGTATAGGTGCACACGTTGTTGAAGCTGCACTTCAGGCATCCGAGGCAGCCACCTGCCGTGCGGACCGACGCGAGCTCGACCACCCGTACGCGTTGCGGCATCGAGCTGGCAAGGCGTGCCACCATTCCGGTGAGGTTCCCGTCCAGCCGATCGGCCAGGATGACGATGGGAGCATTGTGTGAACCGGCTGTTGCCGGGACGCTTGCGGGCGAACCGCTTGCCTGCGGGCCGCTAGCCTGCGGGCCGCGGTATTCGAAGCGCTTTTCGGTCGAAACCGGATGGAATTGCCGCTGGAAGACTGTCTGCAGGCGCATCGCCGCTTCGAGCTTCCGCCCGAATGCGAGCAGCGCCGCTCGCCCGCTTTTTCCATGGAGATCTTCCATCGCCGGCGAATGGCTGCCGACGAACTGCATTCCCAGGTCTTCCGAGATTCCCTGAATGTAGTTGTGTGCCGTGTGATCATAGAAGTGAATCGAAGTCGAAAGAGATGCGGCGTACTTGCCCGAAAATGCCGCCTCTGCCTTTCGCTCGAACACGAGCTCGATGAATCGTTTGTACTGCGAGCAGACGAGCAGGAGATAGAGCGGAAAGGCCCACAAAACCGCATCCGCTGCCGCGATCTCCTCGATCAACGACTGGAACCTGCTTTCGTCTCTCTCGAGCGCGTCGATTCTCGACGCGACCTGCACCACGTTCCACTCCAGCTCAGGCATATTCAACTCGAGATACTTCACGTACTGCATGGTGACGCTCTGGTCACCCTTCGGGCTTCCGCCCAGGACGATGACTTTCATTTTCTTTTCCTCCGTATCGTTACAGGCAGGGGACCCTACCTGTTGTCGACCGATCTCAGCGCGGCGATCGTCTCGTTGCACCAGGCGACGATCATCTGCGAGTAGTGCCGGCCATAGCTCAGCGTGGCCCGCCACAGCAGGTGGTCCATCTCTCCATGCGCAAATCTCGCAAGCTCTTCGTCGCTCGCCCCTTCTTCGTGACCCTCTATGTGGCGGGCGATCTTCTCGTACTCGCGGAGTTTTTCGGTATGGACGTGGAGCTCCGACTCGAGATGCCGGACAAGAACATCGGTGGGAACGATTCTTCCGAAAAACAGCTTCAGCAGCAGCTCGATTCGCATTCCGGGCTGTTCGGGCTCCCGGTAGAGCCACTTCGCAAGCTCCTCGCGTCCCGAATCCGATATGCGGTATCGTTTCCGGGCCCGCCCCGGGGAGCCGACTGTCTCAGGCGGTTCGACGACGGGCTCCACGAGGCCCTCTTTTCGCAGCCCCTCGAGGACCGGATAGATCTGCCCGAAGTTCTCGCGCCAGAAGTGAGCGATGGAGTCGTCCGTCACCTTCTTCACGTCGTACCCGGACATCGGGCCGTAGCTGAGCAGGCCTAGAATTGCGTATCGTGTCTTGTTTTCACGTGCCATATATCAAGATGATATATCTGCTTGATATAATTGTCAAGGGGTTCACGGAGGACAATAGCAGTCCCTGTCGATCTGCCGTCGGTCGCTACGCGCCCGGAGCCATACCCGCTGTGATGGAAGCGGCCCAGGATTCGATCATGTTCCAGTCGCGGAAGTCGCCGGTGGGCGCCTTCACCCGTTTGATTACCCAGCGTTCGAATCCGCTGAATTTCTCCGGTGTCAGGTTGCCGTGGAACACGGTGACGCTTCTTGGCTTGATCCTGTCGAGGATGGCGCGCAGGGAGGGCGGCACTTCCCGGCCCTGGACGAGCTCAACCGGATTGCCCTCACCCGACGGTCCGCTCGAAAAGATCCAGAACGGCAGACCGGACAGCTCCTCCTCGTTCTTCTTGAGAAACTTCACCGCATCCTTGCGCCATCTTCCCACGTAGATCGCGACCCCCAGCACCACGGCTGCATAGCCGGACAACCCGCTCACGCGATCGACCGGCACTACATCCACCTCCATTTCGCTCTCCCGGACGATCGTACCGATTCGCTCGGCGATCTCCGCTGTCGCTCCGTGCTTGGAAGCGTAGGTGATCAGTACTTTTCCTTTTGCCATAGTCCTCTCCTTCCACGTTTCCCGTCTGCGCGCCGCAGTACGGCCGGGACGGCCGTGGCTGCTACAATCCCTGGTGTGATTCTGTGTTGTTGGATGCGTCCATTCTAAGGGACATCGCGGGTAGTATCAACAAGCGTGTTGATAAAACGATCCAAGTTATTGCAGAACATATCTTTAACCGTAAAACCTCAACCCCGGCAGCGTAACTTCTGATACCGCGGAAAACTGGCTGCGCGATATCAACAGGCTTCTTTATACCACCGACGATTCGCGCCGGCGCCTGAACCGGAACACGGCATCCCGCCACTCAATTTATTTAACTTGAGTTAAGAAATGTGTTGACAAAAGATTTTACTCGAGTTAAGTTTAATTCGGCGAACAGGGAGGCGCCGGCGTATGATCAGGCTATTCGAACGGCACACGAACGGGCGGACCGTCCTTCTTTTTCTTGTCGCTGCGGCGGCTGTTTACACTTTCATGATGGCGGTATCGATACCTGCCGCGACCGCTGCCGCCGGCGGTCTTCCGATTTTCGACATGAGGCCGATGGGATACGGGGTGACCGAAGCGAGAGCCTTCCTCGCGGCAATCACCGCCGACGGCAGGTCCTACTACCAGCATGTCCAGCTCGTTGCGGATCTGCTCTATCCGCCGCTACTCGGGCTGCTCGGAGCGTTCACCCTGGCCTGGATCCGGCGGCGCGTCCGCTTTCCGCGCGTGCTGATTCTGCTTCCGCTGGCGGGAGCGCTCTTCGACTATCTCGAGAACCTCGGCATCCTTCTGATGCTGCGAGGAAACGAACAGACGGGAATCATCCTGGGTGCCAGTACCTGCTCGATCTGCAAGAGCATGCTCACAACGCTTTTCATGAGCCTGATCCTCGTGACCGGCGTCATTGCGGCGGTCAGGTCCATAAGTGAACCAAAAGGGCAGGCAGATGGAATTTCCTGAGATCGGCAGGCGGGAGCAGAAGAAGGCGAGACAGAAGTTCGCGATAATGGAAGAATTCCTGCACGAGATGGAGGCGAAGGAGCTCAATGAGATCCGCGTGGAAGATGTCTGCGCCGGTCTTTCCATCTCCAAGGTCACGTTTTTCAACTACTTCGATTCGAAGGAACAGGTCGTCGAGTACTACATCTACAAGTGGCAATACGAAATGTGCGCCGCCATCCAGTCGGGAAACCTCTCCGGACGCGCGGCGCTCGAACTCATCTTCACCTCGGTAGGCGATCATCCGGCGGGACAGCGGATCATGAATGCGGTAATGCTCTTTTTCCTGAAGCAGGATCGCTACGTTCCCATGAAGATTTCGGACTTCGAGTACTA
Organism: uncultured Spirochaetales bacterium; assembly: GCA_964577375.1. Classification (GTDB taxonomy): domain Bacteria; phylum Spirochaetota; class Spirochaetia; order DSM-27196; family DATKUC01; genus DATKUC01. The sequence continues at coordinate 52,873 of CAZNYW010000008.1, read as the reverse complement.
TCTCTTCGATCCCGAGGCATACGAAAAAGGCGTTCGAGCCTCCGATCTCACCCTGCTATTTTCCCAGGCGCTCGAATCGATGGGATCGCCCGCGGATGCACGCGCCGCGCTCATTCCGCAGCTCATCGCAGGTTTCTACGGGGTGGCGCTCCGGGCGAAGATCCGCGGAGAGCGGAATCTCGCAAAAGCGTACGCCGAGTTCGTCTCGCTGCTCCTCCCGCCGCAGGCGGCGGATTGAGATTTCGGTCCCAAACAATGGATTGAAAACCGGAACAAAAAAACCGAAAGCAGGCTCCACCGAAGTGAGAACAGGGTCTATAATGTTAAGCACAAGTTCATTCATACGAGTCTGTCAGAAACAATCGCTCGGGCTCAGCCCGCGACTTCCTTTTACGCAGAATCACCCGCCCGACGCCGCTGCACTCCCTCGTGGGAGGTGTCGCTATGCGCAAATCCTATCGTGGTCTTATCATTACCGGTTCGATCATCGCGGGGCTCGCCCTGGTTCTCCTTGCCGGGTGGCTTGTCCTTACCCGCATGTCGTTTCCCAGGACGTCGGGCACGGTCAGGCTCGACGGCATATCGGCCCCTGTCACCATCATTCGCGACAGGAACGGGGTGCCTCACATCTATGCGCGCACCACGAAGGATCTGTTTTTCGCCGAGGGATACGTTCACGCCCAGGACCGGTACTGGCAGATGGAGTTCTGCAGGCGCATCGGCGAGGGACGGCTGTCTGAACTGTTCGGTGAATCACAGCTCCAGACCGATATCTTCCTCCGTACCCTGGGCATTGCGCGAGTCGCCAGCCTGGAGTACCGGCAGACCGACCCGGAGACCAAAGGACAACTGGACGCATACGCCGCCGGGGTCAACGCGTACATCATGCACAGAAGTCCGGCCCGTCTCGGCCTGGAGTTCGCGATCCTCAACCTTACCGGCGTCAAGACGAAGATCGAGCCCTGGTCGCCGGTGAATACGCTCGAGTGGGCCAAGATGATGGCGCTGAGCGAGGAGGGCAACTGGGACGATGATGTTTTCATGAGCCGCATTGTGCAGTCGATTGGCACGAGGATCTTCTCGAGCTTCTATACCCCGTACCGGAAAGAGATGCCGTTTGCGGTGTCGGACGCCGAGCTTGGTAGGGAGGCGAAAACGACCGCTCGTCCGTTCCGATTCTTCGGCGGCGACAGCGACACCGGTTCCAACGGCTGGGCGATATCCGGATCGCGAACCAGCTCGGGCAAACCGATTCTGGCGAACGATATGCACCTCGACCAGCAGCTGCCGGGCACCTGGTACGAGGTCGGTCTGCATGGGGTTGCCGAGGACGGAACGGTCGGACGAACCGACGCGTGTCCCTACGACCTTTTTGGCTATTCGCTTCCCGGCGCTCCCGGCGTCGTTGTGGGACACAACGACCGGATTGCCTGGGGCTTCATGGATCTCCACGGCGACGTGCAGGATCTCTACATCGAGAAGATCAATCCCGAGGACCCGGATCAGTACATGGTCGACGGCGAATGGAGGGACATGGACATCGTGTACGAAGAGATCAAGGTGAAAAAGGCGAAGGAGCCCTACCGGCTGAGGGTGCGTCTGACACGCCATGGCCCGATCATCAGCGATCACGGCGGACAGACGGACCTCGCTGCCTTCCGGCAGGATCCCGCCGAAGCCTTCCCCGAAAGCACGGAGCTCTCTGCGGTTTCGCTGCAGTGGTACCCGCTTCAACCGTCGAGCACCCTGAAGGCGGTGCTCAGTCTCAACCGCGCGCAGAACTACCAGGAGTTTCGCGCCGCGATGAGCGGCTGGACCGCCCCGTCGCTCAATTGCGTCTACGCCGATGTAGACGGCAACATCGCATATCAGTGCATCGGCCGCATACCGATGCGCGAAAAGGGTTTCGGCGAGGCGCTGATTCCGGGCTGGGTGTCCAGCTTTGAATGGAAGGGGTTCATTCCTTTCACGGAGCTGCCGAGCTCCCTGAATCCGGCGAAAGGCTATGTGGTCAGCGCGAACAATCCGCCCGCCGGCGGGGCGTACAAGCATTTCATCGGATCGGAGATGGACTACGGATATCGCGCCCGCCGCATTGCTGAGATGATCGAGTCGGCGAAGAATCCCATTACTGTCGACGACGTAAAAGCAATGCACGCCGACAATCTCAACTATTTCGCTCTCGAACTGTGCGCCGCGCTCAAGGGCCTCGATCTTTCACCGACCGCGCTCGAAAAACGCATCACCGAAGACAGAAACAGGGACTTCACCGACAAACAGAAGAGCGAGTTCGCAAAGAAACAGTCCGAAGAGATTAAGCGCATGACCGAAGCGCGAGACGAGCTTCTGGCATGGGACGGACGGATGGACGGCGACAGCAGACCTGCTGCCATGTATGCATACTTCTGGTCGCAGCTGGTCGCCGAGATTTTCCACGATCAGTACCCGGAAAAAGACTGGCCCATGAAAGCGAGCGCCCATGCAGAAAACGCGGTGCACTACCTTCTCGCGGACCCCGGCAACGGCTTCTGGGATGACATCACGACTCCCGAAGAACGTGAGGACCGGAACGTGATGCTCGTCCGCGCATTTCGCCGGGGATACCAGGCGCTTGTGGAAAAATGGGGTGATAACCGGAAGAAATGGAGATGGGACAAGCTGCACACGATTACCTTCGTGCATCCTACGCTGGGCAAGTCGGGAATCGGTCCGATCGAGAAGCTCTTCAACCGTGGTCCCTATCCCGTTTCGGGAGGAGCGACACAGGTGAATGCCGAGGCGTGGGATCGCAAGAAGCCGTTCGAAGTGCTCCACATCCCTTCCATGCGCGAGATCGTTCCCATGGACAATCTCTCAGACGCCCTGACGATACTCCCCGCGGGTCAGAGTGGTCATCCATTCAACAGGCACTACGCCGACATGGTCGACCGCTGGCGCAAGGTCGAATACCATCCCATGCTGTGGGACAGGAAGGAGATCGAGAAGCAGTCGGAAGGTAAGCTGGTCCTGATGCCGAAGTAGACGTGTAGCCGGTCGGACCAGCCCGGATAGTCCCGCACGCGGGGGCCTGTGGTTCATGTCAACTCGGTGAGGTACTCGTCGTTCGTCAGCCAGAGCTCTTCGATCCGGTACATGTGCCAGTGGTCGTGCATCATGATGTGGCGCAGAAGGATGGCAGCGGTGTAGGACCGGTATTCCGGATGCGTGCCGCTCCTGCTCCAGACCGCTTGCGGCAGTGAGCGGGCGAGGTCGACAGTCTGCGCGCGCAGGTCGCGAAACAGCTCGAACGCTTCAAAGATGCTCTTCACCTTTGTTTCGGCCGGCTGCGGCGTTCCGGAGCCGGGGATGAAGGGGACGAAGTCCGGGTGCTCCTCGTCGCGAAAGCGGCAGAGGCGGCCGTAGAGCATCGGCTGGACATCGGCAAGGTGGAAAACATGCTGCTCGATCGTCCAGAAACCGGTTCGCCGCGCGACCGTCAGAGCCGTCTGCGGAATGCCCTTCACAAAATCCTCGAGAATCGCCGGGGCAAGCTCGAGCGTTCCGAGAATCGACTCAATTGACCTGCTCATGACGCCTCCTTCTGAACCAAGCGTAGCCATCCCTTCTTCTGCGGTCAACCGCGCAGCGAACAGCAGCCGCCGGCGATAAGAGGGAAGATCGAATTGCGATGATCGGCCATATGTGGTTTGATGAAATCCTTCGACCGGGAGCTCAAAGCTTGTTCGTAGTCCAACAACCGGGTGGTAGAGAATGAGACATGATCCGAACGCTGCGTGGACGACGCGGTTTCGACGATGGTATCTGGGGGCGAACGACGACTTCTTCGAGTCGCCTCGCGCACGACGCGAACGGGTGTTCATGCATTCGCTCTACGTGGTCGCGCCCATCATAGTGCTGACAGGGCTGTTCAACATTCTGCTTGGCGAATGGTACTTCTCCGGAGCCCGGCTGTCGCTCTTTGCCGTGATCCTCGCCGCGTATCTGCTTAACAGGGCCCGACGGCTTCAGGCCGCGACCAACCTGGTTTTCTGGGGGGTCACAGTTATCATGGGCGTCGTCTCCTATCTTGTTCCGGCCTCCTCTTCCGCTTCCAAGGCTACCGCCGGGCTCTTCGCGGCCTCCCTGGCGACCGGTTCCGTCATCATAATGGGCCTCTATGCGAAGCGGCGATATCAGGTCGATGTCATGTTTGCGGTCGCACTGGTGGTAAATCTCCTGGCCTACAGCCAAGTCGGTGACACCCGGGCCCAGCTCGTGCGGGTCGCTGTGCCGGTGTTTCTGATTCTGCTTCTCTGCTATGCGATAGCACGATTCGAGATGCACCTCTCGCTCCTGGCGGAGAATCAGCTCTCGGCTCGCCGTGTGCTCAACGATCAGCTCGAGGAGATCCATGTGACCGAGAGCCTTGCTCTCGCGCGGCAGGAGCGTCAGTTCGAAGAGAGCAATCACGATATCCGCAATCCGCTCACCGTGGCGTTGAACACGCTCAGGCTCCTGCGGGCGACCGAACTCACCGATGAGCAGCGCTGGTATCTGGATACGCTGGAACAGTCCCACTCGACGATCCTCTCCATTGCCGAAGGGCGCGCAAAGAGCGGAACAGGCAAGGCGGCTGTCGACACCGGCATGCGGCGCATTCAGCTCGCGACCTTTCTCGAACAGGTGGTGATGCAGTACAGCTCGGCCGCTTCCGCCAAGGGAACCTCGATCGAGACACACGTCCCGCAAGAGATAGCTCCGGTCACCGCGCCGCTGACTGATCTGACCCGCGTCCTGGGCAACCTGCTGCACAACGCGATCAAGTACACCGCAGGCGGGAAGATCGACGTCTTTGCGTCGGTAAGCTCATCCGGGCTGACCATCACCGTTAAGGATTCCGGCCAGGGCATGAGCGCGGCGCGGCTCGCCGACGTCCGTTCAGGAACCTACGGCCCCGACGAGAGCCATGTCTCCTCGCGGGGGATCGGCCTGCGGAGCGCCCGGGAGCTGCTCAGGACACACGGCGGTTTTCTCGAGATCGACAGCCGGGAGGGAGCCGGCACTACGGTCAAAGTCAGCATCGAGCTCCCGGCGGATGAAGAGGCGCCATGAATCAGCCGCGGGGACCTGACTGCGCTTCCCGCCTCTCCGTTTCGTCCTCCAGCCGGTCTGCCCGCCGGAGCGCGGGAAACAGCCGCGACCAGACGAGCACCACAAGAAGCGTTCCCGCGCCGCCGATGATCACCGCCGGGACCAGGCCGAACCAGGACGCGGTGATGCCCGACTCGAACTCGCCGAGCTGATTCGAAGTTCCGACGAAGAGCGAGTTCACGGCGCTCACACGGCCGCGCATCTCGTCCGGGGTGCGCAGCTGCACGAGCGACGAGCGGATCACCATGCTGATGACGTCGGCGGCGCCGAGGACGATGAGCGCGCCGAGCGAAAGTGCGAAGGATCTCGAGACGGCAAAGAGGATCGTTGCAAGGCCGAAGATCGCCACCGCAATGAGCATCGTGCGCCCTACGCGCCGGCGAAGGGGCCGGTGCGCGAGGAATACCGACATGGCGACCGCGCCGACCGAAGGCGCCGAACGCAGGAGCCCGAGAGCCCAGGGACCGACCGCGAGTATGTCGCGTGCGTAGGCGGGCAGGAGCGCGGTCGCGCCGCCGAAGAGAACGGCAAAAAGGTCGAGCGATATGGCCCCGAGGATGGCGGGGCGTCTTCGGATGAAGGCGAGACCGGCGAGCGCCGAGCGAAGGGTGGCCGGCTGCCTCTTTGGAGGCTCGCGTTCGAGCCTGATGGTGGAAATCAGTATTGCTGCGCAGACCAGGAGTAGCGCGGAGGCGAGGTAGGCGACCGTGGGGCCCGCGACGTAGAGCGCGCCGCCGAGCGCGGGTCCGATGATGGCGGCGGTCTGGGCCGCGGAGGTGGACCATGCGGTTGCCCGCGGGAATATGGCGGGGCCCACAAGGCCCGGAAGCAGCGCCTGCATGCTCGGCATCTCGAAGGCGCGGGCCGCGCCGAAGAGCGAGACGGCGGCAAGGATCATTCCCGGCGTGATGAAGCCGCCGACCGTTGCCGCCACGAGCAACCCGATCGCCGCGGCCTCGATGAGCTGGCAGGCGCGCGCGATCTTCCTCCGGTCGCTTCTGTCGGCAACCTGCCCCACAACGAGCGTCAGTAGAAACATCGGCAGAAACTGAGCGAGGCCCACGAGTCCGAGGTAGAAGGTGCTGTTGCTGAGCGCGTAGATCTGCCAGCCTACCGCAACCGCGAGCGACTGCGAGGCGAGGGTGCTCGACACGCGTGAAAGGACGAAGCGGCTGAAGAGCGGGTGACGAAGGATGGAAAAAGCAGTGGGTGTCTGATCCACCCGACCGATGGTGGCACGCCGCCGGCCCGCGGGTCAATAACTCGCTCATCCTTAGTATATTTGGTGCATGCGTGAGCTCACGCGACTCGCCCTCATCACGGTCCTTCTGGGCGCCCTGTTCGGCGTCGCAGGCGCCTGCGGGCAGGCGATCGTGCCGCCGCCCTTTCCCAGCGATGCATCCTACGGGCCGACGCAGCTCTTTCCCGCCGCCGGGGGATGGCTTTCGCTCAACCAGTATCCGCAGAACCTTCAGGACCAGCCGTTCCGGTGGATCTTCGACACGGCGGTCACCGTTCCCTTCGTTCGCACGCAGCGCTTCCTGCTCGGCGGATCGTCACGGCTCATTTTCCGCTTCAGCCCCGAAGGGCGGAACGAAACGATGTTCATCGCGCAGGATCTGATCACGAACCTCGTGCTCTCGGGCTCCTTCGCGCTCGGAGACTTCAACCTCGCTGCCGCCTACGCGCACGACTGTCGGCACGCGGTGGACAATTCCAGCGGGCGTCTGATCATCCAGGATTCTCTGCACCTTTCGCTGTCGCACCGGCCGATTGTGATTCAATGGGGCGGATCGGGCGCACACAGCTCGATCTGGCCCGAGGCGGAGGCGATGATTGCGCTGCCGGATCTTTTCCAGTCGGGTCCGGCTGAACCGGACCAGCTGCGGCTATCAGCCCGCCTTCACATCGACGCGGTAGAGCTTGCCGGGTCTGCGTGGCTCTTTCTCGAAGGCGGAGCGGCCTGCACGCTGCGGAGTCAGTCGACGCCGGTGGCGGTCGAGAACCCGCTCAATCTCGACTGGCACGCACGGATCGGCCTGCACGCCCCTTCGGCCCGCCACGGCGCTTCGCTTTACGCGCAGCTGGAACGGATTACCGACCCCTGGACGACCGCCTCAGCGGCGCCGGTAACGCTGTTCTCCATCGGGCTCACCCTGGCGTCGGCAGGAGGCTGACCCGCCGACCAGTTCCCGTCCGCGGGTCGTTGTCCGCCGACGCTGATCTCTGCTATATACAGTGGATGACTCGACGCGGTCTCCTGCTTTTCGGCGCAATGTGCGTGATCTGGGGAATTCCCTACCTTCTCATCCGTGTAGCGGTCGGCGGCGTGGCGCCCGTCGTCCTGGTTTTTGCGCGGACGGCAATCGGCGCGCTCATCCTGATGCCCATCGTCCTCTACCGCAACGGCCTCCGCGGCATCGGGATCAGGTGGATTCCGCTCGTCGTTTATTCCATCGTGGAAGTGGGCGGCCCATGGTTTCTTCTTTCGAGCGCCGAGCAGCATATCTCGAGCTCGCTCGCAGGACTGCTGGTCTCCTCTGTGCCTCTAGTCGGGGTGATCATCGCGCCGCTCTTCGGGAACCGGGAGGGCATGGGCCCGGCGGGGATTGCCGGGCTGGTGGTTGGCCTCGCCGGCGTAGCCGCGATCGTCGGTCTCGATTTCGGCCGGGCCGATGGTACCTCGCTAGTCGAAATGGGGCTGGTGGCAGTGGGCTACGCTGCAGGACCGGCCATTCTCCGCCGCTACCTCTCCGGGCTGCCGTCGGTGACGGTGGTCGGTCTCTCGCTCGCTATCTGCGCTGCCGGCTACGCGCCCCTCGCCGCCCTGGCCTGGCCGCGCGCTTTACCCGGACCATCGGTCCTGGCATCGATCGCTGTGCTCGGGATCGTCTGCACCGCGCTCGCGTTTCTTCTTTTTTTTGCGCTCATCGCGGAGATGGGGCCGGTGCGTGCGACGGTGATCACCTACGTCAATCCGGCGGTGGCCGCACTGCTCGGCGTCACCATCCTGAACGAGACCTTCACGGTCGGCATGGGCGTCGGTTTCGTTCTCGTGCTGACTGGCTCTATCTTCGCGACCCGGCGCCGTCTGCGCGCGAGCGGATAGTTTCCCCGGCGCGGTGTGATTGCGTACTTTCTACCTGATGAAAACAGACAGGATTGCCGGCGCGATCGAAGAGATCGCCAGCAAAATATCGTTTTTTGACGACGAAGAGGCACGAAACGCCTTTCTGGCGAAGATGATCAGCCACCTGGTCATGCGCACCGGCGCGCACATGGGGGCGGTCTTCGTCCACGATGAAGGTGAGGAAGAGCTTGTCTTTCGAGCAGGTTTCGAGGAGGGCAGGCTTGTCGACGGGGGCGGATTTGCCGGACAGGAAACCCCGCCGAGGTTCGCACTCGAGGGGAACGAGGTCGGCCGCGCCTTCACCGAGCGGAGAATCATCCGGGTCACCTCCGAGGAGGCGGGCCGCGACCATCCCTACCGCTCGAAGGTGCTGATACCGATCATCCTTGGTCCGGTGCAGATCGGGGTGCTCATTCTGGCGCGCACCGACAGTGAAGGTTTCGCCCGCGAGGACGATGTGGAGCTGATGGCGGCCGCATCCCGCTTCGGCGATCTCCTGAACGACGCTTCCGCGCTCATCTCGTCTCCGGTCGCCGCGGTACCGGAGGCTCCCCTCCGGCTTATCCGCGGACTCAAGGCGTCCGACGGCCAGGCCGTCGGCTCGGCACTTCCGTTCTGGACCGATATCGAATCTCTCGCCCGGCAGGCTGTGCCGCCCGGCGACCCGGAATCGGAGCTCGCCCTCTTCGAGGCCGCGCTCGCCGCCTCCATCAGGCAGCTCGCCGGCCTTCAGGACAGTGCATCCTCGGGCGATATCGAAATGGTCGCGATGATCTTCTCCGCGCACGAGCTGATGCTCAAGGACGGAAGCTTCACCGACAAGATGCGGAGCCGCATCGAGGAGGGGCAGTCCGCGGTGGATTCCGTCAAGTCGGTCGTCGCCGAGTACGCAGACCGCTTTTCCGCGATGTCGGAGGTGAGGTTTGCCGAGAAGGCGCAGGACGTTCGCGACCTCGGGTACCGGCTCATAAACAACATCGTCGGCGGGTCGCGCGAAGGGTTCTCCTACAGGGGCAAGATCGCGATTGCGCGCCACATCTACCCGTCGGACCTGTACCGGCTCGCCGTAGAGGGCGTCGAGGGGCTTGTCCTCCGGGGAAGCGGGGTCACGGCCCACATCGCGATTCTTGCCAGATCGCTCGGCCTGCCCGTTCTGATCACCGACGACAGGGCGATTCTGAAGATTCCGGAGGGCACGCCTCTTCTGCTCGACGCCTCAGGCGGCTGGCTCTACGTCAATCCGGAGCGCGGGAGGCTCGACAGCCACCGCGCCGCCCGCAGCCGTGTCACGGTTGACCTCGAGGCCTACCATCTGAAGGGCAGGTCGGCCGACGGAACCGCCGTACAGGTGCTCGCGAACGTGAACATTCTGAAGGACGCTCTGGAGGCGACCGCGCAGGGGGCGGAGGGAATCGGGCTCTACCGGAGCGAGTTCCCCTTCATTCTCAAGAACGACTACCTTTCGGAGGAACAGCAGTACCGCATATACCGGTCGATTGTGGTCAGTCAGGCGGGAAAGCCGGTAGTGCTCAGAACGGCCGACATCGGCGGCGACAAGCTCCTGCAGGGCAGGGCCGAAGCGGAGACCAATCCCTTCCTGGGCGTGCGAGGAATCCGCTTTTCGCTCGCCAACCGCGAGATGTTTCGCGAGCAGCTGCGGGCAATGCTGCGCGCCGGAGAGGGCGCCGATCTGCGGATCATGCTGCCGATGGTCTCAGGTGTGGAGGAGGTGCTTGAAGCGAAAGAGGAGATCCGGCTCGCGGCGGCGACGCTCGCCGAGCGGAAAGTAGGCCACAACGCCGCCCCTCTGGTCGGCGCCATGGTCGAGCTTCCCTCCGCCGCCATGGCGGTCGGCGATCTCGCAACGGAAACCGACTTCCTTTCAATCGGGACGAACGATCTTACCATGTACCTCCTCGCCGTGGACCGCACCAACGAGAAGCTGCAACATCTGTATCAGAGCCACCACCCGACCGTCCTTCGAGTCTTCTCCGCGATTGCCCGTTTCAGCGGACAAAAGCGCGCGGAGCTGTCGATCTGCGGCGATGTCGCATCCGATCCGGTGCTCCTGCCGTTCTTTGTCGGAATCGGCATTCGCAAGCTGAGCGTGACGCCCGCAAAGGTGGAATCGGTGAAGCGGCGGCTTGCCTCCTTCACCATCGCCGAGATGAAGGGGATCTCCCGGGAGCTCCTCGCGATCCGGCGGCTCTCCGAGATGAAAGAGTACCTGAAGGGCTTCGACGAGCGGCACCCGGGACGGCTTCCGCATCCGGAGACGCCGCTGCCGCTTCCTGTGGGACAGTACCCTGCCGCAGCTCAGTGAGCCGGCGGCTCAGGCAGCCGGCGTTGAGACCTACCGACTCGCAACTGCATACACGAAGTAGGTCGGTGTCTGAGCGACCTCGGCCTTGAATCCGGCTCGACGGAACAGCTCGGTCAGCTCCTCGACCCGGTAGTAGATCTTTACGATCTCGAAGGTTCGTCCGTCGTTCAGAATCCGTCGCTGGAACATGTCCGTCCCGTCCACCGACTGGTCCTTCGCCGTTGATGTCGATGCTCGAAGTGAATCGACCGTCCAGACGGTTCCGCCCGGCCTGGTTGCAGCGTGTACCATGGACAGAAACGTTTCAGCGTGGGAGCGGGGGACATGCGAAAGCCAGAAGGTGAAGCTCACCAGATCGAATTGAGCGGGCGGCCGCCACGCAAACAGGTCGGCCTGCTCGTATTTCACATTCGGCGCCGAGCCGAGCTTCTCACGATTTATCGCGAGAACCTCCTGCGACGCGTCAATGGCCGTTACGCTGCCCGAAATCTTCAGAAGCTCACGCGTCCAGATTCCGGTTCCTGCTGCCAGCTCGAGGGTCGAGTCCACCGGCCCGATCGAGCGCAGGCGGCGCATGCATGTTTCGGCCTCGTCGAACCAGCGCTGATTGAGCTCCGGGCCCTGATCGTATCTGCCAAGACGGTAGAACCATTCGTCGTATTCGCCGGCGCGGGCACGGTAATACTCAATCTGCTGATGGAGCGTATCCATATGAGCCTCCGCCTGCTGAGCCTACCGGTTCCGGCACCAGAGGACAAGGCGTGTTCCATTCCCCCATTTCAGATATGAGTGTACAAGTTATATTAAACAAGGCTCCTGGATATAAAAACTTGATAAAAAACCTGTTGTCACCTATGCTGAATAATGGCTGTGTGTCGGTGACGCGATTACGGCACCACGGCGCTCGATCACGTCCTTCTGACGATTCGAAACGGCGCACAACCTCGGCCGACTTCCTCGAGACGGGCAACTTCTGACAGGTCGACATCAACAGCCACAGGTGAAGCGTCGGGAGAAGCAGAGGTGTTGGCCGGTAGAGAATCTGAGATTGACGAACTTGTCGGGTTGCTTGGTGCCCGAAAGGGCGGGTATCCGCGGCTGGTTCTGATCGATGGAGTGCCGGGTGTCGGGAAGACTTCGCTCGCCCGGGAGTTCACCGCGCGAGCCCGGGAGCGGGGATACACGGTCGCGTGGGCCCACCTGCACGACGACGTGCGCACCCGATCCTTCAAATTATGGGACGAGGTCTGCCGCGATTGGCTTCGGCAAAGCGGCGATGGCAGAATCGAAGCAGGGTATGACGAGGCGAGCGGCGATACCTACCTCGCGCTGCTCCGGGAGTTCGGCAGAAAGCGTCCCACGCTCGTCGTTCTGGACAATCTTCATCTTGCGCCGACCGAATCGGTCGACCTTGCGCGCACAATTCTGGAAGACGGCGACGGCGACCTGCCGTTGGCGATAGCGACCGTCCGATCCGAGCCGAAGGACAAACTCTCATCGCTTGCCGGGCACCCGGGCACGCTCACCATCGCGCTTGGAAATCTCGATCTCGACGCGGTCGCGCAGCTGGTGCAGGCAAGGGGAATCCGTCTGCCCGATACAGCTGTTGCTCATCTCCACGCGCTGACTGAGGGAAGTCCGGTGCTTCTTTCGCTGCTGCTCGATCTCCTGCGTCTCGAGGGCACGGCGGAGCTCGAAAGTGAAACGACGCGTTCGCGATGGGACGCCCGCGCGGCAGATTACGCCGGCCCGCTTATGCGGAGAAAGCTGCGCGCTCTTTCCGACGGACAGCGGGAGATCATGAAACTGGCAGCCGCACTCCGGGGCGAGTTCGACCCTGGTCAGCTTGCGCGCTTCGCAGGCCTTCCGCGTGAGGCGACGGAGAGTGCCTGCAGGGCTGCGGTTGCCCTCGGTTTGTTCACGGCTTCTCCATCCCGGATTTCGACCTTCCGTTTTGCCGGCTCGCTCACCAGAGAGGGAATTCTCCGGAGCTTCAGCCCCGCAGACTGCGCGCGCGCTCACGAATCGATTGCCCGGGTGCTCGAGCAGACGAACGACGGGGCCTCTTCCGAACTGCAGTATCATCTGCTTCATTCGTTTTCCGAAGAGGCCATCCGGCGCGGCATCGACCTTGCGCGGAAAGCGGGTGCGGCCGCGATCGAGCGTTTCGACTGGGTCTCCGCCCAGCGCACCTTCCGGCTTCTGCTCACCGACTGCGCGGACCGCCTCGACGCCGAAGAGCTTGCCGAAGCACAGCATGGCGCGGCCCGCTCACTTCTGCACTCGGGCGACAAAATGGGTGCGCTGCCCTACTTCAAATCCGCGCTCGAAAGCTTTCGCCGCGCCGGTGATACCGGTCGGATGGTACAGCTCGGACTCGAGCCGATAGGATTCGAGATTGGCGACACCGACTACTCCTCGATAGTCGGCACGATCAGGGAATTGATCCCGCAGGACACGCCGGAGTCTTCCGCACTGGACAACATATACGCGGTGGGGCGCATGCAGGCCCTGGGAGATTTCCGGACCGCGTGGGAAACCTTCTCGTCGCTGAACGCGGAGGCGGAACGGGGCGGGCGCCGGAGGAGCCGTCTGTACAGCACCTGCGCACTGGCATATCTCGACGTTCGATTCGGGCGGATCGACGTTGCGATCGCACGGTGCGAGCAGGTACTCGACGCGTGCCGTCCGGCTCCAGATCATTATGCGCAGTTCCACGCGCGCTTCGTGCTGACCCAGGCCTACCTTGCGAGGCGCGACACCCGGAGCGCGCGCACGCATGCGGAGAGTGCGATGGAGGATGCACGCGGGATCGGAGACACCCTTCCAATTACCATGTGGTATTCCTGGATAATCCGCCTGCGGACCCTTGAGGGTGACTGGCAGAGTGCGCGTCGCTTCGCGGTCGAGGCCCTCCTGCTCGACCGGGGACATCCGCTCATTCTCGGCCAGCTTGCCAACCTCGAGCACCGGGTCGGCAATTTCGAGCAGGGCGACCGCCATCTCGACGAGCTGATAGGAAGTATTTCCCGGTATCCATCCGGACCCTATCTCGCCTACGCTCTTACCGCGCTCACTATTACTGCACGGAACCGCATCCGCGGGGATGGGAAGTACCTTCCGGTGGCCCGCGAGATTGTCTCGATGCTGCTCGGTCAGAATTGCCATCCGGCGGTGATGCTTCGCGCCCTGATGGCTCAGGGCCTGATCGCCGACGCGACACATGACACGGCACTTTCTCGCGAAGTGTACGGCAGACTGGTTTCCGCACCGCGATTCAACCTGGTGCGCGACTACCGCGTCGAGCACGTGCTTGGAATTCTCGCGGCGGGCACCGGCAATTCGACCAGGGCCCGCTTTCACCTGGAGTCTGCGGCGGAGGACGCACGGCGCTATCCCGATATGCCTGCGATGGGCTGGACCCGCGCGGACCTGGGCTCCGTGATTGCCGCGTCCCCGGCCGCCGGGTCGAACGACGGTGAGGCGGAGCAGGTCTTAGGTGAGGCTCTCTCCATTGCAAGGCGTCTGGGAATGCTTCCGCTTGCGGAACAGATGGAACACCGACTCGGAGCCATCGGCGCAGGAGGCGCCCGCGGCAGACTGACCGACGGGGTCGACGCCGTGACCCTCTCCGGCCGCGAGCGGCAGGTGCTTCGCCTGGTGGCCGAAGGAATGTCTGATAAGGAGATTGCGCGCGTTCTTTCCCTGAGCGTCCACACGGTTGCCAACCACGTCCGTCACATCCTCGGCAAGACCGGTGTTCCCAACAGGGTGACCGCGGTCCGCTTTGCCAGAGAGGAGGGGCTGGTGTGATCTCCTCCGGTTCCGATCGATACCCTCTGGTTGAACGGGATCGCGAGCTCGCGGAGCTCGGCCGGACGCTTGATGCCGCTGCGGCGGGAGATCCGCAGCTTGTGGCGATCGGCGGTCCGCCGGGGATCGGGAAGACAACGCTCGCGCGGAGAGCCGAGCTCATGGCGCGTGAACGGGACTTCACGAGCGTCTGGTGCGAGCTGGAAGAGGGCGCGGCCGTCAAGCCCTATGAGCTCTGGCTCACCATCATTACGCGCGCGTTCGCGTACCTGCGGGAGAGCGGAGTGGTCCGCCGTGACCTGAACGTCGGCGATCTCACGCGGATATTCGGCCGGTACTGGTACACGGTTGTCCAGCTGATTCCCGAGCTTCTGCCGTCCGCTGCGGCCGCGGAAGAGATCGTCGATCCCGAGCTTCCGCGCCGGCCGGAGGATCTGGTCGACGCGCTGATATCGTTTCTCCGGTACCTTTCCGAACGCCGTCCGTTTCTGATCATTGCCGATAATCTGCACCTCTGTGATGCCGACAGCCTGATACCCATAGAGGTGGCGGCAGCGAGCATCGATTCGGGAAGGATCATGGCGATTCTTTCCTATCGCGCAAACGTCCCCGTCGCCGTCGACGGACCGCTCGCGGACTGCCTCGGCCGTCTCGACCACTACTCGAGCTTCATCAGAATGCTACCCCGCCCGCTTTCGGCCCGATCAATTGCAATGATCGCGGACGCGCATGGCGTCAAAGTGAATGAGGAGACGGTCGAGCTCATCTACGAGAGAACCGAGGGAAATCCGCTTCTGGTTCGCGAGCTTGTGGAGCTCATTGGCTCCGACGCTCGCGGCCGGCTGAGCCTCGCCCGTTCCGCTTCGGGCTCGCTTACGCCGGGAGAGGAGACCATGGCCGCCATCGTAGCGGAGCTTCCCTCCAGGTGCCGTGATTTCTTTGTCTTCGCCGCCGCGACCGGAAGGGAGTTCGACACGCTCCAGGTGGTGCCCCTCCTCGGCCGGTCGCGTGGTGACGGGGTCGAGGATTGTCTGGGGACTGCCGTCCAGCTCGGGCTCGTCGTGGCTGCGCCATCGCACCTGACGAAGTATCGATTCGTTCACGCAGTCATACAGAATGCGGTGCTCGGACTGGTCGAACCGGCCGACCGGAGGGATATTGCCCTGCGCGTCGGAGCCATGCTCGAAGAGCGTTATCGCGGAAACGAGGAGCTGCACGCCGAAGAGCTCTATCCCCATTTTCTTGCGGCCGGCGGAGATGAGCCGGTCAGAAAGGGCATCCGTTACGCTCTGGCCGCCGGCCGGAGTGCGCTTGCGAACTTCGCGTGGAGGCACGCCCTGAGAATCTACCTCAGGCTTCTGTCGGAGTTTGGCGGCCAGATGAGCCAGGAACAGAGGGCGGATGCCAACACCGGGCTTGGGATCGCCTACTGCATTGCAGGAAACAGAGTCCGGGGTGCGGCATCTTTCCGGGAAGCCTGGGGTTACTACCGGAGCACGGGAAATATGGACCGTCTGGCCGAGATTGCGCTCGCGCCCACCAACACCGTCCTCGGTGACAACTTCCATTTCCCGTTCATCGAGGAGGCGGTACAGCTTCTGCCGGAGGACCATCCAAGGCGCGATGTGCTCATGTGGGCCTACGCGCAGGGGCTCATCGAAGCGCAGGGCAGGTACGAAGAGGCGGAGATCACTTTGCGCGAGCTGATTTCCCGCGCACGCCGGCAGGGCAACCGCCGGGTTGAATCCCGGCTTCTCATAGACGCCGCCTACCTCGAAACCCGTTTCTCGAGATTCGAGAATGCAATTGAGACAGGAAAGGAGGCCGAGGCTCACGGTGCGATCGAACCGGATGTGTTCGTGAACAGCCACGTGAATTTCGTCCTGATGCAGGCCTATCTGCTTCAGGGAAATATACAGGCCGCGCACGAGCATGCGCTCCGGTCCCGCGACGCCGTCCTCCAGACCCACGACAATCTGTTCATCTGTGCCGGTATCGCACACGTGCTGAGCTTCGCGCTTCGCCGTGGAGACTGGCAGCTCATCAAGAGCGAAACCGAGCGCGGCTTTGCGATCGATCCGGGAAACCTCACGCTGCTGCCGATCCGTGCAATGGCCGAGTACTATCAGGGGAATACGGCCTCCGGGGACCTCTATCTCGACAGGCTCAACATGGTATCGGATGGATACCCGGCTCCCGGAACTCTCATCTCCTCCTCCCTCGCGTCCGTGATAGCTCACCGCTGTGAAATCACCGGCAGCCGGGAATACCTCGATGTGGCCGACTCGCTTATCGATACCGTTCTCGGCGGGACGCCGGTGCCCTTTGTCGAACTCCGCCTCCGAGTCGCCCAGGCGATCCTGGCCGCGTTGCGTGGAGACGGACGGAGCGCAATGGAGGCGTCCAACCGGCTCTCTGCAATGCCCACCTACAATCTCATTCGGGAATACCGGATCGAACGGGCGCTTGCAATCGCGCAGAGGGCGACCGGGGACTTCGATCAGGCCGCACGACACCTTCTGGAAGCTGCCAACTGGTGCAGAAAATATGAAGACCAGCCGGTTCTCGCGTGGACCTACGCCGACTACGGAGATGTCGTTCGCGATCCCAGGAGCGTTGGAAGTGACGCCGAGGCACTGCACGCCTACAGATCGAGCCTTGCCATCGCGCGCCGGCTCGGTATGGGCCCCCTGGTCGACCGGGTGCAGAAGGCGTTGCGTGAGCTTGCTTCACGTAATTCGAATCTGCTCTCCCCGCGCCTGGGAAACCCATTGACCGCCCGTGAGATCGAGATCCTGACGCTCGTTGCGAAGGGCAGGACGAACCGGGAGATAGCCCGTGAGCTTAGTCTGAGCGATCACACCGTTTCGAACCACATCCGGCACATCTTCCGCAAGACCGGTGCGGCCAATCGTATCGAGGCCGTACAGTATGCTGAAAGTGAAGGTCTGCTGTGACGGGAACCTACCGTCGGACGACGTTATAGCGCGCGCAGGCGAAATCACCGTTTCGTGCCAGCTCCCGCAGCTCGAGCTCGACCCGCACCGGCAGAAGCGGCGCGCCGCCACCGAGGCTCACCGGGGCGAACTGAACCCACACTTCGTCGAGCAGGCCCGCCACCGCGAACTGACCGGCGAGACCGCCTCCGCCGACTATCCACACGTTTTTGCCCTCCGCCGCGGCGACCATTTCGCGATGGGCCTCTTCCACCGGAAGCTGCGTGAAGCGGACGTCGGCAGAAGGCGCCGCGTAGGCGCGGTGGGTGAAGACCCACGCAGGGACATCGTGCGGCCAGGGACCTTCGTGATTGTCGAGCAGCCACTGGTAGGTTGCAGCGCCCATCGCCATTGCGCCCACTGACGCGTAGAAGGCGTCATATCCCATCGGCCCCGTCGCGTCGACCCGTCGCGAGAGCAGCCAGCCGAGTGAGTTATCAGCGTCTGCAATGAAACCATCGACGCTCGAAGCGGTGTAGTATGTGGTGCTCACCATTCCATCCTCTCGTTCGGATTGAATTACGTGGTTCAGGATAGCTCAACGCGTGCAGCGGAAATACTCCTGTCCTGCCGGTCCGTGGTATGCTTCATGGATGATTCAGATCGACATCATTGCCGGCTGCTGGGCTGTCTTCATTCTCTACTGGGCCATATCCGCCGGGCGCGTGAAGAAGGATATCCGAAAGAGCGGCCGGTGGTGGATTGCGGTGGGCTCGCGACTGCTGCTTGCGCTGGTCGTGATCCTGCTGGTCCGCAATACTGTCACCCGCCGGGTGATCGAACCGGTCGTAAGGAGCTACGCCCTCTCGAGCTCACCGATCAGGATTGCCGGCATTGTCCTGTGCGCGGCCGGAGTCGCCCTCGCCATCTGGGCACGGGCGCATCTGGGCGCCAACTGGAGCCAGAGCCCTTCGGTAAAGGTGGACCATGAGCTTGTGACCTCAGGCCCCTATCGGCGTGTCCGCCATCCCATCTATTCGGGAATGCTTCTTGGGACAGCCGGCACGGCACTCGTGATAGGAATTCCCGGGGTGTTGATTCTCATCGTTCTCGCTGGTGTCTTCGCACGTCGTATCCGCATCGAGGAGAAACTGATGAATGGACTCTTTCCGGACCGGTACCCGGAGTACCGCAACCGGACCGGAGCTCTCATTCCACGTCGGATGAGAGGCCGGGACCTGTCCGGCAAGGAGAAGAGGTAGCCCGCTTCGATACGCCCGGCGAATTTCAGCCGGGAGCCTCCCTGGCGCCGCCGAAGATGTCGATTGCAGTTTTTCGGCGCCCGCCGTCGAACCGGGCCAGGCCCATTCGTCGTTATTACAGAAGACAGGATACGAAAGGAGGATGACATGCGGAATATCGTTACCGCGCAGTTCGTAACGCTCGACGGGGTAATCCAGGCGCCGGGCGGCGCCAGCGAGGACACCGACGGCGGATTCCCCTACGGCGGATGGACCCATGCCTACTGGCACGACGATATCGGCGCTCACTTCTTCTTGGACGGAAGACGTGGCAGATCCACGGCGGAGCATTCGAGCCCATGCAGGCCGGGGATTCCTTCGGAGATGCCATGAACGGGATCAGGAAATACGTGGTTTCATCGACAGGTACGTCCTGCACGTCTATCCGCTGGTGCTGGGCCGCGGGAAACGTCTCTTTCCGGAGGGGAAGCAGCTCAAGCTCACGCTCGATCACTCCGAGGCACTGCCCACCGGGGTAGTGTTTCAGCAGTACACGCCGGTCCGCTGACGGGAAGCGCGGCCGGAGGGTCCTGTCCGGCGCGAGGGACAGGCGCGGCGGTTAGACCGGACGGTTTCCGAGGAGCTCGGGGATCTTTACCGGACGTTCCTGCTGAATACTGCGGTAGGCGGCGATTCCCACCATGATGGAGTAGATACCGTCGACTTGGTCGGCCTTGCGGCCCAGGGGGTCGGTACCGCCGTCCGGCTCGAAGATATCGGCAAGCATCGCCGGATCCCCGCCGCCGTGTCCGCCTTCGCTCAGGCGGGGAGTGAGAGCGGACGGGCTCCTGAACTCCGGGATGAGCGTGACCCCGACGCTGTCCCGCGCGAGCTCGCCGGGAACATTCTCGTCTCCGCTCACATAGGTGTTTTCGTTGGCATAGTGCTCGATGCGGCCCTTCGTGCCGTTGAAGGCGACACGGTAGCCTTCAATCGGCGAGTAGGTGTGCAGGAGATAGCTCATCACCGCGCCGCCGCGATAGCGGACGTTTGCCGACATGGTATCCCAGATATCTATCTCGGGTGAGAACACGCAGCGGTCGCGGAAGTATCCGTCGTGCCGCTCGTTGTCACCATAGAGCTTTCGAAACCATTCGGCGCCGGTGTCGAGATGGAACGGGCACTTCGACGCGACTGGGCAGGTCGTGCAGCGTTCGCTCCTTCCCTCGAGGCCGAGCTCCGCGGCGCGCTCCGGGGTGTAGTAGTTGAGAGTTCCGAAGGCAAAGACCTCTTCGGGAATGTCGTCGATCCACCAGTTCACCAGGTCAAAATGATGCGTAGCTTTGTGGACGAGAAGAGAGCCCGAATTGGCAAGCTGCCGGTGCCAGCGGCGAAAGTAGTCGGCGCCGTGCCGGGTATCGAGCGTCCAGGCAAAGTCGACCGAGAGCACCTTGCCGATGCTGTCCTGTCTTATGAGCTCGCGAACCTGCGCGCAGGGTGGCGCATACCGGTAGTTGAAGGTCACCTGCAGCTTTCGTCCCGTTCGCTGCACCGTATCGAGGATCTTCAGCGCCTGGGTTTCGTCGGTCGTCATCGGCTTTTCGGTGACGACGTCGCAGCCGAGCTCCATCGAACGACAGATGTATTCGCTGTGAGTGCGGTCCGGTCCGGTGGTGACTATCACGACGTCAGGCCGGCATTCCCCGATCATCTTCTCGAAATCGGCGGCGACGTAGCCGGGAACAGCGGTGCCGAGCCGGCCCACAATTGCACCCTGACTTTGCGCGAGGCGTCCGGGATTGATGTCGCAGATGCCGGCGAGCGCGGCTGTGTCACGATATTTGTCCGCCATCGCATCGAGGTAGAGCTGCGCACGCGACCCGGTTCCCACCAGGCAGTACCGTTTCCGATTCGACAATATGTGCCTCCAACCTTCGACGCCGGAAGGGCCGGTCGGCACGGATCGTAGCAGACCGACTTTCGTCTGTCCAGAGATGGGCTTCAGCCGGCGGGTCGGAACGACGATGATAAGAGAGTATGTACGGACTTTCGACAATTTCTTCTGGGTTCTGGCCGGCGCAGCAGTCTCTGGCATTCTGGATGCGCAGTGAAACCATCAACTTCGCCTCGGAGTTCGAGCGGCTGCTGCAGGCGATGGATCCCGGCACCGGCGAGCTCACCGCAACGGCCCGGGATTACGTGCAACCGCCGGTGAATCGGAGCGTGAATCCCGATCCGGCTCCGAAGCAAGGTTCCCGCTCTTCACTCGACAGGAAGGGAATAGTCGCACTTGCCACGCGGACCGCGGAAAAGTACGGGGTGAACCCCGGGCTCGTGACTTCGGTCATCAACGCGGAGTCCTCGTTCAATCAGCACGCTGTCTCCCCGGCAGGGGCCGAGGGGCTGATGCAGCTCATGCCGAAGACTGCTGCCGGGCTCGGGGTGACGGATCCCCTCAATCCGGAACAGAACATCGACGGCGGTGTTCGTTACCTGAGGCAGATGCTCGACCGCTACTCTGGAAACGTGCCCCTAGCCCTCGCCGCCTACAATGCCGGACCCGGGGCGGTCGACCGGGCAGGCGGCATTCCCGACTATGCAGAGACGCAGACCTATGTCCGGAAAGTGCTTAAAGGCGAGGGCGTGAACCAGTTTGCCTGACCCGGGAACAGCTACCCCGGTATCCCGATCTCTTTCCTTCTGTACTCTGTAAACTCTCCGCGTTCAATGGAACGCACCATTTCCCGTACCACACTCCGTTTCTCCGTCTGTGCTCGCTTCACAAATCCGCTGCTTGCGAGGGATTGCGGATCGTACTGCAGGCCCCAGAGCGTCAACTCGATCAATGCAGGAAGGAGCTCCTTCCCTTTTTCAGTCACCTGATAGAGATACTGATTGCGATACGCGGAATCCTGATGCTTTTCGATGATTCCCTCGTCCTCCAGGCGGTGAAGCCTGTCCGTGAGAATATTCGTCGCGATGTGCTCCCTCGGTGCAAAATCGCTGAAGCGGGTTCTGTTGTAGAACATGATGTCGCGAAGGATCAGCAGACTCCACCTGTCTCCGAAGATGTCGAGACTGATACTTATGGGGCAGTCCGAGCGTCTCTTCCTGCCCCTCGTCGAACCGGCATTGCTCATGGAGCCATAGTAACATACTTGCAAATTACAAGCAATAACTTGCATTTTGCAAGTAATCGGGCTATACTGCATGCAGATCGTGACAACCGAAGAGATCATCCGTCGCTACTTTGACGCCATTCACGGCGGCGCATGGGAAAAGAGTCTATCTCGAACGCGCGGGACGATTCTTCGATACCACAACTATGGTGGAAATTCGGCAGCTGCTCATCGAAAAGGAGAGGGTTGCCGTTCTTGCACGCTATCAGGTTCGTTCTCCCGGGGGCGAAAACGGAGTGTGCGATGTCGCCGAGTTTCTCACTGTGCGCGACGGGAAGATCGTCTCATCGGCGATCTTTTTCGATACCGGGGCACTTGCCGCGCTCATGAGCCGGTAGCCGGGACGGAAAAGACGGCGCAGATGCCATCAGAAGCCGGCCTTTCCGAACGTTTGCACGCCGCACTCACGGACGAGCCCACTCTGCGGCAGGTGAAGATGTTCGGCGGGGTCTCGTTCATGGTGAACGGAAAGCTCGCCGCAGGCGTAACGAGAGAGGGCGATCTCCTGCTGCGCTGCGATCCCGTCGAGACGGATCTCCTGCTCGCCCGTCGCGGCGTCCGATCTCCACTACTGGATCGAGATCGCGCTCGCGTTCAACCGGAAAAGAGCAGGCCGTTCGCGCCGGAGCTGATTACTTTCTGTCCGTAGATGATCGCCCCGGTCGGCGTTGCAGAGTACCTTCTTTGCATGAGTGTCGACGCGGACGTGATCGTGGTGGGTGCGGGGCTTGCCGGTCTTGTGGCGGCAACCAAGCTCGCCGGCGCCGGGTTATCGTCCTGGACCAGGAGCCGGAGGCATCGCTCGGCGGCCAGGCTTTCTGGTCCTTCGGCGGGCTCTTCTTCGTCGACTCACCCGAACAGCGGAGACTGGGCATCCGCGACTCGCGCGAGCTCGCGATCCAGGACTGGATGGGCACCGCAGGCTTCGACCGTGAAGAGGACCGGTGGCCGCGCCGCTGGGCGGAGGCCTATGTGGACTTCGCGGCGGGCGAGGCGCGCAGCTGGCTCCGCGGCCTGGGAATGCGGTGGTTTCCGGTGGTCGGATGGGCCGAACGGGGAGGCTATCTTTCGAACGGACCGGGAAACTCGGTTCCGCGGTTCCACATCACCTGGGGGACCGCGCCGGGGGTGCTTCGTCCCTTCGTCGAACGTGCGCGCGGGGCGGCGACTTCGAGCTCCGTGCGGGTGCGGTGATCGTAACCACCGGAGGAATCGGAGCGAACCTCGAGCTCGTCCGCGCAATGTGGCCGCGCGATTCAGGCGGACCGCCGCGAAGGATGCTGCAGGGGGTCCCCGACCACGTCGACGGACTGATGCTCGGCATCGTCGAGAAGGCGGGCGGCCGCCTCATCAACCAGGAACGGATGTGGCACTATCCGGAAGGCATCGCGAACTTTGCCCCGGTCTGGAATCGCCACGCAATCCGTATACTGAGCGGACCGTCGCCTCTCTGGCTCGATGCGCAGGGAAGGCCGCTTCCGGCACCGCTTTATCCTGGATTCGACACCCTTGGCGCGCTCCGTCACATAGTGTCGACAGGCTACGACCACTCCTGGTTCGTTCTCAACCACAGGATTGCAAGGAAGGAGTTTGCCCTCTCCGGTTCTGAGCAGAACCCGGACCTCACCGGAGGCAAGCTCGCCCGGCTGCTCCGCGAACGATTCCGCGCGGCTGCTCCGGCTCCGGTGCGGGCCTTCCTTGAGCAGGGGGAGGATTTCGTGCGTGCGAAACGCGTGCGCGAGCTCGCCAAGGGGATGAACCGCGTCGCGGGAGACAACCTCATTGATCCTGCGCGGCTCGAACGGCTCCTCCTCGAGCGTGACCG
>CAZNYW010000008.1:17435-29196 GCA_964577375.1 uncultured Spirochaetales bacterium | reverse complement strand
CGTGACCGCTTCGGCTTGACCCGGTTGGACTGGTAACGTTAGGCTGAGGTCGGAAATGCGGTTCGGGCCACAGAATCCATTTTCGGGAGATTCGGGATGCGAGTAGAAGACCAGGAAGTGCTCCTGCGAATCTTTGTAGCGGAAAAGGAGCATGACGGCTCGAAGCCCTTGTACGAGTCGATCGTCATGGAAGCGCGGCGGCTTCACCTGAAGGGCGCAACCGTCTTTCGCGGTATGCTTGGTTTTGGAGCTCACCTGCACCTGCGTTCGGCGCACAACTTCTCGCTCATTGACGATCTGCCGATCGTGATTGAAATTGTGGATTCTGAGGAACAGATTGCCAGACTCATTCCGTTCGTCGAAAGCAGAATGGAAAAGGGCGTATTGACAACGGAAAACGTACGTGTCATAAAGTACTCCGCTCGATAATTCAAAGGCGATGGAGTTCGCCGCAACCGCCGCCAACGGCTGATGACTCCTACCGAACCCAAGGTAGGAGGACCCTGTGCTGTTGCTGTTGAGTCTGGCTCAGCTAGTCTACGTTGCGCTCTTCGCTCCCCTGTTTGCCGGTATCCTTTCGACCGCAGAAGAGAAGCTCGAATCGAAGGCCGGACCAAGCATCTTCCAGCGCTATTTCGACCTTGCCAAACTGTTCCGAAAAGAGAGCGTCGTACCTTCGATTGCATCACCCTTCTTTCGTCTTGCCCCCTACGTGACCTTCACCCTTTACCTCTTCCTCACCCTGGTGCTCCCGATAATAACTGCGTTCCCGTTGACCTTCGGGCCGGTGGTGGACTTCATCGGAGGCGGGCTCATTTTCGGTGCTGCGGCGACGGTCAAGAAAATTGCCGCGATTGATTCAAGGAGCAACTACGCCCACCTTGGATCCTCGCGTGCCGCGAGCCTCTCCGCGCTTTCCGAACCGATCATGGTTCTCATCTTCATACTGCTCGGGGTTCTTTCCGGCACGAACAATCCCTACGTCATCAACAACACGCTTCAGACCTCCTCTGCCTGGTACTCGTCGCTCTTGCACTGGTTCGTGGTTGGCGCGTTCTTCATGGTGCTGCTGGTGGAGACCGGTCAGCTGCCCATCGAGTCGCATACGCAGGCCGAGTTCGGCATGATCGACCAGGGCATGCCGATCGAATATTCGGGCCCCGAGCTCGCGTTCTTCCAGTGGGGAGGCTACGTCAAGCAGTTCCTGCTCATGAGCGTATTCCTGAATGTATTTGCCGTGCCATTCTGGGTCCCCATGAAAGCCTCTCTCGGACCCCTTGCTGTGTATCTGTTAATACATTTTGTGAAGATGCTCGTCCTGACGCTGATCTTCGCCCTTATAAACGAAACGGTCTCGAAGTATCGGCTGTACAAGAACTTCGATTTCATCGCGATGTCGTTCGCCTTCGCTCTTCTGGCGGGTCTCGCGTTCTACGTCACCGGCGGGAGGCTCTGAGATGCTGTCGGTATATGGCATCACCGGATTCGTCATCATCGTCCTCGGACTGTTCCTCCAGTGGCAGGTGTACGTGAGCCGGATCGTGCTCACCTTCGCTGCGAGCTCCATGGTGGTGGCACTGTCGTTTCTCTACGAGGGAATAACTACCGGCGCGGGTGTGCTCATCGCCCTTTCGGCCCTGACCGCAGCAATTCGCGGCATTCTCATACCGGTGCTCATTGTCCGAAATCTTCACGAGACGCCCTGGCGTGCGCGTGAGAACCGGCCGGTAATAAAGACCGGGTCCTCGATACTCATCGCGCTCGCGCTCGTGGTCTTCGGCCTCTGGCTGTTCTCCTGGTCGATCGGATCTCTTCCCGGAACCGCAGGCAGATATGTCGCGCTTCCTTTCGCAATGCTTCTCCAGGGCGCGTTTCTCATCATTTCCCGTAGAAACGCGTTCATTCAGATGATCGGGTATCTCGAAGTGGAAAACGCGGTCCTGCTGCTTGGTGCGTGGGGGGTCCCCGGTCTGCCGCTGGTGATCGAGGCGGCGGTGGTGCTGGATCTCCTGGGCATCGTGGTGGTGGCAGGAATAATCATGCGTATGCGGGAAAGCTCGACGTCGGCGGATGACCGCGCCGCGCGCGCCGCGGCCGCCGAAGATCTGCGAGGGTAGCGCCGTGTGGGTGTACATGGTTCCGGCGCTTTCCGCAGCCGCGGGGAGCATTCTTTCTCTTGTGCCGGTGGTGGCGTTCGACGAGGCAGTCTCCGTTGCAGCCGCGCTGATTGCCGTCGGGTCGTCTATCGCTGTTGTCGCGTCGCCGAACATCGCGACTTCGGTGATCTTTGTCGACGGCCTTTCGAAGGTGATGCTCCTGACGATCTCTGTGGTCTATTTGACCGCGACGCTCTTCTCGATCACCTACCTCAAGTACGTCGAGAATCCGCTTTTCCGGAAGCGGATATATTATTTCCTCCTGAACCTCTTTGTCCTGACCATGCTCTTTTCGGTTACCGCATCCAACCTCGGGCTGGTCTGGTTCGCCGTCGAGGCGACCACGGTGATGAGCGCGCTTCTCGTGGCTCTCGACAACAACGAGGCGGCGATCGAAGCCTCCTGGCGCTACGTGATCATCGTGTCGACCGGTCTGGTGATCTCGCTCGTGGCCACCATCCTGCTGTTCGCGGCTGCGTCGACCCTGAACATCGGGACGCTCGGCAGGGAGGGTGTGGCGGGGCATCTCGCGGCCCTGGCTGCGGCCCTTGCCGCCGTCGGCTACGGGACAAAGGCGGGGCTGTTTCCGATGAACACCTGGCTGCCCGACGTTCACGGAAAGGCTCCCTCTCCTGTGAGCAGCCTTTTCTCCGCCGTCCTGCTTCCGGTGGCCGTCTTCGCAATTATCCGGTTCGTCGGAGTTGTCGCCGGCCCGGGACCGCGGCTTCTGCTCTTCGTCCTCGGCACGCTTACCCTCGCAACGGCCGCACTTATCCTCACCGTGCAGCGGGATCTCAAGCGGATGTTCGCCTACTCCACGATCGAAAACATGGGTACGATTCTGATCGGCGTCTCCCTGGGCGGAATCGCCGCGGTTGGGGCGATCGTTCTTCTGGTGTCCCACGCGTTTGCAAAGTCCGCGGCATTCTACTTGAGCGGAAACATACTTTCCAGATACAAAACGATGCGCATCTCCTCCATACGTGGTGTGAGACATACCATGCCGGTAACGGGCATGACGCTGTTCTTCGCCTCGCTGGGGGTCACAGGCGCACCGCCCTTCGGTGCATTCGTCGGTGAGTTCATGATCCTGAGCGGAGTGTACGCCCGCTACGGCCTCGCGGTGACCGGGCTTGTGGGCCTTTTCATCGCCGTGGCCTTCGCAGCCGTCAACGCGCGTGTTGTTTCGGCAGTATTCTCGCCCGTCCGCGGGGAGCGAAGGGAGCGGGGAGTGATCGGCACGGCGGTTCCGCTGGTATCCACAGCGCTGTCGCTTGCAGTCATTGCCTTCGTTCCGTCGATCGGGAGACTGGTGTCGGGGGCACTTGGATTATGAGCGTGCTCCTGGGATTTCACATGGACGGCGACCGGGCGATAGACATCCTGCAGGACGACGCCGTCGTCACGTTTCGGGATTCGGGCGGACCCTTTCCGGCACGCTCTGTAGTGGAGCGGCGCAATGGTGTAATCGGAAACGGGATTACCACCGGGGACGGCGTGTTCGATTTCCGCTACGGACCCTTCACCGGCGGTTATCCTGAGGCGGGAGTCGTACACTACTACACCTACGGCGAGCGCATTCTATCGGTCGAGATTGATCTCTCCAGAAAACATCGCGGAATAGAGTCGTCGCTCGGCGGCAAAGACGCCCGAGAGGCAGCTGCGTCGGTCGCCGGGCTTTGCGGCAACTTCGCCGCCGCGCACTCGGTGGCCTACGCGCGGGCGGTCGAATCCGCGCTCGGCGTGGTGGCGCCGCTTTGCGTTCGGCGCTTCCGAATCGCTGCGCTGGAGCTGGAGCGCATCTACAATCATCTCTACGTGATCATGCGGCTCGCGACCGCGGCGGCGCAGAAGGTGCTTGCCGCGCACCTCGCTGCGCTCTTCGAGGAGACGCTGCGGCTGAGCGAGGCACTTGCGGGCGCCAGAGGCATCGGCACCTCACTGACCTGGGGCGTCCCCGCAGTAGGCGCCGTCGATGCCGAATTCACGCGTCGGCTGGAAGCGGTCGGGGCAGAGTTCTCGAAGCTCTACGAGCGGAGCCTTGATTCGAGGAACTACCTCGACCGGCTCCACGGTACCGCGACCGTCGATGCGGTGCACGCCGGCGAGCGAGGCCTCACCGGTCCATCGCTTCGGGCGTGCGATGTCGCGACCGATCTGCGCGTGGGGGAGGCGTTGATCTCCGACTTTCGGATTCGCACCAAGGGGGAGGCGGACGCCTTCGCGCGCATGGAGGTGCGCGCGGAGGAGCTGCTCGATTCGGTCGGCATCGTAGTCGACCAGGTGGCCAGGATCGACTTCCGGAAGCTCGGATCCGAAGTGGATTTTCTTGCGAAGGCAGTCGCCGGGGAGGGAGAGAGGAACGGCCGCGTCACCGGTCTCGGCTCGGTCGAATCCCCGACAGGAACCGTCGCGTGGCTGGTGGTCACGGACCATGGAAAGATCAGCTCGGTGCACGTATCGTCGCCGTCGCTCTTTGGATTTCAGGCCTATGCCGACTCGATTGTCGGGAACATCTTCACCGATGTGCCCTTCGCGGTAGAGTCGTTCGGCGTAAGCTTTGCAGACGCGGGGAGGTGAGTGTGGTTTTCTGGCCCTTGCACGGCGTAATCCGGAGACTGACCGAAAGGCACGGCTACGAGCCGAATGTAAAGATCAGGCCGCTCGGCCGTCAGTTCCGCCGCAGTATGCACATTTTCGTCATAGATTCCGGATGCGACAACATGCTCAATTTCAACATCGCCGCGCTCGGTGCGCCGCAATTCAATACGCACCGATACGGAATCTACTTTGCCGATACACCGCGCCACGCGGATCTGCTGCTCGTGCTCGGACCGCCGGTTGACGCTCTGGTGGATGCGGTCAGGTCGACCATAGCGCAGCTGCCCGAACCGTTTGGAATTCTCCTGCTCGGCGGCGAAAAGCCGTGGGACATGATCGAGCCCGACCGCCTGGTGGGCCATCTTCCGGGGACGCCGGGGCCGAAGGAAATACTCGCAGCTCTCCTTGCCGCGCAACGCGGCACCGCGCATCGCGGTGCACCAGGAGCGGTCTCATGATTCTGCTGCTCGTTGCGGTTGGAATATACCTGCTCGCCGCGGCACTGTCGGCCGGCCGCGTCGTCTCCTACGCGATCGCATTCATCGCCTCGGCAGTTGCGCTGGCGGCCGGGATTCTCGCGCTCACAGGCCGGTCGCCGGCGATATCGATCCCGTTTTACGATGGGCTTTCGGTCTCGCTCGCGCTCGACCGGATGTCGGGGCTCTTTCTCTCCATCTCCTCACTTGCCGGAATCGTGCTTTCCCTGTTTGCGATCGGCTACGGTCGATTGTACGGCCCGAAAACCGCCGCCGCATTTTCACTTGGATTTGCGGGCACGATTCTGGTATTTGCCGCTCAGGATGCGCTGACCTTCCTTGCCGGCTGGGAGCTGGTGACCGTCTTCTCCTACCTTCTCATGACCGACGACGTCCGCTACGAAAGCTCCGGTACGCTCGCCCCGCGACTGCCGCTCGTTTCAGCCGGTTTCCGATTTCTCGTCTTCGGCGAGCTGTCGACCGTGCTGCTTCTCATCGGATTCGCCGCCCTGTACGTTCAAACCGGGACGACCGCGTTTGCCGCGGTGAGAAACGCAGCGCCGGTCTTTCTTGTCCTTACGACGCTCGGCGCGGCAATCAAGATGGACGCCGTACCCTTCCACGTCTGGATGCCGGGCGTGTACGAGAAGACCGCAGACCATTCTTCCGCATTCCTGAGCGTTCCGCTGACGCTCATGGGTGTCTACGCGCTCGAACGTTTCATCTCGATGGCGGCACCGTCGGTGTCCTGGCTCATGATCCTGGTGCTGTTCGGTTCTCTGACCGCATTCTGGGGAGCGCTCCAGGCCGCCGCGGCCCGCAAGCTCAAATCGCTTCCGGCATATTCGACTGTTGAAAACAACGGCATGATCATCACCGTGATCGCGGCAGCCGCGCTCGCCGGTGCGTCCGGCACGAAGAGCCTCGATTATCTTTCCGCATTTGCCGGATCCGCGGCAGCCGTGCTCGCTCTTGGACACGCGCTGGCAAAGAGCCTTCTTTTCATGTCCATCGGCCATGCGAAGGAGTCGCTCGGGGTGAAAACGATCGACGAGACCAGGGGCGTGTGGCGAGGAGTGGGGCCGGTACCCGGCCTTGGAATTCTCGTGGCGGGCCTCTCCCTGAGCGCGTTCCCGCCGCTACTGGGCTACACCGGCGAGTGGATGGTGCTCGAAACCGTCTTCCAGAGCTCCCGGTTCCGCCTCTTCGGCGAGCAGTTCTTTCTCGCCGTTTCGGGGTTTCTCACAGCCCTCGCGATAGGGCTCGCGGTCTTCGCGATGGTGAAGCTCATCGGGTACACCGCGCTCGGCTATCATCACGGCCGCTTCGCCGCGAAGATCCCGGCACGGGCTATGAAGATCGCTCAGGTGGTTTCGATCGTTCTTCTGCCGCTGTTTGGAATCGGTGTGCCGGTTCTCCTGCCGCTCTTCGGCTTCTCCGGTCTGTTCGGCGGACTGCTCGGAGTCCCGTCGCCCCTGCTCCTGTTCTCAGGAAGCCCGCTCTTTGGCGTGGTATCGCCCACGATGTTCGCCGTTGTGATAATCGTTCTCGCGGCGCTGCCCCTCCTCATATGGAGCCGTCGCCGCAAACGGGTGCGGGCCGTGGAACCGTGGTACGGAGGGCTGAGCCTCGAGGAGGACGAGTTCTTCACTGAACCG
Organism: uncultured Spirochaetales bacterium; assembly: GCA_964577375.1. Taxonomy (GTDB): domain Bacteria; phylum Spirochaetota; class Spirochaetia; order DSM-27196; family DATKUC01; genus DATKUC01. The sequence goes on along the minus strand of CAZNYW010000008.1, from coordinate 22,305 downwards.
GCCTTTTCGCAAATCCTTCTTCACATGCTCCGCCGGATCTACGGGACAGAGGAGAGCTCTGCGCACGGGACGAGGCAGCTTCATATACGCGACCGCTTCACCCGTCCTCTCCGGTCTGCGGCCTCCGGCCTCCGGCGTCTCGGCGGCGTACTGAGCCGCATCTACATGAACGGGCACGTCTACTACTACATCGGGTACATCCTGGTGGCATTTGTGGTGGTACTGCTTATCCGCTGGTAGGGAGTCGGTCCGCCGGGCCGGCGTGCAGCCGTCCGGCGCATCGAAATCTTGACGTTTAGAAAAACCGGCAATTATCTTTGATCCGGGGATGGAGTTCCCCGAACAAACGCCCATCCGGGCTGATGACTCCTATGGCCAGTGCGCACGTGCGCGAAATGTTGCGCCGTCAATCCGGGAGGTGTTTGTTCAATGCCGTTCGAAAGCACCCTTTTTGAGAATCCACAAGACATCGCCATACGGGAACGCGTCCAGCAGCCAGACTACTTCACCGACCTCAATCTGGATCAGGTCATCGCCGCTATTACGGCGGGCAAGGACGAGTACAACCTTCCACCTCTTTTCCACGTGCCGCTTGGCGATGTGGAGCAGGTGGAATATCGTCACGAGGTGCTCCGTGATCTTGCCGACAATGCGCTTCTTACGGCCATGAAGAAGTTCGCGGAGGGCATGCGAACGGTGCGTGCACTCCTCGGGCACAGCAGCAAGGTCTTCTACACGTACGAGAAAAGGAGGTGGTTTCTCGATGCCGTAGGAGTCTATTGCGACGCGGTTCATCAACTAAGGATGGCTCTGACTCTGGCGGGACTCGAGTCGCGCGGCCTCAGGGGCCTGCTCGAGTATCTCACGGAGTACACCGGTTCGAACCGTTTCCTGTCGCTTCACGAAGAAACCAGAAAACTTCAGCAGGATCTCGGAGGAATCCGGTACAGTGTGCTCGTCAGCGGACCCAATGTCAAAGTCCGCAGGTACGACGCGGAGACCGACTACAGCGCAGACGTACTAACAACGTTCCGGAAGTTTCAGCAGGGCGACGTCAGAGACTACCGGTCGGAGTTCAGGGAAAGCGATCGGATGAATCAGGTCGAGGCACGCATCCTGAGTTGTGTTGCAGAGCTCTTTCCGGACATCTTCCTGCATCTCAGTGAGTACTACTCGAAGTACTCCGACTTCATTGACGCCACAATCGAGACATTCGACAGGGAGATTCAGTTCTACGTTTCCTGCCTCGACTACGCAGCATTCTTCCGTGCGAATGGCCTTGACTTCTGTCTTCCCGCTGTGTCGGACCGGGACAAGGAGGTGGCGGTTTCGCAGACCTTCGATGCGGCGCTCGCCCGCAAGCTTATCTCGGACGGAACCAAAGTAGTACGGAACGATTTCTTTCTCTCGGGCCGCGAACGGATCATCGTGGTTTCCGGTCCGAACCAGGGCGGAAAGACAACCTTCGCCCGTACCTTCGGGCAGCTTCATTTCCTCGCGAGTCTCGGCTGCCCGGTACCCGGGACCGAGGCGCGGTTGTTTCTGTTCGACAATCTGTTCACTCACTTCGAGAAAGAGGAACTGGTCGCAGACGATCACGGCAAGCTCGAGGATGACCTGCTGCGGATTCACCACGTTTTCGAGAGGGCGACCCCGAGCAGTGTCGTCATTATGAACGAAATCTTCAACTCTACCACGCTCGAGGACGCCATCTTCCTCGGAGAACGTGTGATGCAGCGTCTCGTTGATCTGGACCTGCTTGGTGTCTGCGTTACCTTCATCGACGAACTGGCCACTCTCAGCGACAAGGTGGTGAGCATGGCGAGTACCGTGGTACCTGACAATCCGGCCCAACGAACGTTCAAGGTCATCCGCAAGCCAGCAGACGGTCTCGCATACGCGATCTCGCTGGCCGTGAAGTATCGGCTCACCTACGCGGAGCTCAAGGAGCGACTCGCCATATGAAAGCGCGGCTGCTCTACAAAGACCGCGACCTCGACCTTGAAAGCGAGATTTCGGAGGAGGCGCTCGATCTCGAAAAGGATCTCGGCCTCGAGCAGATCATCGAGGCAATGGCCGACGGCGACCAGTTTGTGGGCGACGTATCGCGAAGAGCACTTGGCTCAAGTCTCCAGTCGGTGGACCAGATCCGCTACCGACAGGAAGTACTTCTTGATTGCATCCGGAACAGCGATGTCGTTCGAGATCTCTATGGTTCTACCATTGAGGTGATGAAGGAGGCAGGCAAGGTCTATTTCGGGCATTTTATCCGGTTGCCTTCGTCCGTGCTTCACAGTTCAATCGAGGTACTGCGAATACTGGTCCGGCGGCTTCACGAGCTTCGCAGGACTGCGGAGGAGCAGGAGCCGAACTTTCAATCGGAGGGATTCCGCAAGCTTTTCGCGATGCTCAAGCGGGAGCTGTCCGACGACTACTTCGCAGAGGTGAACGCGCATCTGAAGAAGCTCGCTTTCAAGGATGGAGTGCTTCAGAGTGCCCGGCTCGGGAGAGGCAATGCCGGCGTCGACTACGTGCTCCGCAGGCCGAACGACGACCCACGGAACTGGTTCCGCAGGATTTTCACGAAGGGGCCACAATCATTTTCCTTCCGTATCGCCGACCGGGACGACGCCGGAGCGAGGGCTCTCTCCGCGCTTCGCGATCGCGGGCTGAACCTGGTGGCCAACGCCGCCGCCCAGTCAAAGGATCACATCCTGAGTTTCTTCGCAAACCTCAAGACCGATCTTGCCTTCTATGTCGGCTGTCTGAACCTCAGACGAAGTCTCACCTCGCTCGGGCTTCCCACGGTACTACCGGAACCTTCTCCGCCGGAGAGGCGGCGCCACTCGTTCGAAGGGCTGTACGACCCGGGTCTGGCGTTGACCGTGAAGATGGGTGTGGTGGGCAACTCGCTGAATCTCGACGGGCATGTCCTCACCGTCATTACCGGGGCCAACCAGGGCGGTAAGACGACCTTCCTGCGAAGTGTGGGAGCGGCGCGGCTCATGATGCAGTCCGGAATGTTCGTCGCGGCCGACAGATTCGATGCGAGCCTCTGCCGGGGAATCTTTTCGCACTTCCGGCGGAAGGAGGACACGGATATGGAGAGCGGCAAGTTCGACGAAGAGCTACGGCGGATGAGCAACATTGTCGACGATGTCGGGACCGGTTCCATGGTGCTTTTCAACGAATCATTCGCCGCAACAAATGAGCGCGAAGGTTCCGAGGTGGCGCGGCAGATCACCACAGCTCTTGTCGAAAAGGGAGTTCAGGTTGCGTTTGTGACCCATATGTATCAGTATGCGCGCACTTTGTACGACGCGCGGAACGCCGATTTCGTGTTCCTGCAGCCCGAGCGCCGCGCGGACGGAACCCGAACATTCAAACTCGTCGAGGGCGAACCCTTGTCGACCAGCTTTGGTCCCGATCTGTACAGGCAAATCTTTGTATCGGAGACCGGACAGCCGGACGTTGCTCCGGAGGCTTGCGAAGGCTGACGCAGGATCTCCGCCGGCGGAACGTCGGCGGTCCGGGGCGTTATCTTTGCATGAGCGCAGGAGGCGGACTGAATGGGCAAGGTTACCGTTATCAACAACATCACACTGGACGGCGTGATGCAGGCTCCCGCACGCCCGGACGAAGATACTCGAGGTGGCTTCAAACACGGGGGCTGGGGAATACCCTATCAGGATTCCGTGATCGCGGCAAAGATGGGCGAGATCATGGCCAGCAGCAGAGGCTCGCTCCTCTTCGGCAGGAGGACCTATCTGGATCTCCATTCGGTCTGGGCGAAGGCAACCAAGAATCCCTTCACACCGGTCCTCAACAGCACCCGCAAGTACGTTGCCTCAACGACGCTCGAAGAGCCGCTCGTGTGGGAGAACTCGACGCTGCTCGCGGGTGACGCCGCGGATGCGGTTGAAGGACTAAAGCAGCAGGATGAGAATCTCGGCATTCTCGGAAGCGGGCAGCTTGTCCACTCGCTTGTGCGGCGCAATCTCATCGATGAATACGTGCTCCTGATCTTCCCCATAGTCCTCGGAACAGGCCTCCGTTTGTTTCCAGAGGATCACGAGATTCGCCTTCGCCTGATTGAGAGCCTTTCCTCGACCACGGGGGTGATCTTCGCCCGGTACGAGGCGGTGTAGCGGCTGCCCGGCCTCAGTCTTCGTGGATTTTCCGGTGATCGTTGAGCATCTGACTGAACTCTTCTATCTTTCGAGCCCGCGTCTCGGCCCTCTTTGCGTTCTGAATGCGATAGAGAATGGCATACCGGTTGACGCTGCTCAGCGTGTCGAAAAAGGCGCGCGCCCGCGGCGAGGCGTCGAAGGCCAGTTCAAGATCCTCGGGAACCGTGGCCTGCGATTGAGACGCGTATGCCCTGTCCCAGTTGCCGTTTTCCTTCGCCGCTTCCACCTGTTTCAGGCCGGGCGGCTTCATGCGGCCGGCGCTTCTTGACCCTTGCGATCGGCAGACATATCATCCGGGGGAGGTGTATCGATGATGGAACCGCAGAGGCAGAACGAGAATCTCGAGACGATACGGACACGCTGTTTCGACAGGGCCGCCAACTCGTTCGCGCAGAATCTGGTCGATCTGGACAGGTACGATGAGCTTGCCGGCCAGATTGCTTCCGCAAACGACGCAACGGCGCTTCAGCGCATCGAACAGGAACTGCCCGAACCTGTCGCGGAGATCGTACCCGAGGTTCAGGTGATCGAGGCGGACCGCTCCTCGGTGAGAAAGGAGGGCAAATGGGTCCAGTCCCCGCGTGTTCTGGTTCGTGCGGTCGGGTCCAACGTCCGACTGGACCTCCGAAGCCACATGATAGAGAGCGACCAGCGGATGCATCTGAACCTGGATGCCGATG
>CAZNYW010000008.1:0-17335 GCA_964577375.1 uncultured Spirochaetales bacterium | reverse complement strand
GATCTCGCGACCCGCGGAGCGATCATCATCACCGGCACCATCGCGCGAAGCAACGTCCGCGTACGCAGGCGGCGTGTCCGCCGGCGCAAGGACGACGCTCATCGTCGCAGCCTTCCGTATTAGACGAGCCCCGGAACGAACCCCATTGCTATCATTTCTGCACCACAGCCCAGGCAATCGTGGTCCCTCCTGCGAACCGGTTGACTTCCGGCAGTTGTATAGTTACTATCAAGTCATTATTTAGGTGATCCTAATTAATAATTTTGGAGCTACCTTTGACTACCGTAACCGACGAGAACTACCTGAAGGAGACCTACTCGCTGCAGCTCGATCACCCGCGCGTGACGACCTCCATGCTGGCCGATCGCTTCGGGACCACGGCGGCGACGGTGACAGGGATGCTCAAGAAACTCGCCGACCGCAAGTGGGTCGTGTACGAACCCTACCGCGGCGTCACCCTGACCGAGGCGGGGAAGCAGATTGCTCTCGAGGTGATCCGGCATCACCGGCTGCTTGAAACCTATCTCGCGGAGGCAATGGGGATACCCTGGGACCGCGTGCACGAGGAGGCCGAACGGCTCGAGCACGTGCTTTCGGACTATCTCGAACAGCGGATAGACGAGCTGCTCGGCCATCCGAATTTCGATCCGCACGGTTCGCCGATCCCCGCCCGGGACGGATCAATCAGGGAATTGAACAGGCTGCGCCTTTCGCAGCTGCCTTCGGGGAGCCGCGCGGAGATCTGTGAGGTCTCCGACCGCGATCCCGAGCTTCTCGCACACATGGATGCGCTCGGGCTTCGGCTGCACACCCGGCTCGCCGTGGTTCACATGGAGCCCATCGATGAGCTCATGACGATCGAGGTCGAGAATAGACAGATCGTAATCGGAAAGAGAACCGCCAGTCACATTTTTGTGACGGATGAGAGCTGATAATCGAATTGTACTGAAATCGGAGAGGGGAATGTGATGCCGGAATTCGGTCGAGCCAGAGAGAATACGGAAATACAGAATTCGAAAACTCAGGAGGCTGCGCGGGGATCACTCGGTGGCACCAGGAAGGGGCTGCGGGCGGTGCTGCCGTTCATCGGTCCTGCCTTTATTGCCTCTATCGCCTACATCGATCCGGGCAACTTCGCTACCAATATCCAGGGAGGTGCGCAGTTCGGCTATGCGCTTCTCTGGGTGATCCTTCTCGCCAACCTCATGGCGATGCTCCTGCAGGGCCTGTCTGCAAAGCTCGGAATCGCCACCGGAAAGAATCTGGCCGAGATGACCCGCGAGCGGCTGCCCCCGTGGGTCTCCTACGTGTTCTGGATTGCTCAGGAGATCACGGCAATGGCAACCGACCTCGCCGAGTTTCTCGGCGCGGCGATCGGCATCAACCTCCTGCTCCACATTCCCATGTTCGCCGCGGCAATTATTACCGGCGTACTGGTCACGCTCATTCTCGGCGTAACGCGGGGCGGCTTCCGTGGGCTGGAGATATTCCTGGGCGGATCTGCCGGAATCATCGCGCTCGCATACGTTATCGAGACCATCCTGGCCAAACCGGACTGGGGCCAGGTCCTGTTTCATTCGGTGGTTCCGAGCCTTCCTGGGAGTGAGGCTGTTCTGATCTCGGTGGGTATCATCGGCGCCACGGTAATGCCCCACGCGGTCTACCTGCACTCGAGCCTGACGCAGAGCCGCATCGTACCCCGGAGCGAGGCGGAGGCTCATCGGATCTTTCACTTCGAGAAGATCGACATCGTCATTGCAATGTCCATCGCCGGTCTCGTGAATATGGCAATGCTCTTCATGGCCGCAAAGGTCTTCCACTTCTCGGGGTACACCGGCGTTGCCGACATAAATACCGCATACGAGACGCTAACCCCCCTGCTGGGCGCGGGTGCTGCCGCCGTATTCGGGATCTCCCTTATTGCCTCCGGCGTGTCGAGCTCCCACGTCGGCACAATGGCGGGCCAGGTGGTCATGCAGGGCTTCGTGCGCTTCAGCATACCGGTCTGGGTGCGCAGGCTACTGACGATGGTACCGGCGCTGGTCGTGATCGGAATAGGACTCGATCCCACAAGAACCCTGGTGATAAGCCAGGTGTTTCTGAGCTTCAGCCTGCCGATACCTGTTATCACGCTCATCGCGTTCACGAAGAATCGTGAAATCATGGGGTCGCTTGCTAATGGAAAAGTGACTACGATAGCTGCGACGGCGTGTGCGGTAGTCATTCTGTTTTTGAACGTAGTGCTTCTGTATCTCACGTTCGGCGGAACCCTGCCGGGCATTAACGGCTAAGGGAGGTGCTGGAATGATCAACCATATCCTCGTCCCTCTGGACGGATCGCATCTGGGAGAGTCGGGGCTTCCCCTGGCGGCACGTATCGCTTCGAGCATGAACGCATCGATCACCCTCGTGCATGTGATCGAGAAAAACCCTCCCGCCGAAGTTCACGGCGAACGCCACCTTTCGGCCGTCGGAGAGGCGCAGCAGTATCTCGCCGAGGTCGCGGCCCGCCGCATCTTCTCCGGAATCACCGTCGAAGTACACGTGCACGAGTCTGAGGTGAGCGACGTTGCCCGAAGTCTCGCCGAGCACTGCGCCGAGCTTTCTCCCGATCTCATCGTCATAACAACTCACGGGAAGCGGGATCCGCGGCAGATAATCATGGGTACGCTGGCGCAGCAGGTCATCGGACTCGGCAGGACGCCGGTGCTCGTAGTCCGGCAGAAAGAGCGTGGACGGTCGGGCAGGAAAGAGCAGGCTGCGGCGATGTCTGCCATCCTGGTGCCGCTCGACGGGGACGATGCCCACGAAAAGGGCCTGCCGATCGCGACGCAACTGGCACGGGCGTTCCACTCGCGGGTTCATCTGCTCATGGTGGTACCAAAGGTTGGAGACCTGCGCGGCTCCGACTCGACTGCCGCATTGCTTTCGCCGAACGCCATGCGCGTACGGCTCGACCGTGATTTCGAAGGCGGTGAGGAGTACCTTAACTCAAGGGCGGAGGCCTTCGCCGAGGAGCCCTTCGATATCACAACCGAGTGTGTTCGGGGCGATCCGCCGAACCGCATCGTGAAAGCGGGCGGCCGCCTGCGCGCCGATCTGATAGTGCTGGGAACCCACGGAAAGGCCGGTTCGAGAGCATTCTGGAACGAGAGCGTTGCCGCGAGGGTGGTCGCGCGAACCGACATACCGGTGCTGCTCGTTCCGCTTGGGGAACCTTCCTAGTCCGACGCAGCTTCACGCAAGTGCGGGCCGGACGTTCGCTGCCGGTCGAGAAAGTACTCGTATGATCGGAGCGCGAAGCGGGCATAGGCGACGGCCGGCCCGCCACCCATCTCCGTGGCGACATCGATCGCCTCGTAGATCTCCGCTTCGCTCGCGCCGGAGAGAACCGCCTGCTCGACGTGCCACTCCATGCAGGGCTCGCACCTGGTGACGATCGATATCGAAAGCGCCATCAGCTCCTTCACCTTGCTGGTCAGCTCTCCCGGGGCGAAGGCGGCCTTCTCGAGCTCGAGGAAATGGGGATAGCTCCTCGATTTTCCGGCCAGAAGGCTGTGCGATCTCTTCCGGTCGCGCCTGCTCTGCTCGATTTTCTCTACCGTCAAGTCGTCCATTGCCGCCTCCACGTATCGGAACGATTCGTCGAATGATGACTGGTTGAAGCCACGGTACCACGGTTGTCGCGGTCAGTCCATCGAGGCAGGACGCCTCAGGCGCGTCGCGGCCGCCGTCCGTTACCTGCGCGCGCCGCACATCGAATCCCGACCTCATCGTGATATCATGACAAACGGTGTCTACTTTGATTGCGGGGAGGTACGCATGCATCATGGGAAGGTAACGCCGCAGATCGCGACGGGTCTGCTTGCTCTGAAGAAGCGCATTGACGCCGCGAAGGTTCCGCCGTCCACCCTCGATCAGCGCATCAACGTAGCGGTCTGGAACATTCGCGAGTTCGGAAAGAAGCGCCGCACCGACGCGGCGATCCACTACATCGCTGAGATTCTCAACGAGTTCGACCTCGTTGCCATCGTCGAGCTTCGGGACAATCTCGCCGACCTCGGCCGGGTGCTTCCCATTCTCGGCCCGAGCTGGGAGGTCGTCTACTCCGACTGGATCGCCGATCCGGGCGGAAATCACGAGCGGGTCGCATTTCTGTACGACAGGCGCGCGGTCACTTTCAACGGACTTGCGGCCGAGATCGACGCGCCGCGGGAGAAGGAGGCAACCGAATACCTGGCGAAACAGTCGTTCTGGCGCGCGCCCTACATGTGCTCGTTTCGCTCGGGGAATTTCGATTTCATAGCGATAGCGACCCATGCACGATGGGGCTCGAGCATCGACGGACGGAAGGCCGAGCTCCAGATGCTTGCAGACTGGATCGATACCCGGTTCAAAAGCAAATACGTCGAGGACCACGACCTGATCGTGATGGGCGACTTCAACGTTCCGCAGATCGGAGACCCTCTCTACACTGCGCTCACGGGCCGCGGCCTCCAGATCCCGCAGGCGCTTGCCACCCTCAAGGCGGGCGACAGAATCATCGGCGGATCCAATCTCGACGAGACCGCGCGCTACGATCAGATCCTTCACCTTCCCACCTCGAAGGGCCGGTTCACCGGATCAGGCGGTGCGGTGGACTTTTTCGGCAAGGGCGCGGCCATCGACGAGCTGTTCCCCGGTGCCGGCTACGACCGGCTCAAGTTCAGCTTCCAGCTCTCCGATCACCTTCCGCTCTGGATACAGATCAACACTGCAATCGACGGCGAGCGTCTGGACCAGATCGTTCAGTACGGGAAGGGGTAAAACAGGGGGGCGTATGCCCGCGGTAAAAAAGAAGGCCCCGCGATCTCCGCCGCGGGGTCGGACGCAAATCGGTATTAGATCTTCAGCAGGATACGTCCTCTGCCGTGTCCGGTCTGACTCAGGTCCTGCGCCGCGGGGGCCTCGGCAAGCGGGAAGACCTTTTCGACCTCGGTGACGAGCTTTCCGGCGGCAAGCAGCGAAGCAATCTCGCCGAGCGGTCCGGCGCCTTTGTTGCCGGAGCTTCGCGCGTTGATGCCGAGCTCCTTCGCCCTGTCTTCGGACACCTGGCCCGCGACGGTGAGGAGCAGACCGCCCTTCCTGAGGAGCGAATAGGCTCCTTCGAGAGCGCTGCCGCCGGCGGTATCGATAACGATGTCGGCGTCCTTGACCTTCGAAGCTACGGGCCCCGCCTTGTAGTCGACCGGTTCGGCGCCGAGCGAACGGACGAACTCCTGGTTGGCTGTCGACGCGACGCCGATCACCTTCGCGCCCTTCAGGCGGGCGAACTGGGTTGCGTACAACCCCACGCCGCCGGCTGCGCCGATGACAACCACCGTCTGGCCCGCCTTTGGATCGGCTTCTTCCACCACATGCCATGCGGTCAGCGCGCCGAGAGGTACCGAGGCCGCCTCCTCCATGCTCATTCCCTCGGGAACGGCGACGATGTCGGAGACGGGCACTGCCACGTACTCACTGTAGGTTCCGTTGCCGGGGCCGAACACCTTCTGACCCTTCGAAAACCCGGTGACGCCCGGACCAACCTCCTCCACCACGCCCGAGAACTCTCGTCCGGGTATGGAGGGGAATTTTGTCGGCATGAAGTCCTTGTACATTCCTGCCCGCAGTTTCCAGTCGACCGGATTGACCCCGGCAAAGAGCACTCTCACCAGAACTTCGCCCTCCTTCGGTTCCGGTCGCGGGACAGCCTCGGTAACGAGATTCCTGCTTTCGCCATATTCGTGGAAGCGAACAGCCTGCATCATATTTGCCATAACAAACTCCTTCTATAGATCTATTGCTCTCAGGTTGAATGGGTAATCATCACGCCGTTTTCAGACGGATCGCGGATCAAGAGGCCGGTGTCCAGTTTCTCGGAATCGACTCCTGCCTGCTCGATTCGGCCGGCAACCTCCGCGAAGCTTTCCGCATCGGGAAGCTTGATCGTGAAGTGCCGCATACCGAGCGAATCCCGCGGGGCAGGAGGACGGCCGTGCCCGATCCAGCTGTTGAGCCCCACGTGATGGTGGTAGCCGCCGGCGGATACGAATCCCGCCTGAAGCCGCGCAGAGGAACCCATGTCGTCAAAGCCGATTACCCGTGTGTAGAAATCGACCGCCTCGGGAACGTCGCGAACGTAAAGATGCACGTGACCGATTCGCGTCTGCCCGGGAAAAGGCTGATCGAGCCGGTCGCCGGCGTGAAGGTTCGCGAAGAGCGCGTCGAGATCGAGCGGTTCCCGTCCGTCGCTCAGCGTTCCGTCGGCTCGCCGCGAGATGAACTGATCGTCGACTATGCCCATCGACCCGTCCTCGGGCGACTCGGTGTAGAGCTCGATCTCCTGACCTTCCGGATCGTGAAGATAGGTGGTCTTGGTGGCGATATGGTCGGTGGGGTAGTTTTCGTATCGCGCGCGAAAGAGGCGTTCCATCACGCGCGCAAGCTCCCGCCGATCCGGAAGAAGCACCGCGAGGTGGTAGAGTCCGGTGGTCCTCGGATGCCGCCGCGCCCCGGGAACTTCGACGAGCTCGATCAGGTCTTCCGCGCCTGCGCCGAGCGCCGCGCGCGCCCCCTCCTTCCTGTGGAGGGTGAATCCGAGCATCTTTGTGTAGAACTCTATCTGGGAATCGAGGTTGGCGACGGTGAGCGCCACCTTCCCGATGAGCGTTGCGGGGTGAATTGACTTCCGGGTTTCAACTCCGGTTCGTTCAGTTTTCATATCATCACTCTCCGTTGACAGTTGCCTGCAATTCAGATACATTGAATATATACATCCGTAGCTTAAACGACAAGTGTAGTTTAAATAATTCTGGAGCCCGTCAATGTCTGCCCAGCCGGAAAGCCAAAAAACAGACCCCCGAGTCGCCCGAACGCAGAAACTCATAGAGGAGGCGTTTCTCGCGGCAATGGAAGAGAAGGGGTTCGAGGATCTTTCGGTAAACGACGTAACCGACCGTGCCGGCATCAACCGCGTCACCTTCTATTCCCATTTTGACGACAAGTACGTTCTGCTCGGCTACACGATCCGAAAGATGTTCAGCGACGAGATCGAGCGGCAGGGTCTTTCGGACCGTGCGCTCGACGCCGACTCGGTGCGGGACCTGTTTCTCGCTGTCTGCAGCTATGTGACCGGCCTGCACGAGCACTGCAGGCCGCCGCACGTCCACATGGACTGGATACTCGAAGCGCAGATCACCGCCGTAAGCGCGGAGCTCTTCACGCGATGGGCCGGCAAATCGGCAGCTCCGGTGGACGCGAAGTCGCTCGAGCTCACCTCCACCGCCGCAAGCTCGGCAATGTATGGCCTGGTGCTCCAGTGGATCCGAAGCGGCAAGCGGAGCGCCGCATCCACCTTCGTCGGCACCACCCTCCCGATAGTGACCGGAATCCTCAGGATCTGAGCATCTCCAAGTGCGGCCGCCCGGTGGTCTGTGCGCTGCGGTTTGCAATTCAGAGTTGACAGCAGCGCGAAGCGCATGTACCATCATGTTAACGGTCGATAACTTAATGGAAGATTTCACCGAACGGCAGGTCGACATTATCCGGGCCACCATCCAGCTCATTGCCGATGAAGGAGTGCACAACTTCTCCATCCGCAAGCTTGCCGCGCGCGTGGGCGTGACCGAGCCGGCGGTCTACCGCCACTTCGAAAGCAAAGATGATCTGATGATCAAGCTTGCCGCCTACATTACGCGCAACTGGCACGTGATGTTCAATGAGCTCGACATCCGGCCGACCTCCTTCGTCGAGCAGATGCGCGTGATATTCCGCGAGGTGATGGCGTACTTCGACGACAACCGCGAGTTCGCGAAGACACTCCTATCCACAAACCTGATCGCAACCGATTCGGGTATGACCCGCGAGCTGCTCCGCCTTAAGGATGACGGGGTCGCGAGGTTCACCGAGTTCGTCTCGACGTCCCAGGCGTCCGGTCAGGCGCGGAGCGATGTGGATGCAGAGAGCGTAGCGAGTGTGTTTTTCGGCACCGTCTGGTGGGTCGTGACCGTCTGGCTCGCCGACGGGGCGAAGGGAAGTCTGGTCGACCAGTGGGAATCGACGTGGGGAGTGCTCGTGCGGCTGCTCGAGCCGTAAGCGATCTTTTTATTTACCCGAGATGGTTAGTTAGTGATAACTATATTTCGTGCTTCAGGGTGGAAACATGAAAGGTGAAAAACGATGGGCGTGGCCGGTTGTTGCAGCGGTATTCGGCCTGACGCTCTTCTTCGGGGCAGCGCTTCGCGACATCAAGGTGGAGGGTGGTACGGTCTTCCTGCCGCCGGAACATCCTGTAGAGCGTGCGATTGCGGGCATGGAACGGGTTTTCGGAAGCAGCGAGATCATCTCGGTGCTGATGCACCAGGACCGGGAAACAGTCTTTACTCCGGATACGCTTCGACTCATTTCGCGAATTACGGCTGAGATCGAAGCATTGCCCGGTGTGGACAAGGTGGACTCGCTCTCCAACACCGACTATATGTCCGGCGGCGACGGACAAATCACCGTGGAAAAGCTGATGCCGAAGGAGCCTGCGTCGGCGGCGGACGCGGCGCTCGTTCGCGAACGTGCTCTCTCCTGGGACATGTACAAGGGCGCGATTGTATCTGAGGATTCGAAATCTGTCCAGTGGATAGTGACCCTCGAGAACGACGCGGGGAAGGGCGGCAACTACACGCCGGTCGTCGAAGCGGTACAGCAGATCCTGTCCCGCTACGCGGCACCACAGAGGCACTTCATGGTGACCGGCGAGGTCGCGGTGAAGGCAATGCTCGTGACGGGCATTACCCGCGACCTGACCATCCTGCTTCCCATTCTTGTCGTTGTGCTGATCGCGATCCTCTTCTTCGCATTCCGCAGGCCCGGAGGCGTGGTGCTTCCCCTCGCGACCGTGGTGATAAGCACCATTTGGACAGTCGGGCTCATGTCGGTTTTCGGGGTGCCGATCAACATCATGGGCACCGCGATTCCGCTTCTGCTCGTTACTGTGGGGAGCGCCTACGGCATCCATTTTCTGAGCCACTATTACGTCGAAGCCGCGGCCCGCGACGAAGGGGCGCTCGCACAAAGCGTGCTCGAGGATACCATCCGTAAAGTGGGTCTTCCGATCCTTCTTGCCGGCATTACCACAATCGCCGGGTTCGGGTCGCTCGGCTCGGCGACGGTTCCCGCTATTCTCGACATGGGCATTTTCACCGCCGTCGGCGTTCTGTGCGCACTTGTCCTCACCTTCACCTTCGTTCCGGCGGTGCTCCTCCTCACGCCCAACCGGGCGCGTACGGGACGCACCGCGGCTTCGCAGCATTCGCATGAAGGCCGCCACCGGACCGTCCGCCTTCTCACCGGTATCTACGACACCTTTGCCGGGCGCCCGCTGCTTCTCGGGCTGCTGGTGCTGGTTCTCGTCGGATTGTCGGTGGTCGGAATCACGCGAATCCAGATCGGCCAGCCGACGGTGGATTTCTTCCGCCCCGGCTCGCCTGTGAGGCAGGCCGCACGTTTCGCAGACCGGGATTTCGGCGGATCGACCGTGATGTACGCGATCGTCAGCCCGGAAAGGAAGAGCAGCACCGGAGGGAGCGCGGCGCAGAGCGCGGATGATCCGGCCACGGCCACGACGGCGCCGGCACCGGCTGCGACAGTGCCGCAGGGCGATGCCGGTGTCGAGGCTGCCTTCGAGTCCTTCGGCGATCTCTCGAAGATGGATATCGCGGCCACCGGCGCGCAGTCCACCCCGGGCACGCAGCCCGGTGCCGGTCTCGCGCGAGTGACGGACCCGGCGGTCCTTCAGGCAGTCGACGGGCTCGAGAGGAACCTGCTTGCTCCGGGCACCGGCGTTGGCTCGGCCCGGTCGCTCACCACGATGATCAAGCAGATGAACCGGGTCATGCACGACGGGAACGACTCGTTCTACGAGATTCCTTCCGATCCTGCGAAGTACAGACTCGCCGATTCGGCCGGCCTGAGAAGGCTGATCGCGCAGTACCTGCTTCTCTATTCCGGCAACCTGAGCTCCTTCGTCGACAGCACCGACAATCCCTCCGAGCTGCGGATCGCGATACAGCTCACCGACGGAAGTCCGCAGAACATCGGCAGTGTCAAACAGCGCATCGAGTCCTACGCGAATGCTCACCTGGCTCCGCTCGGCTTCCGCGTCGAGACGGTGGGGCTGCCGGACGAAATGCTGGCGATGAACAGCTCGATCATGCACAGTCAGTTCGTCAGCCTTTCCCTCGCGCTCATCTTCGTTTTCATCGCCATCACTATTGCCTACCGGTCGCTCCGGGTCGGCCTCGCCGGTCTCGTGCCGATTCTGCTTTCGCTGATCCTGAATTTCGGAACCATGGGATTCCTGCACATACCGCTCGACATCGTTACCGCCATGATCGCGTCGGTTGCGGTGGGTATCGGGATCGACTATTCGATCCATGTGGTTTCGGCCTACGTGCGTCAATACGGGGTCACAGGAGATACCGAGGAGGCCGCGCACCGCACGCTCGGTCTGACCGGGAGGGCGATATTCTTCAACGTTTCAAGCGTAACGGTCGGATTCGCGGTCCTTGTTTTTTCAATGTTCACCCCGCTGAACTCGCTTGGAATTCTCATCGGGGTAATCATGATCACTTCGTCGTTCTTTGCGCTGACGCTGCTCCCGGTGATTCTGCGAGTGATTGTGCCACGGACGGCAGTCCGCGCGAGAACTTCCGGAACGACTTGAAACCAGAAAGGAGATTTGTATGAGACGATTCACAATTGTACTGTGTGGATTCCTGCTTGCGGCCGGATCTGTATTCGCCGAATCCCCGACAGATTCGCTTATGCGGCGATCCTACTCGCTGCCGACGGCTCAGACGATGCAGAGCACCGTCTACATGCTTCTGGTCGACAGCAACGGCGCTCAGAGCATGCGCGTGCTCTCCATGTCGAGCAGGAAGCAAAAAGATGGAACCGACAGCTACACTGAGGTCCTTTCGCCGCCTGATGTGCGCGGGACGAAATTCCTGACCCTCGCGTCTGAAGGCGGAAACGACGTTCAGCGGCTCTGGCTCCCGGATCTCATGAAGGTGCGGAGAATCGCTTCCTCGGACATGGGATCAAAGTTCCTTGGATCCGACCTCACCTACTACGACATGAAACAGCACCATTTCGGCGACTTCCGCTACACCATGCACGGCGAGGAGTCCGTCGAAGTGACCCGCAATGGCGTGCGTGAGAAGGTCGCATGCGCGGTTGTCGATTGTCTGCCGGTATCGTCATCGGTTCCCTACGGGATGATTCGCATGTGGGTGGGAAAGAACGACGCCTTCGTCTACCGGAGCGCCATGTGGAATGATGCCTCGAGCGCGGCCTCAGGAGCGGCGCCGGAGAAGACGATCTACATTCTGCAGACCGAAACCCGGGAAGGGATAATCATCCCGCTGAAGACTGCGGTCGCAGCGGCAGACGGCCACAAGACGCTCCTCCAGATGAACGACGTTGTGCTGAACAAACCGATGGATCCGCGGCTCTTTACCGTAGCGAGTCTCGAGCGATGAAGCCCGCAAGATTCCTCGCGGCGATTGCGGTTGCGGTCGCACTCCTTTCGATGGCGCCGTTCGCGGTGTGGGCCCAGGAGGAACAGTCGCTGGAGGATCTTTTCAAGAACATCCCGGCGCCTTCAGGCGGCGGGGAATCAGCCGCCGAGGGCGCGAACGCAGGGGCCACGCCAGCGACGGCCGCGACCGCAGCAGCGACGGCACAACCGCTCTGGAACCTGCGCGGCACCGAGACCCTCGACTACCGCCTGTCCGTCTTTCGCGACTCGTTCAGCTACAGCGGCGTCTACCTCTGGCCGCGGCTGGAAAGCCTGGTTACCCTCACCGGCGGGTCCGGTCTGCTCAAGGTTACCTCGAGCTGGCGCGCGACGATCTGGCCGGCAGGAACGAGCGCTCCCGGGGCAATCAGCCTTTCGGATCCCGCCGCGCTTACGATCGTCCCCGAAAACAACTACATTTCCCTGGGGCTGGGAACCTTGAACATCGACGCGGGATACTTCATCCAGCCCTGGGGTGCCGCGGACGGACTCAACCCTACCGACAACATCAATCCGGTCGATTATGCGCGGTCGCTCACACCCGAATCGATCCCCTCGTTCCTGCTTCGGCTCGTCTACTTTCCCACGCCCTCGATCGGTATCGAGACCGTCTTCGAGCCCGTCAAGCAGGCGGATCTGTTTCCCGTATCGGTGACCGATCGCATTCCTGCCGCGCTCTTTTCCGCGTCGGAGGTCTCGGTCTCCCAGCCCCCGACGGAGCTCTCTTCCGCTGTGCTCGGCGGCCGCGTGAGCTTCTATACCGACGCGGCCGATCTGTCTTTGAGTTACCTGTACGACCTCGATCAGTACTACACGCCGGTGATCACCTACGCGGGCCCGTCGAACAAGACGCTGACTCTCGAGCGCATGCGCATTCACCGCTTCGGCGCCGATGTGAAGACCACCGCCGGCCCCTTCGGCCTCTGGGCCGAAGCGTGCTATTCGCTCACCACCGATCCGTCGATGACGAGCAGCGCCATTCGCAATCCCTATCTCAGCTGGACCGTCGGCACCGACTTCAACTACGGACCTTCGGGCGCCCTCTATCTCAACTTCCAGTATAGCGGCCGCTACGTCTTCGGATACTACCGCAGCTTCTACACCGACTATCCCAACGGCCAGCCCGATCCGATCAAGATGGGCACCGACCCTTCCTACGCAATCCAGTACTACGACCGGGCGCTCTCACAGTCACTCGGCGACGAGAACGAGGCGCTCCTGAACACCTTCGCGCTGAAGGCCGACTTTCCCTTCGCGGACGGCAAGTGGAAGCCGGGGATCGCCTGCAGCTATCTTCTGCCGGTCGCGTATGACGCGACGCAGGCGACCCGATACGGAAGTCTTCTGCTCGAGCCGAAGATCTCCTTTGCTCCGGCAGACCCGGTCACGATCACCCTTGGGAGCGAGCTGATTTTCGCGTGGAAGAAGGATGCGGGGTCCGGCAGCATAACGCCTGATACCACAGACCGGCTTGGCATGTTTCACGACCAGAGCAGCGTCTTCCTCACGGTGGCCTACGCCTGGTAGCGGTTCGGACGCTTTACACGGGAAGGTCCACCGGGAATACTTTGTTCATGACATACACATCCAGAAACGTCTTTCTGCATCTCGCGCGGTACAACCGCCGCGCGAATGCGGAGATCTTCGAAGTTCTCGCGAAGCTCACCGAAAGGGCGCGCCGGCGCGATGCCGGTTCCCACTTCGGTTCGATGTGGACGCTCCTGAACCACATCATCATCGCCGGCATGTACTGGCTCAACCGGTTCAAGCCGATCTACCCCGATTCGGTGGTTCTGAAAGATCCGCTTCTGTCACCTCCGGAGCTCTCCTGGGACCGCGATCTGCGTGAGGACTTCGACGGGCTTCGCCGCCAGCGATCCTTCGTGGACGAGCGCATCATCGCCTGGTTCGACGAGTGCCCCGAAGAGCGGTACGGACAGCTGTCGCAGATGCTCGACGCGCTCGGCCTGCCGAGTAACATTGCGGACAACGGCGCGTTTCTCGAAAGCGCGGACTGAGGGGCAGGGAGGACGCGAATGTCGATTCAGGTCGTCCGTCTGGGCAGTCCCCGGAATCCCGGCGAAGGGCTCCGGATCGGAACCGTTCGAAGGCCGCCGCGCGGCGTCCGCAAAGAGGACTACGCGAAGCTGGATTACTACGATGTCTGGCTGCCCCAGCTTGCTCCCAGCGCCGAACTGGTCGGTTGGTTCAGAAACAGCCCCGACACCGTCAGCAACTGGAAGCAGTTCGAACGGCGATACCGCCGGGAGCTCTCCAGCCCGGACAATCAGCGGCTGCTCGATCTCCTTGCGGCTCTATCCCGAAGCGCCAATTTCTCGGTTGGCTGCTTTTGTGAAGATGAGACCAGATGCCATCGCTCCATACTGGCGAGGCTGCTCGCCGAACGGGGCGGGGAGATGCGCAGGACCTGGGTGGTATAAAGAAGCTTGTTGATACCGCGCCGTCATTTCCACGCTGCATCAGCACTTGCGGTACCGTTGATGCGTATTTGGAGTTAAAGATATTTCCTGAAATGACTTATGTTGATTTATCAACACGCTTCCTGATACTACCGAGGCGCTGATATCAGTCAGTTTGCCGGCGCATCACCGTGATCGCGGCCGTGTCAACAACCACGAGCAGCGCAAAGGAAATCGCCCAACTTGCGCCGGCCGAGAAGCTGAGCGCGACCGTGGCGGCGCCGAACACCACCGTCTTCACCACGAGGATACCGGCTGTCGGCAGCCTGACGGCGGCGCGCGGAGCCGCAAAGAGCCCCCACACAACAGCGGCTGCGGCCGGGCACGCCACAGCGAGCAGGATCTTTGCGGCGGTACCGTTCCCGGTCACCGCTCCCCACCAGGCAAGCGCCGCGAGGGCTCCAAGCTCGAGCAGAAAGGCAGCCGCTTCGGCAAAGTACCTGAGAATTGCAGCCATTGCTCCTCCGCTTCACCGGACCCGATCAGGGTACCGGCCTATTTCCTCTTCTCGACTGCCAGTTCGAAGACCTGCTTCGGCTTGCCGAACCGCGAAAGCTCGCACTCTTTCACATGGATGGGTTTCCATTCGCTGAAAAACTCGTCGATCATCTGCCGGTCGAAGAATCGCTTGTAGTGCCCGTCCTGTTCGTAGAACCCGCGCTCGATCTCCCTGCCGGCACCGGCGCCGTAGTTGACGTCGGTTGCTGCGTTTACCCGCGCGCACAGACGCCCGCCGGAGCGAAGGACTCTGTCGATTTCCGAGACAATGCGTCTCGTAGTCCGTGAATCGAAGTAGTGCAGGCAAAGATCGGCGACCGCCACGTCGAAAAAGGATTCAGCGAAGGGAAAGGGCTCTTCGAGATCGAGCTGACGTACGTCGAGCCCCGGGACCCGGGCCGCGAGCGCTTCGAGCGCCGGCTGCGCGATATCGGTCGCGGTTACGACAAACCCGCGCGCTTTGAGCTTCTCGCTGACGAAGCCGAGCCCGCAGCCAAGCTCGATGACGCTGGAACACGGAGAAAACTGCGAGAGGTGCCTGTCAATCCAGTCGTCGCCGCCGGGCGCGAGGCGGTTCGCGGAGCGGTAAATTCCGTTCCAGTACAGCTCTCTGTTCTCGGGGGCCATGGAGGGTAATCGCTCCGCTTCCATTCTAGACCTTTGCGTACCTCAGAAGGGCAACGCCGCATTCGAATCGTCTTACCTCCACGAGCTCGGTCCGGATCGGTTCTGCGAGCTGCGGAAACATAGCCTTTCCTCCGCCCAGGACGATCGGACTGTGGTAGAGCCAGAACTCGTCGATCAGGCCGAGGCGCATCAAGCTCGTAGCCAGCGTGGGTCCGCCTATCGCTATAAAGGCGCCCGGTCCCGGCAACGCTTTCAGCCGCTCGACCTCCTCGGCAATGTCTCCCCGCAGGAGCGTCGTGTTCCATTCCACCCGTTCGAGCGTCGTCGAGAAGACGAACTTCCTCTTTGCCCGCCAGATCTTCGCATACTCGACGATCTGCGGCGGTGCATGAGGATCCTTGTCCGCGGTCGGCCATGCGCCTGCCATGAGTTCATACATCCGGCGTCCGTAGATGTGAGCTGCCAGGTCGCTTTCCCTTTCGTTGAAGTGAGTGTGCAGTTCCTCCCCGGGCGAGGTCCAGTCTATCCCGCCGTCTGCCGACTCGACATAGCCATCCATGGAGACCGTAAGGTCATAGACGATCTTCTTCACAGCCGAATTATACCGCGGGTTGCGCGACGTTGTCGGCATCGTCGCCTAAGAGGTGACCTGACCGGCAAACCAGGTGGTGAACTCCGACGGTCCGGTCTTTGTCGCCACAAGCTTTTCGGGAGTGTAGTCGTCCATGGCGCGCCCGGAGTTTATTGCCTCGAAGAACTCGATGAGGTTGTCTACAATCTCCTTCGGCATCCCTCGTCCGAGCATGAAGGAACGCGCGCTTTCGTAGCCGACGTTCGTCCACGTCAGATCCTTCCGTCGCGATTTTTCCTCTATCAGGCGGCTCACGTCGCGGAAGGTCGCGAGCTCCGGATGGCCGACGTAGACCGTCTGATGGCCCGAAGCACCGTTCGTGGTAAGAAAACGGGCGACCGTGCTTCCGATGTCTGCCGTGTCCGAGAAGAGCAGCTTCACGTTGGGATCCACCGGGTATCCTCCGAAGAAGCCGTTCTCTTTGATTCCCGCGATATTGCCGAGAAAATTCTGCCAGAAGTAACCGGGCCGAATCACGGTGAGGTTGCCCTTGTACGCCTCGAAGTTCTTTTCGGCACGGCAGAGCCCCTTGAGCACTCCGCTCTTTTCGGGCAGGTGAGCGCCGAAGCTGCTCAGGAACAGGACCCGTCGGAGCGCGAGCTCGTTGGCGGTCTCGATGAACGCGCGTGAGCAGGCGTCCCTGAACTCGAAGAGCGAGCCGTTGTAGAGCCCGGTCGGAAGCATGAAGTAGGCAGCATCCGCACCTTCAACGGCGGAGCGAAGCTGCCCGCGATCTGTCCAGTCGACCTCGCTCACCTCCTGCGCCGGAAGCTCCTTTGCGCGTGACGCATCTCTTGTTACCGCACGGATTCGCACCTTCCCTGTTTCGGCGAGACTCCTGCAGACCTCTTTCCCGGTGTTACCTGTCGCTCCGAACACAGTGATCAACATCGATCGGTTCCCCCGTTTGAATAGAGTTTCGTTACTCAAAAAGTACGGTAAAAGAGAGGACAAGGAAACCGACCCGCGCGAGTGCAGCACCTCGTCGCAGGAAGTTTCGGAAAACTCCAGAAATTCGTTGACAGATATCTGTTTTCGGTGTCAAATTATAATGAATACAATCTGCAAGTCGGTTCAAAAGCTGGATTGGTCGGAGCCGTGAATCATGCAGGCGTGCCGCTTGCGATCTGTAGAGGAGGAAAAATGTCAAGGGAACCGGAACAGAAGACCTATCGCGTGCCGGGTGGCGGAACGTCAAACCGCGAATGGTGGCCGAATCAGCTGAGACTGGAAATTCTGCGCCAGCACTCGTCGGAATCGAACCCCATGGGCAAGGACTTCGACTACGCCAAAGAGTTCAAAAAGCTCGATCTGAAGACGTTAAAGAAGGATCTGTCGGAGCTGATGACCAGATCCCAGGACTGGTGGCCCGCCGATTTCGGGCACTACGGACCGCTCTTCATCCGCATGGCATGGCACAGTGCCGGCACCTACCGCACCGGCGACGGCCGAGGCGGCGCGGGATCAGGCAACCAGCGCTTCGCCACTCTCAACAGCTGGCCCGACAAT
>CAZNYW010000007.1:62920-99343 GCA_964577375.1 uncultured Spirochaetales bacterium | reverse complement strand
ACTTACCGCGGAATTACTCCCCTGATTTTATCCACAGGGTTCTTGATACTTTCCACTGGACGAACAGCTATTCGTCGGGCAAGATGGTATCGATGAATCCTGCCCGGGAATCCGATCGCCTTAACCGTCTGGCTGACCTCATATCGATTCGCGCACCGGAGCTCGAACCGCAGAGCGTCACCCGGTTCCTGAATGCCGCCCCGCCCGGTTATCTCAATGAGTTCGATCCCGAGGAAATCGCGGAGCACGCTTCAATGATCGACGGTTTGACCGACGAGACTCCGTTTCGAATCGAGGTCACGGCGCGACCGGGGGCTGCTTTAGACGTAACGGTTCTCGCCTACGATTTCCCTGCTGAGTTTTCGGTGCTGGCCGGGACATTGGGTTCCGCCGGCTTCGACATCTCCTCGGGTGCCGCATTCACCTTTGATTTGTCTGCGGCGGAGGCGCCGAAGGAAAGCACTTCACACGGGCGGCGACGGGCGGAAAGCCGCCGCTACTTCTCCCCTTTCGGCCCAAAGCCTGAGGCGGTTGTGCCCACGGCTCGCATCATCGACCGCTTCAGTGGCACCCTTACCACGCAGACTTCCTTCGACGAATGGGTGGCGGCGCTCAAACCGAGACTCGGCTCCTACCTTTCGCTGCTCTTTTCGAATACGTCCGAGGCGGCCAGCGAGGTGAAGAGGCGGATCAACGAGGAGGTGGCGACAGCGCTGCGGGGCCTCGACGATCGATTTTCCAGAACTCTCTTCCCGGTCAGGATCGAGATTTCCCACAACGATCCGGCGGCCACCCGGATGCGCGTAGTCTCCGAGGATACGCCGTTCTTTCTCTTTGCGCTTAGCAACGCTCTTGCAATCCAGGAAATCTCGATTCGCAGGGTGCAGATCCGTACTGACAACAACCAGGTTGAGGACGAGTTCTTCTTCGTGGACCGCTCGGGCCGTCCGATCCGCGACGATACCATTCTCAATCGGGTCAAGCTTTCGGTCCTGCTCACGAAGCAGTTCACCTACTTCCTCAATCGTGCGCCCGACCCCTACCGGGCGCTCCTCCGCTTCGAAAACCTCACCGAAGAGGCATTTCACATCTCGGATAATGGTCGCATCGAGGAGATGCTCGCCAACCCTCAGATGCTGCGGGGCCTCGCGCGTCTGCTGGGTGCAAGTGACTTTCTCTGGGAGGATTTCCTGCGCCTGCAATACGAGTCGATTCTTCCGATGCTCAACGAAACCGGACCGCGGTCGACGCTGAGCGTCTCGAGAAAGGACCTCCCCGGCCTGCTCGACCGGCGCTTCGCAGAGGAGGAATCGAGAAAGGGCGAACCGCTCACCGTGGCGGAAAGACGACGCGTTCTCAACGATTTTAAGGACCGCGAGTCATACCTCGTCGACGTGGATCACATCATCGACCCCAACCTGGACTTTTTCTTTCTCAGCAGACGTCTCACGGCTATCGCGGAACTGGTCCTGAAGAGCTCGGTGGCTCTCACCCTCGAGGAGCTTGAGCCGGCTCTGGGAACGCCGCGCACGGTCGCCGGTATCCCGGCACGGTATGCGGTATTTGGCCTGGGCAAGCTCGGCGGAGCGGCGCTCGGTTATGCGTCGGACATCGAGGTGCTCTTCGTCTACAGCGACAATGGCCAGACGGACGGCCCGCAGCGGGTCCCGAATGCGGAGTACTTCGAGCGGTTGTTCCGCGAATCGGTCCAGTCCATAGAAACGAAGCGTGAAGGAATCTTTCAGGTTGACCTTCGTCTGCGTCCGCACGGCAACGCTGGTCCGGTCGCCTGCAGTCTGGAGAACTTCATTCGCTACTACTCGCCGGGAGGGGATGCGCACAGCTACGAAAGGCTTGCGCTTGTTCGCCTCCGGCGCATCGGAGGCGACGAAGAGCTCGGCAGACAGATCGAACGAATCCGCGACGAGCTCGTCTATACGGGACAGAGCATCGATCTTGCGCAGATCAGGGAGCTCCGGGCGCTGCAGCTTTCGGAGAAGACCGAGCCCGGAAGGCTGAACGCCAAGTTCAGCCCGGGAGCGCTCGTCGACCTTGAATACAGCGTGCAGATTCTTCAGGTCATTCACGGAAAGTCGAATGCCTCCCTGCGGACGCCTCGCATTCACAAAGCGCTCGAGGCGCTCGCCGATGCGGGAGCCATCCATCCGGCCGAAGCCGAACGCATTAGTCAGGCGTACCGTTTCCTTCGCTCGCTCATCAACGGTCTGCGCATGCTGCGGGGCAATGCGAAGGACCTCTTCCTGCCGGAGCTGGATTCGCCGGAGTATACCCACCTTGCGCGCAGGATGGGTTACGAAGGTCGCGAAGATCTCACCCCGGCAGGAGAGCTGCACATCGAGTTCGAAACCCGCACCGCGGCGATCCGCGCATTCGTCGAGACGCACCTTGGCCGCGATGCACTTCCCGGCCCGCGCTCGATCGGGGTTGCCGACATGGTGCTCGCGGAATCGCTTGATGAGACGGAGGTGACCGCCGCACTCGAGAAGGCGGGGTTCCGCAATCCAAACCGGAGCTACCGAAACCTGCGCTCCCTCGCATCGGCAGATGGAACCGGGCGCGCTCAGGAGGTCCGTGAGAGGTTCGCCGAGCTGTCGGTACTCGCCTGGGATCTTCTGCTTTCGACGCCCGACCCGGACATGGCACTCAACAACTGGGACCAGTTCGTCCGGACCGTCCCGGACCCGGCTGAACACTTCGCAGGGCTGCTTTCGCAGCCAAAGAGGCTCGAACTCCTGCTGCAGATAATGGCGGGGAGCCAGTTTCTCGCCGATACCCTCATTCACAACCCCGACTTCTTTTCCTGGGTGACAACGCCGAGGATCATCAATTCGCCGCGGACGCGCGAAGCGCTCGAATCTGATCTGCGTGAGCTCCAGATAACGCTCGACCTGCAGCCGGATAACCGCGAGCGCTGGCTGAAGGCGATCCGCCGCTTCCGGAAGCGGGAAATCCTCCGGATAGGAACACGCGACATCTGCCTGGGAGCCGATATCAGGAGCGTGGTATCGGAGCTTTCCAACCTCGCGGATGCAATTGTCCAGGTTGATCTCGACGTCATCTGGTCACAGCTCCCCGCGCAGCAGCAGCAACGCGCGGAAGACTTCTGCGTACTCGCCTTCGGAAAGCTGGGCGGAGGCGAGCTCAACTACTCTTCCGATATCGATCTTCTGGGAATCTTCCGACGTGCTGGCGAATCGGAGTCCGAAGAGGAAAATGCGCTCTTCTCGAGAGTCATGGAACAGCTTCGAGCCGACCTTGCAGAGCACAACGAGGAGGGATACGCCTATAGAGTCGACCTGCGGCTGCGACCCTACGGCTCCTCCGGGCGGCTGGTCTACTCGCTGCCGGCGATAGTGCGCTACTACAGAGAGGCCGCTTCGACGTGGGAGTTTCAGGCGCTGCTCAAGCTCACCCCGATCGCCGGAAATCCCGCACTCGGATGGGAGTTTCTCGAAGGGGTCAAACCGGCCTTTCTCGCCTCGTGGGAGAGCAGTGGTATCGCTTCCACCATCCGCAGGATGCGCGGAACCACGCTGCAGAGAATATCCGATCGGGCCGCGACGCGCGAGGTGGGCCACGACGTGAAGTCGGGCACGGGCGGCATCCGGGACATCGAGTTCGCCGTTCAGGGGCTCCAGCTGCTGCACTGCAGCACAATGCCCGAGCTGCTCACCGGAAATACGCTCTCCGGAATAGCCCGGCTGCGCGAGCGAGAGTTACTCACTGCTGAGCAGGCGGATATCCTTTCGGAAGACTACGTATTCCTTCGGCGAGTAGAGCACTTTCTGCAGCTGTATGAAGACAGGCAGGTACACACTCTCCCGACCGACGAGGATGCGCGGCGAGCACTCGCATTGCGTTGCAGCGCGAACGTCCCTGAAGCCGCCGCATCGGCCGGTGACGAGATTGTGGATCACTTTTTTGCGAGGCTATCCCGGGCCTTCGAACGCGCCCACGAGATGTACGAATCGCTCCTCAGCGTCCGCGACGGGGAATAAGCGGTTCAGTCGGAATCGGCAGCGCCGGAACGCGGTTCCTGCTCGAAGCGGGCAATGATCTCGGGAAATTCATAGATGATCATGCCGCGGTCGTCGACCTCCATCTTGACCCGCGTTCCGTCGACAAGCTGCTGCACGAGCTGTTCAGCCTCGTCGACCGACAGGCCGGTCTCGATGACCAGGTCCGAAACCGTCACCCTTCCCTTGAGGCGGTAGGCGAGCTTGAAGACGGTCGCCTCCGTGCTCTGTCCCGGCTGTGCGCTTATCCGCGGCTCGAAGGACTCCGGCATGTATCTTCTCAGGAACTCGTCCCGCGTGGAAATCTGTCGGTAGTTCTGCTGACGGCCGCCGCGCAGAAGGCGTGCGAGCAGTCTGACGCCGAGCACAAGAAAGATCAATGGAAGGAAGCCGAAAACGAAAGGAAAGCCGAAAAAAAACATACGCTCCTCAAAGAACCCGCATGAAAAGTATACTCCCAATCATCCAAAAAGCAAAGACGGGAAAGGCACTATGCGAGGTCATGGAGGGCGGTGCGGAAGCTTTCGTAGATTTCGCGATAGCGATGGTAGCGTTCGGTAAAACGCCGGTGCGCCTCGGCGTCCGGCCGATACTCAGCCTTGAAATGGACAAGGCCTTCGGCCGCGTCGGTGAGCGAGGAGAATACCCCCAGTCCGGTGAATCCTACGGCTGCATTGCCTATGAGCTCCGCATCCTCCACCTCGGGAACCAGAAGCGGCTTTCCGATGATATCGGCCTTCATCTGGTTCCAGATGTGATTCTTGGCCTGACCGCCGCACACCCGGATCTCATCGACCGGAAGCCTGTTCTCCTCGAGAATCTCGACCGCTTCGCGAACCGAAAATCCGATCGATTCCACGACGGCACGCCCCATCTCCACCCTGCCGTGGATCGCTCCCAGGCCGATGAACATCCCGCGGCTGAACTCCCAGGACGCGCCCTGATGCAGCGAGGGGAAGAACCACGGCAGATCGCGCGACCGGTCGAGGCCGGCGATTTCGCGAAGCATTATCTCGTATGATGCCTGAGTCTGGCCCGAAATGTCGCGGAACCACTCGAACATCCGCCCTGTCGATGAGAGAATTCCTGCATTGTTGTAGAGACCGGGGATCACGTGGGGCAGACAGCGCACACGTGGGTCGTCAACGGCGGCCGACGAGCTTGCGTTGATTCCCTCCGACGTCCCGGCGCGATCGCAGGTGCGGCCTTTCCGTACCGTGGCGGTGCCCAGTAGGCTCATGAGAAAATCAGGCCCTCCCACATAGACCGGCACCCCTGCCGGCAGCGCAAACCGCTCTGCCGCGGCGGCGTTCGTCTTCCCCACGAGCTCGCCCGGGCGGATGAACCGTGGGAAAAGCGAAGCGTCGAACCCGTACGCGTCGATCGACTCCCGTGTCCAGATGTAGGGCGAAAACTCCTCGGAGGGCGTGACGGTTACTCTCTCGCCGGAAAGCTCGAATGCGATGTACTCCGGGCAGGAGACGAAAGAGCGGACCCGTTCGAAATCCGCGGGACGGTGGGCACGAAGCCATGCCGCCTTTGGGAGGAAAAACGACCGGTCGCCCGCCAGGCGTTCCTCCCTGCCGTCCATCCACATGAGTACCCGTCCGACCTCGCGCGACTGCGCATCCAGCGGCACAATTGTGGGACCGTTGCCGCTTATGACGACGCCGGTGATCCCACCGCGCATGGGGATTCGGGAGACGAGCGACGAGAGTGCGCCGGTCCATACATCCGCATGCCAGTTGAACAGGTCCTCCTCACGGAAGAGGATGTGCTCGCGGCTTTCGGCCTGCGCCCGTCCATCGGCGTCGACAATTGCCACCTTGACGGAGGTAGTCCCCACATCGATGCAGAGAAGCCTGTGATCGCCGCGTTGCGGCCGAGCCGAGTGATGATTCACGCTAGTTACCTATCACGCCGCATCGACCGGAGTCAATATTGTCGGCGCCCGGCCGCCCGGCCCTCGCTTTACAGGCGATCGACGGTTCTGTAGGATGGACCCAATCATTCGTGGAGGAACCTGTGTCTTCGATCATCCAGCGCCGCATCTTCTGTGTATTATCAGTAATCGCGGCCCTGCTTCTTGCATCCTGTTCCGGCGGGCGCCAGTCCACCACCGACCAGAAACCCTTCAGTATTGCACTCGTTGTTCCGGGAGTCGCGTCCGGTAATCCGCTCTACGAGCTTCTTGCACAGGGGGTCGAGCGCGCCGTCAAGGCGCACCCCAACGCAACACTCAGCGTCGTCGAGGGCGGCTACAACGAGTCCGACTGGCAGCCGAAGGTTGCGCAGCTCGTGCAATCGGGAAACGTAGATCTGATCGTCACATCCGGTCCCATCATGGCTGGAATATGCGACGAGCTGACGCAGCAGTACCCGGGGCAGAAGTTCCTCATTTTCAATTCGTACCTGAAGGATAACCCCGCCATAGCGACGGTCCTCTTCAACCGGCGTGAGGAGGCCTTCCTCGCAGGCTATTTTGCCGGCCTGGTCACCACTGCACCGAGCACCGTGCTCAAGCATGCCAACCGCGGTCTGGCGGCAGGCATGATAGTGGGACAGCATGCCGCGCTCATCGACGACGTGGTAGCGAAGGCCTACGAGTTGGGGCTGCGAGCGGTCAATCCGGCAATTTCGATGGAGACTCAGGTGCTCGGCAACTGGTTCGATTCGGCGAAGGCGGGAGAGCTAGCGCGCGGCATGATCTCGAACGGTGTCGATGTGATACTGACGATTGCCGGTGCCGCCGATTCGGGGGTGGTGGCCGCTGCGAAGGATGCTGGCGCCTACATTGTGTGGTTCGATGCGTCGGGCTACAAGCAGGCTCCCGGCGTTGTCATCGGGAGCGCAACGATTGCCGAAGACAGGGCTGCATTCGAGAAGGTGAGCGCGGCAATCGAAGGAAAGCTCGTCTACGGAGCCGCGGTGGTCCTCGACGCCGCTGCCGGCTACGTCGGATTCGACGACAGGAGCTCTCAGTTCAAAAAGCACGTTCCGAAATCGATCCAGACTGCGCTCTCGCGCATGATGACGCGGATGGCATCCGGCGAGTTTCATCTCGACATGCCGACCGGCCCGGCAACGCCAACTGGCCAGACAATGCCGCCGGCCGCCTCCCCGGGCTCGCAGCCCGCCGCACCGTGAACCTGCAATCCGCCGCGCAGCCTTGTTCCTACAGCTGAACCTTCTCGCCGATGAGCGCGACGATCGCCTGTTCGACCCGCTTTTCGATCGAGCCGAGCCCGTGCCGTCGCGCGGAGATTGCGCTGTAGACGCCCTCGAGCTTGAGATTCCCTGTGTTGCCGGAGGACGTCCGCTGCTCGATCGCCTCCGCGGGATCACGGCCGGCCAGCTCGCCGAGATTTGCAGCCACCTTCCGATAGGCGTCCCGAAAGCTCGCCCCCGCGCGCACCTGCTCGAGAGCCGCGTCAGTGGCAAAGATATCGGGCGTGAATGCCGCCCGGAGACGGGCCTCGTCCACTTCTAGCCTCTCGACGGTCAGACGTGCAATCTGCAGGCACTCGTGGGCGAGCGACAGACCTCGAAGGAAGGGTTCCTTTGTCTCCTGAAAATCCCGATTGTAGCCGGACGTGAGCCCGCGGATGATGCTCTTGACCTGCGTCGCCGCCGCCGAAAGCGTCGAGGACTTCGCGCGCAGCAGCTCGAGCCCGTCGGGATTACGTTTCTGCGGCATGATGCTCGACCCTGAGCAGAGCTCCTCCGGCAGACGAAAGTAGCCGAACTCCGGCATGGAGAAGAGGACCAGATCCTGCGCGAATTTGCTGAGAGTAAGCCCAACCTGGTCGAGCGAATCGAGGATCACCGCTTCGAGCTTTCCACGGCTGTTGTTCACCGCAAGGACATTGTTCTGGATTCCCGAAAAGCCGAGCAGACGCGCGACCATCTCCCGGTCGAGCGGCAGCGGCACGCCGTAGCTCGCCGCCGAACCGAGCGGCGATCTGTCGTTCAGCGTGAACGCCTGCTCGACGAGTGAGTAGTCGTCGAGCAGAAGCTCAGCGTAGGACGCGGCCCACAGCCCGACCGAGCTCGGCATCGCCAGCTGCATGTGCGTTCGCCCTGCCATGGGCACTGCCTGATGTTTTTCTGCAAACTCGGCGAGCGCGCGTGAAAGGTCGAGGATCGCGCCGAGGAGATCGAGAAGGCGTGACCGGGCATGCAGCCGGAGCGCCGCCATCACCTGGTCGTTGCGCGACCGTCCGGTGTGAATCTTCTTGCCGACCTCGCCCAGATCCTTCGTGAGCCGGTTCTCGATGGCGGTATGGCAATCTTCGTCCTCTTTCCTGATGACGAAGCTCCGCGCGGTCGATTCGGCAATGATGCGTGACAGCCCGCCGCGAAGTGAGTCGACCTCCGCTTCGGTGAGGAGTCCGATGCTCGCCAGCATCTTTGCATGCGCGAGGCTCGCAACACAGTCGGCATTGACAAGCCTCAGGTCGAGGAGATAGTCTCGCCCCACGGTGAAACGTTCAACGAGCTCATTCAGCTGATAGTCTTTCTGCCACAGTTTTGCCATCATCCTCCCCTGGAACCCGTGTCGCGGAAATGGCACACAGGATAGCGCCGCCGCGGGGCGCTGTCAACGCGAGGCTGCAGCCGCGGAGCTTTTCGAGCTCTTTGAACCGGTGCCGGACGAGAAGCTGAATCCGTCCTTGCCGGAGCCAATGGTCACCGTCTGTCCGTCGGTGATCTCACCGGAAAGCAGCTTCTTTGCCAGCGGGTTCTGGATCAGATTCTGTATCGTTCGCTTCAGAGGCCTCGCGCCGAAGGCCGGGTCGAACCCGACGTCGGCAAGTTTCAGCTTTGCCTCGGGGCGGATCGCGAGCGAAATCTTTCGCTCCGCAAGCCGCTTCGCCACACGCCCCAGCTCGATGTCGACGATCTTCACGATCTGCTCCTTGCCGAGACGGTGAAAGGTGATGATCTCGTCGAGCCGGTTCAGGAACTCGGGCTTGAACGTAGCTATCAGAAACGCATCCAGCTGCGGGCGGATCGCCTCGATATCGTCCGCTTTGAGGATGAGATCGCTGCCGATATTGCTCGTCATGATGACGATGGCATTGCGGAAATCCACGAGCCGCCCCTGGCTGTCGGTGAGCCGCCCTTCGTCGAGCAGCTGCAGCAGGATGTTGAAAACATCGGGGTGCGCCTTTTCGATCTCGTCAAAAAGCACAACTGAATAGGGTCGCCGGCGGACCGCCTCGGTGAGCTGGCCGCCCTGATCGTAGCCGACGTATCCCGGGGGCGCGCCGATCAACCGCGATACCGAGAATTTTTCCATATACTCGCTCATGTCGATGCGGGTCAGCGCCTTCTCGTCATTGAAAAGAAACTCGGCAAGCGTCTTCGCGAGCTCGGTCTTTCCGACGCCCGTGGGCCCGATGAACATGAATGTGCCCAGCGGCCGGTTCTCATCGCCGATGCCGCTCTTGTTGCGCCGAATGGCGTCGGCGACCGCCGTGATGGCACGCTCCTGCCCCACTACGCGCCGGGCGAGAATGCCTTCCAGCTGGAGCAGCTTCTGCATTTCGGAAGCCATCATCTTGCTCACCGGGATCCCGGTCCAGACCGAGACGACCCTGGCGATGTCCTCTTCGGAGACCTCTTCGCGGAGCAGTCTGTTGCGGCCTTCGAACTCCTCGATCGACTTCGTCCGTTCTTCAAGGAGGGCCTTGGTCTGCGGCAGCACGCCGTGCTTTATTTCGGCCGCCTTGGCGAGGTTCCCTTCGCGCTCGTAACGGAGCTCCTCTCCGGAAAGCTCTTCGAGCTTCTGTTTGAGCGAACGGATCTCCTCGATGACCGATTTCTCGTTCTGCCACTGCAGCTGCATCGAATCGCGTTTGCCTTTCAGCTCGGCAAGCTCCTTCTCCAGCTTGGAGAGACGTTCCGCGGACGCCGGGTCGCTCTCCTTGGAGAGCGCCTGCTTTTCGATGTCGAGCTGAAGAATGCGTCGTTGCAGCTGATCGAGCTCAGTGGGCTGACTCTCGATCTCCATCTTCAGCCGGCTCGCCGCCTCGTCCACCAGGTCGATTGCCTTGTCCGGAAGAAAGCGGGCAGTGATGTAACGGTCCGAGAGCATGGCCGCCGCAATAAGCGCCTCGTCCTTTATGCGCACGCCATGGTGCACTTCATACCGCTCCTTCAGTCCGCGAAGGATCGCAATGGTGTCTTCAACTGACGGTTCCGAGGTGAGCACCGGTTGAAACCTGCGCTCGAGCGCGGGGTCCTTCTCGATGTGCTTGCGGTACTCGTCGAGCGTCGTTGCGCCGATAGCACGCATCTCGCCGCGAGCGAGGGCCGGCTTGAGCAGGTTGCTCGCATCCATGGAGCCCTCGGAGGCTCCCGCTCCCACGAGCGTGTGCAGCTCGTCGATGAAGAGTATGATCTGTCCCTCCGACTGGGCGATCTCGTGTATCACCGCCTTCAGCCGCTCCTCGAACTCGCCGCGAAACTTGGTTCCGGCAAGCAGCGCGCCGAGATCGAGCGCGAGGAGCCTCTTCTCCTTCAGCGAATCCGGAACGTCACCGGAGACGATCCGGCGTGCGAGCCCCTCGGCAATGGCGGTCTTACCGACGCCGGGCTCCCCTATCAGGACGGGGTTATTCTTGGTTCTGCGCGAGAGCACCTGCATTACCCGGCGTATCTCCTCGTCCCGGCCGATGACCGGATCTAGCTTCTCTCGCCGCGCAAGCGCAGTAAGATCCCTGCAGTACTTCTCGAGCACCTGGTAGCGGTTCTCCGGGCTCTGATCGGTGACCCGTTGATTTCCACGGAGCGATTTGAGCGCCTCAAGTATTCCCTTGCGGGTAACGCCGGCCTGCGAAAGCAGGTCCGCCACTGCCGCCTTTTCCGCGAGCATCGCCAGAAGGATGTGTTCGGTGCTGACGAATTCGTCCTTGAGGTCCGCAGCCTCCTTTTCCGCCTTCGAAAGGATGCGCCCTGTAGTCTGACCGAGCTGCATCTGCGCGTTGTCACCGTACACTTTCGGCTTCGCGCGCAGAGAGTCCTCCACTTTGAGCGCAAGCTCGGAGGCGTTGGCTCCCAGCCGCGAGAGAAGCGGGGGGACCACGCCGTCCTGCTGCTGAAGCAGGGCGAGAAGCAGGTGCTCGGGCTCGAGCAGCTGGTGGTCCTGTCTATTCGCGATGGAGGTCGCTTCCTGAACGGCTTCCTGCGCTTTTATCGTCATCTTATCGTAGTTCATCTTCTACCTCGTATTGCCGCATCCTCGCACACATGGCGGTGCGGCGCAGGTCCTGAGCAGTTCGCAGGGGTTTCCCCCTCTGTACCGGGATAGTGATAATATAGCCACAATGCTTGATCCCTTCAAATTTTTTACATAGTGTATCTGAGAGAGGATGCGAATGGCCGAAAGACCGAAGGAACTCGACAACAAAGTCATCATTATGAACGGATTCAGTTACGACGAAATCTCCATGATCATGAAGGCGGTAAAATCGCTTTTTGACAAACCGGGCGACCTGATTTTCGCGATGACCACCGAGCGCTCGCTCAACACCAGGGTGAAGGATCTCATCGTCGATATGTCTCAGGACCATGAATACCTCAAGAAAAATCCGCCTGACCGGAAACCATCCGAATAGCGACGACGACGCTGTCGACGACTCCGTCGCCGCGCACAACGCTACCGAAGAGTCTTCACGTAGAGCGAGTAACCGTCGAAGTTTCCCTGCAGAATATGACCGTTGTGACGCAGGAACCGGTGTGTTGAGCGGCTGTTCCGGGCGATGATAACGATCAGAAAACTGATCTTCGAAGGCAACTCCTGCAGGAGCCGATTGTAGAGTCTCGTCACAAGACCAAGCCCGCGGTAGCGTCGAGTAATGTAGTCGGCTGATACGACCACCGACCGGTCGGGGTAGAGCTCCCGCTGCGCAAAGTCGAAGATCGCATCCGGTATCTGCCCCCGGACCACGTTCCCGAAGGGCACGAAGCAGG
Source organism: uncultured Spirochaetales bacterium (assembly GCA_964577375.1). Lineage (GTDB taxonomy): Bacteria > Spirochaetota > Spirochaetia > DSM-27196 > DATKUC01 > DATKUC01. The sequence continues at coordinate 87,329 of CAZNYW010000007.1, read as the reverse complement.
CGAATCCCTCGATTGAGAGGTTCCGCAGCGCGAGGTAGATACCACCTTCACCCGAAACAGCCTTCTCGGCCAGAGGTAGACTGAATGTGGGATAGAACCGACTGATGTCCTTTTCATACTCCGTCGCAAACTCATGGAAGGAACCCTTCCTGTTTTCGTCGACCGGAAGGTAGACAAACCCGCTGAGGTTCGCGCTCAGCATCCGCCCCAGATAGTAGATGTTCACGAGGGTTATGAATCCGTTCGTCAGAACGATGGGCACGGCCCCGATTACCCAGCCGTAGACCACGAAACAGACCGCGCCGACCAGATTTACCATCCTGAGCCAGACAAACGAGGTGAGAAGCAGAGATGCGGCGACCAGTGCGGATGCCGCGTACCCGATAACCTCAATCCACATTCGCCATCAACCCTCCAGCTTGACCGTGAAATCCGGTGCGAATACACTGATTCTAAGCGAAATGAGGTCCCAATGAAAGTGCGTCCCTCGGTTGCCTCCATGCAACCCTACATACCGGGCGAGCTGAAGCCCGGCGCAGTAAAGCTTGCGTCGAACGAAAATCCGTTTGGCCCCTCGCCGCGCGCGATGGAAACGCTCAGGCGTGACGCCCAGGCGGTTCACCTGTACCCGGATCAGCACGCACACCGGCTGCGGGAGAAAATCGCACACGCCTATTCAGTGTCGGAAAACCAGATTCTTATCGGCAACGGATCCGACGAGCTCATGGTGATGATCGCCGGCACCTATCTCCAGCACGGGGGCACCTCAGTGACCGCGGCGAGCACGTTCTCGACCTACACATTCGCAACCCTGCTCTACGGGGGCCACACCACAACGGTGCCGCTCAAGGAGGGTCGCTTCGATCTCGGCGGCATCCTCGACGCAACCGATGACCGGACCGATCTCATCTTTGTCTGCAACCCCAACAATCCCACCGGAACCTATGTGGGCCACGAGGAGCTGCGGACCTTTCTCGCCGCGGTGCCTGAGCATATTCTGGTGGTTGTGGATGAAGCCTACGCCGAGTTTGTCACCGCCGGCGACTTTCCGCGGACAGTGGAGCTGCTGGATCAGTTCGAACACCTCATCGTGCTGCGCACCTTCTCGAAGATCTATGGACTTGCCGGAATGAGAGTGGGGTATGCGATCGGCAGAGAGCCGGTCATAACCGACATCGGACGCGTGAAACAGCCCTTCAATGTCGGGCTCCTCGCCCAGGCTGCAGCCGCAGCGGCGCTCGACGACGGCGAATTCGTGGATGCGGCAATCCAGAACAACAACGAGGGCCGCGATTTCCTCTGCGGTGAGCTGGACCGGCTCGCGCTGCGCTACTTTCCCACACAGGCCAATTTCATCTGTTTCGATTCAGGCGTCGAGGCCGCCGCCCTCTTTCGCAGGATAATGGAGCTGGGCGTGACCATCCGTCCCCTCGCCTCCTTCGGGATGCCCACGTGGGTCCGAGTAACCATCGGAACGCCGGAGCAGAACAGGCTGTTCGTCGAATGCCTGGAGACGGCGCTCAACGAGCTAAGGTCCGGCGGGTGAGATGGCACCCATCCTGCTGAATGTCTTTCTGGCGGGAATTCCGACCGTGCTCATACTCTTCTACTTTCTCCGTCGCGATAACCGCAAGAAGGAGTCACCGGTCTACATCTGGCGGGCGTTCGTTCTGGGTTTCCTCGCGCTCATCCCCGCCGCGGTCATCGAGCTGCTTCTCAACCTGACCACATTTCGCCTGCATGGAATCACGCAGAAGCTGTTTGAAGCGTACGTCGTATCGGGATTCGTCGAAGAGGGCACAAAGCTTCTGGTGGTGATGCTCTTCATTTTCCGCCAACCCTATTTCGACGAGGAGAGCGACGGGATTATCTACGCGGTCACCGCGAGCATGGGCCTCGCCTTCTTCGAAAACATCCTCTACAGCTTCGGACCGATCCAGGACCTGATCATGCGCGGCCTCACCGCGGTGCCTCTGCACGCCATTGCCTCGGGCACGATGGGATACTTCATCGGCGTCAGCAAATTCGGTGACCGCAGCCGGCTGGCCATCGGCCTCCTCGCAGCGGTCGGAATTCACGGTACCTACAACTTTCTGCTCTTCGCCGGAGGATGGTTCAGTCCGCTCGTCATCCCGCTGCTCTTAGTGTCCGGATACACGCTTCTCAAGCTCTACCGGAAATCAATTCAGGATGACGTGGAGGCCGAGCGGCTGTAGCCGCGGCCCCTGCCCTCCCCTTGACGTTTTTCCCAGGAACAGTTAGTTTATCCTCACACGACGCAGGGTAGAGCAGTTGGCAGCTCGTCGGGCTCATAACCCGGAGGTCGCAGGTTCGAGTCCTGCCCCTGCTAAAGCAAGAAGCCGGTGGTTTCAAGGCCATCGGCTTCTTTTTATTCTTCCATTACAACAACTTACGAATTCCGCTTCTGACATCCTTTTGCATCATCTGACAGAATTTGAGCCATTCTTGTAGACAATTTTTCGGCTATAGGAGGGGATAAACCGGAACCTGCTGTTTTCGCTGACGTATCGGAGGCAAAGATGAGCGTTCGCATCGGGAAAAACGCCGGCGGTTGTACCTCGATATCCACTACGGCGGCCGCAGGAAGTGGAAAGCGATCGGGCTCACCCTCGGAGCTGACGCGCGCACGAACAGGGAAACAATGCGCGTCGCAGAGATCATCAGGCAGAAACGGGAGCTTCAAATCGTATCCGGCGAATGGGGGCTGATCGATCCTCTTGAAGGCAAGCGCACCCTCGTCTCGTACGCCGAGGAGCTTGTGGCAAAACAGGATCCGAAGAATCACCTTCCGAAGAGCCTCAAATACCTGCCCGCATACGCGAAGGAGATCCACATCAGTGCCGTGACCGAACGGTTCCTTGACGGCTACCAGGAGTACCTTGCAGAGACCGAGCTGTCAAAGGCAACGATGTCGCATTAGTGGACGGCGGTCAAAGCGGTCCTCTGGCGCGCGGTGCGCGACAGGATCGTCGCGCGAAATCCGGCTGATACGGTGAACGGCATCGGCGTTCCCGAGACCGTGCAGGTCTATCTCACTCCGACAGAGATTCAGAAACTCGCCGATACCCCGATCGGAGGAACGCTCAGCAACGAGGTTCATAAGGCGTTCCTATTTGACTGTCTCACCGGACTTCGGATTTCGGACCTCAAGGATCTCACGTGGGGAGAGATCTCGCGGGATCCGCTCCAGAACACCAGGCGGCAGGCAAAGACAGGGCGTGTGGTCGCCGTCCCCTTAGGCGCCTCTGCGTGGGAAATCATAAACGACAGCGCACTGCACCACCATGACGAGAAGGTCTTTCCCCTGCTCACCAGCTCAAAAACGAACACGAACCAATACCTGAAAGACTGGGCCAATCGGGTGCAGATAGAGAAGTCGATTGGATGGCATACCGGGCTTCTCCCTGCGCCTTCCCATTCTCTTCGGATCAACGGTGCCATCGAATGCGTAACTCCTCTTCCTATCCCCTCCTCCTGTCGTGCCATTATCAAGTCCGTCGATGAAATCACCGACGGAGGGAAAGCATCTGGAAAACGACTCGTTCGAAGCATCTGCGTGAATGAGAGACGAATCGACAAGATGCATATCTCCAGAAATCAATCCGCGTGCTCTGCATAGCCCAAGCACACGCGCAAAGATTCCGGCAAACAGTGACTCGGGGAAACGAGCCCGTGCCTTGGTGAGCACGCTATGATCCGGCAAATCTTCCTCGAGGTCATATCCAACAAACCAACGATAGGCAAGGTTGACCTGCACCTCTTTCATCAGACGACGTTCGGAGGCAATTCCAAAGAAATAGGCAACCAAATACAGCTTAAACAAGACGACGGGATCAACTGACGGGCGCCCCTCATGGGAATAAAACGTTTTTGTCTCTTCGTAAAGGAAACGAAGATCTATCGCTTCAGAGAGCTGGCGCACTGGATGATCGTCGGGCACAAGGGCATCCAGGCTCACTGCATAGAAAAGCTTCTGATCAAATTGCTTTCTGCCTTGCATGGGTCCCCTCCCTGTCATAAAACCTAACCTAGCACAGGGATTTTCGAAGGACAACTATGAGGAGTTTGGCAACAACCCCGATTCTGGACACTACCGACAGAAGCCGACCGGGCGAAGAAAATTAAGTCCCATATCAGGCGGCAAAGTCTCCATTCTTCGTTCGCTACGAATTTGCCGGGGGCTTCGGAATCCTTCGCATGAAAGCGTGCTTTCATTACGAACACCCCACTTCTATCTACGCTTCCTTCCCGTCCGCCTTTTCTTGAACAGGAGCACGGGAAGCAGGAAGGCATCCGCCAGGTAGGCGAAAAAAATCATCAGGAAGGTATATAGGCCGAAGTAGGAAATCGACTTTATCTGGGCCAATCCCATGACCAGGAAACCAAGGCAAAGTATGAGAGAGGTGGAAAACATTGCCGGCCCGGCGCTCTCCAGCGCCGTTTGAACGGAATCCTCGGCGTAGTGGCGATAGGCAAAAATGAGATGAATAGTATCGTCCACAATGATACCCAAGGCAACTGCGGCAATGGTAGCGGTCGCAATGTCGAGGTTGATACCGGTCCAGCCCATGAGCCCGAGGACCACGGCAATTGGAACGAGATTGGCGGCAAGGGCCGCCAGACCAATCCGCAGAGAGCGGGAAACAAGGAAAATAATCAGGAAAACCGAAACGAACGCAAATAGAAAGCTCTCGAGCTGAGTAACTGCGATATTGCGCACCATGTAGACATACAGCGGTACGTAACCCTCGGGCTTCAAGGGGAGATCGGTGGTGGCACGTATTTCCCGTATCGCCTCTTCGAACCCTTTGGCGCTCATCATCTTTGTCATGAATGAGATCCGCATCTTATTCCCGTCATCCGATAACCACGCGTGCCGTAGTTCGGCCGGGATGACTCTGAGAAGCCGGTCGGAAAGACGCCTGGTGCTGGGGATTCTGTCCTGCCCGAAAACGCTGAAGATCGTAATGGTTCGATCGCAGAGATACCTTCGTTTCGCTTCCTTTGTCAGTTGGTCGATCTTCAATAGGTCAGCGTCCGTCATTCCGGACGAGCCAAAATCCACGGTAAACTCCAGCGGTACATAATTGCCGAAGTTATTCTCGATCCACTCGGAATCTCGATAGACGACACTTCGCTCCGGCAGGAAACCGAGGGTAAATGTATCTATCCGGAGCCTGAATACTCCTGCGCCTGCGGAGAGAACAAGAATGACGGGAATCAGAAGGATGGTTTTTCGGTGACTCCGTATTGAGTTCGTGTTGACACGGGTCACTTTCTCCAGCATCCGCACCCGTCCCGGCATTGGAGATAGAAATTCAAAAAATAAGGCAAGAAGCAGGAATGTGACGAAATAGCTTGCCAGAATCGAAATAGCGGCGAATAGTCCGAGTTCGCGCACCACCGGGATGTTCGACACTGTCAACGAAAGGAATCCGAAGGCCGTAGTTGCGCTGGTAACAAAGCAGGGTATGGAAATATGACCAAAAACTTCACGAAAACGTTGTCGAAACTCGACATGTTCTGTCGAGAAGCTGTCAAGATAATTCATGAAATGCACGATGTCGCAAACGCTGTACGTCAGGACGAGCGATGGCAGAACCATTGTCAACATGGAGATGCCTTTCCCCGAGAAGGCGAAAAGTCCCATGCATACGGTGAGGTTGAGCGAGATCAGCGCTACCGCGAAAAGCAGCCTGAGTCTATTCCGCAGGATCAGGAGCAGGAAAATGACTACCACGACGAAGCTCACCGCCACCAGTACGGTTCCGTTCGAGAGAGAGATTCTATTCAGCTCTTCGAAAAGCAACCCATTTCCGGCATAGTGGACGTCGACTCCGGCCGGAAGCAATTGTGCAAATACCTTTTTCGCACTCGAAATATAGCCGGAGCTGTATGCGTCTTCGTGTTTCGTGGCGGCGATTTTCAGGACGACCATCAAGAAACCGTTTCTTGTCTCGAAGGATACATCCTCTACAAGACGGATCTGTTTCAGCGCCGAAATGAGACGGACTCGATCGAAGGATTCTTCTTCCCTGAGTACACCGACCAGCACTTCGTCATTGCCGAACTCCCTCTTGTAACTCCTGTAAGCTTGCAGCGCCCTGCTCCCGTCGCTGAACCAGGAGTTCAAGGAATTGTCGACGTGAAGACGCAGGCAGGACCATCCGCAAACGGCCACCACGCATGAAAAAAGGATCAGAACGAGCATCCGCCGCCTGCGGAACATGAAGAAGAAGCCTGATAACGTATCAGAAACCATACTGGTCTCCAGGCAGCAATCAGAGACTGCGAGTATCAACTTCAACACGCTTAGGCTCAGCTGACTGTTATATTATCAGAAGTGGATCCTCCCGAGCCCGCGGAATCTGGCATGCCGTTTATACATCGAACGTCTTCATCACCCTGAGCGCATATCTATTGATGATGCTGCTGAATAGCCTCCAGAATACCCGTCTGTACGGGGACAGATGGGCGTAGTAGACTGCATAGTACTCGGTGTCAGCCATTGCCCCGCGCGTTTTTTTGAAAGTTGCCACTCCTGCGCTTAGATTCAACGTCAATCCCAGGCTTCTTGCTTCGCTGAACATGATATTTGAACACAGTCGATAGAGCCCCGTTTCCTTTGGCACCGTCGTATCATACCCAATGAGCGGCACTGTCATTGCATCGCGGGAATATGCATAGACAACTACCGCATCGATGGTATCTTCTTTCTTGAGCGCCTTTAGCTTGAATGTTGTGGAATCCAGGACGAGCTCGAAAAATTCGCTTGTATACTGTTGATTCACGCGTGAGTATTTCTGAAGGTAGAGCAGATCGTACAACTCCGCGAGCCTCGGGACTTCCGCTTTCCGTACGTGAATCTTATCGATTACGTGATACGGCGATCTTCCGGCCAACACTCGATCATTCTTGAGATTCTTTTTGTTTCCTTTTGACGTCTTATCGACGATGAAGATACGTCTGCCGGCAAGTCTTTCATACGAGCATTCGAGCAGATTGTTCAGCAATTGCCCGTAGATGCGGGTATTCAGAGCCCTGAATACGATCAGGTGATGGGGAAACCGCTGTTTCAGAAACTCCGTTACACTCGTAATCTGCTCCGTTGAAAGCTGCGGATAAACGAACGTAGAAAATAACCAGTTGTTGACGCAAACCGCTTTGTTTATTTTGAATACCTTGAAGATTTGACCGGTAAACTTCAGTGCCATCGTCAGAATAGTCTCCACCCATGGCTTATTGAGCCACTTCAATTCGGTGACCAGGTAGCTGATGTAGAAATCATAGAAAGAACAGGCATAGCTCGTATTGTATTCCGATTCGTTCACCGTCAGCGGCAACACAAGATCGTCCACTCTTAGAACATACAATTTCGTTTTGATGTTTCTGATGTACCTTTCGACGCCATTTCTCATCAAAGGAAGCAGGTACTCTTTAGCCCTCCGGCCGTTATCGTCATCGGGCCAATCGAGGTTTTCCATTGTTCTGGAGTCATACAGAACACACACTGTTTCGCCGCCAGAAGCGGGGCCGATCACTCTGATGTAACTCTGTCTGCAACGCACACGGGCACCAGGGAGCCTCCTTTCAGGACGGCATCAGGGCACCATCTGCAATAAACGAGCCTGCCATCTGCCGTCAATTCTGCGAGATTCTGGTAAAGCAGTCGCTTGGCTGTCAGGCGGGCACCGGGAACCCTTGCCCGTTCGGCGAGTTCATGGGCGGAGGTTCGTGTTCCGCCAAGCATACCGTTCAATATAAGTTGTCTTCGAAACTGTTCAGGGTTCTGTTCCAGGTACATCGGGTACCGGCCCTTCAGGAGACGTGAAAAGGCCAACGCACCTTTCTCCAGCAGACTTGGTGTGACATGTGCAACATAGTGACTGCCATCCTTGTTGTATACGGCACCAACAAGATAGGACAACCATCTTGGGTCTTCGGAATCCAGGTTGGTGCCCATAAAGCCGAAAGGCTCGAACCCGAATTCCTCGCGCATCCATTTCGCAATCTCGCGAGAGCTCTGTCTCGTTTCCTTCGGCGGTGGAGTCCCGATTCCACTGAATCCGTCATCGATGTTTCCGCGAAGAGACTCGATCCCACTGGTGTCCCGATAAAGAGTTATAAGCAGGTAGTTGATTTCCGGCGTCCTCAGAACGAGGTCTATTGTATCGCGCACGTCCTCGCGTTCTGTGGGATATGCAGTCACGGTCATTCCGACGTCCAGACCGGTCTGTGCCGCGATAGTCGCCTTCTCGAGTCTCAGTCTGTTGATATCCCGAGAGGTGTGTTCTTCGGGAAGATCCCTTCGCCGCTGCCCGCGTTCGATGTGGAAATAGATAATCGTCAGCCCGGCCTCTTTCAGGCGAGCGCACATCTGCTCGTCGACTTCCAAACCGTTACTGAGAAGTTCAACCTCGATGCCATGAGACCTGGCGGCTTTGATTATCTCGAACAGATGGGGGTGCATAGAGACTTCGCCGCCGAAAATACTTACGGAACTCAGACGGCGAAGTTTCAAGAGCTTGTCCAGTTCGGACTCTACGACTTTCAGAGACTTAGGCGGAATCGCAGATTTGATATTGATGCAGGCACGGCAGGTAATGTTGCAGTCGCGCACCACATCGATTACTGCATGCGGAACCATCTCGTTGCGCCAGGGCAGTCGCCACGCACTATTGCGCATGTGTTCTCACCTCCGGTAGGGTCGAGAAGACCTGATTTACATTCTTGAAAACTTTTTCGGACATTCCAAGCGCTTTCATCATCCGCAGGTTCCGCTCAAGGGGGTTGGCAAGCATGGCCATTTCCCGCATTCCTGCGGGACCGAGCTGCCAGCACCAGTAGGGCGAAGGAACCGAGGGGTAGTCAGACCCATAGAGAACTTTGCCCATGAGTACCTTGTCCCTGAATATCCTGCGTACATAGCGGGCGCGGGTAACAACCGGAAAGGCACTGAGATCACCGAACATATTCTCATATTCCCTGGCTAACCTGGCCCAGGCGTCGAAATATGAAGGCTCGTATAGGAAAAAGTGCGCACCACAATGGGCAGCAATAACCTTTGCGCCGGCTTTGAGGGCCGGGATAAGTCGTCGGGGGTGATTATAGTGTGCAAGGCCGCTTCCGAGCGTGTGTTCGACGCCGGTGTGGGAGAGCAGAGGGATGCCGTAGTGAGCAAGGGCTTCATAGAACGGGTAACATCTGGGATTGTCGGGTTCTATGTGCTGACTCGACGGTATCCACTTGACAACACATGCTCCGAGGCCGACGAAGCGCTCCAGCTCTTTGACCGCTTCCTTTCGGTACGGGTGTATGCTCGCTCCGAACAGGAACTCCGGCTGACTGCCGGCAAACTCCCGGACAAAATCGTTGTCGACCATGAGCCTCGTAAGCTCGGGAACTAGATTCCCGCCGTAATCGTAGACCCCGTCCAGGGCCAGCAGGATCACGCGATCCAGCGAACTTTCCCGAATCCAGCGTGCAAGGGTCGAAGACTGTTCTTCGTTAGGGTCAACAAATTGTTTGGGCGCCGAGCGGCCGGCGCGCGCCCGGCGCAGCATGAACGGCAACATTCTGCGGCCCGCAGGCGCGGCCCTGAAGGAGCGAGCATCCGCAACATGTACGTGTGTGTCTATTCTGAGAGGCTCACCCATCGTCATCCGGAGAGGATTTCACCTCCTGCGAAACCCTCTTTCCTCCTTTCCAATGGCTGAAAGGTGGTGATATGAGAAACGCCTTGGTATGCTCATCGACTTCGATTCGCGTTCCAGCGGTGAGAAGCGAATATCCTCCGATGGTCGCCCGGTGCCCGATCCGTATCCTCGATAATATGAGCTGTAGCCCTCCCTTTTCGTTGGCCGCAACCAGGTGAGCAACTACTCGGACCCCGGCTCCGAAAACGACGCCGTCGCCAATATCGAGGAAACTTCTATCGATAATTTGCAGACCCGGCCCCCAGTAGGTGAAGGAACCAACACGTGAGCCCCACAGACGCAACCACGCAGCATAGAGGCCGGGCACTATCCGCATGGCTTCCTCAAGAAACGTCAACCGGCAGAAGAGAATTTGCAGATTCAGCACATACCACCATACGAAGTAGTCCCGGGAAGTCGGCGCGATGTACTCATTGCAAATTGGCCAGAGAAAAAGAATGCATCGTGCGAGCACCGGCGGCAGCAGGAAAAGGACTGCAACTGCGAGGCACAGCCGATATCCTACGGCAAGACCGGGAACAATAAAGGTGCCCGAAATGACGAGCACATGCAGAATCGGGATGTAGTCACCAAACAGAATGGCGAGCCGCTGCGGGCCTGATAGGTGTAACTCTTCAAAGGAGCGTCTTAGAGCTCCTTCCCCCTTCCTCATCGGTTTGTTCCCCTGCTTCGCCTGGACTCCCGGGCGGATGTGATCTCGGCTGGGGCCGACAGAACCGGAGCGCGCAATGTACCACGGTTGTACAAGGTCTTACGCGGAAGCGCCCCGTTGGCCCAATGCTGGAACCTGCGGAGACAATTTGCTCGGAGGAGTACAGCCAGACACAAGCGAAGGTAGTGAACCTGTTTCTCATCGATAGCACTGCCTGATCCTTACTCACTGAACAAGGTGTCCTGATAAGAACAAAGCCGCTTCGCTTGAGTGTGTAGTGCTGGTAGCTGTAATGAATAATAGTGGAAATAATCCCGCCGGACAAGTAGCAGGAGTTTCATGGCCGGTCCCGCTCCACTTTTCAGCAATGCTTCGGGCCTTACGCTTCGAATCAGGATCAGGTACAATGTGCGAGTCAGGGGAAATGAATGAAGATTACCTACATTTACCCCGATCTGTTCGAAAGTCACATTGCGGCCGATACCATGCAGCCCCTGGCGGTCGCTGCGTTGGCGGCCCATACCCCTGCAGAATGGAACATTCGTTTTTTCGACGACAGGCTTGAAAGGATTGATTTCGCGGAAGAAACCGATCTCGCGGCGTTGTCACTGCAGACCTTCACGGCGAAGCGCGGGTACGAAATCGCAGACCGTTTCCGCGAATCCGGCGTCCCGGTAATCCTCGGCGGAATTCACCCCACATTGCTGCCTGATGAAGCCTGCGAGCACGCAGACGCTATCGTTACCGGTGATGCGGAAAACGTTTGGCCTCTGGTACTTCGGGACTTTGCCCAGCGAAGACTCACGCCTCGGTATGAGGGAGGTATATGCTCCAACCCCGTCACAATCCGTTTTCGTCGCGACATCTTCCAGGGGAAGCGCTACGGGTTCATGCTGCCGGTACAACTCGGTCGCGGCTGCCGCTACGACTGCGATTTCTGTTCGATTCATTCATTCTACAGACACAAGCTCCTGGTGCGTCCGCTGCGGGATGTTCTGGAGGAGATCGCGCAGATTGACAACAATTTTCTGTTGTTTGTCGACGATAACCTCCTCTTAGGCGAAGAGTTCCTCCTGCGGTTCCTGCGGGAGATGGAGTCGATGAAGAAACGGTGGGCCTGTCAAATCAGTGTCGATGCGGCATTCAATCCCCGGCTTCTTCAATCCATGCAGCGCGCAGGCTGCATGGCGGTGTTCATTGGCTTCGAATCGATGGTCCGCGAAAATCTCAGAGAGATGAACAAGACAGGTAACTTGCGATACAAGGATTATTCTGAAGCAACGAGCCGGCTCCGGGACGCAGGCCTTATGATCTGCGGTTCTTTCGTATTCGGCTATGACGAAGATGACGAATCCTCAGTGGCGAATGCGCTTCGTTTCGCTCTGAAGAACAAGTTTACCTTGTGCCACTTCAATACCCTCATGCCCTTTCCGAGAACCCGGCTCTACGAGCGGCTGGAACGTGAAAACAGACTGCACTACCGCCATTGGTGGCTGGACAGCGGGTATCGCTATGGAGAAATGGTCTTTCACCCAAGAAAGATCGCCGGTCACACACTGGCACAGCTCTGCTACGATGCCAGGCAGGAGTTCAATTCCGGTCTGAACATCATAGGCCGGGCGTTCGACATGAAGAACAACGCACGCTCTCTCTCCAACCTTTTTTCTTTTCTTACGGTCAATCTGGTATCCCACAAAGAGATACGCTCGAAACAGGGGGCGAAGTTGGGGTGATATGTCGGTGCGGGTGCTTCTGGCAAACAGGATAATCGCCTTGGCCTGCCGGACAAACGCGTCCCGATTCCTGAAGGATAGCGGGAACATGCGCGCGGTGCAGGAGCAGAAGCTCAGACAAATTCTGAAAAAGAACAGCAACTCACGCTTCGGCAAGGATTGTAAGTTCATCCGGCTGAGGGAATATCGAGATTTCCGCGACGCGGTTCCGATAACAGGCTACCAGGATTATGAACCCTATGTAGAAGCTATGATACGAGGCGAACAGCATCAACTGACGGAGGAACGGGTCAATCTGCTCGAGCCGACGGGAGGCACCGACGGAGCAAGCAAACTTATCCCCTATACTGCGGGTCTGCAGCGCGAGTTTATGGCTGGAGTTCAACCCTGGCTGGCCGATCTGTACGCCAACTATCGGTCGCTGAAGAATGGAACAAGCTACTGGTCTATTTCCCCCCTGGGCAACTGGTACTACTGGAAAGAAAGTGCGATCCCGATCGGTTTCGAGGACGATTCCGATTATTTCGGTCCGCTCGGCGGCATCCTGCAGTCGATCTATCCGGTACCAAAGCAGGTTCGAGGCATACGGGAAATGGAAAACTTTCGCTTTGTCACCACTCTTCTGCTCCTGCGAGCGCCGGGCTTGCGTCTGATCTCTGTCTGGAACCCATCGTTTCTTACCATCCTCACCGACTATATCGACGAGAACAGGGAACTCCTGACGAAGAACATCAGGGACGGAATGCTCACCTGGCCGAGGGAGGAGCAGAACTTGCCGCACCTGAGGCTGAGCTCTGACCGTGGGCGAGCTTCACAGCTCTCCCGGGCCTTTGCACAATCTGACTGGACCACCCACGTATGGCCCCGCTTGAGTCTGATCTCCTGCTGGACAGACGGGGAGAGCGGCAGACTATCGGGAGCGCTGCAGCGTCGTTTCCCGGGAGTCCCGATCCAGGGAAAAGGGCTGCTCGCCACCGAGGGAATCGTCAGCTTTCCATTGATCTCCGCCGGCGGAAGCGTGCTGGCCTACCGGTCCCACTTCTATGAGTTCGTTACCGAAACCGGCGACGTTCTACAGGCTCACGAGCTCGAGCCAGGGATGTCATGTTCGCCCCTCCTGACCACCTCGGGGGGGCTCTATCGCTACAAACTCGGTGACCGGGTAAGTATCGAAGGGTTTTATCGTGAGCTCCCGGTATTGCGGTTCCTCGGGAGGGAACGGACCAGCGACCTGGTGGGGGAGAAGATAACTGAACTTTTCGCCGCAGGCGTACTAAACAATCTCTTTGCCGGCGATACACCCGATTTTGCACTGCTGGCTCCGTTGACCCTGGACGGCTCCTACCATTACGGGCTCTTCTACGACGGTGGAAACAGGCCCCTTCCCAGGCGTGCGGAATTAGACCGCTTGTTGGCTGAGAACTTCCACTACGCCTACGCCCGCAGGCTCGGGCAACTGCAGGAGGTGGAGATACGCCCGGTACGGGGAGAAGGAAACAGGATTTTTCACGACTTCCAGATGAAGAAAGGAAAAAAGGCGGGGGACATCAAACTGGTGCGCCTCTACCTTGGCACGGACATCGAAGATTGTTTTCCTCGCAGAGAAGAAGATGCACATTACGCTGATTAAGCCCAGGATTGGTCGACAGGTAGATTCTGCCTATATCGACGAAGGACGCATGGAGCCGCTTTCCCTCGCCGTACTGGGCGGTCTCACGCCCCGGAGGCACAGCCTGGCACTCTGGGACGATCGTTTTGAGTCCATTCCTTTCGACAAACCCACCGACCTGGCCGCGATTACCGTGGAGACTTTTACGGCGCGCAGGTCCTACGAGATCGCGGCGGAATACCGCCGACGCGGAGTGCCGGTTGTTATGGGCGGGATGCACGCCACGCTGCTGCCCGAGGAGGTGGCGGAACATGCGGATTCTGTTTGTATCGGCGACGCGGAATCCTGCTGGGCCGATCTGCTTGTCGATGCGGAGAGGGGAACCCTCAAGTCAGTGTATGCGGGAACCGGAGGTCCAGCTCAGGACCACACCGTGCCGCGGCGTGAACTGTATGCCGGAAAACGGTATCTTCCCGTCAATCTGATCCAGTTCTCGAGAGGTTGTCCGCATGCATGTCTCTACTGCGCCACGGCAAGCTATTTCAAGAGCAGTCATCACGTGCGTTCCACTGCCGAAGTCGTAGAAGAAATCGGAGACGGAAAGCTACTCTTTTTTGTGGATGATAATTTTACAGCTTCCAGGGAAGCCGCGAAGGAGCTGTTGAAGCAGCTCATTCCGCTCAAGGTACACTGGGTCAGCCAGATCAACCTCGATGCGGCTGAGGACACCGAATTGCTCGCACTGATGAAGCAGAGTGGTTGTCTCGGGTTCGTAGCGGGCTTTGAGTCGATCCGTTCGCGCAGTATCGAGTGGATGAATAAGCAGCGCAGCAATCGGGGCGTCGAGAGCGCCTACCGCGATCAGATCGGCCGCATGAAGGACTACGGCTTCCAGGTCTGGGCCGCCTTTACCCTGGGACACGATTTTGACACAATCAGCTCCATCGAAGACACAGTGGACTTCGCGTTGCGAAACCGCTTCACTTTCGCCGCGTTCAATATTCTCCTTCCGTATCCCGGGACTCCCCTGTACCTCAACTTCGCCGCAGAAGACCGGCTGCTATTCGATGGCAAATGGTGGCTCCATCCCGATTACCGGTTCAACCATGCAGCCTTCGTGCCGAAAAACATGAGTCCCGAAGCACTGACCGCGGCCGGCATGGCCGCCCGGAAGAGGTTCAACTCGGTGCCATCCATTCTGCGACGGGCTCTTGACCTGCGTACGAACATGCGCTCCCTACCGCGGCTGCTCTACTACGCCCGTTACAGCCTGCTGTTCAGAAAGGAAGTCAGAAAAAAAGAGGGCATGCTCTTCGGTGAGGATCCGTAAACTCCCCTTGTGTTATTCGCGAGGTCCTGCTGCGGTTACGAACCTCTGAGCTGCGCACCTGATGTTGTCGAGGCTGATCTCGCAGAGGCAGGCCAACTCATCCCCCATTGCATATCCCGAATTGCGCTCCAGAAAGAACCGAACAAACGGGTCGTTCTGCTTGTGCTGAGGCGTCGTCGCCAGCTCACCGGTCAGAAAGTCTTGCCGTGCATGAATAATGCCGTCCCCGCGAGAGTAAAGTGGTCCAAACCATTTGGCCGCAAGAATGTCGACCTTGCGCTTCAGATCCTCCGCGTCGAAAGGTTCCGGGGAGGGCCAGAACCGTTTGAAGAATAGCGGCAGCATTCCGTAGGTCCTGATTCCCTTGGAAATCAAGAACCAGTACGGCCGGACGTTATCCGAGCAGCTTCGCATCACCTCCGCCATGATGCCGCCGATGCCGTAGAACAGTGCAGGGCTGCCCCAGTACTCCTTCTGGGTAACGGTGTCGCCCGAAAAAAGGATGCGCCCGGCTATCTTCGGCTCATCAATCACCAGATAGGTGGAGAAGCCGCGGAGTACTTTTTGGTCGTCGAGCAACAGCAGGACCCCGGTCTTCGCCGAGAGGTCTTTGAAAAATCGGCTGCGGTCGGTGTTGGCATAATGGGTTTCCATGAGTTGGTACATGCGGTCTGCAACAGGACCGGATATTCCTGCAACAGGGGAAAGGCAGTAGCGCAGCATCACAGCCTCCCTATTTCCACGTACGGTATGCCGCTGAAGGCGGGTGGTTCAGTTCCCGGTTTCCACACCCGGTAGAGGCGACTGCGGTACACCAGGCACCGCTTCTTTTTCGCCACTGCAAGAAGCGGATTGGCAACGTGCAATCCGAAACTAAGGGAATCGAAGTTCCGCCCGGCGGCAAGCATGGTACGCAGGAAAAGGCTGTATATGAGAGGATCATCCCCGGCCGCAAGCAGAAAAGAGAGCACTGCCATGTTCAGCACGCTCCCGATTGGCGGTAAAGACGGATAGCCGAGAAGCGGGAACAACAGCTTCGAGACGAGCCTGAAGAGTCGGAAGAGTCCGCCATATCGCATGGCGACATACTGCTTGTAATCTCGCTGATCCCAGAGTGCTCCGGCGGCAAGGATGGAACCGCTTCGGGTAAGGACAAAAAAATCACCGATACCGGGACACGATGTCCCCCTTCGCAGATCTTCTTCACGCAGGAGCGGGAAATACTGATATCGCCGCCCTTCGTCGCGGCAAAAGCCTACCAAGCGGGGAATGTCCGTGCTCTCCGCCCGACGAAAAACAAGGC
Source organism: uncultured Spirochaetales bacterium (assembly GCA_964577375.1). Taxonomy (GTDB): domain Bacteria; phylum Spirochaetota; class Spirochaetia; order DSM-27196; family DATKUC01; genus DATKUC01. The sequence continues at coordinate 70,965 of CAZNYW010000007.1, read as the reverse complement.
CATCCGGCACGTGACCATGTCCTCCAGTTCGGAATGTCAGCGTTTCGATTTCGCCGATGAATTCGTAGACCGGCATCGAAGCGCGCCGTTTTTCGAGCATCTTTCTCGCCGGAGTGTTCTCCGTCAGGATGGTCGTTATGAAGAGCTCGACCCCGGCATCCTCCATTTCCCTGAAGACCGTGCGGTAGCCTTCAGGTGCCCGGCGGATCACTCCAGGATCATCCTCCCTCAAGCGTAAGCTGAAAAGGTACCCAGTCTGACGCACTTGTCCTTCCACGAAGCAGGGATTAACTGCGCAGGCGCTGAACATGCACACGGAGTTGTTCCGGGTATCGCGGCAGACAAACACATGGACATCCTCTCCTTCCCTGCGAAGCGACAGGAGAGGATCAGGACGCCTGGTGTAGAGCAAGGAAATCGCACCCGAAAATCCAGCCTGCTCGAGAATCGCGAGTATTTCCGGCCCATCAGATTCCTCTGCTGCCGAGATCCTATATTGGCGACCGTTCACATGTTTGCTCCAATTCGATTTCTGGTATACTCTTGGGAAACCGGTCACAATCGTTCTTCAAGCGCCGGATATAGATCTTGTAGGCCAGATTGCCCAGAAGCGTTATGTATTCCGGACCTCCGGAAGCCCGGGAACGCCGAAGACTTGGCAGGAATCTGAATGTCTGTTCGTAGGCTCGCAATAGTCCGCGGTCCAGCTCACGGGGCGACATATGGCGAGGCCGGATAACCGCGTGCTGGGTGTCGTAGTACCGCCAGTCGGTATGGAGCAGCCGTCCCTCCGTCTCGAGACGATCGAACGCACCGGTACCGGGATACGGTGTGTAGAGGGCGTAGCGTGGAATGTCGATCTTGAGGTCGTTGACGAACGCGACGGTATTGTCAAAGATTTCCCTCCTGTCCTCATCGAAGCCGAAGATGAAGCAGCCCTGCACGGTTATGCCATAGTCATGAAGTATGGATACCACCCGGCCGTACTGCGAGGCGTCATTGAATCGCTTATGAATATTCCTGAGTGAGTCCTGGTTCCATGACTCGAAACCCAGGAGAAGGTAGCTGCAACCCGACCGGCGCATCATCTCCAGCAACTCCGGGTCTTCGGCCACCCGAGTGGAAGCGAGAGCGCCCCATTTTTTTTCGAGGGGAATCATCGCCGCGAAAAGCTCCAGAGCGTACTCCCTTTCTTCGGTCAGGTGTACATCGCTGATCGCGAAGCGTCGTGCGGGAATGCGGGCGATCTCCTCGATGACCTCTCCCACCGGACGTTTGTGCCAGCCGAAACGGGCCGCGGGGACCGAGCAGAAATCGCAGCTTCCCCGGCAGCCGCGGGTCGCCATTACTGTGTACGGAACCAGATAGCCTAGGCGGCGCTGCAGATCCCTACGCGGCGACGGCAGATTGGCGAGTAGGGAGCCATTCTGAGCGTATCGCCTTCTCAACCTGCCTGCCACAAAATCCTTCAGGAGTCGAGGCCAGCTTTCCTCGGCGAAGCCCGTGACGATGGCATCGGCATGCCGGGCAGCTTCCTCGGGACACAACGTGACATGTACCCCCCCTAGAACAACGGGAACTCCCAGAGAGCGAAACCGGTCGGCGATCATGTAGCCTTCGGCAGAGGTGCCGGTCATGATGCTGATGCCGACTATGCTGAATGATCTGCTGTACGGAACCCGCGTCCCGATGCTGCGGTCGACCAGGGTAATACGGCATTCCAGCTCACGCGGGACCAGCGCAGCCAGGGTCGTGAGCGTAAGGGGAGCTTCGCGAAATGATAGACCGACCGAGAAGAGCGACAACCTGTTGATTCGCCCGTCGGGCATTATCAGCAACAGGTTCAACATGATCCGTCTCCAATCTTATTGTAGCAGGGGCATCGCGGCGACGCCACCATTTTTTGTGGTCTCCCTGGAGAGTAGTGGAACGGAACCGGTCAGCCTCAGGATAGACAGTCCTTCTTTAACGCGACGTGAGGTTCCTGAGGACTATTCTTTTTTCTTGCATTCGCTAATGACGGATGTATGATACTTGTATTATGGAACGGAGCCGTTCCGCCGAGAAAATCGCCTTCGTTCTGCCTGCCATCGGCAAGAAGCCGGGACAGAAATACATACGGACCTGGCAGCTGATGGAACCGCTGACTATCAGCACACTAAAGGCGCTTACTCCCCCGGAAATCGAAACTGAGTTTTATGATGAGCGTATTGAACCGGTCAATTTCAAAACCGATGCGAACCTTATCGCAATAACCACCGAGGTATATACCGCGCGCCGAGCCTACGATATTGCCGGCAGGTTCCGGCAACAAGGGAAAACAGTAATCCTCGGCGGGTACCACACGACGCTGAATCCAGACGAAGCCGCAGAACATGCGGACACCGTTGTGGTGGGCAACGCGGAAACAGTCTGGACCCGACTGCTGAATGATTACCAGATGGAACGTCTCGGGAAGAGATATACAGGAGAGTGCAGTTACAGGAACGTCATTCCGGACCGTTCGATCTTTGCTGGCAAACAGTATTCAAGGTTGGCGGTTATTGAAACAGGAAGGGGATGCAGCTTCAACTGCGAGTTCTGTGCAATTTCGGCGTTCCATCACGCCAGATATTTCAAAAAACCTGTTCCGCTTATCCTCAGAGAAATCGAGGCGGCGAGACAGGACGGGAAAAAGATCTTCTTCTTTGCGGACGACAACATCGTCGCAGACCAGACCCATGCAATCGAACTGTTCAAAGCGATCACCCCCTTGAAGATTCGCTGGACGGGACAGGGCAGCCTCACCATGGCGCGCAATGGGGAACTTCTCCGATGGATGAAAAGGAGCGGGTGCGCGCTGATTTTGATCGGTTACGAGAGCCTGGAAACGGCTAACCTCATGCAGATGAAAAAGGCCTGGAACCGGGGCCGGGAACTCATGGAAGAGCTCACACGGCGTATCCATCGAACCGGACTTAATATCTACGCCACCTTTCTTTTTGGTTTCGACTTCGACCGGGAAAAGCTGTTCGAAGAAACCCTGAAATTCGCGAAGAGAATGGGGTTTTTCATCGCCGCGTTCAATCATCTGCTCCCGATACCGGGGACGGAACTGCATGCCAGATTGATGAGAGAGAACAGGCTCGAGCATACAGCGTGGTGGCTTCAACACGGTTACAGCTATGGAAAATTGACCTTCGTTCCAAAGCAAATGAGCGCTGCAGCGGTTTCCCAGCACTGCAGGAATACGCGCAAACGATTCTATGGGTTTCTGTCAATTGCGCGCCGAAGTGTGCTTGTCCTCTTGCGCAACAGAAATCTGCCGATGTTTTTCTATTTCTGGTACCTGAATATGAAACTTGGGTGTGAGGTAGATGAAAAAATGGACCTTCCGCTGGGAGAAAATCTCGACGAGATCAAGAGGTAATTATCAAACGGGCAGATCCAATTCGTGTGCCCGGAATGGATACGACTCAAACTCCTCGTTAGTCTCGCGCCTGCCATGGTTGACCGGCTTTTCTTGTTTCAGTCTATCACCAACAACCTATCAACACACGTTCATTGACCTGTCCTGCAGGCAGTCGCTATACAAAGTGGTGGAGGTCTGCGAGATAGCCCGCAAGCACGGGTAAACCGCAGGATGGTTGTGACGCGAACTTCCGTCGGCGGTATCTCGCTCAATCGGAGGTTGACAACTCACGTGATTCCTGCCTTCAATACCGATCGTGGGAGGGGACATCGGCGGAGGGGGTACGCGGGTCGCCGCGTGTGAGGGGAAACCGATTCGGCCCTGAAAAACAGCTGTCGGTGACGACCGGAAAAAGAGCGCCGGAATGATTCCCGGCGCCTTTTCTGCTTCGATTCTTCAATTCCCGGGATGGTTGTTGCTGTTGTAGCAGTCGCGGAGGATCATCCACTTCCCGTCCGAGTCCTTATGGAGCACGTCGAGAAACTTTCCTTCGAACACCGTAGTCCTGCCGCCCGCCTTCGGTGTGAACTTCTGGCTGTAGGTCCCCATGCTGTAGGCATAGTCAACCTGGACTTCGATCTCCATCGGCTGGATGCTCATTTCCATCGCGGTGTGTCCTGCACACGCTTCGCCCAGGGCGCTTGCATCTCGGTTTTGATGGCCCAGGGCTGGAACATCGGTTGATCTTGCGGCATCCTGTAGGCGTTGCGTTCGTGCAGGTCGAGAAAAGCGTTGAGGTTCCCCTCCATGGCATACTTCGAGTAGTCCACCCAGACCTGGGCGATCGCCGCCTTGTCGGCATCCGCGCCGGCGGACGGTTTCGAAGCTTCCGCTTGCCCGGCTGCGAATGCCAGTCCGGTCAGCATGACAAACAGCATCACGAATGAGAGACTCACTTTCATCTTCTTCCTCCTTCACGCGGCGCGTTTGCCCCACGTAATCCTGTCCCACTATGGACCGGGCGCGATTCCGGGCGACAACGACGATCACTGCAAAATCGAGCCCGACCGGAAGTCGGGCGGCATTGGAGGTTCACTGCGGTGTGGGTACTCGAGCCTCTTCGTGAAAGCAGAGGCATTGTCGAGCGCGAAAATCACGCCGGCTCCGGCTCTCCCACGTTCCCTTCTCCGGTCACCAGGATCGTCAGGATGAGCACCCTGGGAATCACGATTTCGTTCGCCGGTATGGCGACAAGGTAGGCCAGGAGACTCAATTAGTTCAGTCCGATGAAGTTCCGGAACGGATAGTCTGCGCCTTGAAGCAGGGCTTCACCCGCCGTCGGCCGTGTAACCCGCGCGGTATCCGAGAAGCGACGAGATCTCCTCGGCCGCGGCCGTGACGCTGAGGGCAACGGTCTTCATCCGATCGGGCGTGAAGCGTGAAACGACGGCGAGCGCGCTCAGCGCGGCGATGACCCGGCCGTCCTGGTTGCGGATCGGCGCGGCGACGCTCCGGATCAGCTCGTCGTGTTCGGCGTCGCTGATCGCGTATCCGCGCTCACGGATCATTTCGAGCTCTTTCTCGAGCATCTCCTCGTCGGTAATGGTGTTCTCGGTGAACCGCTTGAGGCCCTTGTCGCCGATGACGGCCCGGATCTCCACGTCCGGCAGGAACGCGAGAATCGCCTTCCCTGCCCCGGTTGCATGCATCGGTGCGGGAATGCCGATGGCCACCGGATACTTGAAGTGGTGCCAGTACCAGTTGCCGGACTCGACTGACTCGATCGGAAGCACCTCGTTGTGGGCGATAACCGTGAGGTGCACGGTACAGTCGATATCGGCGCTGAGTGCCCGCATGACCGGCCGGGCAACCATGCGCATGTCGAGTTGAGCTCGAGCGCCGCCGCCCCACTCGATCAACCGGAGGCCAAGCCGGTACTTCGCGCTCTCGGCTTCGCGGGTCACTATCCTCTCCTCTTCGAGTGTGGCGAGAATCTTGAACAGCGTGCTCTTCGGCAGCGGAGTCTTCCTGAATATTTCGATAAAGCTCAGGGGGCCCTCCTGATTGAGAACATCGAGAATACGGACCGCTTTGACGATCGAGTTGACGAGGTCGGTCCGGCTCTCCGCTCCCGGCTGCTGCTGGTTCATATATATGGACAACTCGCACATATCGGCACCGATGTCAAGGGAGAAAAGTTGACGATGGATGGAATGCACCCTATAATGAATGAGTTCCATGGGGAGAACCTTGTTCATATATATGAACAAGCATCCATGTACGAACGCTCAAGTAATTTGAGTAAGGAGGACTAACATGAGGGTAAAGGGACTCAGGATCCTGGCCGTGACGGCGGCGCTCGCCTTCGTTCTTGCGCTGCCGGTGTTCGCCAACGGCACGACCGAAAAGAGCGCTGCATCGAGCGGACCGGTCAAGATCTGGATGAACACGCTGTGGCATGGCGGAGACGCCGATGCGGCGGTCATCATGATCGACAAGTTCAACAAGGAGCACTCCGACATCCAGGTCGACCTCCAGCAGGGAAGCTGGACGGAGTACGAGGCGCAGCTCAACAACGCGGTTCTCGCCGGACAGCCGCCGCAGATTGCGACCATCCTCAACTTCGTCATGCCCAACGTCTATCCGGCGCTCACCCCGCTCAACGACTCCCCGATCGGCAACATTCTCGATAAGTACGGATTCAAGCGGTCGGACTACATCGAGAAGGTGTGGGACATAGCCACCATCGACGGAAAGCAGTACGGCATACCGCTCGACAACACGCTGATGGGCATCTTCTACAACAAAGCGATCTTCAAAGAGGCAGGGCTCGATCCGAACAATCCTCCTAAGACCATGGCGGAGTTCAACGCCGCGGCGAACGCGATCAAGAAGATCGGCAAGTACGCCTTCCACCCCGGCGCGTTCGGACAGCCGCGCTGGTACCGCCGCATGTGGTACATCCTCCTGTGGCAGAACGGGGGAAAGCTGATCGATGAAAGCACCAACAAGGCCGCCTTCAATACGCCCGCGGGTGTCGAGGCGCTCGAGTACCTCGTCTCCGTGCGCGCCAACGGCTGGAACGAGAAGGGAACCAACGGCGAGGCGCAGTTCGAAGCCGGTGACCTCGGCATGATGCTCAACGGCACCTGGGACTACCTCACGCTCGCGAAGACGAAGCTCGACTGGGGCATGATGGGGATGCCGACCTTCTACAAGACCGACTACACCTGGGGATCGAACCACATCCTCGCGATCCCCAAGCAGCCGGCGAGCAAGAAGAATCTCATCGGACCCGCCGCCGAGGTGATCAAGTGGTACAGCGAGCACTCCTATCTCTGGGGCGAGTACGGCGGACACGTGCCGATGCTGAAGAGCGCGCTCCAGAACCAGGGGCTTCGCAACTCGGATACCTGGAAGAAATCTCTCGGCACCTTCGCCGATATGGCGTTCAACGGTGTCTACCACCCGCTTCCGGCAACGCCGAAGATCAACCAGATCAACGACGCCATTCAGCCCTACATCGAAGAGGCCTACAACGGGACCATCTCCCCGGCGGAGGCGCTCAACAAAGCGGAAGCCGACGTCAACGCGGTACTTGCCAAGTAGCCGACGCAGGCTCTCACAAAGGGGCCGTCCCTCACGGGGCGGCCTCGATTTCTCAAGGCTCCTGCCAGATATCAACCGATAGAGGGATAGTTTGAAATGACAATCGGACGGCACCGGCAGCTCGAAGGGATCCTCTTCATCCTTCCCTACGCGATCCTGTGGGTACTCTTCCTGTTCGCTCCGCTCGTGTTCGGCTTCGTGATGAGCCTCTACGACTGGAATCCGCTCCGGGGCAACAAGTTCCTGGGATTCTCCAACTATGCACAGCTGTTTGCCGACCACCGCTTCTGGAACGCCTTCTGGGTAACCTGGAAGTTCATCGGCATGGTCATTCCGGGCATAATCGTGGCGGCACTGCTCGCGTCGCTCGTGCTGCAGTTCCTTCGCTTTCCGGGCTCCGGCATCTTCCAGTCGCTGATGTTCTTTCCCTACCTGCTCAACGTGTCGATCGTCAGCATCCTCTGGGCGCTCATGAACGATCCGAACGTAGGGCTGCTCCAGGGGATATTCGGGATGCTCGGGCTCAAGCCGGTCGCGCTCTTAGCCAACTCCTCGTGGGCCCTCCCGGTCATTGCCTTCTCAACCATCTGGTGGCTCGTCGGATACCGCATGATCATTTTCCAGGCGGCTCTCGCCTCGATCCCCGGTGAGCTCTACGAAGCCGCGCGCCTCGACGGAGCGAGTCCCGGCCGCACCTTCTTCGCGGTGACGCTGCCGCTCATCCGGCCGGCGCTTCTGTTTGCGCTCATCCTCACCACCATCGGCGGGATGCGCACCTTCGGTCAGGTCATCCTCATGACTTCAGGCGGCCCGGGAACCTCGACGGAGGTGCTCGCGCTCCTTATGTACCGGCAGGCGTTCGAGTTTACGGAATTCGGCGTTGCCGCCGCGGTGGGCTTCGTGATCTTCGCGATTATCTTCGTCATCAGCATGATCCTGGTACGGACTATGCGCCTCGAGGGGGACCTGCAATGATGCGCCGCTACTCTGCGCGATCCCTCGTCTACGCCGTCATCTTCATCGCCATCGCACTCGTGTGGATTCT
>CAZNYW010000007.1:54732-62820 GCA_964577375.1 uncultured Spirochaetales bacterium | reverse complement strand
ACGTTCCCGGGAGTCGCCCTTCCGATCGCCGCCATGCCCATCGGCATCTTCCTGCTGCGCCAGTTCTTCGTGAACTTTCCGCGCGACCTGGAAGACGCAGCCCGGATCGACGGCTGTGGGTCGCTCCGCGTGCTGTTCCAGCTCTTCGTACCCATGTCCACTCCGGCAATCGGGGCGCTGGTGGTCTGGGTTTTCATCTTCGGGTGGAACGAGTTCTTCTGGTCCATGATCTCGCTGCAGGGATCGGCGCACCTCACGCTTCCCATCGGTCTGAAGGCGATCCTCGGCGCGCAGAACGTCGAGTACGGGCTGCTGTTCGGGTCGTCGTTCCTCGCACTCTGCCCCTCGCTCATCGTGTTCCTGCTCCTCAGGAAACGAATCATCGCCGGCATCTCGCTGTCAGGAGCCATCAAGTGAACATCGGGCCCAAAGAGACGATTGTAAGGATTGAAGGACAGCCTGCCCTCGTACACTGCTCCTCCGTGATCGAGACAACGGAAGGAGAACTCCTGTGCGTATGGTACCAGGGTGCCTACGAAACGGCCTCCGACACGGTGCTGAAGGGCGCATGGCGGTCGGCCGCGGGCGCGTGGTCCGAACCGGAGGTTCTGTTCGACTTCCACGGCCTCGCGCTCGGCAACCCGGTGCTCTGGCGCACCCCGGATGGTCTGCTCAACCTGACCTTCTCCGCGCTCCTAAGCGCCACCTGGAAGGAGAGCCTGCTCTTCTGCGCGAGCTCCGCCGACGGCGGCCGGACCTGGTCGCGTCCCGCGCTGTTCACCCCGAGGATCGGGATGATGGCGAAAACCCGGCCGATCACGGGCAGCAAGGGACAGATCATCTTTCCGCTCTACAGCGAGGTGGAACAGTGTCCCTACATCTGGGTCCTCGAGGATCCGGGAGACTACTTGAGCGGCAGCTTCGTCGCGGAAACGATGGCGCGAGGCAAGGCGATCCAGCCCGCGCTCTGCCGTCTCGACGACGGACGCATGCTGATGCTCTGCAGAACCAACCAGGAGCGGCTGTGGCAGAGCCACTCCTGCAACGAGGGATACACCTGGAGCATCCTCCGGCCGGTCGAGATCCCGAATCCCGACAGTGCCATAGACCTGCTGCGGCTTTCGAGCGGAAGGCTCCTGCTTGTCGGCAACGACTCGAGCTCCGACAGGAAGCGGCTCGTCGCCATGAGCTCGGACGACGAGGGCGAAAGCTGGAGCAGCCCCGAGGAGATCGCATCGGGCGACGGAGAGTACTCCTATCCGAGCGCGGTGCTGCGCACCGACGGGTCGGTGAGCGTCACCTTCACCGGCGGGCGCTATACCATCGTTCACGTGCAGATAAAAGAGTAGAGCGGCCGGCGACCCACGCCCGACGCGCCGCCCGGCAGAATGCCGCCGGCAGCTACCAGATTGTGAGACCGCCGTCCACCACGAGGTTGTGCCCGGTAACATATGAAGAGGCATCGGAGGCAAGGTAGACCACCGCTCCCGCGAGCTCCTTCGACTCGTTTCCGAACCGGCCCATCGGGATGCGGTCGGAGTAGGCGGTGACGAACCGCTCTTCCTGGTTGCGGAAGTAGACTCCAGGACTGAGGCAGTTGACCCGGATGCCGAACGGTGCGAGATAGGCGGCCATGTCCCGCGTCATGTTGATGACGCCGGCCTTGGCCGCATGATAGTCGAGGGTGGATCCGCCGATTTCGGTTCCTTCGTACACCCGCCGGTCCTTTCCGGTGATCCCCGCCACCGAACCGACGTTGATGATCACTCCCGAACGCGCCGGCTTCATTGCCGAGGCCACCACGTGCTTGGAGCAGAGGAAGGCGCCGGTGAGGTTGATGTCGATCACCTCCTGCCACAGCTTTAGCGGACGCTTCTCGAACGGCGCGTTCTCCGGGGTACTCTGAACGTTTCCGGCGTTGTTCACGAGCACGTCGATCCGCCCGAAATCGCCGAGGACCGTTTCCACGAGCCGTGCCGCCCCGCCTTCGTCGCGCACGTCGAGCCGCGCGGGCACGATCCTTCTGCCCGTCTCCGCCTCGAGCCTGCCGGCCGAGACCTCCGCATCTTCGATCCGCCGGCTCGTAATAACGACATCGGCCCCCGCCTGCGCGAGCGCGCGTGCCATGTAGAAGCCAAGCGTCTTCGCTCCACCGGTAACTATCGCTACCCTGCCATCGAGACGAAAAAGGTCGAAGACGTTGCCGTCGAACTCCGCGTAGCTCTCGTTCATTCTATATCCACCTGTACAGTATGTAACCCGATCGGGGCCGGTTCGATTATCCCACGTAACTTCTTCGGGGTCAATTTCGGCCGCTTTACGCAAACCACGGTCGGGGGTAACCTGTCCGTAACCCACAAAGGCCATTCAGGGAGGACAGTGACATGAGAAACGGACTATGGAGGAAGATGCTCGGCGCGCTGATCGTCGCAATAGCCGCGTCGACGATGCTCTTCTCGTGCGCGACGGCGAAGCCTGGGCAGACGGCCGCGATCCAGGCTCAGCAGACGGCGACGGGCGCGCCATTTACGCTCACCATCCTGCACGTTAACGACACACACTCGAAGATCGAGCCGACGCAGGTGAAGCTTGTGATGGACATCGACCCGAAGCTTACGGGCAAAGCGGTGTACGCCGAGCTCGGCGGGTTTCCTGACCTCGTGAGCGCACTGAACCAGTTGCGGGCAAGCGAGAAGAACGCCATCTTCCTGCACGCCGGCGACATGTTCCAGGGCACGCTCTACTTCACCAAGTACGAAGGAAAAGCCGACACCGACTTCTGGAACCTGATGCGCCCCGACGCGGTTACACTCGGCAATCACGAGTTCGACAAGGGGCCGTCGATCCTGCAGAGCAATCTGCTCACACTCGCGAGCTTTCCGGTGGTCTGCGCCGACCTCGACATCTCGAACGAGGCGCTGCTGCCGGACAAGAGCCTGATCAAGCCGTACACGGTCCTTTCGGTCGGCGGCGAGAAGGTCGGCGTGATCGGTCTCGACACTCCCGAAACGCCATTCATCTCGAGCCCGGGCAAAAACATCCGGTTCCTCGACCCTGAGGCGAGCGTCGAGAAGGCCGTGACCGCGCTCGAGTCGCAGGGCATAAACAAGATTGTCGTGCTCTCGCATCTCGGATACTCGGAAGACGTGAAGCTTGCACCGAAACTCCACGGCGTCGACGTGATCGTGGGCGGCCACTCGCACACGCTGCTCGGAGATTTTTCGAACATCGGACTCGCATCCGCGGGAGCCTATCCTAGGGTGGAGAAGGATGCCGACGGCAACACCGTCGTCATTGTCCAGTCGTGGGAATGGGCCAAGGTACTCGGCAACCTCAGCGTAACCTTCGACGCGAACGGCAACGTGACATCCTGGGACGGCTCACCGAAGGCGGTAGTAGGGAAAAACTTTTTCCGCATCTACGACCTCCCCGACAAGAGCAACGCGCTCAAGCGGGTGCAGTACACCACGACCACCGGAGGATCGCTCACCATCAACGAGTACGACGGCAAGAGCTACTCGATCGCGATCACGGACGACCCCGCATCGAGTGACGATCAGTTCGATGCCTTCAAGCGAGTCTACGACGAGATGATCGCGAAGCTCGCCGCTGCGCGGGACATCGCGCTCGTCGACGCCGATCCGGCCGCAGAGGCGAAGCTCGCCACCTACTCTCAGGGAGTGACCAAGCTCAAGGGACAGATCGTCGCCACCACGGACGAGGACCTGATACGGGGCCTCAACCAGGGTACCGGACCGATCATCGCGGACGGCATGGCGTGGAAAACCGGCTCCGACATCGCGCTCAACAATCCCGGCGGCGTGCGCATCAACATCAACCAGGGTCCGATCAGCGTCGCCACCGTCTACGAGCTCCTGCCGTTCGGCAACACGCTGGTCACGATGGACATGAAAGGGTCGCAGGTGGTGAGCACGCTCGAAGACGGCTGCGCGTTTCAGATCGAGCGGTACGGCAGCGATCCCGCGAACCCCTACATCTACGTCTCGGGAATCCGGTTCACCCTGAACCTCGGCAAGCTCAAGGGCCAGCGGGTCAGTGACGTCCAGGTAAAGGGTAAGGACGGCACCTACCGGCCGATCGACCCGGCCGCTACCTACAAGGTCGTGCTCAACAACTACATGGCTGCCGGCGGGGACAAGTACGACACCCCTGCGGCAATCCATCCCCAGTACGATACTGGCTTCAACGATGCGGAGGTCTTCATGGAGTACATCCAGGGAAAGACACTGCGCAACATTCCCGAGAAGCGGATCACCGTGATCCGATAGTCGGCAAGTCTGCAAGCTGCGCGGCATCACGGCCGCGCAGCTTGCCGCAGCTTCATCGCCGCGATAGAATATCTTTGATCGGCAACACATCATGGCCCTACAACCGTCACGTTCTATCGTCCGTCGCTTTCTCCCTTCGTTGATGCACCGGAATTTCCTCATTTTCTGGAGCGGCCAGGGGTTTTCCCTTATCGGCACCTGGATGCAGAACGTCGGCCAAGCGTGGCTCGTTCTCCAGATCACCGGTTCCCCATTCAAACTGGGACTTGTCAGCACGATGCAATTCCTGCCGGTCATGCTGTTCTCGGTCTTCGCAGGCCCCTTCGTGGATCGCTTCCCGAAGCGAAAGGTGCTCATCTTCACGCAAACCACGCTGATGCTGCTCGCCTTCATCCTTTCGACGCTCACCTTTCTCCACGTAGTCCAGTACTGGCACATCCTGGTTCTCGCGTTTCTGTTGGGAATGGTGAACACGCTCGATGTGCCCACGCGGCAGTCGTTCGTCATCGAGCTCGCCGGTCGGCAGGACCTGATGAACGCTATATCGCTCAACTCCACCGTGTTCAACATGGCGAGGATTCTGGGACCGGCTGCCGCAGGTCTGCTCATCGGGCTGATTGGAATTGCGCCCTGCTTCCTGTTGAACGGCATCTCCTTTCTCGCGGTGATCATTTCGCTTTTCTTCATTAATGTACCGGACTACCGCGCGCCGAGAGTCTCCGTTGAGAAGCGCCGCAATCCGCTTTCCGGCGTGCTCGCGAGTATCGGTCAGGGGCTCGAGTACATCGGAAGAAATCCGCACATACTGCTTCCGCTTGTCCTCATGGCGGTGCTGAGCACATTCGTCATGAACTTCAATATCGTGGTTCCCACCTTCGTCAAGCTGGAGCTGTCGGGCAATGCAACCTCCTTCGGCCTTCTCATGACCGCGATGGGAGTCGGCTCGTTTGCCGGAGGCCTCGCGCTGACCCTGCGCAGCGCAGGAGGGCCGAAGGCGGTCAGGCTTATTGCAGGCGGGCTCGGGATGTCGGGATTCTTCCTGGTTGCGGGATTTCAGCGCAGTTTTGCGTTGTCGGCGGTCCTGCTTGCTTTGACCGGATTTTTCTCCGTAACCTTTGCCTCATCCTGCAACGCCTACGTTCAGTCGAACTCAATCGACTCGATGCGCGGTCGGGTGATGAGCATCTATTCGCTTGTCTTCGGCGGCGTTACGCCTGTCGGCAGTCTCTATGCAGGCGCTTTGGTGGACGCGGCGAGCGCGAGTGTGTGCATGATCGTCTCGGGAACGATCGGCGTCTGCGCATCAGTGTGGGTGGCGCTTACCGGACGCCGCGCGCGCCGGCTCGAGTTCCGGCGGGCCGCATAGCGTCAACGTGGTACAATCAGACGATGCGCCTTCATCTGCGCGGCAAACGTCTGTTCGCGGTCATCGCACTGCTTCTGCTCATTCCCTTCGTCCTTTACCGCATCGTCGGCACTTCCGGCCGAATGCCGCTGAGTCACGGGTCGCGCACACCAACGACACTGACCGACACAGAGGCTGCGCAGCACGTAGGAACCTATGCTGAGGTCAGCGGCGTTGTGGCGGACGTTCACGAAACCGCAGACCCGCGGGGCGGGACAACTTTTCTCGACTTCGGTGCGACCTATCCATCAGAGTCTTTCACTGCGGTGATATTCGCGAGCGATCGTCAACGGTTCGGGAATCTCGAAGGCCTGGTAGGAAGGATGGTTCAGATTACCGGGCGGATCGAGCGTTACCGCGGCCGCACGGAGATAGTCCTCCGGTCGCCTGATCAGATGCGAACGCTCGACTGACCTACCTTGTGGCGGCCTGAAGTTTCTGCAGCGCATCGGTTTCGGCAAGGGCCTTGTTGTACTTTCCGTACCCCAGCGCGTTCAGTCCGTGCGTATCTACCACCGTCGCGTCGGCGCCAGCATTCAGCAGCCTCAAGACGACTTCAGGATTGGAGGTACTGCTCGCAGCATACATCAGTGCCGTGTCACGGTTGTTGCTCTCCGCGTTCACATCTGCGCCCGCGCCGAGAAGCAGCGTGATCACCTCCGGATTCGGGTTGAGCCCGGCCGCTCCCATGAGGGGAAGCTCTCCGCGGTTATTGGGGAGGTTAATGTCCCCTCCCGCGCGCAGCAACCTTGCGCTTACCTCCGGATTCCGGTTGTAGCTCGCCGAAAGCATCAGGACCGAGAGCCCATCCTGATTCTGCGCGTTCACGTCCGCGCCCGCCTTCAACAGCTCGGACACGACGTCCGGATTCGAGTTGTACGCGGCGGCGAGCATAAGTGCGGTAGATCCGTCTTTGCTTCGCACCTCGATCGGTGCGCCTGCAGCGAGAAGCGCCCTGGCGACCCCCGGATCGGGATTGAGCGCGGCGTGCATCAGGGGGGTAGCGCCCGATTTATTCACGCCGGTGACGTCGGCTCCCTGTTCTATCGCATGCCTGACCTCTTCCGGCGTGCCGGTCTTCACCAGGTTGAAGAAGTCGGACGCCGGGGTCTGCGGCCATGCTACTCCTGGAACGATCGCGAGAAATGTCGCCGCAACCACAAACACGGTGCACGCCCGAATGCTACGACTCACGCGATTAGTTCGAGCTGTTTTCCGGTCCGCCATTCAACACCTCCGTAGTATAAAGAAGCCTGTTGATACCCAGTAGGCAAGTTAAGTCAGGGCAGGTACTTGCCGCGCAATATGCGCCAATACTGGACCAGTACCTTTTCCCATATGTAGTTATGCACGAAAAATCAACACGCTTCTTAATACCACCCATCGGCCGATGTAATATTACAGGCATTATCAGGATTTCGCAAACCGCAATCGATCCCTTTGTGCGGCCGGCATATCCGAAAACCCCGATAAATCTTGACCCGCCGACTTAGTCGTTTTTAGAGATATGCGCTATATTTAGGCGAGCTGGATGCACAACGGCTGTACTTCGATTACCCGTTATCACTAGAACAGGATAAAAGTATGAACCGCCGTTCGACGGCATTTTCCCTCATTGTCTCGCTCACCATCGCAGTTGCGTCTCCAGCTCACGCACAGGAACAGCCATCTTCCACCGGCTCGCCTATCGTCGTCGTAACCCAGAAGTCAGGACAGGGTCGATTTCGGCCGCTCGATGCAATTACCGACGAATCGGTTCTCCAGGAACTCGTTCGCCGCGGCTTTGCTCCGACGGTTGTCACGAGTCGAGGTACGGTCGATGCAGAATCTTTCGCCCAGGCGGTTGCACACTCTCCCCAGCCCGAATCACGCTATGCAGTATCGGTGATGACGGAATCCGACGGCGCGCAGCTGATGGTGCGCCTCTCCTGGTACGACACCAAATCAGAAAAGATCATAGGCAGCGTAGAACAGAGGGGTCGAGCAGACCTCACCTTCGACAGCGTTGTGTTTGGGGCGCTGCGCCGGCTGATTGCCACGGTCGGACCGTTGGAGATGACGGCGCCTGCTGCACCGCCTGTTTCGACCGAGCCGCCACAGATATCGGCGTTGCCCGAAGCAGGGGGCGTCCAGTCCCCCGGTCCGGCGCCCGCTTCGGCAAGGACGGCGCCGTCACGGGAAGCACCATCAGCGCCGCCGGTTCAACCGGCCGGTTCGGTCGCCGGAAGGGCGTCGGCGCCTGCCGGCGAGCCGTTGCCAAAGTCGGCCGAGCCGTTGCCAAAGTCGGCCGAGCCGTCGCCAAAGTCGGCCGAGCCGTCGCCAAAGTCGGCCGAGCCGTTGCCGAATTCTGGTGCCCCTGAGCCTGCGCCTGTTCCGGCGCCTTCACCCGCCACG
>CAZNYW010000007.1:0-54632 GCA_964577375.1 uncultured Spirochaetales bacterium | reverse complement strand
GCCGAATTCTGGTGCCCCTGAGCCTGCGCCTGTTCCGGCGCCTTCACCCGCCACGGCCTCCCCGCCGGGCGCATCCGCGAACGGCGGAGCAACGTCGGAGCCGCCCCCGGAGAACGTGGGCCGCGCCCCCTCTCTGCAAACCGGAAGTTCGCCGTCGCCCCTTGGGCCGTCGGAGCCGTCGTCCGAGCCGCCGTCTCAGTCGCAATCGCTGCCCCCATCCGTACCGCCGTCGGTCGAGTCGCGGCCGGCGAGGCCGGGCGCGCGTTCACGGCGCGGCCTCGAGCTGGGCGTCGGCGTAGCGCCGTTCATAGTTGCGGGCGACCTCAGCATTTTTTTCCGGCTTTCGGGGAACCTGCAGGCCCGGCTGTCATACCGTATACCGGCCGGCGGGGTTGATCTTGCGTTGGGGATCCTTGCCGCGCCGGTGATTTTCCAGGTCGTGGGACCGCTGGACAGCGGTTCCGGCCTGCTCGTCCCGGTCGCCGGAGAAATCAGACTGGGAGCCGCGTTTGAGCCCGACACGTTCGTGCCCTATCTGCGTGCGGTTGGCGGCGAAGCGCTCCTTTACGTCAGCACCGCTTACGAAGGGACGCGCACCGCATTTCTTCCCTATTTCGGCGGGGGAATCGGGTTGACCCGAAGCTTCGGATCGAAGGTCGGTCTGTCGCTCGATCTGCTCTGCTCTGTTTTCGTTGACGGGAGCGACTTCATTATTGGATTGAACCCGGGACTCGAGCTCACGTTTCTTCTCGGAGCCCGTCGTTGATGAGGTGGTCTGGAATGCACATTTCAAAAGCCGTATTGCCTCTTTTCGCGGTTTCGGTTTTCGTCTTCATCGGGGTGTCATGCTCGCCGCCGATTCTGCGGCCGCTGCTCGAGGGAAAGAGCGGCTCGGCGTGGGCCGGAGCTCTGGCCATTCACCCTGCTGCGGTATCGGTGAATGAGGGATCAACGGTGAACTTCACTGCGACCGGCGGCGCGGGTGATTACAGTTACAGCCTGGTTTCCGGAAGCGGGGTCATCGACACTCAGTCCGGCGCCTATCAGGCTTCGCTGACGCCGGGTATCGAACGGGTACGCGTATCCGACGGTCACGGAGGCAGCGCCGAGGCGCAGATTACGATTACCGCGACCGGAGGGTCCTACCCCGACTACCGGATTGCGGCCGCCCCCGCGGCGGTTTTCCCCGCGTCAGGCAGCGGATCCACCGCGCTTTCGGGCTCCTTCGCGGTTGAAAACGTCTCTGCCGACCCAGGTACCGCAAGCATTCTCTGGTCGGTCTATCTGTCGGCGGACGCCTCGGTCGGACCCGGTGACCTGGTTGTGGACTCCGGCTCGACCTCGCCGCTCGCTCCGGGCGGCGTGACGGCGTCGATCCCGTTCAGCGGGACATGGCCTTCGGCGGGAGGGAGCTACTACCTCATTGTAGTCGCCAGCTCCTCGGATGAGCTGAATCAGGCGAACAATCAACTCGCCAGTGCGGCGATTCCGGTAACCGGCGCCCCCTCCCCGGACTACTCCTTTACGGTCATCAGCTCACCCGCGACGGCGGTCGGTGGATCGGCGCTCTCGGTACCGGTGACCTTCGCTAACGGCAGCACCGCCGGCGGTTCCACCTCGGTGTCCTGGGAAGTCTACTTCTCGACCGACACCACGATCGATGCGGGCGACCAGCTTCTGGGGTCGGGGACTCAGGCGGCGCTTGCCGCGGGAGCGAGCTCCAGTCCGACTGTAACCGGCACCTGGCCGATGACCGCAGGTACAGCCTACCTCATCGCGCGTGTCTCCGCGGTAGACGACGGAAACCTCACCAACAACGTACTGGTGAGTTCCGCAATCACGGTGTCCGTTCCCGATGTCGAATACAGCGTGAACTCCGTTTCAGCACCGGTAAGCGCGTATGTCGGAACCGCAATAAACGAGGGCTTTATTCTCCAGAACTCGGGGACCGCAAACGGCAGCGCGACGGTCAACTGGCAGGTGTATGCATCGCCCGGGAATCAGACGGTGGGCGATCCGGGAGACGTCCTTATCGCATCCGGCACGCATGGAGCACTCGGCGGCTCCGGGTCACAGTCAATTGCCTACACCGGCAGCTGGACCGTACCGGCCGGTAGCTACTATCTCGTTGTTCAGATCAGCGCCGCCGACGACAGCAATACAGGTAACAACGTCACCGCTTCCGGTGCTGCCGTCACTGTAACCACGCCTTCACCCGACTACCAGGTCACCCTGTTCCCGGCGCCGGCAGGAACCGTGGCAGGCAAGAGCGTGAGTGGAACCTTCACGGTCCAGAACAACGGTACTGCGGCCGGCTCCAGCCCGGTCAACTGGTACGCCTATGCCTCGCTGGGCGACGCGCTCTACAGCTCCGGCGACGTGCTCATCGCATCGGGGAGCTTCGGCGCGCTCGGAGTCGGTCTGACGAACGCCCCTCCCTACAACGGGGTCTGGCCCTCGGTGGCCGGCAACTACTATGTCGTCGTGGTGGTTCAGGCCGCCGATGATCCGACGACCACGACCGGCAGCTCTGCCATGGTAACCGTCACGCCCCCGGACGTGAACTACACAGTGAGTACGATGAATGTCATCGGCGGAACACTCATGCCCGACCAGACCGTCTCCGGTACCTTCCAGTACCGCAACGCGGGAACTGCGAACGGACAGGCTGCACAGACAGTTGGCTGGCAGGTCTACGCCTCACTCAACAACACGATAGACGCAAGCGACACCCTGATCGCATCCGGGACAGGCGAACCCGCTCTCGCCGCCGGCGCGACATCCGGCGATGTGAACTGGAGCGGCGTCTGGCCTCTCGACTACGGCGCCTACTACGTCATCATTCGCGTTACTGCGGCAGAGGACATAAACAGCAGCGACAACACGGCCGTTTCCGGATCGACCTACCAGGTTGGCTACTACACGGAAGCTGAGCCCAACGGCGACTGGACGAACATGGTGCAGGTCAACATTCCGGGGGTGACGCTCAAGCCGGGAATGAGCATTCATATCTCAGGTTCGATGAACAACTTCGACCTGGACGACATATTTCAGTTCAACGCGGCGATAGGGACAGTCGTCGTGGCCACTGTCTCCTACGGTGCGCCCGGGAAGAGCATAAGTCTCTACTTCTTCAACGCACCCGGAGCAAGCGGAGTGGCAACCGGTGTAGGCATCACGGGGACCGACCTCGCGCTGCAGTGGACCGTCGACACCTCGCCGTTCTGGGTGGATTTCGAGAATACCGGTCCTTCGAACCTCGGAGCATATACGATGATCGTGTCTGCCTACTAGCGGGTTACCGGACGAGGGCTGATATCCGGTCGAGAATCTGAAGGAGGGCGGTGCGATCGTCGGTCGTAGCTGCCTCCGAGGTGATCTTCGACGGCGACTTCGCGCCGACCGCGCTCAGCATGGTGAGGACGCTGTCGAGGGCGGCCTTTCGCCCCTCGCGCTGCTGCTCGGCAGCGAATGCGTCAAAGTAGCGCTGCATCGTGTCGTATAGCTTCGGATATCTGGTCCTGACCGGATCGGTGCTTATGATCTGCCACACAAGCAGCTTTGCCTGGAGCAGTGACGCGGTCTCTTCACCCGTCATGTCGGGGGACGCACCGCCGACCGGCAGGGAATCGACCCAGTCTCTGAGCTGCTTCAGGTTCTCGAGTAGCTTCTCCTGCCGCGACAGAGCGGATTCGGCGTTTCTCGTCCGCGCCTTGTCCCGTGCAGCGCCGATCTGGTATCCGGCGCTCGCGACCTGCGCGACGAGCCGTGCTGCTGTCTGCCTGTCGGGGAGAAGCAGCTCGAGCGCACCCTGATATTCGTCGAGCGTCTGCTGCCAGTTGTTTACGCCGTATGAGGTTCTGCCGTCCGCGATGAACTTCCCGGCGGCCGCCTGCGCCGTCTTCAGCTCGTCGACGGTGGGCTTTTCGGCAGGCTGGGCCCTGCGTGCGTTTATGAGATCTTCGAGCGAGCTGATGATGAACATATCGACCGGACGCCGTTCCTGAACCGTCTGCGAAGAAACCGCCGGTTCCCGGTCGAACGATTCACGAAGAGCTGCAAGCGTATCGAGGGCGGCCTGGTAGTCGGGAATGCCGAGCTCGCTCCTTACCTTCGCGTATGTGTCGAGAATCCGCGAGCTTAGCAGGTGATCCTGCGCCGCCTGGCTCTGCAGTTTCTGCAGCTCAGCCTGTGTCTGTGATTGACTCTGCCTGAGCTCCCGGGTCTGCAGATCGGCCTTCTGCGTGAGCTCCGCTTCCCGCGCGGCGAAATCCTTCTCGAGCTGCACCCGTTCTTCCTGACTCTTCTGCAGGCTCAACTGGTAGGTGGAAATCAGATCGTTCACCGATTTTTCACGCTCTGCGGCGCGGGCCTCGGTCTCGGCTCTGAATGCCTGGAGCTGGTTCTGGTAGTCCGCGGTGAGCTGCTCTCTGTAACTGCTGAGTCGACTCTCGACTTCGGTAGCAGTTAGACCGTTTTGAACCAGACGCGTCCTCTCGGCAGCAAGAGCGGTCTGCAGCTGGTCGGCGAACTGCTGCTCGCGCTTCTGAATCGTGGATTGGGCCTCGCTTCGAATGGAGTCCCGTTCGAGAGCGGCCTTCTGCAGCCTGTCCTGGATGCTCTGGATCTCGGTATCCTTCTGCTTGACCTGTTCGGCGAACTGCTCTCGAACGGCCTGGACCACCTGGCTCTCAGCCGTCTGAATCGTGCCCTGTCCTGCCTGGAGCTGCTGTTCCTGCCGGTTGAGACGAAGGGAGAAAAAAACGAGCAATGCTGCTGCTACCGCTATTATGACCAGATTAGCCGCGACCGGAAGAAGAGCCCCGCGGGATCGTGCGGCCCGTTTGAGCTCCTCAGAATCGACTCGCAGTCGGTTCGACTCTATGATATCATCGATCTGACGAAGAACGGCTTCGCGTTCGGAGGTCGGAATTTCACTCAGTTCGGTCGGCTCGCTGTTCCAGGGCTCAACCGAATGATTGGAGTCGACATGGTAGATTTCAAGCGCGCGTCTATAAAGGCCGCTCATAGCGTTCCTGCTCTTCGAAGACACTCCGATTATCGGCGTACTGTCGCCGAAACATCCCCGATTTTCCGGTCGAATTCGGCCATTCGGGCACGACCAGAATGAGCATCCGTAACAAGATAGTAATAATCGTGCTTCCCCTGATTATAGCGCCGCTACTGGTTACCGGCTACGTCTCCTCGCTCTCGGCGCGCAACGGCATCACGCACGCGGTCACCGGGCTCCTGCGCTTCAAACAGGAGGAGCTGGTCTCCTATGCCGGAAGTCAGTGGCAGCTTCTTGTCGATAACGGCCTCGCCTCGAATGACCGGTTCGTCGCCGCTACGAAGTCGGCGGTGACCTCCTTCGCCCAGAACATGATCCGTTCGGGGACCGAACTCATCGCCGCGGTGGACGGCGACGCGAAGGTGATAATGGCGACTCGCCCGATCGAGCTTGCGCAGGACGAGCGGACCGCACTGATCGACATCCTCCGGAAGCAGGACACCGGCTTCCACGTGCTTTCACTTGGCGGTGTTACGCGCGTTGCCCAGATCGCCCCCTTTGTTCCCTTCCACTGGTATTTTCTCGTGACCGATGAGCGCGACGCATTCTATTCGGTAGTCACCGACATGTATGTGCAGACCGGCTGGATACTGGCGCTGTCACTTGCCACCGCCATCATACTGCTATTTGTATTCGCCTATCTGCTTATCAGACCCCTCAAGGCGCTCCGCGCGGCGATGCGCGGAATCATTGCAACCAACGACCTCTCGCGAAAGGTCGATATAGCGTACGCCGATGAGATCGGTGATCTCGGTCATACCTTCAACCTCATGACGCGGCAGCTCGAGCAGTCGAGCGATCTGGTCAAGTCCTACGCGCTGAAGGCGGTGGTCGCGCAGCACAAGGAACAGAAGGTCCGGAATATATTCCAGAAATACGTGCCGAAAAACGTGATCGACCAGTTCTTCGCCAACCCTGAAAAGATGCTCGTGGGCGACGACCGGGTCCTAGCCGTTCTGTTTTCCGATATCCGGGGATTCACCGCCCTGTCCGAAAAGATGCGGCCGGACGAGGTGGTGGAATCCTTGA
The DNA here is from genome assembly GCA_964577375.1 of uncultured Spirochaetales bacterium. Classification (GTDB taxonomy): domain Bacteria; phylum Spirochaetota; class Spirochaetia; order DSM-27196; family DATKUC01; genus DATKUC01. Next base: position 48,532 of record CAZNYW010000007.1, on the reverse strand, counting down.
ACGCCTACTTCAGCCGGATGGTCGACGTAATCGTCAACCGCAACGGCGTCGTCGACAAGTATATCGGCGATGCCATCATGGCCTTTTACGGTGCACCGCTTCGCCGGGGCGACGAGGCGCAGCAATCCATCTATTCTGCGTTCGAGATGCTCAGCGCGCTCGGCGATTTCAACGCATGGCAGCGTAACCGCGGACGTCCGGAATTCAGGATCGGCATCGGCATCAACTACGGGCTGGTCACAGTCGGTAATATCGGATCGGAAAAGAAGATGGACTATACCGTGATCGGAGACATGGTGAATCTTGCCTCCCGACTCGAAGGGCTGTGCAAGGTCTATCACCAGGAGCTCGTCTTCTCTGAATCGGTTGCACGGAAAATCCAGTCCGAATATCCCTGCAGGCTGCTCGAGCGAGTCATCGTCCAGGGAAAGACTACGGCAATCGGACTCTACACTGCGAAAGAGAAGCGCTCTCCCGCCGAAGAGGCCGCCTGGGCCACTCACGAGAAGGCGCTCGCCCGGTATTTTTCGCGCGATTTTGCCGGCGCCCTCGCTCTTTTCCAGGAGGTGCACGGGATTCTTCCAGACGATGTGCCCGCCGCACTCTTTATGGAAAAGTGTCACGCATTCATGCGCCAGCCTCCGCCGGAAAACTGGAACGGCGCTGCCGTGATGGCGGTGAAATAGCAGGCTTTCTGCTCGCGACCTCGCATTTGTGCTATTATCCTCGCCATGATCACGCTGACCCTCTATCTCAACGCCTTTCTCGCCCTCTTCTCGATCCTCAACCCCATCACGGTTGTGCCGCTCTATGCGGAGCTCACGAAAGAGCTCGACCGCGCGGCCCGGAACCGGCTCTTCAACACGGCGATCCTTGTAGGTTTCATCACCTTGACCGTGCTGACCTTCACCGGAACCTGGGTCATGCGCTATCTGTTCCAGATTCATGTCGCCGAGCTGCGCATCGCCGGCGGCATCATCCTCATAGTCATTGCGGTCTACGAGATCGCTTTCTCCCGTCCCAACCGGTACCACACCACCCCGGAGCGCGCGATGGAGATGGGCGTTGTACCGATGGCAGTTCCCCTGCTGGTCGGACCGGGATCGATCGTTACGGGAATCCTGATCCTCAGCCGTGACGGCTGGCTCGTCGCTCTGGTCGCACTGGTGCTCAACTTCGCGGTGGCGTTCCTGATCGTGCGGTCGAGCGTAACGCTCGCGCGCCTCGTGGGCCCGCTCGGGACTCTCGTCGTCGCGCGGGTACTGTGGATTTTCATAGCGGCGATTGCGGTGGACTTTGTGCTTTCGGGGATCTCACAGGCGTTCGGGATTACGCTGCTGTTCGCCGGACAGTAGGAGCGGGATCCCTGCGGATGGAGAAGCAGAAGATGATTGCAGCAGTGGTGGAAGAGCCCGGCAGGATAGCCACGAAAGAGCTCGATGATCCCCGGCCGGCCGCCGGGGACGAGGTGGTGATCCGCGTCATGGCGAGCGGCATCTGCGGGACCGACGTCCACATCTACCGGGGCGAGTACATCGGTGGCTATCCTGTCACGCCCGGCCACGAGTTTTCGGGGGTGGTGGAAGCGGTCGGCTCGAGCGTTACGCGTTTCAGCGCGGGTGACCGCGTCGCAGTGGAGCCGAACATCTCGTGTGAGAGGTGCGACGCCTGCCGCTCCAACCGACAGAACTTCTGCGAAAACTGGCAGGCGGTTGGCGTTACCCGGCCGGGCGGGATGGCGCAGCTTGTTACGGCCCCGGAGAAGGTTGTGTTCCATGTGGGAGACATCCCCTTCGAGCAGGCAGCATTCATGGAACCGCTCTCGTGCGTCGTACATGGGGTTGAAAACGCGGGCGTCACCCTCGGCGATCGTGTCGCTGTCATCGGTACCGGTCCGATCGGCATGCTGCTGATCCGTACCGCACGCGCCTGGGGCGCAGGCCGCTTCTCGGTTGCAGACCTGAGCGAAGAGCGCCTTGCCGCCGCCCGCGCGGATGGTGCCGACGCGGCGACAACCGATCTTTCCTCACTTCCAGACGACAGCTTCGACCTCGTGATCGACGCGACTGGTGCTCCGCCGGTGCTGAGCGAAACGGTCCGGCTTGCGCGGCCGGGCGGAAGGATCCTCATGTTCGGCGTGGCTCCGCAGGGAAAAACTGCCGCCGTGGAGCCGTTCCAGATATTCCGGAAGGGCCTCGCACTCTTTGGCGCCTATACCTCCCGGCGGAACAGCCGGCAGGCGCTCGAGCTGATCAGGAGCGGCAGGGTCAGAGTCGATGATCTGGTTTCCCACCGGCTGCCTCTCGAGAATTTGGAAACGGGCATTCGCACGGTCGAAAGCCGCCGCGAAAACGCTATGAAGGTGATGATCTTTCCGAACGGCGACCGGCACCGCTGAGACTGAAACGGCGGCCCCGCGGCGATTACCCTACCCGGCAGCGGCCGCATCGAATCCGGTCCCGGACTCACACATTCAGTATCCGGGAAAATAATCGGTGCGAACGTTCCTCCTGCGGATGCCGACCGAACGAAGCACCTTCTTGACGTCCTCTACCATCCCGGGCGATCCGGATACAAAACAGACTCTCTCTTCGAGGTTCGGCACCTCTTCGTGCAGCATTTGCTCCTCGACGTGACCGGTTCTGCCCTTCCAGTTTTCAGGGAGCCGCTTTCCGCCGGTAAGCGTGTACACGGTCTTCAGCCCGATCCTTTGCTCGGCATCCTCGAACACATCGCGGAATACGATCTCCTCGCGTACCGAGTTCGAGTACAGGAGCACGATGTCGCGCTTCTCTCCGGTATCGACAAGAAACTTGATCATGCTGCGGAACGGGGTTATGCCGATTCCCCCGGCAACGAACAGGAGGGGCACCTCCGGATCGCGAGGCAGAACGAAGTCCCCGGAAAGCTCGGCAGCCACGATCGGGTCGCCAGACTCCATCTCCGCCATCGCCTGCTTGTATCGGCTCGATCTGGGGTAGAACCGCGCGGCGATAAGCAGATCGGGTTCGGTGGGTGATGAGGCGATGCTGAAATAGCGCCTGTTGCCCCGGCCGTCGGGCTCCGAAACAGGAAGCGTCCATTCCATGTACTGGCCCAGACGATGGTTGAATCCCTCCGGATAGTCGAACGAGAAGGCAAGGATACCGTTGCCGATCTCACGTCGTTCCTTGAGCTGAAGCGAAAGTTTGAAGCTGGGGCTCACCGCGTAGGAGAAGATATTCGCAATAAGAAGCGCCTCTTCCGGGGTCAGGTTGTTTCCGAAGATCGTGAGCTGTGGCTGGAGCAGGAATGCCGCGATGGCGGCAAAGACGATCTGCATCGAAAAGCGTTTGGGCGCGGTAATCGGCTCAATGAGCATGACCGCGGTGAAGAAGATGATTTCCGTATGCAGGAAGACGTAGACGATGTTGTGCAGGGCCGTGCTGAACCCAAGCCCCTGCATCATCGACATTGCCATAAGAAAAACGACGAATTCCGCGAAAAAGGCCGCGACGAACCGGAAGCGGCTGATCTTGCGAATCAACAGGAATCCGCCCACCACGACGAGCGGCAGCATCGCAATATTTCCGACCCACCAGGTGGAGTAGAATCCGAAGACTATCCCGGTGAAGAAGACTCCGAATGCCGCCGGATTGAACACGTGCTGCCTGTTTATGGCAATCAGGTACTTCGAGGCAATTGCGACCACTCCCGCCAGCGCGAGAATAGCCGCCCTGCCTGGGTCGGCCCATACCGAGACCGGTCCGCTTATCAACGCCAGGATGAGCGCGGTGATGATCGTCGACTCGTGATTTGCCTGAATCCGCAGCACTTTCGCGAAAATCCAGTTGGTGAGGTAGCAGACGATGATGTAGATCGTCGTTGTGGAGACGATCGCCATTGGGTCGACGGGAAGCGCATGGAACAGGCTGAGCACGAGTCCGAGGCCCAGCAGCGACGACAGAAACCATACGAGGTAACTGTACATCGTGAATCGGTTGAGAAAGGCATCGATCGCTTTCATGTCAGGCTCCCGCCTGCGAGAGGGCCGATGCGAGTGACTTTACGAACGCCTCGCTCGAGAGGGTCGCACCGGAAATGAGGCTGACGTTGGTGTTCTGCGCCTGAACTGCCTCCTGTACGAGATAGGGCATTGCGATGCTGTTGATGTATCGAGATGTGCCGTTGTCATTGGGGTGTTCGAGGACCCGCACCTTCTCTATCTTTCCGTTCTGAATGACGGCCTGCACCTTTACGTAGCCATAGAAGGCATACTCGCGCCGGCCGGTGTAGTTGCCGTCGGTGAGTCCGTAGCTGACTTTCGTTGCCGACGCCTGCGCGGCTTTGCGCGCGGACGATGTGGAGCCCGCGGCAGCCGAAGCGGTCTGAAGTGCGGCCGATACGGCGTTCGACCGGGAGCTCGATTTCGGCGGAGTCGTGCCGGCGGCAACGGTGCTGCCTGTCCGGACCTTCGCGGTCGGCTGCTTGTTCGACATTAGCTGCATCGCGTTCTGAGCAGGTTTGATGAGGTAGGAAGCTGTCCCTATTCCAATCGCCCCGACAAGGGCGGTGACCAAAAGAGCCTTCTTAGTCCTGTACTTCATCTCTGTCCTCCGTTGGTGTTGTTTCCGGATCGGAGGCGATGAGTTCTTTGGTTCACCGCCCCGTCTCCTGTCTACGGGTAAAGGCTAACGGCGTTCCATGAAGAAAAAGTGAACTTGAAGAAATTTTTCGGGAAGCTGCAGAAGGCCATCCGCAGGCCGTGACTGGATGCGGCGCCGACACCTGAGATGCCGGCGCCCTGGAATCTAGAATTCCTCGAAATCGAAATCGGTTGGGTCCGGTACGGTAAGGTCCCGTTGGCCGTTTCCGTTACCATTCCGGTGTCCGTTCGAATCGTCGTTTTCCTGCGACGGTGCGAGGGTTATCGCGGTAGCGGCAGTAAGCGCACGTCCCGGCCCGGCAGGAACAGGCGCCTCTGAGACAGGCGAAGGCCCCGGCGACGGCCGGCGTGCCGTCGTCGTCGGGAGCGAATGCATCGTTTGGGGCGCCGGCTTCGGCGCCGCAGCGCCCGCCTCCCGGCGCGCGGTTTCTCTTGTCCTGAAGAACCGCATGGTTTCCTGCAGCTGCTCTGCCTGACTCGATAGCTCTTCGGCAGTTGCCGCCATCTCCTCGGCGGCCGATACGTTGATCTCCTGCACGAGCTCGGCCGTCCGGCTGATGTCCGGAACAAGCTCCCGCAGTTTCGCACCTCGGCCGCGACAACGGCGAATCCCTTTCCATGCTCTCCCGCACGCGCTGCCTCGATCGCCGCATTGAGCGCGAGAAGGTTGGTCTGCCTGGCGATTTCCTCGATGATGCTGATCTTTCCGGCTATCTCGGTCATGGCGGTAACAGTCTGGTCCACAACCTGCGCACCCTCTTCCGCCGATGCCGCCTGCTCGGTGGCTCCAGTCGACAGCTGACCTGCGGTCGCGCTCAGAGCCTGGCTTCCCTGGGTTACGTTGTTCGCCGACTCTCTCACGCCGGAAACTACCGAGAAAAGCTCTTCCGCCATACGGCGAAGCGCCTCCGCGAGGAGTCCTATTTCGTCACCGCGGCGGACATCGAGCTCGGCGCGCAGATCGCCCGCTGCCAAGGTCCCTGCAAGTTCCACACCCTTGTAGACGTATCTGAAGACGCCGGCGGCCCCTGAGGTCATCTTCTTCGCCACATCCTCCATGCCGACAACCTGGGACATATTGACCTTGAATACGTTGTCCTTCACCGGGTGTGCGATCGTAAGACCGCTCCGGTCGACGATGAAGGCATACCCGGACTCACCAACCCTGGGGTATTGGAAATGAGGGAAGTGAGAAAGTCGAGCCGCATGACCGCGGCGAGTGCGCCCGTGATGTTGCCCGAGGCATCCGCGACGGGAGCCGCTACGGGAACGAAAGGATTGCCTGATACCTTGTTGAGGTTGGGTGAACCGATGTTGATCCGGCCTTCCAGGGCGGCCTTTACGTAATCCCTTTCCGACACGTTAACGCCTGCATAGCCTAGTTTCGAGGCTGAAATGACCGTTGCATCCCTGCCCAGCAGCACAATGACCTCATATTCGCTTCCGACGGCAGAATCGGCGTTGAGGTCCGAGAGAAGCGAGCTGGCGGCCGAGATGCTGCGCTGCCCGGTCGAGTCCCCCGGTACGGCCTTCGCGGCCGACACAATAACTGGAGCCTTTGCCAGCGCGGCCGAGGCGCGACTTATGGACAGATAACCGACCACTGGAAGCGGTATGAGCAGGGCGACGGCACCCATGAGGGCAAGCCTTGTCCCGATCCTCAAATTCTTGAGCATGACGACCTCCGTATCGTTCTGTACTGGAATACACTCCGGGAGTAGCTGCGTCCTAAGTATACAAAGTCATTTTAAGTTTTTTCCATTTACTACAATTAATCATTATTAAACTTTTCCATTGCTTTCTCTATTTTTCTATCAAGGGAGAAGAGCAGAGCGGTTCCGTGCCTTGTCGGTCGTTCGACACTGCTATATAACTAAGTGAGTTAGATTCGGGGGGAGGCGAGGCATGCCGGAACAGCAAACGGTGTTCATAACAGGAGCCACATCGGGCATCGGGCGCGCCTGCGCGGTTCGCCTTTCGGAGTCCGGTTTCAGGGTGTTCGGCGCGGGACGGTCCGCGCCGCGCGTCGCTGAGCTGCGCGGACAGGGAGAAAGCGCAAGGACCGACGCTGCCGCGTCCCTTTCCAATGATCAGCTCTCATCAGCCACCAGGCTGCAGGATCCGGCCGGTGTCCGTTCGCCCGGCTATACCCTGCTGCACGTCGACGTCCGCAACGATGAATCGGTCGCCGAGGCAGTCACCTACATCGAAACAGAAACCGGCAGAATAGACGCCGTGGTCAATTGCGCGGGTGTTTCGGTCGGCGGTTCTGCCGAGGAGATGAGCACCGAGGAGGCACGCGATCAGATCGAGACCAACTTCCTTGGAACCGTCAGGATCTGCCGGGCCGTTCTGCCGCATATGCGCCGTCGCGGAAGCGGGCGAATCGTGAACATTTCTTCCATTGGCGGGCAGATGGGTATGCCCTTTCAGTCACTCTACTGCGCGAGCAAGTATGCGATCGAGGGCTTTTCCGAGTCGCTGCAGATGGAAATCGCGCGATTCGGAATCAGGGTGATCGTCATCGAACCGGGCAATACGTCAACCGAGCAGCCTGACAACCGGACGACCTCAGTCGGCCTGACCGAGTCTTCCGACTACCGGGAGATAGTGGTGAAGGTGTTGGAGGAACAGGCCCGGGCCGAGCGCAACGGCTGGTCGCCGGACAGGGTCGCGCGCACCGTCCAGAAGGCACTCAGCACCCGCCGTCCGAGGTTTCGCTACCGGCCCGGCGCCTTCGTCGAGCGGATCGCGCCCACGGCCCGGAACATCATTCCGGACCGTCTCTACCTGAAGATCGTCGCTTCCTTCTTCGGGATGTAGCGGAGAGCCTATCGATTTCAACCGGAACAACCTTGACAGGTCCATCTCGCCCTACCTGCGCCAGCATGCCGACAACCCGGTCTTCTGGCAGGAGTGGTCTGCCCCGGTCCTCGCGCACGCGGTAGAAACCTGCCGGCCTCTGATGGTGTCGGTTGGATACTCAACCTGCCACTGGTGCCACGTAATGGCGGCAGGCGCGTTCTCCGACCCGGAAGTTGCAGAATTCCTGAACGGAAATTTCATCTCAATAAAGGTTGACCGCGAACAGCGCCCGGACATCGACCGCTACCTGATGGCCTTTCTGGTCGCCACTACCGGGCAGGGCGGATGGCCGATGAACGTGTTCCTGGCGCCCGCTGTCTTCGGCGGTTCTGCCGCGCCCGGCGGCACTGCCGAAATGGATGCTCCCCGACCCTTCTTCGCGATGACCTACGCTGCGGTAGAGCCGCGGTACGGAATGCCGGGATTTCTCGAGATTCTCCGCCGCGTCAGGTCCTTTTATGAAGAGAAGCGGGACGAGCTTGTCCCCTTCACCGCCGGAGTGCTGCAGGAGCGCGGTTCGGCGGAATCGCCGGCCGTCGGTCCCGCTTACGATGACCCGGGAGACTCGGCCGAGCCTTCAGCAGTCCTCGCGGACTACTTCCGCAGCTTCGATGCCGACTGGGGCGGATTCGGTCCCGGACCGAAGTTTCCGCCGCACTGCACGCTGCTCTTTCTTACCTACCTGAGCGCTTGTGAAGTTCTTCCCGCGGAAGAGCAGTACGACGTCGACGCCATGGTGAAGACCACGCTCGACACCATGCAGCGTCGCGGGCTTCACGACCACCTGCAGGGCGGCTTCTTCAGGTACTGCGTGGACCGCGAGTGGACGATCCCTCATTTCGAAAAGATGCTCTACGACCAGGCGCTTCTGCTCTGGAGCTACTCCGCCGCGTACGCGCGATACGGCACCGCGCACTACGCCGAGGTGGCGCGGGGCATCATCCGTTGCCTCGATGAAACCTTCCGCGCCGGGGAGCTGTTCGTGTCGGCGCATGATGCCGACACCGGTCACCGCGAGGGTGCGACCTACCTGTGGAGCATGGCGGAGCTTCGCGAGATCCTCTCGGCGCGAGAGCTTGCCGGGCTCGTCGATCATTTCGAGCTGAGCGAGGACGGCAATTTCGAAGGGCGCAATCACCTGGTCGAGCCGCAACGGGCAGAACGGCGAAGGGCTGTCGACGAGGCTGTCCGGGCAAAGCTCCTCGCCGCCCGGAAGAGGCGGCCGCAGCCGCATACCGACCGCAAGGTCGTCACATCGTGGAACTGTCTCACGGCCGCAGCGCTCGTGATGGCGCACCGCTATCTCGGACTGCCCGACGCGCTGCGCCACGCGAAACGGACTCTCGGCGCGCTCCTCGAGCTTCACTTCGCCGATGGCGTCCTGCACCACAGCTCGATGGACGGTGAGCTTCAGCCCGAGCAGTACCTGGAGGACGAGGCCAGCCTTCTGCTGCTTCTTACCCTGATCCACCAGGAGACGGGTGAGACCGAGGAAGAGATCGAGCTCTTTCGCCGCCGGGTAGAGGGCTACCGCAGCGGAAGCGCCTGGCGCGAATCGGCCAACGCCGATTTCGTCGCCGTGGCCGCCGAACGCTACGACCACCCTGTGCCGTCAAGCCCGGCCGTAGCCGAACGCGCGCTGCTCGACGCGGCGATTATTTCAGGCGACGTCTATTATCCGGGCCCATTCGGGAATCCGCTTGCGGAGGACTTCGGGAATCTGACCACCCTGATTCGCAACGGGTATTTCTACACTGTCGAAACGCCCGACCCCCTCCCCTGGAAAGATCTTCCGATAAATTCGGTCCAGTATCCGGGGAGGAGGCTCGTCACCTGTTACCGCGGCGCGTGCAGACCGGGACTTGCTGTTCCTTCCGCATCTTCCGGTCGTTGATCCCGTCAGCCGTGCCCGAGCACCGGGTGCGGAACGTAGGGTTCCTCGAGGAAGGCAAGATCCTCGGAAGACAGCTCTATGTCGAGCGCTGCAATCGCCTGATCGAGATGCGGCAGCTTGCTGGCTCCGACGATCGGCGCGGTAACGGCAGGCTGATGGAGCATCCAGGCGAGCGCAATCTGGGCAGGCTTCTTCGAAATGCTCTCCGCCAGTTTCGTCACCCGTTCCAGGACTGCGAAGTCATCCGCCCGGTAGTAGAGCGAATGCGCAAATGCGTCGCTTCTGCTGCGGGTGGTCTCGCCTGACTTCTCCGGCGTACGGTTCCCGGCAAGAAATCCGCGCGCAAGCGGCGACCACGGGATGACCGCTATCTGCTGGTCCGCACAGAGCGGGATCATCTCCCTCTCCTCTTCGCGGTAGACAAGATTGTAGTGGTTCTGCATCGAAACGAAGCGACTGAGCCCCTTGAGGTCTGCGGTGTAGAGTGCCTGGGCAAACTGCCAGGCAAACATGCTCGACGCGCCTATGTACCGCGCCTTTCCAGCGCGAACGATGTCGTCGAGAGCCCGCAGCGTCTCCTCGATCGGGGTCTCCGTGTCCCAGCGGTGTATCTGGTAGAGGTCGACGTAGTCGGTGCCCAGCCGGCGCAGTGATGCATCGATCGCGTCCATGATATGCTTGCGCGACAGACCGCGATCGTTTGGGCCCTGTCCCATCGCATTGAATACCTTTGTGGCTATGACCACCTCTTCCCGCGATGCAAACTTCTTCAGGGCCTTGCCGGTAACCTCTTCGCTCGCGCCGGCCGAGTACATATCGGCGGTGTCGAAAAAATTGATACCTCCCTCGAGCGCCCGCTTGTAGAACGGAAGCGAATTCTCTTCCGAGAGAACCCAGTCACGCCATTTGGTCGTTCCATAGGTCATGGTCCCGAGACAGATGCGCGAAACCTTGAGCCCGGTCGAACCAAGCCGAACGTACTCCATCAGTGCCTCCGGTTTTTCCAGTTTCCTTCAAGGTAGCGATTCCGGCCGCGGATTTCCAGTCCGGGTTGACGCCGCGCAAAACTGCCGTTAACCTTGGCGTGGAGGCTACGAATGGCACAACGACTGATTTCGAAGAACGCCCGGCGTGTTGCATCTCAGGAGCTTATCAGCCGATGGGGAGGCAAGATCGTGCTGAAGTCCGTTTTCGAGGGCGGAAAGATGAAGCATTTCGCCGTTTGCGAAAAAACAGGGAATACCGCACGAAGGCCCAAGGACCTGATGTAGCCGATTTCGGCAAGCTCGCGAATGCGTGTCCTGCGTAACAGTCGAGAGGAACTGGATCGCGAAGCTGTCGACTTTGCCGTCTCGAGGCTGTCCTCAGCCTCCGCCCGTTCGGGCCAGGCGGTTCTGGGACTTCCCGGCGGGCGTTCGGTATCGGAGCTTCTGCAGGGTTTGAGCCGTGCGGCCCTCCCATGGGAATCGGTCCACTTCTTCCTTGCAGACGAGCGGCGGGTTCCCCCCGACAGTCCCGACAGCAACTTCAAGGAGATAAACGACCTCCTCATATCACCGCTGCGGGAAAACCGCATGATTCCCGCAGAGCACATCCATCCCTGCACCGGGGGCGCTGCTGACTACTCGGATGAGTTCTCCCGGGTGGGATCGCGGTTCGATCTTCTCGTCCTCGGCGCCGGTGAGGACGGACACATTGCGTCACTCTTTCCGCACCATGCTGAGCTCACCGTGGCAGACAGGCCCTTCGTCGACGTTCACAACGCGCCGAAGCCGCCGCCCGAAAGGGTAAGCGCAACACGAAGCCTGATCCGGCGCAGCGGCGCAATAGTGCTGCTGTTTTTCGGAGAGGCCAAGCGGCAGGCGCTGCATCGCTTTCTCGACGACACAACGGAGGAGTCGGAATGCCCGGCCAGGATAACCCGCTCGTGCGCTGACCTCCTTGTACTGACCGACCAGCCAGCCGACGACTAATCTCCAATTTCGCGGTTTTCGATGCCAGGCGGACTGCGAAGTTGCCGATATTGTAGAAAATTGCACCGGAATTCCGTCCTGGGAAGTTGTAAATTTGTGGGACAGGACTCGTCCGCTCGCGCCACCACTGCGAAACCGGCGCCAAAGGATGGTTGATGAAAATTCGAGAGCTGCAAAAGTCGCCTCTACCTCTCAGCAACAGCGGAGTTTTGAGCATCTTCGCGCTCGGCACAGGCAGCGCATTCTCAAAGAAACTGAATCAGAACAATTTCATCATCATCAAGGGAAAGGACCACGTCATGGTCGACTTCGGCACGAAGTCGTCGCAGGCTCTTTTCGACCTCGGACTCATGTCGACCGATATCCGGTATTTTCTGATCACTCACTCGCACGCGGATCACATCGGCGGACTCGAGGAGGTTATGCTGATGGGGCGATACGTCGCCCGGAAAAAGCCCCGGATCATCATAACGAGCCAGTACCAGAAGCTGCTCTGGGACTTTTCGCTGAAAGGCGGTGCGAGCTACAACGAAATTCGCGACGGGCGGACCCTTGAGTTCTCCGATCTATGGGATGTGGTCAGACCGGCCTGGCTGCCGGGCTATCCCCGCGAAACCTGTGAAGTGCAGGTGGGCTCGTTGAACCTCAAGCTTATCCGCACCAACCACTATCCCGAGCAGGCAGAGTCATGGGAGACAAGCTACTACAGCGTGGGTCTTCTGATCGACGACAGGGTCCTGTTCACCGGCGACACCAAGTACGATCCGAAGCTGCTTTCCGACTTCCAGAAACGCTTCAAAATCGAAACGATCTTTCACGACGTTCAATTCTTCCCGCAGGGAGTACACGCGTTCCTGGAAGATCTCGGTAAACTTCCCCGGCCGACGAGGAAGAAGACCTACCTGATGCACTACTCAGACAATTACGAGCAGTATGGTGATCGCGTGAAAGAGCTCGGCTTTGCTGGATTTGTTCGTCAGGGTTGCTTCTACGATTTCGACTGATCCAAGTCGGCCGCCCTGTTCGCGTGCGTCAGGACGTGCAGCCGCGGTTCGAGGATTTCAATCTGCAGCGGAAAGTTCTCCGGTTCCAGCCAGCGAGCCTCGCCGTCGACCTGTACAGGTATCCGGCCATTGTATGAGATTGTGATCCTGCCGACGTTCAGCATCCGGGTTTCCGGCTGCTCGACGTGCGTTCCGGCATAGAACAATTTCTTTAGCCGTATCTTTCGTATCAGTCCTACCTCGGACATTACGCAGAGATTCTCGTCGCCGGGAAGAACCGGCTTCGCTCCGCCGTAGACGCGGTGGCCTGACAGACCCATTGCGACGAGGATGAACCGGCCCTGTAGTGTTTCAACCGCTCCGCTCCTGGTCTCTGCCGTGATGGTCATAGGCTCCTCGCCATACTTCGGCTGGTAAAAGAGAGTCGCGACGTCGGCGAGAAACTTGTAAATGTCGCCCGGGATCACCGATTTCAGGCGGTTTGTCAGATAGGTGACGTAGGCGTCGAGTCCGATCGAAGCGATGTTGAACGAATAGAGCGGCGCCATGCCCTTCGGGGTGACACGCAGCGCCCCTACCCGCTTGCCGTCCTCGCCCTCGTACAGAATGTCACAAGCTTCGGCAACCTCGAGCGCATCCGCCGAATCGTTCCCGGTGCCCATCGGCAGCCGGAAGATTTCGAGCCTGGCGAGGACTGCAGGATCGCCCTGATAGAGCACACCGAGCACCTCCTCATGAGTTCCGTCCCCTCCCACCGTCACCAGCAGGTTGCGGACGTCGGCTCCCGCTGCCGAGCCGCCGGAGGAGCCGATCCGTCCGGACGAAGCGATCCGTCCGGACGAAGCGATCCGTCCGGACAAAGCGATCCGGTTCAGAATCCCGGAGGCGATTTCGGCGGCATGGCCCGGGCGCCGGGACACATGAAGCGTTGCTGCAGGCTCCGAGCTCGATTCCTGCGGCGCACCGGTTTCTTTCCGCTGACGGTGAAGCCGTTCGACGAAAGCTCGGACGACGCCAAGCTCCTGGTGGAAGATCCCGTGCCTGGCAACCTTTCCGGCCACGGGATTGACGATTATGTCGATGTGATAACGCCTTCGCTTCAGCCGTTCGGAAAAGGAGAGCACCTTCACTATGCCGTGGAAGAACTCGTCGATCTGATTGGAATCCATGACGCTCCTGTTAGTGTTAGGTATAACGGCGAAACTCACCCGCTGTCAACGAAAATCAACTCGTTATTCGCCACCGGCCCAGAGCGGCACGTCAAAAAGGTCCTCGCGCGACTCGACGAGAATTCCTCCCATTCCGACCGCCATGGCAGGTTCGAGGTCGACCTCGTAACGGTCACCGATGCTGACCATCTCCGCGGGCTCGAGCGAGAGAAGCTTCGCGGCGCTCAGGAAGGGGGCCACGTGCGGTTTGGAAACCCCGCTGTCGTCAAGGCCGATCACCACCGGAAAGCTGGACTCGAGAGAGAGGGCGCGCAGTGTCTTCCTGCCGACAGCCTGTGGGTTGTTCGTGACGCAGCAGAGCCTGAATCGCGTCGATATCCGCTCGAGCAGCGCTGCAAGCTCAGGATCGGGCCCGAGATATTCTTCCGGATGGAGCTCCTCCTCCCGCCACCGGACGCTGGTTTCGATCGGCACTCCGAAGTGAAGGAAGGCATTGCCCAGGGAAGGCTTTCTGCCGTCGTTCTTCGCCGCCTCCTGCGCCCGGAAATCCTCGATCATCTGCCGCGTGTCCTCGTATCGCTCACCGCGCTCGTGCGCAAGCCGCCGGATCAGCAGGTCGATCTGCTGCCGGACATACTCCTCGTGCCTGTAGAGCGTATTGTCGATGTCGAAAACGATACCACGGACGGAGAGCGGCAGAGCGAAGACCTTCATGACTCGACGATAGCCGAACTCTCCCGACTGTTCCATCCCCTGTCCGGTTGTCCGCGCTTTTGCTACCTTCTATACTGACGAAGCGGCAGTACTGCGAGGCAACAATGAACCACGAGTTTCACTACTACACGCTCCACTTTCTCGCGAAGCGGGCCGGATTCGACCGCGACGATGCCTACGTGCTCGCCTACTCCTCCCAGTATCTGGACAACGCTCTCGTTTCCTACGACATCGACACCGAAAAGGGGCGGTACGAAACACTCGTTACGCACCACTTCGGCTTCTGGAATCGCCGCCAGGAGACCGATGTCTGGATACCCTTTCACTTCTTTCCCGGCGACCCGCACTTCGAGCAGGCGCGGAGGGTCGACGGAAAGACCAACGCCTTCAATGTGACTCCGAACTCACCGAGGCTGAAGCGGTACCTGATAGAAGCGCTTAAGAGCCGGAATCTCTACCGCGTCGGCATTGCGCTTCACACCTTTGCCGACTCGTGGGCGCACCAGAACTTTTCAGGCCGGAACGAGGAATGGAACCGCATCGAGGAAAACTCGCTGATTCCTCCGATCGGGCATGCGCAGGCCCTCGCGTCACCTGACAATCTCGACGGCGTGTGGGAGGATCCGCGGCTCCTGCCGCCCCACCGCCTTGTTCGAAACCGTGACCGTTTCTTCGCAGCCGCGAGGAAGATCTACGGATATCTTTGCACCTTCAACCGTAAGTCTTTCGCCGACTGGGAGCTCGTCGAAGAGAGGCTCATCGAGCTTCTCGGCAAGCCTTCCCAGGAAAAGACGGGAAAGGAGCGCGTACTCGACTTCATCATAGACGAGGACGTGCCGGAGTACCGTCGGAACGAGTGGCGCGGCGAAGCGTTCTTCCTGAATGAGTCGACCGGCGACGAGGACATAGGATCAACCTACGACAAATTCCTCTGGCTTCGAAACGAGGTGCTGCACGAGACCAAACTGGTGGAAAAGAGACCTGTCCGGGCGAAGAGCGACTTCTACCACAGCCACCTCTACCTGTGGAATGAGGCGGCGATCATACAGAAGAAAAGCGCCCGGAAAGTACTCGCGGACCTTCTTCCTCGCTGAGTCCCGGTCACCCGCGGGCAGCGAACTCGAGCCCTGAAAGCTCGTCGATCTCGCCGCACTGATTGACGCCCCGTTCATCGAGCAGCTTCGCGTAGGGTCTGCTTTCGATGTCGTCCGAGTCGATGCCGACTCTGCCGAGGAAGCCGCGGATTTCGGCGTATGTTTCCTCGGTGACCTCGCGCGCCGGCGAGTCGGACTCGAGAACGCACTCGACCTCGATGAAATCGCCAAGGCCGGCGATGTGACTGAGCTCGGCCACGAGATTCCGCCGACCGGTGAACGCGTAGCGGCGTCCGCTCTTCACCTTGCACGAGAAGACACTGCAGCCTAGCCTCGCGGCGAGCTCGAGGAAGAGACGGCCGTCGGAAACGGTGAATTCCACCTCGCGATTCACCTCGATTCCGCCGTCGAGGCTGCGGTCCTTGAAGGTACAGGTGGCCGTCTCCTCCTCCAGGCGCAGCCGGAAATCGCGAGGCGCGGCCGGCGGGACACCCGTCGCCTCCCGGTTCCAGTGAGCCCAGGATTCTTCCGGTCTGCCCCCGGGACCGTGGAGATAGATGTCCTTCTTGACGTAGCCGCGCTCGAAACTGCAGAGCCGTTCGAGCGCAGCCTCTACTGCGGCAGGTTCACGGACCCAGGCCTTTATTTCGATCTCAGTCGCCATCAGTTATTCGAATACCACCGTCTTGTTGCGAAACACAAGTATGCGGTGCTCGAGATGGAGCTTCACCGCCCGGGTAAGCACCATCTTTTCCAGATTGCGGCCCTTCATGATCAGGTCGTGGACGCTGTCCTTGTGGCTGATGCGCGCCACGTCCTGCTCGATGATGGGCCCCTGATCGAGGTCCGCGGTGACATAGTGGCTGGACGCGCCGATGATCTTGACACCGCGGGAGTAGGCCTGATGGTAGGGCTTCGCACCGACGAATGCAGGGAGGAAACTGTGGTGGATGTTGATGATGCGGTCCTTGAACTCCTCGACGAACCGTTCGCTCAGTATTTGCATATAGCGGGCGAGCACCACCAGGTCCACGCTCTCGGCGCGGAGCAGCTCGATCTGTTTCTCCTCTACCGAATCCCGCGTGTCCGCCGTAATCGGGAAATAGTGGAACGGAATATCGAAGTACTTCGCGATAGATTCAGTGTCGCGGTGATTTGCCAAAATCAGCGCGATATCCGCATGCGTCTCTCCCTCACGGTTTCGCAGCAGAAGATCGTAGAGGCAGTGATCGTACTTCGACACGAAGATCGCCATTCGCGTGCGCCGCAATGAGTACTCGATCCGGTAGTTCATGTCGAACTCTATCGCGATTGCTTCGAAGGCGCCGGGAATCTTCTCCTGCGGCAACTTGAACTCGGCCAGGTCCCACACAACCCGCATGAAGAAGGTCTTCGTCTCGGGATCGCTGTACTGGTCCGACTGGAGGATATTTCCGCCGTAGGCGAAGATGAAGTGCGATACCTCCGCCACTATCCCGCGCGTATCCGGGCAGGAGAGCAGCAGGACGGCTGTTGAACCTGGTGTGTTTTGCATCGGGCAGATTATATCGAATCACGGGTCGGCTGAACATAGTACACAAAACCCCGAGGGTATAAAGAAGCTTGTTGACGCCGCGCGGCCAGTTGTGCGCGGCGTCTGCAGTTAGACGGTTTCTGGCGATCTATTTCAGCTAAAAATATCTACTAAAACGATATAGAGCCATTTATCAACACGCTCGCTGATACCATCTAGAAGCTGAGACCCCCGAAGACTCCGCTCGAGAACTTGCTAAGCGGGTATGCGGCAATGTCGGTTCCCACGATCGAATCGTTGTCGAAACGGTAGTCCATCTTCACGCCGATGTGAAACTGGTGAAAGCGGAACGCGATTCCCGCGCCGACCTGTCCGTAGAGCGACAGGTACTTCATCCGCGACGACCCCGGATCCTCGAACCCTTTTTCGGCGTAGTCGGTCGCGTCGACGCGTCCTGCGCAGCCGATCTGACCTTCGAGAAAGGGGTCGAAGACCGATCGGTCCGTGAAATGGTAGCGCGCGTCAAAACCGCCAAGCCAGTCGAACAGAAACAGGCTCGGAGCAAGCGCCGGATCGGTGGTCGGCACCTCGGTGAAGCGGGCTGTGGTCGTCATTCCGAAACCAACATGATTCACGATTACCTCCCAGTAGAGGCCGTGAAATCTGGTTGCCTGGAGCAGCGAGCTTTCCGTGGCCGCCTCGCTGCCCTTCGTCATCTCTTCGGTACCGATTATCCCCAGCCGGACCGACTCGGCGAACAACATGCCGGGCAGTCCACATGCAAGGATCAGTATAATAAGGCGGTGTTTCATCATTGTCTCCTTGCATATGAAACACCGCCGCGGCGCGGAAATGTCACCTGCTTTCAGCGTATAATGGTACCGGACGCGCGAAGGAGGATTCGGTGAAAATTGCGGCACGAATACTGATCGCGGCAGGGCTGATACTGACTGCCGCTTCCGCACTGCAGGCACAATCCGGTCCGCTCGGTCCGATCACGAACCGGCCGCAGACCTACACGGTGAAGCTGAATTCCAGCGTTCCCGGTGCCAATGTTTACGTTGACGGCGTCAGCGCCGGAATCGCCGGCTCCGGCGGGCCGCTTTCGGTGACTCTTGCAGCCGGCCGCCATGACATTCGCTTTTCGGCGACCGGCTTCAACGACTGGACCCGCAGAATCGACGTCGCGTCTGATCTGACAGTTGATGCGCAGCTGGTACCCGCGGCAGGCAGCAACGTCTACAGCGTAATGGTCTCGTCGAATGTGGACGGCGCAGCAGTGTTCGTCGACAGCTATCAGCTGCTGTCAGGCGCTCCTGTCCGCGTGAGCCTTACCGGCGGCAGCCATGCCTTCAGGGTAAGCCTCCCGGGTTACCAGGACTGGAACAGCACTATCGATATCTCTTCCGACACCACAGTCCGCGCCGAGCTCAAACCGGCGAACTACCGCTTTACCGTGGTGGCGACGGTCCCAAGGGCACAGCTCACGCTCTCGCGTATCGGAGACCAGAGCCCGCCGTTTACGAAGCTCGAGAGCGGGGTAACGCCCTATGAAACCAGCCTCGCCGGCGGAAGCTATATCCTCACTGTCACGGCCGACGGTTATCTCCCCTACACCACTACGGTGACGGTCGCCGGCGACGTGACGGTGAACGCCATTATGGTCCCATCGGAAGCGACCATCGAGCTGGTGGTGCCGGAGCGGTTTCGTGACCCCTATGACCGCAACTGGGTCTCGCGAATCGAGTGGTACGTCGACGGACAGAAGTACACCGGAGGCAACGGCGCGACGATCCGCGTGACCGCGGGGGCCCACGATATCAGACTGGTCGCAGGCGGCCTTTCGATCTCCGGACGGTACATGCTCCAGGCAGGACAGACCTACCGCCTCGAACCTACGCTCCAGCTCGAGCTTCGTCCCTAGGGGGCTCGCTGCTTCGCCGCCTCACCTTCGTAGACACGACGGGTCACTTCAAGTAGATTAACCCAAGTCAATTTGTCAGCATTGGCCAATTCAGCTTAACGGGGGAAATGATGGAGCTACGTACGAGCTGCGTGCATACGGGAGTCTATAAGGACACAAGTTACAATTCGGTGACCACGCCGATCTATCCAACCTCGACCTTCGCGTTCGACAGGCTGGGAGAGCATCGCGGATATGATTACACACGCACCGGCAATCCCACGCGCTCTGCGCTGCAGGAGAGCATCGCCGCACTTGAAAAAGGCGCAGGCTGCGCGGCAACCGCCACCGGCATGGCCGCAGAGGTTCCTGTTCTCTTTCTGCTTTCGCCGGGCGACCACGTGGTTACGGGAAATGACATTTACGGCGGGAGCTACCGCCTGTTCAACAGCGTAATGTCGCGGATGGGCATCTCATTCAGCTTCGTGGATATGCGCCGGCCCGAGAACATCCGCTCGGCGATCACCGAACGCACGCGGATGATCTGGACCGAAACTCCCTCCAATCCGCTGCTGCACATCGTCGACATCGCGGGTGCGGCCGGGATTGCGGCGGCCGCAAACCGCACCCGGCCCGAAGAAAAGCGCGTTCTTACCGTAGTGGACAATACCTTTCTTTCGCCCTATTTTCAGCGCCCGCTCGAGCTGGGTGCAGACATCGTTGTCCATTCCACCACCAAGTATCTGAACGGGCATAGTGACGTGGTCGGAGGAGCAATCATCTGGAAGGATCCGGCACTCGGCGAACAGATCCGCTTCATGGTGAACGCGCTCGGGGTACCGGAGGCTCCCTTCGACGCATGGCTCGTGCTTCGCGGACTGAAGACGCTAGGCCCCCGCATGGAGGCGCACCAGCAGAATGCTTCGGCCGTCGCCCAGTTCCTGAACGGTCACACCGCAGTGAAGGAGGTCTTCTATACCGGCCTCGACATTCACCCCCAGCGGGCGGTGATAGCACGGCAGCAGCATGGTCACGGCGGGATGCTCGCCTTCCAGCTCGACCGCTCACGCGTCGAGCTGGACCGTTTCCTCTCGCGGCTCACCCTCTTCCACCTTGCCGAGTCGCTCGGCGGCATCGAATCGCTCATCGAGCATCCCTGGAGCATGAGCCACGCATCGATGGGACCCGATGGACTTGCCGCCTCCGGGCTCACCGAGGAGACCATTCGTGTGTCGGTTGGAATCGAGGACGGCCGCGATCTGATCGATGATCTGAAGCAGGCGCTCGACTAGGATTCCCGGCGAGGCCTACTTCTTCGCCTTGCCCTGTGCAGCCACCGCCTCCATCTTCTTCTTGAGCGCGTCCTGATCACCAAGGTAGTAGTGCTTGATCGGATTCAGGTAATCATCGAGCTCGTAGACCAGAGGAACGCCGGTGGGAATGTTCAGACCCACGATCTCCTCGTCGGGGATGTTGTCGAGGTACTTCACCAGAGCGCGCAGGCTGTTGCCGTGCGCGGCGATCAGCACCCTCTGGCCCGAATGGATCGCGGGAGCGACGACCTCGAACCAGTAGGGAAGAAACCGCTCGACGGTGTCCTTGAGGCACTCGGTCAGCGGCAGGTCCTTCAAGGGGACACCCTTGTAGCGGGCGTCGTTTCTCGGGTTGCGGGGATCATTGGGCTCGAGCTCGGGAGGCGGCACGTCATAGCTTCGCCGCCAGATATGCACCTGTTCTTCGCCGTGCTTGGCCGCGGTTTCCGCCTTGTTCAGTCCCTGAAGCGCCCCGTAATGCCGCTCGTTGAGCCGCCACGTCTTGTGCACCGGAAGCCACACCTGATCAATTTCGCGCAGAACGATGTCGAGCGTCCGGATGGCGCGTTTGAGAACCGACGTATAGGCCACATCAAACACATATCCACCGTCGCGCAGAAGCTTTCCGCCCTCGTGGGCTTCGGCGACGCCGGTTTCCGAAAGATCGACATCGGTCCATCCGGTGAAGCGATTTTCCCGGTTCCAGTCGCTTTCCCCGTGTCGAACAAGCACGAGCTTATACATGGTCTTCTCCTTTCGATTTTTGCCTGTTGTTTATTATGCTGAGCCACCCGGCGTCCAGGACACCTAGCAGCTCAGGAGCTCTGCGTTTCCTTGGAACCGGTGTCGTCGTTCACGATCTGATGGGCGGTCGTCCAGGCGAGCAGCGCGCACTTTATCCGAAGCGGAAATTTCGCCACACCCTGCATCGCCTCCAGATCCGCCGCCTCGTCGGGAAATGAAGGCTCCTCGTTGCGGGTAAGCATTCCCTTGAACTTGTCGATCAGCGCCTTCGCCTCCTCGACGGTCTTGCCACGGAACGCGTCGCACATCATGTCGGCGGAGGCGAGGCAGATCGAGCAGCCCATGCCCTCGAACGCGGCGTCCGCGATCCGGCCGTCCTTGACTTCGAGATAGAGATCTATGTCGTCGCCGCAGGAGGGGTTCGCCGCTTCGAGATGCTTCGCCTCGGCAAGCCGTTTGCGGTTCTTTTTCGACTTGTAATGGTCGAGGATGATTTCCCTGTAAAGATCTTCGTTCAGGTTCATCCAAACATTTCCTTCACTTTCGAAAGGGCATTCAGAAAAATGTCTATCTCTTCCTTCGTGTTATACAGATAGAGCGACGCGCGCACGGTGCCCGGAATTCCGAGAAAGCGCATGTAGGGCTGCGCACAGTGGAAACCGGTTCTGACCGCGATTCCTTCGCTGTCGAGGACGGCTCCCGTATCGTGAGAGTGAACATCATCAACATTGAACGAAAAGATTCCGCCACGCTGTTCGGAGTCCGGCGAAGCGTAGACGGTAATGCCGGCCACCTTCTCGGCCTGGGATACGAGATAGGACATCAGCTCCCTCTCATGCTCGGTGACTCGTTCCATCCCCAGATTCACGAGGTATTCCACCGCCGCCCCCAGGCCGATGACACCGGCAACATTGGGCGTTCCCGCCTCGAACCGGTCGGGAAGACCCTTGTAGGTGGCGTGGTCCTTGAAGACCTTCACGATCATGTCGCCCCCGTAGTTGTAGGGTGACATCTGCTCGAGAAGGTCCTCCTTTCCGTACAGGACACCGGTCCCCGTCGGACCCAGCATCTTGTGGCCCGAGAAGGCGAGAAAATCACAGTCCATCAAGGCGACATCGGTTGGATGATGCGACACATACTGCGCGCCGTCCACCACGATAACCGCACCGTTCGCGTGTGCGGCTGCGGCGATCTCTCGCACCGGCGGCATGTACCCGGTGACGTTCGACATTGCGGTAACCGCGACCAGCTTCGTGCGGTCGGTGATGGTTCGTTCCACATCCTCCGGGTGAATAGCCCCGGTATCCGGATCGGTGGGAAGGAACTTCAATACCAGATCCTTCTCCCTGGCGAGCTCCTGCCACGGAACCAGGTCCGCGTGGTGCTCGAACTCGGTGGTAACGATCTCGTCGCCGGGCTTGAGCTTTCTTCTACCCCACCCCGACGCGACCATGTTGATGCTCTCGGTCGCACCCTTGGTGAAAATGATATGTCCGTTATCGGGAGCATTGATGAACCTGCGAAGCCGCTCACGCGCTGCGTCGTAGGCGAGCGTCGCACGCTCGGAAAACTCGTACACGCCGCGATGGATATTCGAGCCCATCGTGGTGTAGTAGCCGATCTCGGCGTCGATCACGCTCTGAGGTTTGAGCGATGTGGCCGCGTTGTCCAGATAGACAAAGCGTTTTCCACGCATCTTCTGCCGCAGGATCGGAAAATCCTCACGGACACGATCTACATCGTACAAGCCTGTATTCTGAACGCCGGCGTCGCCGGTCTTTATTGTTTGATTCATGCTGATTCCCGGCCAGGGGGACGCTCTAAAACTACCAATCCTGCAAGTTGTTGTCAATAGAGACAAATTTATCTATTTGAACGGAAGAAGCGTACCAGGCCCGTCCTGCGCGTGCAACCGCCGGATGGCGATGCCGCGCGGACCTGCCGCAGAAGCGATTACTTCTTTGCGGCCTTCAGATTCTGGGTGACCTGATTCCAGTTGATCACGTTGAAGAAATTGCTCACATATTCGGCGCGCTTGTTCTGATACTTCAGATAATAGGCGTGCTCCCAGACGTCGATACCGAGGATCGGCGTAAGCCCGTCGGTGTAGGGGCTGTCCTGATTGGGCGTGCTTACGATCTCGAGCTTCCCGCTCTTGTTGACCACCAGCCATGCCCAGCCGCTTCCGAACCGGCCCGTAGCGGCTGCGGCAAACTGCTCCTTGAAGGCGTCAAAGCTGCCGAAAGCCGAGTTGATTTCAGCTCCGACGTCGCCGCTCGGCGTACCGCCGGCGTTGGGAGCCATCACAGGCCAGAACAGCGAGTGATTTATGTGACCGCCGCCGTTGTTGCGCACTGCCGTGCGAATCTTCTCGGGGAGAGAGTTCAGCTCGCGGATGATCCGGACGATATCCCAGTTCTCATACTCCGTCCCCTGCACGGCCGCATTCAGCTTGGATACGTAGCCTTCGTGGTGCTTGTCATGATGAACCTGCATGGTCCGCTCGTCGATATAGGGTTCGAGCGCGTTGTACGCATAGGGTAGGTCTGGAGTCTTAAAAGCCATTCTATTCCTCCTGAAGATTTCTATGTTGCGTCAAATGTACTAATGCGGAATGTAAAAACATAGTGTTTTACTCAGAAATAGAAAGGGCAATCGGGCCGGGCCGCGGGCGCGCTCGTCCTCCGGGCCCGACCAGGTTGTGATCAGTTCTTGAGGTAGAATCCGTCGTCCGGGAGCTTTCCGCCGATGGAATTGGGCGAAAACTGCAGCAGCACCTTCAGAAAAGCCTCCACCGCCGGGCGGGCGCTCGACGCCGGCTGGTACACAAGGCTCATACGGGGCACCGCGTCCGCAGCGGCCGCCGCCTTGAGCCCCATGCCGTGCTTTTCGATGAGTACTCCCGCGTCCGCCGGGTGCGCATTTACCCAGTCGACGCTGTCATGGTAGGCGGAAAGGAAAGCGTCCACCGCCTTCGGATGGTCGACAGCCGTCTGCGCGCGGACGACCAGGCAGCCCTGCGCGAGCGGCGTGTCGCCGCCCACGGTCTTCCGCCATGCGTCCTCGAAACGCAGCACCACCTTCGCCCCGGGGGCTTTCTCAAGCACCTGCGTCACAAAGGGTTCCGGTAGAAGCGCCAGCTTTACGCGTCCGGCTATCATCATGCTCGAAAGCTCCACCTGGTCGTAGTCGAAATTGAGGATCACATCGCTGTCCGGTTCAAGTCCGTTCCGTGTGAGCACGTAACGGAAAAGAATATCCGGATTGGCGCCCTTTCCCGTGAGGTAGACGGTCCGTCCCTTGAGGTCCTGAAGGCCCGACACGGCGGTCCCGTCCGAGACGAGGTAGAGCACCCCCAGCACGTTCACCGCCGCCAGCTTGAAGGCGACGCCGCTGTTGTAGAGCTTCGCAGCGATGTTGAGCGGGAGGCTTGCGACGTCAACCGCGCCGCTCAGAATACGGGAGACCATGAGCTCCGGGGTTCCAACCACCTCGTAGTCGGCGCGGACGCCGGCCGCCACTTCGGGCGCTCTGTCGAGGAGCCGGATCATCCCCATGCCGGTGGGTCCCCTGAGTGTGGCTACCCGGAGCGTCACTGCGCCGGCGGCGCCCCCGGACGCCGCCGGGGATCCGCGCTGGGCAGCCTCCTTCGCGCCGGATGCAAAGAGCCCGGCAACCGAAGAAACCGACAGCAGCAGGACAGCCGTCAGCGCAAGCACAACTCTTTTCAGTTCCATTTCAGTTCCTCCATCACACGGCTCTCAGTCCATCCCTCCCGCACCGCCGCCTGGTAGCTTTTCGCGCGGTCGTGATCGTTGATCATAATCGCGCCGACAAGCCGGGAGTCGTGAAAACTGAACAGGCGGTAGCGGTTTCCATCTGCCTCCTCCTCGACCAGCCGAAAACCGTCCGCAGCGGCCGGAGAGCTCAGGTTGACGCCGGGCAGCACGCCGGCTGAAAAGTAGTAACGGTCGAACACTTCGCACTTCAGGCGAAATGGCGGGTTGTCGAAGATCGACTTCGGCTGCCCCGGTATCAGATCGAGATAGGCGGCAGCATTTCTGCCTGCGAGCTCGCCCTGGTATTCGGCCGCATGCCACAGGTAGGATAGGAAGCCCCTGGCGTGCTCGGCAGCATCGCCCGCCGCAAACACCCCGGGCTCGCTCGTCTCGAGATACTGATCGACCAGGATGCCCCGGCGGGTGCCCAATCCGGCACCCCGGGCAAGCTCGACCGAAGGCCGGACACCGACGCAGGCTATGACCGCATCGAAGCGGCGGTTGGTGCTGTCGATGACGGTACCGATCTTTTCCCGGTCGAGCGACAGTCCGGTTATCTGATGCCCGAGGAGAAGCTCAATGCCGTTGGAGTCGAGCAGTTCTGCCAGATCGGCGGAAGCTCTCTCGTTGAGCTGATTCGCCATCACGCGCGCAGCGGCGATGCAGAAGGTGACCCGGTGTCCCATTCGGGTGAGCTGCTCGGATACCTCGACGCCGAGCACTCCGCCTCCGATCACCAGAAGATCGTGCGTTCCCTCGATGGCGTGCAGCATCTGCTCGACGTCGGCCGCCCGCCGTACGGTGAGCACCGGCATGCCGGAAAAGGCATCACCCTCGAGCCGCACCGGCTCGCTGCCGGTCGCCAGGATCGCGGCGTCCCAGTCAAGCGTTTCGCCGGTATCGAGGGTAAGGCTCTTCTCCCGGGTATCGAGCGTCACGACCTGGCGGCCGTTCACGAGCTCGATGCCGCTCTCACTGTACCACGACGCCTCGGCTAGCGCAAAGGCATCGCGTGCGAAGGGCCGCACCATGTTCTTCGATAATTTCGTGCGCTTGTACGGTATCCGGTCCTCGCCGTTTATCAGCACGATCTCGACACTGCTCCCGAGCGCCGCAAGGGTCTTTGCCGCAGTGAATCCGGCAATACCTGCACCCACTATTACTACGCGGCGGACGTTGCCTCCGCCTTCTGTCGTTTGTTCTTTCATACACTTGCGCTCAACTTTTCCATACGCTATAATTTCTCAAACCTTACAGGGTATACGTACCACGCCGCCAAAGGAATCGAATATGCCAGATCTTTCTACGTCCTATATGGGGCTGAAGCTGAAGAATCCACTCGTGGTCTCCAGTTCCAGCATGACCCAATCACTTAATGGTGTAAAGAAGTGCGCCGAGCACGGGGCGGCAGCCGTTGTGCTGAAGTCGCTCTTCGAGGAGCAGATCGAGGTGGAGGTCGATGCGGAGGAGCGGGATGCCGATGTTTCGATACATCCGGAGGCCCAGGAGTACATCCGCCAGATGGGCATGCGTCTCGGTCCCAACAGCTACCTCGACCTCATCCGGGAGGCGAAGAACTCAGTCGACATACCGGTCATCGCGAGCGTCAACTGCGTCGACGTGAAGTGGTGGGCGCAGTACGCAAAACAGATCCAGGCTGCCGGCGCGAACGCACTCGAGCTCAACATATCAATCATGCCTCGGAGCACGAACGAGACCGCGGAGTCGGTGGAGAGGCAGTTCCTTTCTATCGTGCGGACCGTTCGCGAGCAGGTGGAGATTCCGCTCGCCGTGAAGATTGGGCCCTATTTCTCGTCGCTGCCGAAGTTCGCAGTCGAGCTCCAGAAGGCGGGGGCATCCGGTCTTATCCTCTTCAACCGGTTTTATCAGCTGGACATCGATACCAAGCTGATGAAGCTCGCTCCAGGCTACCAGTTCTCCAGCCCCCACGAGATCCACGTCCCGCTTCGCTGGGTATCGATCCTGTCGGACAAGATCAAGATGGACATTGCGGGGTCGACCGGCGTTCACGACGGAGACGCGGCCGTGAAGATGATTCTGGCCGGCGCGTCGACGGTTCAGATCTGCTCCACACTCTTTCTGCACGGTTTCAATCAGATTCAGGTAATACAGAATCAACTCCAGGAATGGATGACTTCGCAGGGGATGAACAGCATCGAGCAGTTCCGCGGGAGGCTGAGCCAGAAGGGCAGCGCCAATCCGGAAGCCTACGAACGGTTGCAGTACATCAAGGCACTCACGGGCGTCGCCTGATAATCGCACGCGAAAGGGGCCCCGTTTTATCACTTGACGGCACCGCCGCCGGCAATGCCGCGGAAGAAAAGCCGTACCGAATCGAACATCCGCCTGAAGAAACCGCCCTCGGAGACCCCTTCGCTGGCCTTGAGCGGGAAACGGCCTACCTCGGTCCCATCGACGCTGTAAACTACCGACCCGAGTACCTGCCCCTTGCTGACCGGTGCAATCACTTCGCGTTTCTGCTCCACCACCCCTTTAAGACTCGCAACGTCCTCTTTGGGAAGCACCAGCACCGGTTCGCGGTCCGGCGCGAGGGTGACGAGGGTCTTCGCTCCTTTCCAGACGCGCACCGGCGACGGGCTGGGAAAGCCGAGCTGAAGCTTCGTGAACTTCGAGAACCCGTAGTCGAGCAGCTGTTCGGTCTCCTGGGCGCGGAGAAGGCTGCCGCTTTCCTTCTTGCTTCCGCGAACGCCGAGCAGGACCGCGATGAGCCGCATACCGTTCCGTTCGGCGGTGACCGCGATATTGTAGCCCGATTCGTCGATGTAGCCGGTCTTGAGCCCGTCCGCACCCTGGTACTGCCACAGAAGGACGTTCCGGTTCTTCTGCGTGATGGAATGCTCGTGGTTGCCGTTGATCAGATTGACCGGCTGCGGATAGGTGAACTCCTTCACCGACAGGAGATTCTGGAGCGCGTCCGGGTGAAGGCTGATGAAGCGCCTGCAGAAATCGGCATACTCCAGTGCGGTCACCCGGTTCTTCGCGCTTATGCCCGAAGGCTCCACAAAGTGCATCACCTTGTACCCGAACCGCGCCGCTTCCTCATTCATCATCTGCGCAAAGGCGGGAATTGAGCCGGCAATCTGATAGGCTAGCGCATAGGCCGCGTCGTTCCCGGACGGGACTACCAGCCCCTTGAGCAGCTGTTCGATGGTGAGCTGCTGATTGGGACCGAGAAACATCAGCGACGAGCCGTAGGGCATGTTTCTCGCCCACGCCTGGCGCACCGGGATGATCACCTGGTTGGGATCGAGCTTTCCCTTTGCGATTTCCTCGAGGGCGATGTGAAGGGTCATCAGTTTGGTGAGGCTGGCAGGGGCGATCGGCTCGTTCGGATGGTATTCGAACAGCACCTTTCCGGTTTCCGCCTCCATGAGCACTGCTGATACGGCCTGCAATGAAGGCGGCGTGTCGATCGATATGTTCGACTTCGAAAAGAGCGGCGTGACGGCCGCGGGAAGTGCTCCGTAGAGCAGTACAGCTGCAAGGAGTGCGAATCGATTCATTCTGGAGCGCATGCTCGAAAGTATACGAAGTTTTTTCATTGTGACAAGCCGCGGCTTCAGCCGCTACTTTGCACATCGGCAGGAAGCAGCTATCCTGTGAACATGTCTGCAACCAACGCAAAACCGGTACCCGTCGGCGACATGGTGCTCGCGAGCATGTTTGCGGCACTCATCGCGGCGGGCGCATACATAAGCGTCCCGATACCCGGAAGTCCGGTCCCCATCGTTCTGCAGAACCTCTTCGTGCTTCTCGCCGGACTCCTGCTGGGCTGGCGATGGGCGGCAGTGTCGGTGGGGGTATACCTCTTCATCGGTCTCATCGGACTTCCCGTTTTTTCCGGCGGCTCGGGCGGCTTCGCGCACTTCCTCGGCCCGACCGGGGGATACCTGGTCGGCTTTCTCGCCGCCGCCGCCGTGGCCGGCCTGATCGCCAACGGAACCGGCCCCGCCCGCTGGCAGCTCCCGCAGAAGCCGGTTCCGGCTGCCTGGAACCTGCTGCGCGACGTGGCGGCGGTGATCGCGGCAACGGTGGTTGTCTACGCATTCGGCCTGCCCTGGCTCAAGGCCGTCGCGGGACTTTCGTGGGCAAAGGCTGCCGCCGCGGGCGTTCTTCCCTTCATTGCCGGCGACCTTCTCAAGGCGGCCGCCGCGGTGGCTGCGGTCCGGCTTCTCGAGCCCGTGCTTCGGACGGCAGCCGGTCGGGGTTTCGTTCCGGCGGTCCGGCCGCTCGACGCCGGGCCGCTGCAGGCGGGAGCACAGGACGCACCACCGCGCAGCTCCGGCGTCCGCGACGTCGGTCGCGGCGAAAGCGCGCAAGGATAGACATGCCGCTCGTCGAGCTGCGCAATCTCGAGCACCGTTTCGAAGAGAATCCTTCCGCTGGGCTGCACGGCGTTACGGTCGGCATCGACTCAGGCGAGTTCGTGCTGCTTGCGGGTCCGAGCGGATCGGGTAAGACCCTTCTCGTGCGTCATCTCAACGGGCTGCTCGAACCCACCGCGGGGTCAGTGCTGTTTGACGGCCAGCCGCTGCACCGTCGTCTTCACGAGGCACGCCTCCGGATCGGAATGGTGTTTCAGGAGCCGGACCACCAGATAGTCGGTCAGACGGTGGAAGAGGACATTGCATTCGGCCCCCGGAACGCCGCGCTGCCCGCCGATGAGATCCGTCGCCGTGTCGAGCAGTCGGCAACCACCTTCGAGCTGACGGGTCTGCTCGAGCGCGATCCGCGGACTCTCTCGGGCGGCGAGAAACGGCGCCTGGCTCTCGCGGGCATATTTTCCATGCGACCGTCGATCATCGTCTGCGATGAGCCGTTTTCCAACCTGGACTACGCAGGAGTAGTGGAGGTGCTGCGCGCGCTGACCCGCGCGCACGCCGATGGCTGCGGAATCGTCGTGGTTACCCATGAGGTAGAAAAGGTGCTGGCCCACGCGACCAGGCTGATCGTGCTTGCCGGAGGGACCGTCCGTTACGACGGCGCGCCTCAGGCGGCGACCGGACGGTTCGAAGAATGGGGTCTCGTGCCGGTGGCACGCCTCTACGATGCGGGCTCGCAACGTCTCTCCTGGCTCCCGCAGGAGACATCCAGATGAATCGCTACATCCTGTTTCACTTCCGGCCGGGAGACTCGCTTCTCCACCGCGCAGATCCGCGCATCAAGTCGGCAGCCTACCTCTTTTTCAACGTCGCGCTTGCGGCGGCCGCACTGCCCGGACTGGCTCTGGCCGCTGCGGCTCTGTTCTTCGGTTATGCCGGCGCGCGGGAACCGTTCTTCCGGCCCCTTCGCGCGGGATGGCCGATTCTGCTTCTCGCGGCCGCCGTCCTCCTTTCACGGGCGACCGGCGCGGGAGGCGGGCCGGCGGAGTCGGCGCTGCTCCATCTCGGTCCACTCGCACTGAGCCGAACCGGCCTTCAGTCGGGCGGCACTTTCGCGCTGCGGCTGATCATCGCCCTTTATGCAGCCAATCTCTTTGTCGCGACAACTGCGGTGCGGGATCTCAGGCAGGCCGCCCGATGGGCGCTTCGGCCGCTCTCCCCCGCTGCCGCGTCGCGGCTTTCTGCGATGATCGGCCTCACCGTCTCGTTCGTGCCGCTTCTATTCGACCTCTCGGAGCGCATTGCCGACGGCCTGCGGTCACGCGGGCTCACCCCGAGGAGGCCGGTACGCTACCTGACAACGCTATCGGTCACGGTACTGCGCGGCATGTTCTACAGATCGGCCGAGATCACCGCCGCGCTCGAGAGCAGAGGGTTCACCCCGGAGGCCGACCCGCCCGATTTTGCGCCGCTTCGCCGCCTCGGCCGGTCCGGACTCACGGCGACCGCGGTCTGCGCGGCGGCGACAATTGTCGTGGTCGCGGGAACCTTTCTCTAGGCGAGGTTGCGCGGATTCCTTCGGGCAGGTATAACTCATCCATGCCGAAACCAACCCATGACGTCGCAGGCCAGCTCTACACCTTCCTTGCCTTTCTCATGTGGGGATTGCTTCCCTTCTACTGGAAGTGGCTCCGCGCGGTACCCCCGGTAGAGATACTCTCTCACCGGGTGATCTGGTCCGGCGTGCTCATGGGTATTCTGGTTGCCGTCAGGCACAGAAGGCAACTGCGATCCTTTCTGGCCGACCGGACTCGACGGGCGGTTTCGATTGCAATTGTGCTCCTGTGCGCAGTGACGCTCGCGGCGAACTGGCTTCTCTATGTGTGGGCGGTGAATTCCAATCACGTTGTCGAATCGAGTCTCGGCTACTACTTCAACCCGCTCGTCAGCATCCTGCTCGGCATTCTGTTCCTCCGCGAGCGGCCGGGAAAAATGGAGCTCGCCGCCCTGATCCTCGCCACCATCGGAGTGGTGGTGGTGACGATCAGTTTTGGCAGGATCCCGTGGATAAGCCTCGGCATCGCTCTGAGCTTCGGAGTGTACGGCCTGCTCAAGAAGATCGGCCACCTCGGCGCCGCCGTCGGGCTGTGGCTCGAAATGGCCGCGCTCTTTCCGGCCGCGGTGGTCTACGCGGCCGTAGCGGTAGCCGACGGCGGCGGACATTTCACATCGGTCTCCCCCAACGTTACCGCCCTGCTCGTGGGATCAGGCGCGATCACCGCCGTTCCGCTCCTCCTCTTCGGCGCAGGAGCACGGCGTGTTCCCCTCTCGAACGTAGGGTTTCTCCAGTACGTCTCACCAACTCTCATGCTCCTCATCGGAACGCTCGTATACCACGAGCCCTTTTCCACGCCGCAAGTGGTGAGCTTCTCCTTCATCTGGGCGGCGCTGTCGCTCTACACCTATTCCCTCTTTCGTTCCAGGCGGGCCCGAGCGTGAGCCGCTCCGCGGACAGCAGCGCGCAGGCCCGCCTTCGGCTTCCCGCCCCTCGTCTCGCGGTACTGGTGGGAGTGGCCTTTACCTCCACGTCTGCAATCCTGATCCGGCTTTCGGACGCACCGCCGCTCGCCATTGCCGCCTTCAGAATGATCTTCTCCGCGCTGCTGATGACGCCGGCAATGCTCGTCTCGCTGCGCGGCGCCGGTTCTCACGATCGAGCGCCAGGCCGACCGGGCCGTCGCGAGCTTCTCTGGTGCCTGGCGAGCGGCCTGTTTCTCGCGCTGCACTTCGCCACCTGGATCACGTCGCTGAGCTACACCACCGTTGCCGCCGCAACGGTGCTGGTCAACACCCACCCGATCTTCATCGTTGCGGCAAGTGCAATCTTCTTCAAAGAACGGCTGCGGCCGCTGTCGCTGGTTTTTGTGCTTGCGGCGGTGGGCGGGAGCGCAATTCTCGCTATCGTACCGGGCAGGTCGGCCGGCGGCTCCCTCCTTGGCAACGGCCTCGCGCTCTTCGGAGCCGCCGCGGTTTCCGGTTACCTGCTGATCGGACGGATGCTCCGTCCGCGGCTCGGGGTCACGCAGTATACCTTTCTGGTCTACTCGTCCGCGGCGGCAATTCTGACGCTGGTCTGTCTGCTCTCGGGTACGCCGCTCGGCGGATTTCCGGCAGTCAACTTTCTCATCTTTGCCGGGCTTGCCATCTTTCCAACGCTTCTTGGACACAGCGTGTTCAACTGGGCGCTGCGCTACGTACCGCCTACCTTCATTTCCATCGCGGTCCTCGGAGAGCCGGTGCTCGCGACAATCTTTGCGCTCTTTCTGTTTGCCGAGGTGCCGCCCGCGTCGACCCTCGCGGGCGGGGCAATCGTCATCGCCGCGATAGGCGCCTACCTCTTCTATGAAGGACGGTATGATCGGCCACGCGGTCGCGGGATGCCGGTGCGGTCGGTTGACTGATCGAGCCTGTCGCGACGTGGCCCACTTTGTTACAATGGGCGAATGAAACGCAGGACTGACGATCTACGCCACCGATTCCGAACAGCCAACGCGGCAGTCGGATCCCTCGAGGGACCCGCCGCAACGGCGATCGACAGGGTACTTTCCGTAAAGCCCGACGAGTCGGTGCTGATCGTGACAAACCCCGACCCGGATGTCTCTGACATCGCAATGGCGCTCTACGATGCTGCGGCGGATGCCCGGGCTCGTCCGGTCCTCGTCTACCAGCAGCGCAAGAGCCAGCTCGACTTCGCCGAAGATGCCGTGCTCGAGGCGATCCGAAGCAGGCCGGCCGTCTTCGTTTCGATGAGCGCAGGGAAGCTCGGCAAGGACAGGCAGGCGATAGTCAAGCCCTACCACGTCGACGGAAGGCAATACGATAGTCTGTTTCACTATCTGCTCTACGGCGAAAAGTCGATTCGAAGCTTCTGGTCGCCCGGGGTGAACCGCGACATTTTCAGCCGGACGGTTCCCATCGACTACGAAGCACTTCGGCTGAAATGCGCGGCGCTCAAACAGATCCTCGACCACGCCGCCTCCGTTCGCATCACCACCGTCGCCGGAACCGACTTGACGGTCGGCCTTCAGGGACGAAGTGCGTTCGTCGATGACGGCGACTTCGGGTCACCCGGACGCGGAGGCAATCTGCCGGCGGGCGAGGCCTTCATCTCGCCGCAGCTTGGCGCGAGCGAGGGGGTGATCGTGTTCGACGGCAGCATCGCCTCCTATTCAGGCACGATCCGGATTCGCGAACCGATCCGCGCGGAGATCAGCGCGGGTTTCGTTACCACCGTCAGCGGCGGTCCCGAAGCGGACGAGCTTTCGGACACCCTGCGCCAGGCGGAGGAGAACACCGCCGCGCTCGAAAACCAGGCAAGGCTTTCGCCGCAGGACGCCGAGATCTACCGCCGGAACATCCGCAACATCGGCGAACTGGGGATCGGGCTGAATCCCGCCGCGAAAATCACCGGAAACATGCTCGAGGACGAAAAGGCATTTCGCACCTGTCACATCGCCATCGGACACAACTACGACGAGGACGCGCCGGCACTGACCCATCTCGACGGGGTCATTCGCAACCCCACCATCACGGTGACCCTGGCCGACGGTTCCATGATGGAAATGATGCGCGCCGGCGAGTTCACCTCCCAATAGGGCTCGTTTTTTACTTGCGCTCTCGACTATAGTCGATATATAGTGGGTGTACCGGGAGGGCTCCGCATTTCCGCGCTACATATAGCGCGCTAAATGCAGTGCCGGAGCTGCTCTTCACCACCAGCCGGGGGACAAGGAAAGGATGAGGTGCCCGCACTGCCACAGCCTCGAAGACAAGGTGATTGAATCCCGCACCCTTGCCAGCGGCGACGCCATCCGCCGCCGGCGCGAATGCCTTGAGTGCGGCTACCGGTTCACCTCCTACGAGCGTATCGAGGAAAAGCAGCTCATGGTGGTGAAGCGCTCGAGCGACCGACGGGAGCCGTTCAGCCGTGAAAAACTCGAACGCGGAATACAGCGGGCGCTGGAAAAACGGCCGGTCAGCCAGGTCCAGATCGAGAACCTCATAAATGAGCTCGAAGACGAAGCTGCAATGAAGGGACGCGGCAGCCATGAGATCACCTCGCGCGAGATCGGCGAGATGGTGCTGAAGATGCTGTACCGGATCGACAGGGTTGCCTACATCCGTTTCGCCTCGGTCTACCGGAACTTCGAGGACGTGGACGAGTTCGTCAGCGAAATAGAGACTCTGAGCGCTCTTGCCGGAGGCAAGGTTGCCGGAGGCAAGGTTGCCGGAGGCGAGAAGACCGGCGGAAAGAAAACCGCCGCCGATCGTGGCGCCGGTAAACGTGTTGCCGCCGACGAGACGGCGGGAACCGATTGACGCCACCGTAGGGTGTCACCTGAGAAAGATGTCTCCTGGGGAGGGGAAAAACAATCGGCTCCCGACATACGGGAGCCGATCAACTTCACTTGAGGTATCGGATTCTGACGGATTGTGATACCTGATAGCGGCGAAGGGACTCGAACCCCTGACCCAGCGGATATGAGCCGCTTGCTCTACCACCTGAGCTACGCCGCCTTGACGCAATGGAGCGTACTATACCAACGCCTCCATTTTCTGTCAACACAAAAGGCTATTCCGCCGCGCCTGAGGATTGCGCCGCACCGCCTCGCATCGAAAACACCACACCGACCGCGCAGAGCAGCGCCGATATCAGAAATGCAAGTCGTATGCTTCCGACGATCCGCTGCGGGGCCACCTGTCCGAGAACCCGGTGGCCGATCTGCACGCTGAAGATCAGGAGCGATATGGCCATGCTCAGCATCTGACCCAGTACGCGCATGGTTCCAAGAGTTGCCGCGGCCACTCCGTAGTACCGCTTTTCCACGTCGCGCAGCGCTCCGTTGGTATTCGGCGATGAAAAGAAGGCAAAGCCGACACCAAGAACCGCAAGCCAGATCACTATCCCGAAGAGCGGCGTCTGCTGGTGAACGAACGAGAGACCGAACAGGCCGAGCACGGTCAGGAGCATTCCCATCGAAGCGATGATCCGCGGCTGCGCACGGTCGGAGATGCGGCCGGCAATCGGCGAAAGCCCAGCCTGAACGATAGGCTGGGCTACAAGGATGAGCCCTGCCTCTCCCGGGGTCAGTCCGCGGACATACTGCAGGTAGAGACTCAGAAGAAAGGTAACGGCAAAGGTCGCCATATAGTTCAGGAGCGCCGCCGCATTCGCCGAGCCGAATCCGCGATTCTCGACGAAAAGGGAGACATTGAGGAGAGGATAGGTGGTGCGCCGCTGGCGAAGGACAAAAAAGACCGTGCCGATCGCAGCTGCTCCCAGGTAGAGATAACCGGGAACATCGGGAAGCAGCGACACGCCGTAGATTGCCGCCGCGAGCACTCCCATGTAGAGCAGGGAGCCGGGAACGTCGAGCCTCTCGTGCTCCTCGGATTTCCACTCGCCCTTCAGCCTGAAGACCACCAGCCCGATTACCACAAGCGCAATGGGAATCTGAACCCAGAACACGCTCCTCCATCCCGCGTACTGTACAAGCGCGCCTCCGGCAACCGGTCCCAGGGACAGCCCGAGATAGGTCGCGGCCACGTTGATACCCAGCGCGCGGCCGCGCTCGTACGGCTCGAACACGGAGGTTACGATCGCAACGCTCGTGCCGAAGAGCATTGCACTTGCGACGCCCTGAAAGACTCGGGCGATCAGCAGGAACACAACACCGGGTGAAACCGCGCACAGAACAGTGGTCAGCGCGTAGAGGAGCATTCCGATGAGAAAGATCAGTTTACGCCCCACTATGTCGGCGAGCCTGCCGAACGGCAGGAGAAAGGCACCGGCCGCAAGCAGGTAGACAGTGGCGATCCAGTTGAGCGTAACCGCATCGACGTGAAACTCGCCTGCAATGGCAGGAAGCGCCACGTTGATGGCCGACGACATGAACGGCGCGAGAAGCGCGGCTGTAGTTGCTACCAGCAATGTTGTGCGTTTCAAGGGAGATCCTCCGGGTCGTGGAACTATAGCAGATTGTGATCTCGGGCCTCGGTGAAGAGCAGCCCGTTCCAGCGGCTGTGCCGCTGGTAGAAGATCTTGTCCTCATACCGGTCGATACGGCTCAGACGCTCCTGCATGTTCCGGACCGCCTTGCCCATAACCGTGAGCCGGTCCTCGAAGGAGGGGTCGCGGTCCAGATCCTTCGCATCCGGCAGAATGGACGCATAGAGCAGATAGTAGAGATGGCTGTAGGGGTCGAGCTTCGACACCGGCTCTTCGCGAGTGAGTCTGTGCATCTCGGCGATTCCCTCGATCCGGTGGCCGACCCGCGCGAGCAGGTAGCCGTGATAGGCCTCGAGAAGATGGTCTATTACGCTGCCCGTGCCTGCCCGGCCGACGGTCAGGTCCTCGAGGTCGGAAAACCCGGTTCGCCAGGAAAGTGTCTCGGTGTTCCGGATATCCTGCTCCGGATCGAGCTCGGCGGCATGATCGAGCGCTGCAAGCGCAGTATCGAAGGATTCGCGGAATATGTCCGCCTCCGCCTCGAATAGCAGTGTTTCGCGGCTTGCCTTCACGCCGCGAAGCATGACGAGCGCTCGCGCCGAGTCGCCGGCGAAGGCAAGCGACCGGGCGAGCCAGGCGTAGAAGAGACGGTGCGCGGGACCATGATTGTAGAGCTGGGCCTCCGTCAGGGAGGTCTGGAACTGGAGCTGTGCCTCGTCGTACCTTCCGAGCTCGAACAGGACACGTCCGCGGACAAAACGGTGGTAGAGCCCCCATTCCCGCATTCCTGCGCCGTCCACCGGCAGGGCGAGCTGGTCGAGGCGCTCGGTCACCCGCGTATAACTGCCGAAAACAAACTGACTCGCCATCTCGAGCGACTGGCAGCGGACGTGCTCCTGGACAGAGCTCTCCGGCTCCACGTTCTTGCCGGCTATGACGAAGTAGTCGCGCGCGTCGTTCAGCTGCTCCTGCGCGAGCATCAGGATGCCGAAATCGGCATGAGCGGCGGCAAGGCCGCGTGAGTTTTTCTCGTCCTGATAGATGATGATCGCCTCTTTGATGAGCGAAAGCGACCGGGACTGCTCGCCCGCCGAGAAGAGATAGCGGGCACGCTGGAGCAGCAGTTCCGCCGCTTCCGAGCCGGCGATCGAGTCCGGCTCGACCTGCTCCGCGCGTTCGAATGCCGCTTCTGCACCGTGGCGATCGCCTGCGATCAGGGCAAGGCGCAGCCGCAGGCCGAGAACCACGGCTGTCTCCACGGGAGCGGCGTCGCCCGGAGCCCCGTCCACCCGGTAGGGGCAGTCCGTATAGACAAGCCTGAAAGCCTCGGAAAGCTCACGCCGATCGAGCAGATCGGAAATGAGCCCGCGGAAGAGTTCACGTTCCTGCGCATCCTCCAGCGCGCCGCGGCAGACCCGGAACAGCACCTCCGACACCGGTATCAGCTGCCCGCGCCACAGGTCGAAGAGCCGCACGGCGATTTTGTGCTTCGCCTCTTTGGCATCGAAATCCGCGAGCCGGGGAAACAGCCCCTCCAGCTCCGGAACCGTCGGCTTCATGGCCACATCACTTCGAAGAAGGTTAAGCCCCGTCAGAAGAGCCACAATTTCCGGTATGCGCGCCGACGGGATGTCAAAGGCCGAGGCCGTCTCGAGAATGCCGGCTGCCGGAAGAAGCTCCCAGGTCCGCATTGCGACATAGAGCATGACCTTTTCCGACATGCCCAGTCCGGAGACCACCGCCCAGGCGGAACCGAGTCCCTCGGGTACCGGCTGCTGACCGTCCTCTCCCTCCCGCGATTTCTGCAGGCGGTAGAACAGAAAGAACATGGAAGAGATGTTCCCTCCGCAGCGCTCCCTGATCCAGCCGGGTTCGCGCACGCCTCCAGGGCTGCCCTCCAGGTATCGGCGCGAAAGCTCGGCAATTGCCGCATCGTCTATCGATGGGATTCTCAGCTTGTGGTAGGGAAAGTCACGCAGCTCCGGCGGAAGGTAGGGTTTTTGCGACACGAGAACCGGAAGGAAGACCTCCGAGGAGAGGAACCGTTCGAAAAGCCCGCCAAGTATCTCGATCGTTTCAGTCTGATAATCCTGGCTGTCGTCGCACACCATCACCGCAGGCAGCAGCAGGGAGTCCATACGCCGCACAAAGGACTGAACGAACAGCCCGTACGCAATGAGGAAATCCCGCTGCAGTGAGTCCGGGCAGAGCGCGGCGGAGCGCTGATCGAGAAGCATTTCGATCAAACCGGTCCGGGCCTCCCACGAGGGTCTCTCGACAGCCCTAAGATGAGCGGAAACCTCCGCGAGGTCCCATCCCCGGAGACTGTTCACCAGGGGAGCTATAACCGATTCGCGCCGGACTCCCGGATGCACATCGATGTAGAGCGGCCCGCCCTCGTCGCGCGCGATCTGCTCGAGAGCATAGGAGAGCGCCTGCCGTTTTCCCGAAAAACGCGGCCCATGGATAAGGACGATGCCGGGCTCCCAGTTTTCGTCCCAGAACTGCTCGAGCGTCTCCATCACCGGTTTGCAGATCTGAGGATGACGGCAGAAGGCGGCGGATTCGCCAAGCTGCGACGGTGTCCGCTCCACACGATCATCCACTACCCAGTGTCCGCCGCTCCAGTGCATCTTCAGCAGAGACTCGAAACCGGGTGCCGCGGTCTCCCCTACGAGCAGAGCCTCATCCAGATCAACCGTGCGAACCTGCGCGCGCATCCGGCGCAGGACCACTTCATCCTCCTCGCTTTCGGGCGCATCGAGCAGGAGAAGGAAGCCCATCAGATCGTCGCGGTGCGACATGAGAAAGCGATAGGTCGAGAAGGCAGCGTCGACAAGTGCGGCCGGCTCGCTCCCCTGGCTCTCGGAGAAGAGAAAGAGGTGGTCTCCGCCGTCCTCGCGCACATGACGCGCTCCGCGCGACTCCAGGAGATTCAACAAGCTTCGCTCCACGGAGCTCATGTAGGATTGTTTTATCTTCTGCAGCTGACGGACATTGTGTATCTCCACCAGCAGGTAGAACATCGACACTGTAGCTTTCCCCCGCACCCACACGCCGCGGAAGCTCCTGCCGAAGCGCGTAATCCAGCTTCGGTGGGCCGCGGGTCTATTGCGTATATCTACATTTTCGCAGCAACCGATGATTTTGTGAAGCAGAAACCGGTGAGAAGACTATCTGTCGGCTTCCGGAAGGCTCGAAAGGTCGACAACACCCTTCTGATCGACGTCACCGGTATAATCATGGCCGTAGAGCTCCCGGAACAGGATCTCCATATGCTCGAGCGACATGTCGATGAACCGAATACCGACGTAGGTACGGTCGTTGTCCCTGTATCGGCGCATGATGCGACCCTTGGCCGGGAGGGTCTGCTCGCCGAGATAGATCGTCATATCGAGGTCGGTGTAGAGGGCCAGGTTCGGGCCGTCGTGTGGATAGCTGAACAGCAGCCCGGATCCGCTTATGTCGAGGAGCTCCGCGTTTGCGAACTCCTCCTTCACCGGTTCCGCTTTGAAATAGCCGTTCACCTTGAGCGAATAGGCAAGCACCCGTGAGAACTGATACACAAAATCCATCGCACGGGGCTCGAAGCTTGCAGGGAGATCGTTCGATCGCAGCAGGTAGAGAAAGCCGACCACATACTCCTGATAGAGCACCGGACAGTAGAGCTCCGAGGCTATCCCGTGCTTCTTCTGATGGTCGGCCACCGAAGAGATAGACTGGAGAACCGTGAAGACCTCTTCGCCTGCCGAGGTCTCCACCTCGACCACTTCCGGCTGGGTGAGCAGTCTGTCGCGAATAGCGTTGCCGATTCCGGGCGCCTCAGGCGCGACGAAGGGCATTATCAGGATCTTGCCCGAATTGGCTACCACCCGCTCCTCGAAGGTCTGCGGCTTCCTTTCCCGGAACATCACTATCTTGTTCTCCGAGGAGAACTCCCGGGCGCGCTCACGGAAAGACTTGAGGAGCTCGCTTATTTTGGCCGCGTCGAAACCTGGCTCGACGGCGGCGCCTTCCGCAGGCCGCGACACGACGACCTTCGGATAATTCAGCTCGACCCGCTGGCCGTCCATGAGGAACGTTACGTGAACCCCTTCCGGGGAGATGATCCGCTCGAAACCGCGGGAGAGATCGCGAAGAATTTCCTTCGGCGCGATAGCCTGGATGGTGGTTCCACGCTTCGCGGTGATGCGGGTCTTGAATGTCATCGGATTGCCGCGGAATCGAAAGTAGAACACCGCTTCGAGCGGCTTTTCTATTCGAAGCACGGTCTGCAGCTCGCAGATCAGAACGCCGTTGACAAAGGAGCTTACCGTGCAGGTGGCACGCTGCGTTCCTGCATGAATTTCGAGCGGAGTTTTGCTGTCGATTACGGTCTTGAGGATGAATTCCTTTTCGATTCGGTTCAGCTCGTTTGCCATTCCGCTACTGTGCGTTGTTCATCCAGGTCGGTGTTCCAGGCTCAACGGGCTTGCCGCCCGCCGGCGGTGTCGCCAGCTGGGCAAATTCCACCTGAATTCCACTAATATACCACCGGTCGGATGACTTTTCCAGAAAGATATCGCCCGCCGCACTGCCGGGACTCCCTATCAGGATCACTCTCATGTGGGCCGAGACCGTATCGGGTCTCTCGATTCTTCCGATACGCCAGCTTTCAGGCAGATAACCTGCGGCGAGGTCGCCCTGCAGCCTTCGCACCAGGAAGGGTGCGGTATCGGGAAGAATCGAATCCTGGACGACCTTCCTGTCCGAAAGCGCCGTCAGAAACCGGTCGACAAGCCCGTACATCCGGCGCGTTTCCGCGTCCTGCGCAAACCGGTCCTGCAGAGGGCCGATCCGGTCGTCGGAAGGGATGATCCTGCCGGCGAGGCCCGATTCCATAAGGTATTCGGTCTCCCGCCCGGTGAACGCTGCCGACGCCGGTTTCGCCGCCGCCGCGCTCTCGCCGGCGGCCGCCCTGCCTCCGGCCGCTGGTGTCGCGGCCGCCTGCGGAGCGACGGTTATCCGGGTCGGACCCTGAGCTGCCGGTGCGGGCGGTTTCGCGGGCGAAGCTGCGGGTTCGGGACTGCCGGCCGTCGAGCCCGTGCCGGCTGGGGCAGCAGGCTGCACAGACTTCGCAGCGCTCCTGTTCCCGCCGTGGCCGCAGAAGGTCAGAAGCAGGCAGGCACAAACTATTGCCGATACCCGCGCCAGTTTCATCATGAGATCGTCAGATGGTAGCAGATCTGATCTGGTTGGTCAAAGCAGTGTACAGCGCGAACCGAATGCGCTAAGATGGGCTCTCGTCCGGAATAACCCCTATGAGCACAAGAGACGACATAATCTGGCACCTCGACCGGGAATTCACATCTCCAATCCGCGATCCGCTGTGGAAGCATATCTACCTGTCGCCGGGACTGATGAAGGTGATCGATTCTCCCGATTTTCAGCAACTCCACCGCATCAAGCAGCTTGGCCCGAGCTACCTGGTCTATCCGGGAGCGACACACACGCGGTTAAATCACAGCTTCGGGGTCTTTCACCTCGCCCGCAGGATCATCCGCGCACTCCTGAGCTTCGAGTCCTGCACCTGGCTGAGCACCGACGGCGTAAAGGCCTTTCTCTGTGCGGCGATGCTCCATGATGTGGGCCACTTTCCCTATGCGCACAGCCTGAAGGAGCTCCCGCTCCGCGACCACGAGGCGCTCACGGGGAGCATCATCAGCTCCTCCCCGCTTCGTGAAATCATAAAGGATGAGGTGGGAACCGATCCCGAGCTAGCCGCGGCGATAGTCGACCTTTCACGTCCGGACGGAGGAAACGACGAAATAGCTTTCTTCCGGCACATACTTTCGGGAACGCTCGATCCGGACAAGCTCGACTATCTCAACCGGGACGCCTATTTCTGCGGCGTCCCCTACGGGATACAGGACATCGATTTTGCCATCAGCAGAATGCGCCCCTACGGCAAGGAGGGGCTGGCCATCGACATCACCGGCATTTCGGCCATCGAGCACATCCTGTTCTCGAAATACCTCATGTACCGCGCGGTCTACTGGCACCGGACGGTCCGCGTCGCAACGGCCATGATCAAGAAGGCGCTGCTGATGGCTCTCAGCGAAGGGGTGCTGCGACCCGAAGAGCTGTACGGGCTGGACGACGAACTGTTCTTCTCGCGCCTTGCCGGCATCGACTATCCGCCCTTCGAGCTCATCAACCGAGTGCCCAACCGTGAGCTCTACCGCGTGGTGTGGGACTCGCCCTACCACGAAGCCGAGCACCGGAATCTCACAAGCCTCGATGCACGGTTCGCCGCCGAAGCCCGCATCGCCCAGGCGCTGAGCGGACACGGAATCTCGATACGTCCCGAAGAGGTGATCATCGACATCCCCGAGGATATTTCCTTCGAGGTGACCATTCCGGTTGTACAGGACGACGACGTGGTCGACTATATGGATTCCGGAACCGTATTCACCCGGCAGGTTGTGGAAGACTTCACCCGGACCCTGCGGCGCATCCGGCTCATACTCTCCCCTCGCGCGGCCGATCGGGCGGTCGATCCCGCCGGACTGATCACGCAGCGATGACCTCGATCAGCGATCTGATGAGGGGCGACATACCGCCGCGCGTCCGGCGGTTCGTCAAGACCGTGGGGCGCGGAATAAACGAATTCGGCATGATCGGCTCGGGTGACTCGGTGCTGTTGGGGATCTCCGGCGGAAAGGACTCCCTCTCCATGGCGCTCGCGCTTGCACTGCGCCGCCGCTGGCTGCCGGTGAGCTACTCGCTCAATGCGGTTCAGATCGAGTGGGCGGAATTTCCGCTTTCCCGGGAATCAAAGGAAAAACTGGCGGAGTTCTTCGATGCGATCGAAGTGCCATTCCGATTTCTGCCCGCCCACATGTTTCCCGAGTCGTTCCGCGGCAAGTTCAACTGCTACCTCTGCTCGCGAAACCGCAAACGCATCCTCTTCGGCGAGATCAAATCGCTTGGAATCACGAAGGTCGCGCTCGGTCATCACCTCGACGACATTATCGAAACCACGCTCATGAACCTTTTCTACCACGGTCAGTTCGGAACGATGATGCCGGTTCAGGACTTCTTCCGTGGCAGCGTGCAGCTGATCCGGCCGATGTGCCGCGTCACCGAGGCCGCTGTACGCAACCTTGCCGCTTTTCTCGAGCTGCCGGTTGTATCGATCAACTGTCCGCACAAAGACACAACCATCCGTCAGGATATGAAACGCATCATCAGCTCGCTCGCCCACAAAAACCGGCAGGTTCGCGAGAACATCTATCGTGCACCGTGGAATATCAGCACGGAGTATCTGCCCGGGCAGCGGGAAGAGCATGCTTGCAACAGCCTGCGAACTTGAATACATTTAAACGGAAATCAATGAAGAAACCTAAGCTGATGAGAGAGCGTATCCGCCGTGTCAGCGTGCTCTTCAAAGAGCTCGGATACGAACTGCAGGACAACGAATACTTCGACGATACGTTCACCGCGGGGATCCTCTCCGACGACGGTTTCCAGGCGGGGATGTTCATAGACAAGGAGAGCAAGTTCCTCGAGCTGGCGTTCACCTTCTCTTTTTCGCCCTCCCTTTCGGAGTTCATAAAGGAGCGGATAGAGGAGATGCTCCACATCGCGTATGAGTTCGGCTGCTACATAAGCATACAGAACTCGTCGAGGGAGATTTCCTTTTCGCTCTTCTCCAAGATCTACTATGTCGGGCTCAACTACCTCACACTCCGCGAAACGCTGAAGGATTTTCGCGGCGCCATCGATGCGCTTCAGGAAATTCTGGAGATTCAGAAGGAGTTTGGAAAGGGAGCGTCCCATGGAGATTCATAATCTCATGGAGGACGAGGTCATCCGCATCATCCACGAGATCGCGCAGGAGGAGGAGCACTCCCGGGCCAACGGTTACTGCACGAGCCCGGAGTGCCAGATGGATGCCGCCTGCTTCGTTCTCAACCGGGTGCCCCAGCAGTATGTCACTTCGGGCCGGGGACTTGCCCATCTGCAGAATGAATTTCGCGACAATCCTCAGCTGGCGGTC
This sequence comes from uncultured Spirochaetales bacterium, assembly GCA_964577375.1. Lineage (GTDB taxonomy): Bacteria > Spirochaetota > Spirochaetia > DSM-27196 > DATKUC01 > DATKUC01. Next base: position 4,508 of record CAZNYW010000007.1, on the reverse strand, counting down.
GACCTTGTCACGCTTGCCCACGAGGGGCTTCGCCGGGTCAGCACGGTCCAGCGCTCCTACTATGCACCGTCAGATGCTTCCTCAAAGGACGAGAACCGCGGCGCGGGCCCGGCATTTCACTTTCCGGCGATCCGCGGACGCCTGCTCGATTGCCTCACCTTCGCGCCGGTTGTGGGAATGGATGTCTGGCTGAAACAGGACGGGAATCCCGCCGAGATGGTCAACGGCAGATGGCAGAACCCGTACACCATCGTCGAACACAGCCCCGGAAGCTACCTGTTCTGGCCCGCCCCGATACGCGCGACGGAGGCAGGAGAAAAAAGAATGTTCGACTTCGAAGTGACAGTCCCGGAAAACAACGACTTCGAGGTACTTCACCACTTCTTCAAGCTCGAAATCACCGCCTCCGAGATGGATGACCGGACACTGCGGCTGACGCGGGATTTCATGCTCCAGGACCTCTTCCTCGTGGGCCGCTGAGCTCGCGCGAGCGCTGACCTAGAACACTTCGGAGGTGATTTTCACATCCTGCAGCCGACCCGGGACCTCGTCCTCCACGAACCGCAGAACCTTCTGCATCACACCTTCGCCGAAGCTGCGCGAATTGGACACCACGGCGCCCCCAATCTGCGCAAATGAAAGACTGTCCATGAGGTCTACCTCGGCCGCAGAAATGTGGTACTTGACGCGAAGCCGCTCCTTGAGCGACTTCACGATCTTTCGCTTTTCCTTGATGTTGGATACGTCGGGCAGCTCGACGATCAGCTGAATCATTGACACAACCACAGATTCCTCCGGTGCTTTGGTCCGCACTGAGCCGCAGCTCAGCTGAACAGGTCGTTGAAGTCATCCATCTTCAGACCCGATACAGCCGATTCACTGTCTCCGCTCGAACGATCCTTCAGCGGAAGATAGTGCTCGTTGTACGCCTCGGCAAGTCGGAAGACATCATCGCCGCGATAGCGCTCCGGCAGACGGACCTCCAGATTGTAGGCGTTCTCTGTAAGTCCCCGCCGCATTACGTGCACCGGATCCGAGACGGTCAACGCAAAATGCGGGCCGTAGTAGAACAGGAGCATGAAGACCAGAATGACGATCGCGCTGAAGTAGATGAGGTTGTTCGTCGACTGCTGAGCATTCAGTGTGCGAAGATCGAAGAAGACTTCCAGATTCCCGTTCCTGAGATAGCCGTAGTCGGTGGGACCGAAATAGGCAGCATAGTACTCATTGCCGAAGCGGCTGAACCAGGTCTTGCCGCCGGACTTGACCATAAGGATCGAGGGATCGGTTTTCGCGTAGGAGGCGAGCTCCGATGATTTAGCCGGATCTGTGAGATTTTCCGACTGAATGAACGCCACCACGCGCGGAGGCGTCAGCTGGAACTGATCCTGCAGGCTCGGGATGTTGACGAACGCGTCGAGCAAACTGAATCCGAAAATTACAAACACGAATACCGAAACACCTATTGTGGAAACCTTGCCCACATGGCGTTGCGCCATTACCGAGTCCACATTCTTGACGCGGCGAAGCAGCTTGAGCACCCTGAGGAGCCTGAGGATCCTCGCAATTCGGATCGCCTTCACGACTTTCAGCACGTTCATGAAACCGCCGAGCCCTCCGAGCAGCGCGCTCCCGGTAAGGAGGGCGATCACCGTCGGACCGGAGTTGAAAAGCAGCAAAGGAACCGAAGCCAGAAAATCGATCCAACCTCGTTCGAACAGTACGTAGCGCGTCACGCGCCTGTTGAGAATGGCAAAGTAGAGGCGGGTCAAGAACTCAATCGTGAAAAACAGATCAAACCCGAAGCTGGTGAAAACCAGCGTGCGCCTGACACTCCACTTCCAGCCGGCCACAACCGAATAGTCCTCGAAGAAGGTCTGCACGAGAACCAGGAGAATCGCGATGACGACAAGCCCCTCGAAAAAATCCACCCAGCGGTTCTTCTTCATCGTCCTACCCACTTCGGCCTACCAGCCGTTCTCTGCCGCGATCATATAGAGCTCGTCGAGCATCTTCACATCGAAGCCGTAAAAACGGTAGTTGCGGCGCGCAATGCTCAACCAGCTCTTGTCGGGCGTGTCCGCGCCGCGGTCGGCACGCATCCCCGGATGATAGTTGCGGCACCGGGCCGCGAAGATCGCGGCGATCCTCGCGGTTGCCTCGATAAACCGGTTCTCCGAAAAGGAGATGTTTGCGTCCACCGCGCTTCGCACGAGCTGCTCGGGAAGCAGGCTGAGTCTGCGCGTGAGCGCTTCAACCACCTTCTCGGCAAACTGACTCTGAATGGTGCCCGCTACGCGCTCCTCGCCGGCGGTCGCATCCGATCCGGCCAGCGCGTAGATCCCTGGTTTCAACAGCAGCGTCGCGAGCACCATCGCGCCGATCTCGTCCCTTCCCATCCGCAGCCGCTGAACCTTCGTCAGCTCGAAGTGCACGTATGATTTCCGCTCGAAGATCTCGTCCAGATAGCGGTCGACCGCATTGAACTCGAGCGCAGCGTATGCACCGGTGAAACCTCTGCGAGCATCGGACTTGCGAAGGAGCTCGGTAAGGAAGCCCTCGATCTGTGTCTGCAGCTGTGATTCGCGGAATCCCTGCGGTTTGAGAAAGGGCACGAATGCGAAGGATATTCCTTCGGAGACCAGCGATTTCAGCTGCGGCCCGAGCAGCTGGTTCGTCACTTCGAAGATAGCCTGAACGAGAATACCGAAGGTCTGTCGCCAGCTCCTTCCCGGAAAATAGGGTTCCGCGGTGAGGGTCGGCGCAAGCTGTGCGGAGTTTGCATTGAGAAACTGAATTATCTGTTCTTCCCGCTGGAGGGCACAAAAGTCCTGAAGGGCAGGATTGGCGAGTAGTCGTTGTACGAAAGTTTGTGCACGTTCTATCTCGGAGCTCATCCCACCCTCTGCGACCGTTGCGGCGTCTGACAAAAAGTGTTTCGCAAAGTATACTACACTGTTAATGAGGATGAACACAACCCGCGGTACGCTGACGGCCGCGCGCCTGCTGCCCCTGATCGCCCTCCTAGTGGTAGTGCAGGTGCCGCGCAGCGTCGCGCAGGTCGTGCTTCCCGAAAGCGTCCGCCAGAACCTGCCGGACTACCTCATCCTCGGCGAGGCGCCGACTGCGCTTCTGCAGAGCAAGATCGGCGACGCAAACGTCGACCTCTACGCATCCGGCTCCTGGCAGTCAACGCTCTCCGCCTCTCTTGCCATCGGAATTCACCCGGGGCTCGGCAACGGATCAGGCTATCAGTTTCCCTACCCCTTTCCGGGAATGGATCCCTTCTCCTTTCTCAATCAGGTCGATCTCACCATTTCACTCTGGCTGCTCAATCGCTACTTCTTCCAGACCAGCTTTCTCGACCAGTTCACGCTCAATACCTTTCTCCTCGGCTACCAGGGGCGTAGGGGCGAGTTCGTTCAGAAGGTGTTGCTCGGAAATACCTTGATGCCCTTCTCTCAATATCCCTTTCTGTCGGTGGAGGGAACGAAGTATCCGACCGATCAGCGGCCACTCGGGGCGCAAGCTTCACCCGCAGCTGCCGCGGCAGCCGGAACTTCGGCCGCCGGGGACGGCAGCACTGCCGGCCTGGGCGACATTCCACCCTTTAATCCGCCCGACGATACCCCCGGCATAAGCCCGGACACCGCCACCTCCGCCGCCTCGAGCTTCGCACCGAGCGGTGAGAATGTGACCAACTCGCTCGGGCTGGCCGCGCTCTTCGAGACCGACCGCAGCCGCCACGAGCTGGTCTTCCGATACGAGGACAACGGCCTCGCGCACAAGTCCTACCTCGGCACTAACGAGGTGGTCCGCACGCGCGTGAATCCGGCCGACTACGCGAGCGGCCGCTACTTCGTCCTGCCGGACGCGAACATCTCGAATCTGCAGGTCTACCTGGAGGACGGTACGGGGACCGTAACAGCGACCAGTGCGGCCGGCTCGAGCGGCGTGTTCAAGAAGGTCGACCTGAGTCAGGTGGCCGTCTATGATCTTGCGAAGGGCACGATCTTCTTCCGCGAGAAACCTGCCGGGCGGGTGCTCGTGACCTATACGGTGGGAGGAACACCGATAGGGAACACGAGTCTGGGCAAGAAAGCAGTGTTTGCCCTCGATGGCAACGGAGCGCCCGACACATCGACAATTGATTTCAACTGGACGGACACTGGGATCGGGAGTTTCGACGCACTTGAGCAGCAAGTCGGCTACGGGGATGGAACGCCTGGCTCCGGCGCGAAGTCAGTCCAATACCAGATCGGCGGCACCGACTACCTGCTCCTCTGGCAACCCGGCTACTACTCACCTTTCGAGCTGGAAAACCAGTACGACGTCACGGATGCGGTCAACGCTGCGAACTCGATCGTCGGTACTACCGCTGCGACCCGGGCTTCCATTGCGCACCGGGGAACAACCTCCCCCTACTCCTTTTCGAGCGACCGCAGCGCCGTCGTCATTCCCGACGACAACCGCGTATCGGTGGTCGATCCGGCAACCTCGGACGTGCG
>CAZNYW010000006.1:69281-100753 GCA_964577375.1 uncultured Spirochaetales bacterium | reverse complement strand
AGTACTTACCGCGGAATTACTCCCCTGATTTTATCCACAGGGTTCTTGATACTACTCACAGCTTCGGTTATTCCTGTATATTTACGTTATCTTTGTGGCATCGACCGTCTGCGTGGAGTGGCTGATGAGTTCCGACAACAAGAAGACAAGACGTGAGGGCGTGCTCTGGATCGCGGGTACTGCCGTAATCTCGGTTCTTACACTGGTGCTGGTGCTTGCGCCGCCGGTGTTCGCACAGAGCAAGGATGCGGAGACTCAGCGGCTCCTTTCCATGTTCGACCAGGTGTTCAACTTCGTTCAGAACAACTACGTGGACAAGGTCGATCCGCACACCCTGGTGGAGGGTGCGCTCAAGGGCCTGTTCGACAGCCTGAACGATCCGTTTTCTGCCTACCTGACCGCAGACCAGATGCGGGGACTCACCGACACTACCTCCGGGGAGTTCGGCGGTGTGGGTATGTACATTTCGAAACAGGCACAGCAGGACGGCTCGAAGGGGCCGCTCTTCATCGAGGTGGTATCTCCCATAGAGGACACCCCGGCCTATCGCGCCGGCATCCACGCCGGTGACCTCATCGTCAAGATCGGCGACCACACGACTGCGGACATGACCGTGGACGATGTGGTCAACAAGCTGCGCGGCGCCCCGGGAACCGATGTCACCATTACCATTCGTCGCGGTGAGAGCCTCGAATTTCCGGTGACCCTGAAGCGTTCGATCATCGAGGTGCCGACCGTCAAGCGTGACATGATCACGGGGACCGACACCGGAAAGCAGCGTATCGGCTATCTGCGTATCATCCAGTTCACTCCACACACCGCCGAGAGGGTCCAGGAGGCGATCGGCTACTTCAAGGACCACAATTACACCTCGATGATCATAGATCTGCGCAATGATCCCGGCGGGCTGCTCAACGGTGTCATAGACACGGCCGATGAGTTTTTCTCCAACGGCCTGATCGTCGGGACGAAGAGCCGGATTCCGAGCGAGAATCAGGCGTTCTACGCGACCCCCGGTCAGCTCGTTCCCAACGACATCCCTATCGCCGTCCTGGTCGACGGCGGTACCGCTTCGGCCGCGGAAATTCTTTCCGGGGCGCTCAAAGACCGGGGACGCGGCTATCTCATCGGGGAAAAAACATACGGAAAGGGTTCGGTGCAGCAGGTTCGCAACGTCGGAGACGGCGGCTTCCGGCTCACCATGGCCAAGTACTATACGCCGAGCGGCGATTTCATCGACAAGAAGGGCATCGAGCCGGACAAGATTGTCGCACAGCCGAAGCTCACCGACGAGCAGCAGAAGGCCTACGTTAAGCTGCTCAATGAGCAGTTGATCCAGACCTTCGTCGAGAAGCATCCGAAACCGACCGACGCGGACATCTCGAGCTTCATCGCAGAACTCAAGAGCCAGGGAATCGACCTCGACGCACGGACCATCCGTTATCTGGTGAAAGGTGAGGTTGCCCGGGTGACCAGCACGCCGATCGTCTATGACCTCGACTACGATGTCGTGCTGCAGGATGCGGTCAAGATGCTTCGAAACGACGAGATACACCCCGCCGTTCATGAAGCGATTCCTGCTGTCCACTGATTATCGCGGCGGTGAGACCGCGGTAATCGCCGGCCGGGACTTCCACTATCTGTGCCGCGTGCGGCGGATGCGTCCCGGCGACAGCTGCGACGCGGCCGACCGTACGGGAAATCTCTACAGGCTGACCGTCGAAATTCTCGCAGCCGACAGCTGCACGGTGCGGCTCGAACCTGGTGCAGCGGCCGACCCGGGGACGGTCGAAACCGGCGCGGCAGACGGCGCAGAGATCACCCTTTTCCAGTGTCTTCCAAAAGGCACCAAGCTCGACCTCATCATTCGTCAGGCCACCGAAGCGGGTGTCCGGCGCATCGTTCCGCTTCTCAGTGAACACGCGGTGCCTCGAGTGGACACCGCCGCTGCGGCGACGCGCAAGCTCGACCGCTGGCGCCGCATTGCCCGGGAGGCGGTTCAGCAGAGCGGCGCGACCTTGCTTCCGGACGTATCGGCGCCCATTCCTTTTGCCGATCTCGAGTCCCGTTTCACGCCTGGTCACGACGCAGTCGGTCTGTTCTGCCACCAGCTCCGGCTTGACGGCGTGCGTAACCGCCCCCTTGAACAGCGTACGCTCCACGAGTATCTTAGTGCGGACTCTCAACGCATAGCCATTGTGATCGGCCCTGAAGGGGGGCTTTCGAATAGTGAAATCGAGCAACTCCTGCAGTCAGGCTTCGAGCCGGTGTACCTTGGCCCGCAGGTGCTTCGGACCGAGACCGCCGCACTTTACGCGATTGCTGCGGTCCAGATAGTGCTGTTGGAGAAAAAAACGTGGCGGATCGGAAAAGACTAACCGGAGTTCAGCGCATACACGTTGTGCACGTCCCCATCGACGTCCTCTCGCCGGAATCGATCGACCGTGCAGTAGACGAGATGACGAAGGACGAAGAGACTCACCAGATCATCATGCTCCGGTTATGGGACATGATGCGTGCCCGCGTCGACCGCGAGTTCAACCGCTGTGTTCGCCAGGCGTCTCTCGTGATACCGGTCTCGCGCGGTATCGTCGCGGGCGCCCGGTTTCTCAAGAAATCCGTGCCGTTTCGTTACATGCCCTTCGATTTCGTCATCCGGCTCCTCGGCGCGCTCGAAACCCGGCACCGGTCGATCTACGTCATCGGCGGCCAGCGCAGGAGCCTGCAGCATGTCGAACAGAACCTGAGGCACACCTTTCCCGGCCTCCATTTTGTCGGGAGATACACCGGTTTCTACGACGGTGAGATCGAGCGTGACATCATCACGGCGGTGAAGAAGGCCTCGCCCGACCTGCTCTTCATGGGGCCGGGCGTCAAGGCACGCGACAAATGGTACTTTCGGCATCGCACCCAGATCAAACCCGGTATTTCTCTCTGGTCGAGCGAGACTTTCGATATCTTCGCCGAAAAGCGCAAGCGCCCGTCGCGCCAGAGTTTTCAGGCAGGCACGGACATCCTTCCCGACCTCTTCCGGAAACCGTGGCGGATTCTTCGGGGATTCGTCTACTTTTATTACCTGCTTCTGCTTCTCGTCCACCGGATCAGAGGGCTCTGAACCCGGCTGCCGCGAAAAACGGGCAGTGACAGGTCAGGGCAGCGCGTCGCGGCTTCGGACCGCATCCGGCTCCCGTTCAAACTCGCTCAGCTTCAGAAATTCGTAGACTTTCGGCAGCTCGGTTCCAAGGTTCGATGTGAGCAGCGTGCCCGTGAGATAACGCATCCCGGGAACAAAGAGCAGCAGCCCGACCGCCGAGGAGAGGAACCCCGGGACGATCAGCAGAATTCCACCCGCGAGGCATCCGACGGTAGCCCGAAACAACTTCAGCGGATAGACACCCTCGCGAATCTGCGTCCGCATCCGCTCGAGAAGTCGACGCGCAGCATCGATTACAACGAAGGTGGCGACGAGGCTGAGCGTGGCTTCCGCGGCCAGCACCAGCAGCACGCCGAACAGGCGTGCAAGCAGATAGAGCACGAAACCATCCGCGAGGATGAGCAGTGAGCAAAGCAGGACGCCGAAAAGCAGCTTCACGACAAAATCCCGCTCGAAGATACGCAGCAGGAGGCCGGTCTCTACCATCGTCACGGATTATACCACAAACCGGATTTTTCCAACTTTTCTTGCTTTTTCGTTCTCAATCACTACGATATAGGGTATCAGCGAACAGCGAACTGCGCTGGGCGGAACGAGCATGAGCGTACGCCCGTACGAATCGCACAGGCGAACCGCAACAGCGGACCGCTTTTGCGGACCGCTTTTGCGGACGGCACCATGTAGCATGCCTGTTCCTGGATCCACGGGGAATTTGACCTGAACAATTCTTTGCGGAGGCGGTGGTGCCGACAGTACGCATTCTTGTTCTCGACGACGACGAGCATACGTGGTCCCTGCTGGACCAGATCCTGCCTCCCGGATGCCGGATGATACGCACCGATTCGACGGTCACGCTTGCCGATCAGGCACTGCGCGACCGGGCGAGTATTGTCGTGATCGATCTGCGGGGCCGCGTCAAAGAGGGGCTCTCGCTCGTCCGCGAGCTCCGGAAATCCAGGCGTCCGCCGCAGGTGATCGTGTACAGCTCGGTCACCGATCCGGCGGTCATCGTCGACGCCGTCAAGGCCGGCGCGTGCGACTACGTACTGAAGCCCGCTACGGCCGAGACGCTGCAGCGCACGCTCATCCACGCCACCGCCGAGCAGGTATACGGCGCGGGTTATGCGGCCGAAACCTCCGGCGGCCCGCTGGACCAGATTCTCGGGACGAGCGAATCAATCCAGGAGATGAAGGAGCTTATCACGGTGTTCGCACCGTCGGAGGACCCCGTTCTGCTGATCGGTGAAAGCGGAACGGGAAAGGAGCTGGCCGCGAGCCGCATCCACGCTCTCTCGAAGCGGAGCCGGGAGCTGTTCATCGCGCTCAACTGTGCCGCGATTCCCGAGACGATCTTTGAAGCGGAAATGTTCGGCGTGGAAAGGGGCGCATTTACCGATGCCCAAACGCGTCCGGGTTTCTTCGAACGTGCTGACCGCGGCACCCTCTTCCTCGACGAAATCGGGGAGATGCCGCTGTCGTCACAGTCAAAGCTTCTGAGGGTGCTGGAGGACCACCAGGTGCGGCGGGTGGGGTCGACAACGCCGCGCAGGATCGACGTGCGAATTGTAGCGGCCACCAATTGTGAGCTGAAGAGTGCAGTCGCCGAAAAGCGGTTTCGCCGCGACCTGTACTATCGCATCAACACCCTCACAATCGATGTTCCGTCGCTCCGTTCCCGGCCGGAGGACATCCCGCTTCTCGCACACCACTTTCTGAAGGACGGGAAACCCGTCGCCTCCCACCAGGTGAGCGAGAAGGCGCTGCGGAAGCTGCTGCAGTATGACTGGCCGGGCAACGTCCGCGAGCTTCGCAGTACCATGAGACGCGCTGCGCTGTTTGCACGCACGGGAACAATCGAGGACTCTCACATTCGGTTCTGATAGAAAGGGGACTCTTCAGGGCAGCGTGCGGACATAGACGGCGTTAATGTAGGCGGCCTTGCGACCGTCGAGCCCGTCGTCGATGCCGGCCATTTTGCCGACCACCAGGAGCTGGTCGTTGGCCTGGATCGTACCGGGCGGAACCGGTGTAGGGGTGCGTGCGGGAAGTCGTTTGAAGAAATCGGGTCCCGAGAATATGACGTAGACCCGGTAGAGATTGACCTTCTCGAGTCCTTCCCAGTTGCCGGAAACAAGCTCTCCGACGGCGAGAAAATCCTGCTCGCCCGGACGGATAATCTCGATCGACGCCATTGCACCGTTGAGAATCAGGAACTTGTCGGGGTTTATGCTGTTTCCCTGCTGATTCGATACCAGCTGGTCAATCTGGGCGACGTTGAGCGAGAAGTCTACCACTCCATCGAATCTCGACGTGTTCTGAGCCGGGAGGGTGGTGAGACACCCGAGTACAAGAGCGACCGCGAGCAACGCCGTCCGTTTCATATGTGGCAGAGTATAACAGCAAATTCCTGCTTTGTCTAAATCTGGATAGCGTGATAGGCTTAGTGTGTGGACGCTACCGGTACGCTCAGCGGTCGAACTGCGCTCATTGTCGGAGGGACCGGTGGGATAGGGCGCCATGTCGCTGCTGCACTCGCGGAACGGGGAGCGGAGCTCGTGGTGCACGGCGGACACAACCGCGCAGGCGGTGAATCATTCGTTAACGAGCTGAAATCGGCGGGATCTCGAGCAAGATTGCTGATGATAGAGATCAGATCGCTCGAAGATGCCGATGTTATTGGTAGAGAGGCTGCAATCGCGGACATCCTCGTGTGTGCGTTTGGCCCTTTTCTTCGCAGCCCTCTGGACGGGATGAGCCGAGCCGAATGGCGCAGGATGTGCGAGCTCAACCTCGCGCTTCCCGGTTATCTCGTCTCTTCAGCCGTTGGCGGCATGTCGGGCCGCGGATATGGGAGGATTATACTTCTTGGCGGGACCGGCACCGATGTGCTGCGAGGCTACAAGACGGTTGCTGCCTATTCGGCGGCGAAAATCGGGCTTGGGGTGATTGCAAAGTCGGTGGCCGAAAGCTACGGGCGTTCGAACGTGAGCTGCAACGTGATCGTGCCCGGATTCGTGGAGACTGAGTATCTGAACGAAGCCGAGAAGGTATCGTTCGCCGGATATACCAGAACCGGCCGGCTCACCGACCCGCGTTCGGTAGCGAAATGGGCTGCAGAAATGGTCTGTTCCGCGGAGGGACTGCCCAATGGTGCGATACTTGAGCTTTCTACGTAGCTTCATATTTCTGAGGGAATGGATTTGACAAAGAACCAATGCACCAATAATATTATGGGGAAGGTTGACATACGATCTTTCCAGGTAAAAATCCTACGAGCTCTGAGCACACCGCACCTGCGGTCACTGTTTCAGCAGATTGAAGGGGAGCCATGAGCAACAACGATATCGTTCCGGGCTTTGACGAGGAAAAAGACGAAAGCCTCAAGATCCGTCTGCAGAAGGTGGACTCTGTAGATGGTTCCCTCATTCTGTTCCTGACCGGATACATCGATACCTACAACTCCAACTTCTTTCAGAAGAGGGTAAACCGCGCGATCGAATCCGGGTTTACACGGCTGGTCTTTCACTGCGGCGGGCTCAATTACGTATCCAGTACTGGAATCGGATCTTTCACGGCGTTCCTGAAGGCGGTGAAGCCTCGCGGCGGTGACCTGGTGCTCCTGGAAATTCAACCTAAAGTGTACGAGGTCTTCCAGCTTCTGGGTTTTTCTCAGTTCTTCAATATCAAGGACAATCTCGAAGAGGCCGTGGATTTTTTCGCAAAGGGCGGTGTTTCCGTCGAATCGGACGTGTTCCCCAAGATTTTCAAATGTCCGATCTGCTCCAAGAAGCTGAAGGCAACCAAGGCGGGTCGCTTCCGCTGTTCGGAATGCAAGACTATCCTCGCGATCGACAATTCAGGACAGGTTTTCCTCGGCTGAGGCCGTTATTGGATCGTTCCAAAGCGGTAATGACTCGGTGTGACGGCGTGGCCGACGACGGAGGCAGGGAGCAGAGCACGATGGCCCGGCACCGTCTCGTTGTCGGCGACGGGCCCGGCTGCAGGCGGAGCACCGGGAGGCGCGTCGACGTTTCTGTCGCGGGCGCCTATAACAAACAAGGAGTTCCCATGGAGTCGAAAATCGAAGGATACCTGATCAATTCGTCGATTACGCACGAAGAGGTTGGCGAGAACATTTGGCTCATCAACGACACGGAAAAGGGACTCGGCAACGTGGTGGTTTTCGCGGAGGATTCGCTGGTGACCATCCGGGCAAAGGTCATGGAGCTTCCCAAGGAGCACCGTTCCGAGCTGTATGAGGACCTTCTGCGTCTGAACGCAGACATGGTGCACGGTGCGTACGCAATCGAGGAAGACCATGTTATTTTGTTCGATACCCTGGAGTATGACACGATGGATTTCGAGGAGTTCCAGGCGTCGCTCGATGCGATTGGGCTTGCCCTTGCGCAACACTATCCGAAACTTTCCACGTACAGGGAAATCTAAGGAGGCCTTTTAATGGGTATCTTTGACCGGTTTAGACGGGTAGTAAAGTCCAATCTCAACGATATGATCAGCAAAGCTGAGAATCCCGAGAAGATGCTGAACCAGCTCATCGTCGATATGAACCAGCAGCTCATCGAATCGAAGAAGGCGGTGGCCTCGGCCATCGCCGACGAGAAACGCCTCGAGCGCGAGGTTGGACAGAACCGGACGCAGACGCAGGAATGGGAGCGCAAAGCCATGCTTGCCGTTCGCGCCGGAAAGGACGATCTGGCAAAAGAGGCGCTGCTCCGGAAACAGGAGTATGAGGGCTACTCTTCGCAGTACCAGACGCAGCTCGATGCGCAGCACCAGTCGGTTGAAAAGCTGAAAGAGGCTCTTCGAGGGCTGCAGCAGAAGATCGAGGAGGCTCAACGCAAGAAGAACCTTCTTATCGCCCGCGCAAAACGCGCAGAAGCGCAGAAAAAGATACAGCAGACAATCGGTGGGATGTCCGATACCTCGGCGTTCGAAGTCTTCGACCGTATGACGGCGAAGGTGGACCAGATCGAGGCGGAAGCAGACGCGATGGGCGAGCTCGACGACATGAGCCAGAACACGGACCTCGAAAAGCAATTCAAGGCGCTCGAGTCCGGCGGCGCGAGCGCTGACCTTCTGCTCGAGGACCTCAAGAAACGTATGTCCCTGGAGGGACCGTCCGGCGGTTCTTCGGGCCAGGGCGCCGGCAATCAGTCCGGTTCCCAATCGAAGTCTTCAGGAAAAGAGGGCGGCGAGGACCCAGCCTCGGATGAAGCGCTCGAGGAACTGAAGCGGAAAATGCGTGATGAGGCCGGCGGATGACCCGGTAATACTGCTCATAACCGATGACCGGGCCCTCGGCGAGAAGGTCCGGTTTCATTTTGAGCACAACGAGCTTCCCGCCCGTGTCGAGGTAATGTACGGAGACACCGAAGACGGGCAGGACGCGGTAGGGACAATCGACCTTCACCGAGGACCCGGCGACATTCTCGTCCTGCCTGTGGGCTGGATGTACCGGCTGTTCGAAAGCGTCGACGTGGAGGGCACGCCGGTCATAGCCTACGGCAGCCCCTCCTTCATTTCCGAGGCCTTTGTTCTGGGATGCTGCGACTATCTCCGGGAGCCCTGGGAGCCGGACGAGCTCTGGATTCGGGCTTCCCGCCAGATTTTCGAGGTCAAGATTGGCTATCCCTGGGGAACGCTGAACGTCATGCGCGACCGAATAATGGGTCCCGACGGCGAGAAGCCGCTTTCCTACCCGGAGTATCGTATCATGGCGATGCTTGCACGCCGTCGAGGCGCGGTCGTGACGCGGCAGGCGCTCTACTATGCCCTCTGGGGCCGTGATGCGACCGATTCACGTGTGGTGGATATGCATGTGTCACACCTCCGGCGAAAACTTCAGGCGGTGATACCGTCGGGCAACGGGGAGCTCATAGAGACCATCCACGGCCGCGGCTATTGCCTCTTTTAGCAAGATACGTACCCGGTGCCTGTGTATACGTTGTGGATAACCTTCAATGTTCGGTCGATATCCTATACAACTTTTAAGCATCCCGGCGACGATTTTTTCCAAAATTTGCGAGCACTTCCGACTCTTTTGTATAAGTTCTTATAATAAAATATTTTAACGGCGATTCGACGATTTCGTCGGGATTGATCGATCCGCAACAAAGACTTGACACGCGATTTTCCGTATTCTTGCCTCCGGATCGTCTGTGGATAACCTGTGCACTTTTTGGGGCGATTCTCGGCTCTCCTCGTCCATGGCGCCTTCCGGCCGATATTTCCGTTCTCTTGCAACAGTCAATGGGCCATGTTACGATCATCCGTTGTGAAAAGCACAATCCTGGTGCCCGTACGATTCGTTCTGGTGTGCCTTATACTCACAGTCGTCTTCGTGGGAATCTACGCTTTGACTGTGCTGGGTGAAGCCTACAATCCGGGACACTCGATTCCGCCAGGTCTGTTGTCCGCGCGAGTGATGGACGGACTTCGCACGGTCTACCCGGTCTCGGTGCTGCTTTCCATCCTTATAACGCTTTTCTCGGTTCTCCGTCTCCGGAAGTTTCGCTTCATGGCTCTCCTTCTGCTCTTTGTGGTCGGATCGGCGGCGATTGTGGGAGGCATCCGCGGCCTGCAGCTGCTCCGGCGGGGCTCCGCCTTCACAAGCACCGCGACCGGCGCGTTCACCTCCGGTGTCGTATACCGATTTGGGAACAACTTTCTTTACGCCGACCGCCGCGAAGGCGCAAGTCTCTTTGACGTGGTGGTCTACCGTGGAGGCAAGCAACCCGGATTCGTCTTCTCGCCGGAGGCGCTCGTCGATCCGGCGAACGGAACCGTACACATCTCGGAGACCGGTACCGACTTCAGGATAGCCGATTCTGAAACCTCCTATGCGCACATGTTCACCGGCCGGCCGGTGATCAGCGGCCTGTTCCGGGATGTCCGCCTCCTGAGTGCTGCGTTGTGGAATCAGAAAAACCCGCTTGCGCCCAGCTACCTGCTTCTCGTTGCGGTGACCGTGCTCTTTATTACCAGTCTCTGGTTTCTCGTGCGTTTGACCCGATGGCCTCTATTCAACGCGATGGCCGCCTTCGGAGCATTCCGGCTGCTCTTTCTCCTGTACGCATTTCTCCAGGGAGCCGTCTTTCAGGAGTTCATCGCCGCAGTGGTCCAGCCTACCTTTCAGCGTTTCGTAACCCCCGGAGTGCTGCTTTTCATCAGCATTGTGCTCGTTGTAATCAATCTGCTGCTTCCCCCCTTTGATTTGTGGAAACGCGAGGTAGGACGTGAATAGGATTACCGGAAGACTGGCGACCGCCGTAATCGTAACGTTTCTCCTGGCATTCGTGTTCTTTGTGTTTCTGTCTCTTTTCCAGTTTCCGGTTCGCGATGTTCTGCCCCGCTACTACTGGAACTGGGTGTTTGCGAATGCCGGCGCGCAGCTCATCGGGGCGGCGATCCCGCTTACCTGCTCGGCTCTCCTGATTGGATTCTCGCTGCTTGTGCACGAGATCGACCTTCGCACCGGGCCGGGCCGCAGCACGAGCTTTTCGTCGCTCGTCCGTGCGCCGATCGTTTTTCTGCTCCTTCTGACCCTGATCTACGTGGTCAGCCAGGAGTGGATCCTCCCCGTGGAGACGCAGCGAAGGCAGACCTACACCTACAACAGCGCCCTCGCGCAACAACTCTACGACCGCGCGCAAAAATCCTACGACGCCGGCCAGTATCAGCAGGCGCTGACCCGCATAGAACAGTACCTGACGGTGAATCCGACGGATGAGAAGGCTCAGGATCTGCGGCGAAGCGCCCTCTCGCGGATTCCCACCGGGGCAACCGTTACGGAAAACCAGGAAACGCCGGCGCGGTTTTCGGCGATACCGGTCTCAGGCGAGGGACTCACGGTCCAGCAGCTTCTTGACCGAAGCTCGAAATACTTTCAGTCCGAAGATTACTTCTCCGCCTACTACTATGCGACCCTGGTTCTTCGAACAGATCCGCGGCTGAACGAAGCGCAACGGTTGCAGTCGCGTTCGCTTGAAAAGATCCGCACCGTCGACGTCAGCCAGATGGCCAAAGACAAGGCCGCTGTTTTTGACCGCAAGCGTCAGGGTTTTCTCGATCTGGAGTCCGGGAACAGCATAGGGGCCTACTACATATTCAACAGCCTGTCGAAGGCTGCTCCGAACGACCCCGACGTACAGCGCTATCTCGCCGCAGCGAAGGAGGGGGTGGAGCAGATCTCGTTTTTTGCCGATGAAATCACCGGGGTGGTTGCATTGCCCGGGATTCAACGAGTCATGTTCGTGAACAACAAGACCGACGGTTATATCGAGTTGCTCTATTTCGGAAAGCTCGTGAACGCGCCGGAGGGCGTGTACGTTGTCGACGTCGAGCTGATTCGCTTCACGCCGAAGGGACAGGTCCAGCTGCACCTTCATGCGCCGTACGGGAAGATCGTGTCACAGCAGCTGGTGCTGCGCGCTATTTCCCGCGAATCCGGCGGGAAGGGCGGCGGGGTCACTATGCAACCTGACGTCTATGCCGGGAAGCTCCCCAGGGACACCGGTCCCATCTTTCCGCTGCTGATTCCTGTGCGCGATCTGGAAACCATCGCGCAGGGGCCGTCGCGGCTCACCTCGGCGAGCCTCGTAAATCTCTGGTCCGCCGTGAAGTTGCTCGGGACCTACGGCTACTCGACGCAGCCGGTCTACCTGGAGATCGCGATGCGGATACTCCTTCCGTTCAGCTTCGTGATACTCGCCTTCCTCTCGCTGAGCCTTGGCTGGAGGTGGAGGAGCCGCTACCTTACGCGACCTCCAATCCTCGCGATCCTGCTCATGCCGGTCATCCCGATCGTCATAAACCACCTCTTCAGGCTCTATACCTACGGGTTCCGTTCCGTCCTGGGATTCACCATCCTATACGCCGGCTTCAGCGTAACGCTGACGGTGTTGCTGGTGTCCCAGGCAATCCTTCTTGCATTTGCACTTTTCTCGCTTGCCGTGCAGTCCACGGAGTGATTCATATGCCTATGATCTTCGGGCGCCTCGTAGGCGCCGTTACAGCAGGAATAGCCGCCGGGCCCTTCGGGGTGATCTTCGGATTCATCGTCGGGTATCTCATCGACCAGCTCCTTCGCGAACGGTACGTCAGGCACGTTCTCACCCGATTCTACCGGGATCCTCTTTCGCGGCTTCCGCGCCACTTCGATTCGGGTTCTCTCGCCCTCATCGGAGTATCGCTCTATCTGGGGTCGCTCACTGGGCCGCTCCGGCGACGGCAGGTGGAGCTGGTGAGAGCGGCGCTCCCGCGAGGGACCGCCACGCGACGTCGGCGGCTCGGCCTCGATAGAGCCATCGATGAGGCAGTTCGGCTGCTGCCGACGATCAACGTGCCGGCGCTGTCGTTCTGCCTGCGCGCGCATATCCGTCCCGCCGCGCAGCGATCCGCCCGGAAACAGAGCGCGCAGTCAGAGGGAGCCGACGGCCCCGGGCTGCAGTTTCCGGATCACGCGGAGATAGCGGCGCTTCTGAGGTCGGTGGTCGGAGCGGAGCAGTCGACCGAGCTTGCCAAATCGATCGAGAATCGAATAGCGGCGGTGTGTGAATATCTTGGAATCGATGCCGGGGAGATTATCTCATCCTCCGCGAGCGGCAGGGTAAGGGCGTCCGGGCGGCTCGACTCACGCTCGTGCGCGATCCTCGGGGTTGGCGAGCAGGCGACCGCCTTCGAGATAAAGGCGGTGTTCCGCCAGCTCGCCGGCCAGTTTCACCCCGACAGCCTTGCGGGACTCGACGAGGAGAGGCGGGCGCGGTCGACCGAGGCTTTCATACGAATCAAGGACGCTTACGATACCCTGATGAGGGAGCTCGAGGCGGATACCTGCCGATCTACCTGACCGCAGCGATCTGGATCAGGCCTCGATCCGCTTGATGCGGGCGCCGAGACCTTGAAGCCGCTGCACGAAGTTCTCGTAACCGCGCTCGATCTGATAGACGTTCTGAATGTTGCTCTGCCCTTCGGCGCAGAGGGCCGCGATAACCATCGCCATGCCGGCCCGGACGTCCGGGGAGACCAGATCCGAACCGCGAAGCTTGCTCGGCCCGCTTACCACCGCCCGGTGCGGATCGCAGAGGATTATCCGCGCGCCCATACCGATCAGCTTGTCGACGAAGAACATCCGTGACTCAAACATCTTCTCGTGGATCAGGACGGTACCTTCCACCTGCGTGGCCACGACGAGCATGATGCTCACCAGATCCGGCGGAAACCCGGGCCAGGGGGCGTCGTCGATTTTCGGGATCATGCCGCCCATGTCCGGTACGACCCGCAGCTGCAGGCCGGAGCTGACCCGGATGGCGGTTCCCTCCTGTTCCCAGTGAATTCCCAGCTTGCCGAAAGCGAGCTTGGTCATCTTGAGCTGGGCCGGACAGGCGTCCTCGATCTCCAGATCGCCGCGGGTGACGGCAGCGAGGCCGATGAAGGAGCCGACCTCCATGTAGTCGGAGCCGATGCGGTACTCGGCGCCGTGCAGTTTCTTCACGCCGGGTATGGTAAGGATGTTCGACCCGATACCGCCTATCTCGGCACCCATGGCATTCAGCAGCCGGCACAGATCCTGTATATGCGGTTCCGACGCGGCGTTCTCGATGCGGGTTGCCCCTTCGGCGAGCACCGCGGCCATTATCGTGTTTTCGGTGGCGGTGACCGACGCCTCGTCGAGGAAGATCTCGTCGCCGACCAGCTTGTTCGCGGTGATCTTGAACTGCCCGTCCGCCTCGATTCGTGCGCCAAGAGTCTGCAGCGCCAGAAAGTGGGTATCGAGCCTGCGCCGCCCTATGACATCACCACCGGGCGGCGGAAGCGTTACCCTGCCGACGCGTGCGAGCATCGGACCGGCGAACAGCAGGGACGCGCGGATGCTCTTTGCGAGTTCGAGAGGAATATCGGTGCGGCTGATGTCATGAGTGGTGACGGCGTACTTGCCCGGGCCCCTGTGCTCGACGGTGCTGCCGAGCGACTCGAGGATCTGGATCATTACCTGCACATCTTCGATGTCCGGTATGTTGGCAAGGAGAACTGTTTCGTCGGTAAGCAGCGTCGCCGCCAGGCAGGGAAGGGCCGCGTTCTTGTTTCCGCTTGCCTTGATGCGCCCTTTCAGCGGAAAGCTGCCGTCTATGATGTACTTGTCCATTTGAGTCACAACCTCACGGTATACCTGTTCATTCGGCATCAATCAATCGGTTATAAAGGAGAACTCGCGGGAACCGAACGGATTGGGGAGAATCGAGACTGTGGCGGAGTAGAATCGACTCTCGCCGCTGCAGCAGACGATCCGGACAGTCATCGTAAAACTCGAAGAGCGGTTTGGATCGGGAAACGGATTCTCGAGGATTTCCGGGAAGACCACGTTTTCGATGGCACGGGCAGGGCTGAAGTAATCAAACGGGGAACCGGAGATGCCGGTCTGGGTGTTCACCAGCGGGTGAAAAAGCGACGAAACGATTGCCTCCGCCGAGCCGTACTTCGCTCTAAGCGCATCCAGCTTCGCCGGTGCCACCGCCTCTTTGAGAAAACCGCTCCAGTTGGAATCACTCAGCAGCTGCTTCGCCGACGCCAGAAAATCCTTGAGGTTACGAACGATATTGGTGTTCCTGTATTCGCGGTAGGCACCATTGGTGAAACGGTACCAGGTGATCAGCGTTTCGTAGCCGAGGCCCGCCTCGACTCCGGTGTGAAACACCAGCACGTCGAGGAGGCCGTCGCCGTCGACGTCGCGCACGACAGACCGGATCGTCGGGGTGCTGAACAGGGAGAGGCGGGAAAAACTGCCGCTTCCGGAGAAGATCGTCCACTCCTGCTCCTCCCCGTCGTGACCCTGGAAGGAGGCAACCACCGCGACGGGCGGCTTCGCGCTTCCGGCGCGGATTTCCAGGAGCTTCAGTCCTTCGAGGACGGGCTTCTTGCCCAGGGCAACCACGGTGTCGAAATGGAGCGCACCGTCCTCCTGAAAGAAGACGACAAGCGAAAAGGCAGGCGCATCAGATCCTTCGGTAAATAGGCGGGAAAGTCGCGAAAGGGCTCCGAAATCCGCACCCGCCGCATTCCCGGCCGACACTTCGAGGAGAGCGATGTCAGGCAGCCCGTCACCGTTGAAGTCCGAGATGACGCTCATCGGCGATCCGTTCTTTTGCACCGGGAGCAGCCCTGCCTGCTGCTGTTCGACAGCCAGCGTGATCAGCTCCCTGCTCGACAGGGGAACCGGCGCCGGTGGCTTTGCGAAGCCCTCCTCTTCGCCGGCAACCCCCGGTGCGGGTCCGGCGGGCTGCCGCTGTGCAGGCTGCGGCGGGGAGGGCCGAGCCGCGGACTTCACCACCGTCGGGCCTGAAACAGTGGCACAGGCCGTGCAGAGAAGACATAGGACCAACGCGGGGGCGAGCTTCACGCGACCACTATACTCCGCTCCCACCTGCTGCTCAATGGGACCTAACCCGCGATCTGTGCTATGATGCGCGCCATGAAAGTCATGAAGTTCGGCGGAAGCTCGGTCAAGGACGCCGAAAAATTCAGAGCGGTGGCGCAGATCATCCGCGAGCACAGCAGGGAGCAGAGGGTGCTCGTGGTGCTTTCTGCGATGCGTGGGGTCACCGACGTGCTCATCAACGCCGCACACGAAGCGGAAGCGGGGGATACCCGCTACAAGCAGAAAGTTCAGGACATCAGAAAACGACAGGAAGAGGCGGCGGCGGAGCTTTTCACCGGTTCGGCGGGTTCGTCCGCAGCGTCGCAGGTTACCAGCCTGCTCAACGGCCTCATCGACCAGCTCGACTCGATCCTGCACGGCGTGGAGCTGGTGAGGGAGTGCTCTCCGCGCACTCTCGACCTTGTACAGAGCTTCGGTGAGATTCTCAATTGCCACCTTTTCGCAGCCTATCTCAACAGCTCCGGCACACCGGCGGAAATGGTGGACGCCCGGGAGCTCATTCTCACCGACGACTCGCATGGCAGCGCTGAGGTCGACTTTCCAGCGAGCTACGATCGGATCCGACGCGCGATCGAACGCATCGCAGGCACCCCGGTGATTACCGGCTTTATCGCGGCAACCGCCGACGGTATCACCACGACGCTTGGCCGCAACGGATCCGACTACACCGCCTCCATTGTGGGCGCCGGAGCGGGAGCAGACCTCATCGAGATCTGGACCGATGTCGACGGCGTCTACAGCGCCGATCCGCGCTTCGTCCCGGAGAGCTTCGTTGTACCGGAAATCAGCTATGCCGAAGCGATGGAGCTTTCCTATTTCGGCGCCAAGGTGATTCATCCCTACACGATGATTCCGGCGGTCGAAAAAAACATCCCGCTCGTCATAAAAAACACGCTGAATCCCGCGGCGCCCGGTACGCGGATCGTCCAGACTGCGGAACCCAAGTCTCTGCCGGTGACCGGCATCGCGTCGGTCGGCAATGTCGCGCTGATAAACGTGGAGGGCGGCGGCATGGTAGGCATTCCGGGAATAGCGTCCCGGGTGTTCGGCGCGCTTGCCCGTGCGCGGGTAAATATCATCATGATCAGCCAGGCCTCCTCCGAGCACAGCATCTGCGCCGTCTTTCCGGAGAGCCACGCAAGAGATGCCACAGAAAGCCTCAAGCGGGAACTTGCGCCAGAGCTGCACGCCCGAAAGATTCAGGAGTTCAGCCTCAGGACCGACCTGGAGATCGTTGCGGTCATCGGCGGGGACATGCGCGGGCGGCCCGGCATTTCCGGCAGGCTCTTCGGTTCGCTCGGTGACGCCGGAATCAATGTGCTCGCGATTGCGCAGGGCTCTTCGGAGATGAACATCTCGTTTGTTGTCCGTCGCGAAGACCGTGACCGGGTGTTGAATGCCGTACACCGGGCGTTTTTTCCCGACGGTGATCCGTTCAAGAAGTAAGGAGTGACGAAGAGATGCTTTTCGCCAGCACGCGTTCGCCGCTGATGCCGGTGACCTTTGAGGATGCGGTATTTCGCGGACTTGCCGAAGACGGCGGCCTCTACCATCCGCTGGAGGAGCCGGACCTTCGTTCGGACTTCCTGGGCATGACCGAAGACGACAGCTTCGTTCAGATCGCTGCAACGATGACCGAACGGCTCTTTCCGGAGAACTTTCCGCCGGAGCAGGCGCGGAAGACCGTCGAACGGGCCTTTCCGTTCGCTCCAAAGGTGGTCGACATCGGCGACGGAATCCATCTTCTCGAACTCTTCCACGGACCGTCGTGCGCGTTCAAGGACTTTGGTGCATCGTTTCTCGCGACGGTGATGGAATCGTTTCTCGACCGCAGCGAGCGGCGCGCCATCATCCTGACCGCAACCTCCGGAGACACCGGCAGCGCGGTGGCTCAGGCCTTTCACAATCGCAAGAACATCGAGGTCGTCATTCTCTATCCGTCGGGGAGGGTGAGCCCGCTGCAGGAAAAGCAGCTTACCACCGTGGGCGGGAACGTCACCGCGCTCGAGGTTTCCGGCTCCTTTGACGACTGCCAGCGCATGGTCAAGGAGGCGTTCACCGACCGCGATCTGATGGCGCGCCTGCCGCTGACCTCGGCGAACTCCATCAACCTGGGACGCCTGATTCCGCAGTCTTTCTACTACGTTTTTGCGTTCGCTCAGCTCCGGAAACGGCTGAACGACGAGTTCGTGTTCTGCGTGCCGAGCGGCAACTACGGCAACCTTACCGCGGGCGTCCTTGCGTGGCGGTGGGGCCTTCCCGTCAACGGCTTCGTCGCCGCCTCCAACCGCAACGATGTGGTTCCCGAGTATCTCACGTCAGGCATGTTCCATCCGCGGCCTTCGGTGCACACGCCGTCCAACGCCATGGACGTGGGCAACCCCAGCAATTTTGAGCGGCTCCTTGCCATTTTTCACGACGACTGGAACGGCATGCGCGCGATGATCTCCGGGGAGTCGGTAGGTGATCGCGACACGTTTGACACGATACGCCGCTACTACCGCAAGAGTGGTCGTTTCCTCGATCCCCACACCGCCGTCGGAATCTGCGCGGCGGAGCGCAGGTTCGACCGGGAGCTTGCCTCGGCGATGGATGTGGTTGTGCTCTCCACGGCTCACCCCGCAAAGTTCTCGGAGATCGTGAAGGAGGCGACCGGCGCGGAACCGCCGCTGCCGCCGGAGCTCGCTCGCGTGCTCGAGCTGGAAAAGCAGTCGGTTCCTGTCGAGAACAGTTCGAGCGCACTGAAGGGATATCTATTGGAGAACTACTCCACGTAGAGGCGGACCAGCTTCTTGCCGTCTGCCCCTCGAAACGGATTGTGCACGTTGCGAAGATAGGCACGGTAGACCTTGCACGCTTCGTAATAGCCGTCCGGGCCCCGGTAGGTGGAGGAAAGGTCGCAGCGGTAGAGCTCGAGAAGCACCGGAAACAGCGGCGAGGCCATGAGCTTATCGGTGCGGTAGACCGGAAGCGCCGTCAGTGCCCCGGGCACCATGTGATACTTCACCAGAAAGAAAACATCCTCAACGGTCCCCGCGTCGAATCCCAGGCGCTGGAGAAATGATTTCGCGATCTCCGCTCCCTTCTCAGCATGGCCGTCGAACCTGCGCTCGCCTTTGCGCTGCGAGTAGGGCTTGCCGCAGTCATGGAGAAAGAGCGAAAGCGACAGCACCAGGTCGGTGGTCTTCCGGTAGCGAAGCGTTTCGAGCGAATGGACCCAGACGTTGCCCTCGGGATGGTGACCTTTGGACTGATCGGTACGGTTCATCGGAAGGAACGCGGGCCAGAAACGCTCGACGAACCCTGCGCGCATGAGCAGATCGAGGCCCCGCCAGGGTGAGGTCCCGCAGAAGAGGTTTCGTACGAAGTCGCGGTGGAGCTCGAGGGAGACGTTCGGCGTCTCCGGGGAAAGCAGCGGAACCGGACCTTCCGGAGCGTAATCGTAGCGTGAAGCAAGAAGCGCCGCATCCATGAGCCACCGGAGGCTCACGGCGGGATCCGAGTGCGCAGGAACCGCAGGGAAGCGAATGGCCGGGTGGCGCAGCTGCGGATATACGTCGTACGGATCGAGGAAGAGGTCCCGCTGCGGATCGTAGATCAGATTCAACACGGAAAACGCATAGGTGGGAAACTTCATGCCGGGCTCGTCACGGACGGTGAAGTAGACCGTCGTGCCGTCCCTCTCGACCGCCCCGTCAATGCCCTCGAGGGAGGGAAAGTGCAGGTCCGAGAAGAGCTTTGCCAGATCGACCAGCGAGCATTCTACGGTGAGGTATATGATCTCCCGATTTTCCTTCCGGAAGAACCTGTCGAGCGCAGAAATGTAGGTGTAATAATATGTAATCCGGCTTTTGGCCAGCTCTTCGAACACGGTCATACCAGCTAAGATACCGTCGGCCGCGGGGTCAGTCCAGCAGCCCGGCCGCCGCCTTTGCACGTTCCACTTCGCCGCCCGCCCAGGCAGCAGCATCTGCTACGACCGGGTCGGTCGAGAGGGTTCCGTGCACCCGTTCATAGTCCTCGAACATCCTCGCTCCGCGGACGAAATCCTTTTCGCGGCTCGTACGTACCATTTCGGCGATCCGGGCGACTGCCTGCTCGTACCGGGCGCATTCCTCACGCGTGGGACGCGCCGCACCCTCTTCCCGGTCCGCTCCATCGACCAGGCTCCTGATCCGGGCCCACTCGAGGAAAAAGCGGTAGATGTCGATTGCGGCGCGCCTGTCCGTGTCGAGAAGGAAATTACGGCCTATTTCCGGAAGGTCCGAAGGAAGCAGGATTTCCCGGCCCTCGGAAAACGCCTCGAGCGCGTTGCACGCCCGCTCGACGCGGCTCATGACTTCCGGTCGGAACGGGTCCAGGTCCAGCGGATTGCGCCTGGCGCGGTCGCGGCCGCGAAACTTGATCCGGTTGCGCCAGAGCGCATAGAGGTTTTCGCGAAGCATCCAGCCGGGAACGAGCTGGAGGTAGCCTGAGGGAAGCTCCGGCCGCTGCACGGTCGATTCACAGATCAGCGAAAAGGGCATTTCGAGCTTCTGCGGGAGGGTGGTCACCCCGGTGGAAATGAGCGAATAGGGGGACCCGCGAAAGTCGGCCGGGAACTTCACGCAACAGCCGAGTCCGAAGAACATCCCCTCGGCCGGCCGAAGCTCCTGATCCGGCTGTCTGGACGTGTGGTTCGAGCCGACATTCGCGCCGTGGCCGATATTGCCCCTGCCCTCCGGCCAGCATGCCGCGATGAGGAGTGCCTGATGGTGGAACCCGACGAAGGGACCGATAAGGCTCGAGGTGAGCTCACCTTCGGCGACGCCCGTATTCGGGCCTATCACCGAACTCGTGACCTTCGCGTGCCGTTCGACGCTGGAGTGCTCGAGAAGCAGCGCGTGATCGACGACCGCGCCGTCCCGTACCGAAGTTCCCTGCTGCAGCACCGAGCGCCTGACCACCGCCCCGTTTTCCACCGCGGTCGGCTCCTCGCGCGAGGAGAGCAGCGTCGCCTCCTCGATGAGAAGGGCGCCGTCGACGACGGAGGCTCCGCCGAGCCAGCTGTTCCGTACGGTCGAGGTGGCGTGCACGGTTGCTCCGGCGCCGACAACCCCCATTCCGGGACGGATCGCAGCGGTGTAGCGGGAAACCGCTGCGGCGAGCGCCGCCGCCTGCTCAGGTTGCTCGCCCGGCTCGGCAAGAAGCGCCGCCTCAGCGAGCGTGATCTCGGCCGCAAGCGGAACCGTCCGGCCTCCCGTCTCTGCTCCTACGGTTGCCGTGCCGTCGTTTCCGTAGACGGATGAGGCGCGTGCATCGAAAATCAGGGTAGATGCCGAAACCGCGGCCCCACCGCCGATGCGGTATCCGCTCACAAGCGGGCAGGCGTGAACTGCGGCGCCGTCATCGACGATCACGTTTTCGAGCGTGCTGCGGTAGATGCCTTCCGGCAGCGGGACCTTCCCGCCCGCGGACCCGGTGCCGAAAATGCCGAGGACGCAGGCTCCCGCGAAGCGGTTGCCGATCACGCTGTCGGCGATGAAACGCCGGGAAACAAGGATCCGCTTCCAGTCGGCCGCCGTGTTGCCGAGCCGCTCGAGCCTGCGTATCTCGCCGGCGCTAAGCGGGCGAAGTGAGAAGGCAGAGCTCGAAAGAGCTTCCGCGAGGAGCCTGTCGAACCAGTCGCCGCTGAGCTCGACGCCCGCAAGATCCAGCGCGTTTCGGACCTCGCCGATAAACAGAGAACGTTCCGGGTTTCGAATGCAGCCCTGATGGTCGCCGTCTGCCATTCGTCCATTCTACCAGTGCTTCGCTTCCGATGTCAGGACGAAAGGAGGTGCACCCGGCGATCGCCGCGGCGGTTGCCTCGGCGGCCCACGGCGAAGTATGGTTTTGCTGCAATGGAAGTCCGCAATCACGAAATTTCGATCCGCCGACCGGACGACTTTCACCTTCATGTCAGGCAGGGTGCGCTTCTCGAGGCGGTGGTACCGGAGACCTCCCGCGTTTTCGGCCGCGCGCTCATCATGCCGAACACGCTGCCGCCGGTTGCAGCACCGGCGGATATCGACCGGTACCGCGAGGAAATCCGCGCCGCGGCGAAAGAGGACCGATTCACGCCGCTGTTCGCATTTAAGATCTCGGAAAGATCGGCCGAGCTCTGGACCGCCGAACAACTCCGGATTGCGGCGGCCGAAGGCATGGTGGCAGGAAAGCTCTATCCCGAGGGTGCGACCACGAACGCCGAGGACGGGGTGCGCGGTCTCGACGAGCTCTACCCGCTCTTCGACGCCATGGACCGCGCGGGAACCGTGCTCGCTATTCACGGTGAAGACCCCTCTGCCTTCGCGCTGGACAGGGAGAAAGCCTTTCTCCCGCGGCTTGCACGCATTGCCGCCGATTTTCCACGCCTGCGGATTGTCCTCGAGCACGTCTCATCCAGGGAGGCGGTGGAGACCGTGGCCTCCATGCCGGAAACCGTTGCGGCCACGGTCACGCTGCACCACCTGATGCTCACTCTCGACGACCTTGTCGGCGGGCTGCTCTCTCCGCACAATTTCTGCAAACCGGTGGTGAAGACGCCCGCCGACCGCGACGCGCTTCGAGAGGTCGTCTTCGGCGGCATGCCGAAGTTCTTCTTCGGCTCCGACAGTGCGCCGCATCCACGTCAGGCAAAGGAGTCGGCACACGGAAGCGCAGGGGTATTCTCGGCCCCGGTGGCGCTTCCCGCACTGGTCGAGCTCCTGGAGAAGGCCGGCGCGCTCGACCGGCTCGAGGACTTCACCTCAAGCTTCGGTGCCGGCTTTTACGGGCTTCCGCGGAACCGCGAGACCGTGACCCTTGTCGACTCCCCCCGGGTCGTACCGGGCGACATCGGCGGTGTCGTTCCGTTTCTCGCCGGGTCCACGCTGCGGTGGAGCGTGCGCTCCGGACGGGGACCCCTGGGCCAGGACGGCTGACTGAATCGTCACGAATTGTCGGTCGCGCAGCCAATCGGTACATTGTTAACGGCAAAGCTATGAGAAACAGCAAACACCGCAGTGAAACTCCCGGACCGGATCGGTCCGGCACCAACCGGGCATTGCTCATGCTCTTCCCGGTCGTCTTCATGGACATGATCGGCTTCGGATTCATCATCCCGCTTCTGCCCGATTACGCGGACAAGTTCGGCGGAACGCCGACCATCGTGGGTCTGCTCATGGCAGTCTATGCGGCCGGACAGTTCATCGCGGCACCGATCCTCGGGCGACTCTCCGACCGCTTCGGCCGGCGGCCCGTCTTCCTGCTGAGCATCGCAGGATCCCTCGCCTCCATGCTGGTCCTTGCCTTCGCCCGGAGCCTGGCCGTGCTCTTCATCAGCCGCATTGTCGGCGGGCTTGCCGGAGGCAATTTCACGGTGGCACAGTCCTACGCCACGGACGTTACCGACGAGAAAAACCGCGCACGAGGGCTCGGGCTCATCGGTGCCGCCTTCGGAATGGGGTTCATTGTCGGGCCGCTGTTCGGCGGAGTTCTTGTGAACTTCGGTTTCATCGTGCCGCCGCTTGCGGCCGCCGGCCTTTCAGCCGTCAACCTGCTCCTGGTGTCGGTGATACTACCGGAGTCGCTTCCGCCGGAGAAACGAGGCGGCAGGAAGGGCCGGAGCTTTCCGCTCGCCGGCCTTCGGGAGACGCTGCGCCGCGAACCAGTCGGGGACGTCCTAATCGTCACTTTCTTTTACGGGCTCGCCTTCACGATGTTCGAGATGATCTTTTCGCTCTTTGCGCAGCAGAGGCTCGGGCTCTCGCCGCAGCTTCGAAGCTACGTCCTCGCCTACGTGGGGGTGCTCCTTGCGCTGGTGCAGGGGGGCGGTATCGGTCTCCTCACCAGGCGTTTCGACGAACGCAAGCTGACCGTTTTCTCTGCTGCGGTGATGGCGGTATCGGTCGGACTCTGGGCGTTCTCGCCGTCGCTGCTCTATCTCCTGATCGTGCTGGCGCCGCTTTCCGTTGCCGCCGGCATCATCTCGACGCTGCTGCGGAGCATTCTCACAAAGGCAGTGCCGCCCGATGAGGTCGGGGGAACTCTCGGGCTGAGCAGCTCCCTCGACAGCCTCAACCGCGTCATCTCTCCCGCCATTGGAGGGGTGATGATCGGGCAGATCGGAACCTGGGCGCCCGGTCTTCTCGGCGCAGTGCTCCTCGCGGGAGTGACAGTGCTCATCTGGGTGAAGCTCGTCAGGTCCCGGCAGGCGTTGCCGTCCGGCGTTGCCGTCCGGCGTTGCCGGCGGAAATAGCGCGTAAATCACGCCCGTTTCCCGATTTTTTCGGTATGCATAAGCTGCTCAAATCGATATAATGATGATATCGATAACTTCCGTATCGATAATCAAGAAAGAAGGAGGAATCGGGACCGTATGGGCGAATCCAACGCCAGTTTATCTATTTCCAGTGGCTCGCCATTTACCGACGGCAAAACAGCCGACGGCGACGGCGCTAGTGCCAGTAGCGGCGACGGTACGTATCACGAACGCACCGGTACGATTCTTGAAAAGACAACTTCTTTCCTGACAGCGAATTATACGGGCCTATCGAGCAGCTTCACGGCAACCTCTCTCGCCTGATGCGCCTCGCCCCGGCCTGACGGTTTGCGTGCCGGGGAACGAGAGAGGCGATCATGATCACAATGTGGAAACAGAATGGGAAGGGACTCGTGCGGACCAGCATCCTGGAGAGGAACTGCTGGATCCAGGTCACCAGCCCCACCCCGCTAGAGATCGAGACCATCGAGCGGGAGTACAATATCGAACCGGATGTCATTACCGACATCCTCGACCTGGATGAGCGGTCGAGAAGTGAACGCGGCGATGACTATCTGCTCCTGATAGTCCGCGTCCCGATCCACGACCCGAGCGCAGAGGTGCCCTACCAGACGATGCCTCTCGGAATCATCCTGGTGTCCGATCTCATCATCACTATCAGCCTGCGCGAGGCGGAAGTCCTGAAGGACTTCACCGAAAACCGCATTCGCAATATCGACATCCGAAACCGCCCGAGCTTCATCATGAACATGTTTCTGCGGCTCGCGGTTCACTTTCTGCGCCATCTGAAGGATATCAACCGGCAGTCGAGCGGCGTCGAGTTCGAGCTCCAACGCTCGATCCGGAACACGGAGCTCGTCCGGCTGCTCTCCCTCGAGAAATCGCTCGTGTTCTTCACCACCTCCCTGAAGTCGAACGAGCTGCTCATCGAAAAGGTACAGAAGACCGGTCTCGTGCGCCTTTCCGAAGACGAAATGGATCTGCTCGAGGATGTCATGACCGAGAACAAGCAGGCGATCGAGATGGCCAACATCTACAGCAACATCCTGAGCGGCATGATGGACGCTTTTGCGTCGGTCATCTCAAATAATCTGAACGTGGTAATGAAGCGGCTCACCACCATCTCCATCGTTCTGATGATTCCAACGCTGATCGCGAGCATCTACGGCATGAACGTCGCCCTTCCGTTCCAGCATTCGCCGCTCGCGTTCACCGGCATCGTCATCGTCTCGGTCGTCGCTTCCGGGATTGGATCGCTCTTCTTCATGCGAAAGAAGTTCTTCTGATTTCCCGCTTCGTGTTATAGTAGCGGCATCGAAGGAGGCTGCATGGACTATGTGATCGCTGTCTTTGACGTGGGCAAGACGAACAAGAAGCTGTTCATCTACGACCGCGATCTGAACATCCTGGATTCTACCTACAAGGTGTTTCCGACCTTTATCCGCGACGGCGTCGAGCTCGAGCCGGTCGATGAGGTGGAGACCTGGCTGCGCGCCGAGCTCGCGAAGTTCGCCGCGAAGTATCCGATCCGCGTGATTACGGTAACGACGCACGGTGCCTCGTTCGTGTGCGTGGGAGAGGACGGCAGGCCCGCCGTTCCAATGGTCTCCTACACACACGAGCCGGGCGGCGACTTCCACGACGAGTTCTACCGCGCGGTCGGAGAACGCGACGAGCTGCAGCGCACCACGGCGACGCTCGAGCTCATGGCCCTCGTGAATCCGGGGAAACAGCTGTTCTTCGTGCAGCGCCGCTACCCCGAGGCTTTCAAGAAGGTTCGCACCATCCTCTTCTATCCCCAGTACTGGGGATTCCAGCTTACCGGTGAGATCGCGGCGGACTTCACCTACGTCGGATGTCATACCTACCTCTGGAACCATCTCGAATCGGACTGGTCGTCGGTCACCGACAGGCTCGGGGTCCGCGACCTGATGCCGAAACGGATCGGCCGTCCCTGGGATATCCTCGGCCGCATCACTCCGGAAGTTGCCCGGGAGACCGGCCTCGATCCCGAGACCGTCGTCACGCTCGGCGTCCACGATTCGAACTCCTCGCTTCTGCCGCATCTGGTGAAGCGCACCGGAAGCTTCGTGCTCAACTCCACAGGCACATGGTGCGTGGCGATGCATCCGGTGGACACGGTCTCCTTCGCTCCCGAAGAGATTGGCAAATCGGTGTTTTTCAATATCTCACCGCTCGGCAAGCCGGTGAAGACGTCGATCCTCATGGGTGGCCACGAGTTCGAGGTCTACTCCGAGCTGCTCAGGAAGCTGAATGGTCGCAGCGCCTTCCCCGGCTTCAACCGGGCGCTGTACGACCGGATCATCGACGAGAAGCGACTCTTCATCATGCCCGGCGTTGTCGCAGGCTCCGGGCAGTTCCCGCAGTCGAAGCCGCGTCTTGTGGAGAATGGCAGCGTCTATTCGCTTGCCGAGGTGCAGGATGGGACGCGTGTGCCGGAATTCATGCAGGACTTCGAAACCGGCTACGCGGTGCTCAACATGTCGCTTGCACTGCAGAGCCGGGTTGCTCTCGAACGTGTGGGCCTCGGACCGGGAGTCAAGCTCTTTACCGAGGGCGGTTTCCGCAACAACGCCGACTACAATGCGCTGGTCTCGAGCTGTTTTCCCAGCTCGCCGCACGCGCTCACGAACGTACGCGAGGCGACCTCCTTCGGCGCCGCGCTGGTGTCGCGGCTCGCGATGGAGGGCGGGGAACCCTCCGATCTCGCCCACACCTTCGAGATAGAGGATCACCCGGTCGAGCCCGCTGATCTCGACGGTCTCGAAGACTATTCGCGCGCCTTTTTCGATATCCTGTAGGTTGCGGACGTGAAGGTTATTCCCGCCATCGATCTTCTCGACGGGCGCTGCGTGCGGCTTTCTCAGGGAAGCTACAGCGACGTCTCGGTCTACGGCGATGACCCTGTCTCGGTCGCTCGCAGTTTCATCGAGGCAGGGGCGCGCCGGATCCACCTGGTCGACCTCGATGCCGCACGGGGATCGGGAAACAACCGCGGGCCGATCGCACGGATCCGTGCAGCGGTTTCTGCGGTGGTCGAGGTGGGCGGCGGCGTTAGAACCGACGCAGATGTTGCTGAGCTGATCGATGCCGGTGTCGACCGCATCATAGTCGGGACGGTGCTCGCCCGTGACCCCGGGATGGTTGCCCGATGGTGCGCCGCGCACCGGCAGGCCGCCGACGGGGTACTGCTCCTTGCCGGAATCGACGCGCGAGACGGGCGGGTGATGATTGCCGGCTGGGAGGCCGGTACCGGTATCGCAGATACCGAGCTCGCCGTCAGAGCGCGGGAGATCGGCTGCGCCGGGATCATCTACACCAACATTGCGCGCGACGGGATGCTTTCGGGGCCCGACGTGGAGCGAACCAACCTCATTGCGGAGGCGGGAAAGCTGCCGGTGGTGCTTTCGGGCGGCGTTTCGTCGGCCGACGATATTGCCCGTGCTGTTCGGGAGGGCCATCCCGGGCTGCAGGGAATCATTGTCGGCAAGGCGCTCTACACCGGAAAGGTGGAGCTTGCGGAAGCGATCCGCGTCGCCTCCGGCGCCGGGGGACTGGAGAGGAGCGAGGTCATATGGTAACCGAAGACGGCCGGATCATACCGCTTGTCGTGCTCGACCGGGAAGGCACCCTCGTCGATGCGGCACTGATCAACGCAAAGGGCATGCGTAAGAGCCTCGAGCACGGCGCGCTCTGGGTATTGCACAGCACCACCGGGAAGCTTCTGCCCTATGTGCTCGACGACGCCTCAACGACGCCCGGTCTTGCCGGGCTCGTCGAACGCGGCGACTTTGCCGTTGCTACGCTCGAGATGGTCGCCTCTCCCGCTCGGGCCCCAGGGGCGAATCGCCCGGGACAGACACCGGAGCCTGCTCCCGAACGGACAGCCCCGTCCACCACTCCGCCGAAGGGCCCTGCCGCCGAGGTCGTTTCCCATCTCATAGAGGTTATCCGGGACCGGAAGGAAAAGATGCCCGAAGGATCCTACACGAGCTACCTGTTCAAGGAGGGAAGCTCCAAGATCCGAAAGAAGACCGGCGAAGAGGCGGTCGAGGTAATCCTTTCGAAGGACCGGCAGGAGCTTACCAGC
Source organism: uncultured Spirochaetales bacterium (assembly GCA_964577375.1). GTDB lineage: Bacteria > Spirochaetota > Spirochaetia > DSM-27196 > DATKUC01 > DATKUC01. The sequence goes on along the minus strand of CAZNYW010000006.1, from coordinate 72,753 downwards.
GAAACCGCCGACCTCATCTATCACCTGCTCGTTCTGCTCGCCTCCGAGAACATTCCCTGGGAGGACGTCCTCTCGGAGCTCGAGAAACGCGGCAGATAGCTACCGGCTACCGCGCACCTTTCTCAACCGACTCCGCAATGAAGGTGCCGATCTCCACCGTCCCGACCGTCTTCTCGCCGGAACCCGCGATGTCGGCAGTTCTGTACCCCCTTTCCAGCGCGAGGTTGATTGCCGCGCGGATCGCGTCGTACGCCTCCGGCATCTCGAAGCTGTATTTGAGCATCATGCCGACCGAAAGAATCTGCGCGAGGGGGTTTGCAATTCCCTTGCCCGCGATATCGGGTGCACTGCCCCCCGCAGGCTCGTAGAGGCCAAAGGTGCCGGAACCGAGGCTCGCGCTCGGCAGCATACCGAGCGAGCCGGTTATCATGGCCGCCTCATCCGAAAGGATGTCGCCGAACATGTTGGGGCAGAGCAGCACGTCGAACTGGCGCGGATTGCGAACGAGCTGCATCGCCGCGTTGTCGACGTACATATGACCGAGGGCGACGTCGGGGTACTCCTTTCCGACGCGCGTAACCACCTCGCGCCAGAGCACCATGGAGCTGAGGACGTTCGCCTTGTCGATGCTGGTGACGCGGCGGTTTCTCGCGCGGGCGGCGGCGAAGGCCACGTGGGCGATCCGCTCGATTTCGGGAACCGTGTACACCATGGTATCGAATCCGCGCTCGCCATCACGGCCCTTCGGCTGACCGAAATAGACGTCTCCGGTCAGCTCGCGGATGACCAGCACGTCCATCCCGTCCTGGACAATCGAAGACTTGAGCGGAGAGGCTTCGCGCAGCTGCGGAAATATGATCGCCGGTCGAAGATTGGCGTAGAGCTCGAACTTCTTCCGCAGCGGCAGCAGGGCGCCGCGTTCCGGCTGCTGTTCGGGCGGAAGGTGTTCCCACCTGGGACCGCCTACGGAGCCGAAGAGAATGGCGTCGGCGGCACGGCAAACGTCGAGGGTTTTCTCCGGTAGCGGCGATCCTGACCGGTCGATTGCGATGCCGCCGACATCCGCCTCCTCCAGCTCGAACTCGGCGCCGAAGGCGGAAGAGAGGGCTCTCAGTACCTTCTTTGCCTCCTCCATTACCTCGGGGCCGATGCCGTCTCCGGCAAGCACGGCGATTTTCCTGCTCGTCATTGGTGAACTCCTTCCGGGACCACTGTCTCTGCCGCACAGGGTATAGTGATCGGGCGTGTTGAACAAGTTGCCGCGTCCGAACCGGGAGCATTGAGTGAGGGGCCCCTTTTCAGTTAAAATGGGGCATACAGCAGGCGAGGACCAGTGTTTGGAGGATACTCGATGAATAAGAAAGCTCTTGAAGCTGTTGCGCTTTCGGTACGCTCACTCGCGATGGACGCAGTGCAGGCAGCGAACTCCGGCCATCCGGGGATGCCGATGGGCATGGCTGAACTTGGTGCATATCTCTACGGGGAAGTGCTGCGGCACCATCCCGGCGACCCGAAATGGCCCAACCGCGACCGCATGGTCCTGTCTGCCGGCCACGGGTCGATGTGGCTCTACTCTCTGCTTCACATGAGCGGGTACAGGGTAACGCTCGACGACATACGGCAATTCCGGCAGGTCGGCTCCCGCACGCCGGGCCATCCGGAATACGGGCACACCGAAGGGATTGAAACCACCACCGGGCCGCTCGGCCAGGGAATAACGAACGCAATCGGCATGGCAATTGCCGAGCGGATGATCAGCGGCACTTTCAATACCGCGCAGCACAAAATCATCGACAACCGCATCTATGTGGTCGCAGGCGACGGGGATCTGATGGAGGGCATCAGCTCGGAAGCGTGCTCGCTCGCCGGTTATCAGAAGCTGGGAAACCTGATTGTCTACTATGATTCAAATCACATCTCCATCGAAGGGCATACCGAAATCACCTTCACCGAGGACGTGATGAAACGGTTCGAGGCCTATGGCTGGCAGGTCCAGCAGGGCGACGCCTACGACTTCGATGCCATCGCGGAGATGACAAAGAAGGCTCAGGCCGAAACTTCGAAACCGTCGCTCATCCTGCTTCATTCGGTAATTGCCAAGGGGTCGCCGAACAAGGCAGACACCCCCGAAGCGCACGGCAGCCCGCTTGGGCCGGACGAGGTCAAGGCCACCAAGAAGCAGCTCGGTATTCCCGAGGACGCGCAATTCTACATCGATCCTGCCGCTCCCGCCTATTTCGAGGAGCGCCGCAAAGAGTGGAAAAAGCAGTACGACGCATGGACGGAGAGTTTCAACGCCTGGACGAAGGCCAATCCGGCCCTCAAGGCGCAGTGGGACCGGTATCAGTCCGGCGACCTGGAGGTGCTCCAGTCCGCGGAGCTGCCGGTGTTCAACCCCGGCGACAAGGTTGCCACCCGGTCCGCGAGCGGCAAGGTTCTCCAGGCGATCGCCAAAGTCATGCCAAACCTCGTCGGCGGTTCGGCCGACCTTGCGCCGTCCAACGACACCGCAATGCCCGCCCACGGTGAGTTCGGTCCCGAATCACCTACCGGCAGGACCATCCACTTCGGCGTGCGCGAGCACGCCATGGGCGGAATCAGCAACGGCATGGCACTCTACGGCGGACTCCGGCCCTTCTGTGCAACCTTTCTGGTCTTTTCCGACTACATGCGTGGTTCGATACGTCTGTCGTCTCTGATGAAGGCGCCGGTTATCTTCCTGTTCACGCATGACTCGATTTTCCTGGGCGAGGATGGTCCGACCCACCAGCCGATAGAGCACCTCGCCGCTCTCCGCGCCATACCCGGTTTCCGCGTGCTGCGCCCGGGTGACGCGCAGGAGACTGAGCAGGCCTGGTTGATGGCGCTGGAGAGGAACGACGGTCCGACCGCGCTGGCGCTGACGCGCCAGAAGCTCCCCGTGTACGAAAAAGCCGACGTCGACTGGAAGGCAAACCTTCGCAGGGGCGCCTATGTGGTCAAGGACTGCAAAGGTACTCCCGAAGTGATAATCGTCGCCACCGGCTCGGAGGTGAGCCTCGCGATTTCGGCAGCAGCGTCGACGGACCGCAAGGTAAGGGTCATCTCGATGATCTCGCGCGAGCTCTTTCTATCGCAGAACCTGGCTTTTCGCAGAAATCTCATACCCGACGGCATCAGGACGATCGTGGTGGAAGCGGGTGTCCGTGACGGCTGGGAGGGAATCGCTACCGGCGAGCAGGACCTGTTCACGCTCCACAGCTTCGGTGCTTCAGGGCCGGGCGACGCTGTTGCCGAGTACCTCGGCTTCAGCAAGGAGGCCCTGGTCCGTATGCTTCAGATCTGACCGTCTCAGTAGGGGACGAGGTTCATGAGCCGCCACTCGCCGAAGTAGCTGACGGCCGGCTCGTTCTCCGTCTCCGTCCCGGCGGCCGCCGGCCGGCCGGTCACAGACCGGCCGGATCGGAGGTCCCCGGACCGGCTTTCGCGTGAA
>CAZNYW010000006.1:0-69181 GCA_964577375.1 uncultured Spirochaetales bacterium | reverse complement strand
CCGGCCGGTCACAGACCGGCCGGATCGGAGGTCCCCGGACCGGCTTTCGCGTGAAGTTTTCACGCCCTCGCGAGCTAGGGGTCTGCCGTCTTCCTGACGGCCGCCCGCGTGAACTGGCTGTACGGTGAAGTGGAAAATTCCGCAGTTGGAAACTGCAAACAGCGGCATCCAGCGGACGGATCCCATCGTGACCTTGATGAGCCACTGGATCATTCCGGCGTGGCTTACCGTAACCAGCGAACCTCCGCTGCCGTTCGCCTCCTCGATGAGAAATTCCCAGAACTCGAGCGCGCGCCGTCGGAGCGATGCGATGGTCTCGGCCTCTGGCACCGCCTCCCAGCTCTCCGCCTGAAAACGGTTCCACTCGGCCGGGTAGCGCTCCCTGATCTCCCCGTAGGCGAGGCCGGAGAAGATCCCCGTGTCGAGCTCGATGATCCGGTTGTCCGGTTTCGGACCGGAGAATCCGGCAGTCCCGCAGATGATTTCCGCAGTCTCGCGTGCGCGGTCGAGCGGCGAGCAGTATACCGAATCGATCCTCTTCCCGGAGAACCACTCACCCGCAGCGCGCGCGTGGGCGCGACCGCCTTCGGAGAGCGGCGCATTCTGTCTTCCCTGGATGATCTGGCCTCTGTTTGCTTCACTCTCGCCGTGGCGCACGAGATAGAAATCCGCACGGCTGCGAAGCCGGCGGAATTCGGGCAGGTCGTTCATTTCCATGCTGGACAGATCCTCGTGCTAGAAATCGATGATGATGGATTCGTTTCCCGTGTCATCCAGGTATTTGATCAGCAGCGATCTGGTGGAGGGTACATAGTACCGGCCTTTGCTGTAGGACTCGAAATTGGGATCGGCCCGCCAGGGACCGTCGAACCCGAAAAGGAACATCTGCTGGAAGTCGGGCACTCCTTCCATCATGATGTACTGCGTCCGTCCGGGCTCGTACTTGAGCGTGAGCTTCCACTCCTTCGCGGTGAAGGAGGTATCGGTGATGCCCATGATCGTCCACATCCACACCCCCTGTCCGAGCGAGCTGTAGAACGACGTCTCGCGCGGGTAGTAGGGATTCTGTGTTATCAGCGGGTAGATGTCCTCCGGAGCGATGGTGCCCTGAGACTCCTTGATCGTGCTGTTGTCGAAGAAGAGGATCTGCGGCAGAAAGCCCTGGTCGTCTGCGAAGTCGAGCGCAGAAAGAACGAGATTGCGTCCCATCAGAAGAAGCTTGTCGTCCTTCTGCTTCAGGCCCATCTTCATGAGGAGCCTGCCGCCGACGATGGAGTAGTAGAGCTCAATGCGGCCGGGTCTCAGCTGGAGGAAGAATCCCTGGTCGGTCTTGACGATGTTCGGAACGAGCACGGCCGACACCAGAGAGGAAAAGCGCGAAAGTGCGTTTGAGGCGTCCGTTGAGAGCTCATCCGCATCGAGGTAGTTCTGAATCATTCCGAGAGCGGTGACGACGTCGACGCCGTTGAGATCCACCTTGCCGGCGAGCGTAAGAAGGCTTTCGAGCAGCCCGGCGGTTCCGCGGTCGGCGGCGAACCGGACTGCATGAGGCGTGCGGAATGCGTCTCTGCTTCCACCGTTGACAAGGGCAGCGAGCCGCGCTGCCTCCTGCTGATCGGAGGTCACGAGCTTCTGGTTCATTTCGATGAGATTGCCGAGGTACACCGAGCTCAGATAGGTCAGATCGGCCGGATGCTTGTCCGCTGCCGTTCGCATCTCATTGAACACGCGCGGATAGTCGTTGCGCTGCCATGCTTCGGCGAGGCTCGCGGCAACGATCGGTTCGCTGAAGGCCTGGGAACCGTCGCGATCGGTCCATGTTCCGGCGGCCGCGTTGTAGCGTTTGTCGATCCAGGCCGAATAGGCGACGTTGATGTAGTTCTGCACGGAGGTTGCGTACGATTCGGCAGACACTTTCAGATCCTGGCTCGCGAACCAGAGACTTAAGAAGTCCTTTGTCGAAGGGGGAGCGAGCATGTACTGAATGGCGAGCTTGTTCCCGCTTCCGGCCACTATCAGCTCATTCTTCGAGGAGGTGATATTGCTCCGCGACGGCAGGGTGAGCAGATACTCGTGGCTGCCGTGCGTTACCGAGAAGACCGGGATATTCTTGTCCGGTCTGGAAATGGATGCGCTGCTCAGTCCAAAGGGAAGCGTGATCGACGAAACCGGCTGCAGCGACGCCGGCAGCGCCGGGATCACCTCCATGCCTGCGTTGTTGGGCCCTGTCGGCGCGAAGGTGATCTTCGCGCCGTGCTCGAAGAGGATCTCCAGACCGTTGTCGATCTTGTTGTAGCCGGTCACGCGTAGCACCGACTCCTTCCCGCCCTTCTGGTCCACGACCAGCCCGCGGTCGGGAGTGAAGGGAAACCGTAGTCCCTGAAACTCCACGCTCAGATCGGTTATTGTGGAGCTGTCGCTTCCGCTGCCCATTGCGAAATTGCCTCTCAGCAGTATCTGCCCCGCGTTGGCCCGAAAAAGCTTGCCGCCGGAAAACTGCAGGAGAAGGAGAAGAAAGATTATCGCAACGTAGAGTAGTGGTATCAGGAAATAGACTTTATTAACTCTGCCTTCCATGTATTTTGAGATTGTAGCAACACCGTGCGCGCGTTTCAATCGTCCCGGCCGTTCTTGTACAAACCCACGGGGCAGGCTATTATGGACCCCGCCCTGCAGGGGCATCCCGGGCCTCCGGCAAGGGCCCAATCAGACATGAGCGCTGTTTTGGATAGACCAACACGACATCACCAGAGAATCACACGCACTGACCGGCGCAAAGTCATTTTCCGCATCGGAATCCTCCTTGCCGCGGCGGCGCTGCTCCTTGCCTCCTGTGCGACCCAGCCCGCGAAGCCGGCCGCCGTGCCGCCTGCTGCGGTCTCAAAACCGGCGCCCGCGGAGACCCCCGAGCAGCGCACCCAGCGCGCCTACGACGAGATCAGCGCCTACATGGCGAAGGGCGAACCGCGCAAAGCGATAGCCGCCTACGAGCAGGGAAGACTGCTCGATCGCGAGAAGCCGAAGACGGTGCTGCTTCTCGCGAATCTCTATCTGGCCGCCGGGGAGTTCGACAAGGCGGAAACGCTGCTCAACGAGCTTCTCCAGAAGGACCCGAAGAACACCGACGCGCTTTACGCGCTGTCTCTGACCGCGGGCGCTCGAGGCGACACAGCGCGGCAGCAGAAGCTGCTGAATCATCTCCTCGAAATCTCGCCGGACGATCCGCGGGCAAACAGCTCCCTGGGTGAGATCTATCTCGCGCAGCAGTTCTACGGACGGGCGGAGAACTCCTTCAAGGCGAGCCTGAAGCAGGATCCGAAGAACGTGAACGCGTTGATCGGCCTTGGAAGCGCCTACATGTACCAGGGAAAGCTCGATGAAGCGGATACGGTGCTGTCGAAGGCGATCGAGCTGGCGCCGAACTCCTCTTTCGCCTACGTCGACCGCGGCAGGGAACGTGCCGATAATGGCGACCTCACCGGAGCGGAGAAGGACCTCGATACTGCAATTCGACTGGACCCCAACTACGTATGGCACTACATTGACCGGGGGCGCATACGCGCCCGGTCAAACAACCCGGCGGGCGCGGTCCAGGATTTCACGCAGGCGATAAAGCTGGATCCGTCCATTTTCCTGAGCTATGTATACCGAGGGCAGACCTACGACGAGATGGGAAACGGTGACGCCGCCCTTGCCGACTACCAGAAAGCACTTTCGCTGCGGCCGGACTACGATCCGGTCTACTCTCTGGTGGGAGCAATCAGATTCATGAAATCGGAGTGGGACAGCGCAGCTGCGATGTTCAAGAAGGCTTATGCGGCGCACCGCAAGGACTATTCGTATGCGCTGCTCGTTGCCCTGAGCTACAAGATGAAGGGTGATGAGGCGGCCTCAAGCTCCTATCTCAACGGAGTCCTGAATGAAATCGACCGGAGCTCGCTCTTCTATCAGATGGCGCGCTACTATCTGCGACCGAACGACGACGGAACGATCTTCCGGAGTATCATGAATACCAAGGATGCGATGCTGAAGACGCAGCTGTTGTTTTTCCTCGGAGCACAGTATCAGCTGAACGGACAGCAGGGCCTTGCACAGACGGTACTGCTGGACATCGACAAGAAGAAGTTTCCCGCGCTGCTCGAGGCGAGGCTCGCCGAGTGGCTGGTGAAACGACAGGTTGCCGCCAGCAAATGAAAGGTCTCGAAGAGCTGATTGCTCACCTCGATCCCAAACGGGAGCTTCTGATTCAGGCCCACGATTTTCCCGATCACGACGCCGTCGCCTGCGCCTATGCGCTCGGGCTGCTGCTTCGCTCGCGAGGCATCGAGAATCAGCTCTGTTATGGCGGGACGATCCAGAGCAATTCGCTCGATCAGACCATCAAGCTTCTCGAGATACCGATTACCGCAATCAGCGACCTCACTATCCACGCGGAAAGCCAGCTCATCGTCGTCGACGGGTTTGTGGGAAGCAAGATCATGACGGGCCTCGAGGTGGAAGTGGTCGGGGTGATCGATCACCACGAGCCGCCGGAAGCCCCGACTGCGCCCTACTTCGACATTCGGCCGGAGTACGGCTCCTGCTCGACCATCGTCTACGAATACTACAAGGGCGCCGGGGTGGAGCTTTCGCGCAACTCGGCGACCATGCTGCTCATGGGAATCATGATGGACACCGCGTTCATGACCCGCGGAGTTGCGCCGGTTGATCTCGAGGCATTCTCGGACCTCTTCTTTCAGGGCGACTGGGAGACCGGAAGCCGTCTGCTTCGCAATTCGCTGTCGCTGAATGATATCTCGGTTTTCCGCGAGGCCATCAACTCCTGCGTTGTCGCCGACGACTTCTGCTTCGTGCCCGTTCAGAAGGAATGCACTCCGGAGGTCATGGCGCTGGTTGCGGATTTCTTTCTCGGCCTGCGTGAAATACATTTTGTTGTGGTCCTCGAACCGGACCGGGATGCCTACCGGCTTTCGGTGCGAAGCGAGGACAATGCGCGGCCCGCGGATGTCGTGATCCGCCGTGCGCTCGCCGGAATCGGTTCGGGCGGCGGTCACGTACACATGGGTGGGGGAAGCATCCCACGGGACCTCTTTCCGGGCGAACAGGGTCTTCGAAACAGGTTCCTGCGTGCCATGGGGCGCGAAGTCTGATATGCTGCACGCAACAGCGGCCGCCAAGGACGGGTGAATGGAGACAACAAACGAGACGGTAACGCGTCTTCGCATAGGTGAGCGGGAGATTATCCTGGTAGGCACGGCCCACGTGTCGCGCGAGAGCGTCGACGAGGTGGCGCGGGTGATCGAAGAGGAGAGTCCCTCCCGGGTCTGCGTCGAGATCGACAATGCCCGATACCAGTCGATCGTGCAGGGTGCAACCTGGTCGGGGGTAAACATCTACCAGGTGATACGGGAACGAAAGGGTTTTCTCCTGCTGGGGAATCTCGTGCTCGCATCCTTCCAGAAGCGCATGGGCGTGGATCTCGGCGTGAGGCCGGGCGAGGAGATGATCGAATCGATCCGCATCGCCGAGGAGCGCGGAATTCCGGTTTCCCTCTGCGATCGCGACATTCAGGTGACGCTTCGCCGCGCCTGGAGCAAGTCCGGATTCTGGGGCAAGAACAAGATGCTCGCCGCCCTGCTGAGCTCGGTTTTCACCAACGAGAAGCTTACCACCGAAGAGATCGAAGCTCTCAAGCAGAAGAGCGCGCTCGAGAGCATGATGCAGGAGCTGGCCGGGTACCTTCCCTCGGTGAAAGAGGTACTCATAGACGAGCGTGACCGCTACCTGGCAACTCGCATCTACGAGACGACCGAGGAGCGGGTGGTCGCCGTTGTCGGCGCAGGGCACGTACCGGGAATCGTACGCTGGATCGAACGACTGCAGGCGGGCGAGGTCGAGCGCGATCTCACCGATATCAGCGAGGTTCCGCCGCGGAGCAGATTTGCCAGGGCGATTCCCTGGATCATTCCCGCCCTCGTTGTCGGGCTCCTGGTGCTGGGATTCGCGCGCCACGGCTGGCAGATGACGCTCAACATGGCGCTGCTCTGGGTTGTCGTGCACGGTGCGCTGTCGGCGCTTGGCGCCCTCATTGCTCTCGCGCACCCGCTCACGATTCTCGTCGCCTTCGTCGCATCGCCACTCACCTCGCTCAATCCCACCATCGGCGTAGGCTTCGTTACCGGGCTGCTCGAGGCGGTAATCCGCAAGCCCCGGGTGCAGGACGTGGAATCGCTTCAGGACTCGATCTCGACGCTCAGGGGATTCTTCCGAAACCGGATCACCCACATTCTTATGGTCTTCTTTCTCTCATCGGTCGGCAGCGCAATCGGTACGTTCGTGGGCATTCCCTTCCTGACCGCGCTTCTCGCCCGTTAGGTCACCCGCCTCGCCGTTCACCGAAAGCGGCCTTCACTGCGGCGTTGACTGTTTCGGTGGGAATCCATGCCTCTTCGCACTGCTCTCCCTCACGCACCGCCGCCGGCCCGATGCAGCTCTTGAAGCTCATCTCGACGGCCGCCCGGATACGGCGGCGCAGAGCCTGCACGGGACGGACTTCGCCGGCAAGGCTCAGCTCACCGGTCACCGTCACCTCCGGACCCATGGGAATTCCGGTCCGCGCGGAGTAGAGAGCCAGTGCAAGTGGAAGATCGATGCCGACCTCGCCGATCTTCATCCCGCCGGCCACGTTCACGTATATGTCCTGATCCGAGAAGCGCAGCCCCAGATGCTTCTCCAGTACCGCGGCAAGACGTGACACCCGCCCTGTGTCGATGCGGTCGGAAAAGACACGGGAGATTCCGCCCTTCGCCGGGACAGTGAGCGCCTGAATTTCCACCAGAAGTATCCGGCTCCCCTCGTAGACCGGCGCAACCACCACTCCGGGCGGAACGTTGCCCTTGCGGCGAACAAGAAAAAGGGAGGAGGGGTCGCTCACCTGCATCAGCCCCGTGCTCTGCATGGTGAATATCCCGACCTCATCGGTGGGGCCGAAACGGTTCTTCGTTGCGCGCAGGAAGCGCGCGTCTCCCTCCGACTGGTCGAAATAGAGGACCGCGTCCACCATGTGCTCGAGGATCTTCGGTCCTGCGATGCTCCCCTCCTTGGTGATGTGCGCGACAAGAAACAGGGCGGAGCCGGTCTCGCGCGCCCATTCGGAGAGCTCGAGCGCGCAGTACTTGATCTGGTTCACCGTGCCGGGAATATCGCCGGCCTCGGCCGAGTGCAGGGTCTGGATTGAATCCACGATGAGCAGAGAGGGCTTCTGTTCGTCGAGAAGCCGAAGCACGGGGTCGAGCTCGGTTGTGGTGGTGATGCTGATAGGTGCCCGGGCAAGGCCGACACGTTCGGCCCGCGTCTTGAGCTGCGCGGGCGCCTCCTCTCCGGCAAGGTAGAGGCGGGCGGCCGGAACCGTCGCGAGACCTGCCGCCTGAATCATCAGGGTGGACTTGCCGATGCCCGGCTCCCCGCCCACGAGCGTCGTCGATCCGGGAACGATTCCGCCGCCGAGCACGCGGTCGAGCTCCTGCATTCCGGTCGGCCACCGGACCTGCTCGCCTGTCTTCACCGCATTGATCGGGATTACCTGACGCGCAACCGCCTTCGATCCGGTCCGTGCCGCACGTGACCTCGCGCCCTTCGCGCTCCCCGCCGGCTCTGCGGACTCCACGAAAGTGTTCCATTCGTTGCACACCGGGCAGCGTCCGAGCCATTTCGGCTCCTGATGCTCACACACGCTGCAGACGTACCGTATTTTTGTTTTGCCCATCTCCTGCTCCCGCGACAGTATAGGGACTTTTGCCGCCTTTGCCACGCGCCTACATTGACGAACGGGTCGGGGCGTTCTATTGTGGAAACCGTCATGGACCAGAAAGAATACCGGCTCTCCGCGGTGGTTCACGCCGATATCGTCGGGTTCAGCCGGCTCATGGAGCGCGACGAAGACAGCGCGCTCGCCCTCATGAGAGAACACAATAAAACGGTTGCAGCGCTTTCAACCGAGCACGGGGGAAAGGTAATCCGGATCCAGGGGGATACGGCGCTCATCGATTTCCCGAACACGGTCAATGCGGTGCGCTGTTCGGCCGCAATCCAGCGGGCAGTCGTCGAGTATCGGCAATCCCATCCCGGGCTCGAGCTCTCGCTGCGAGTCGGAGTCCATCTCGGCGACATCTACTTTTTCGAGGACGACGCGGTCGGCGAAGGAATAAATATCGCCCAGCGGCTCGAAGAGCTTGCGAAACCCGGTACAATCTGCATCTCCCAGGAGGTGTACAACCTCGTTTCCAGCAAGGTCGAGGAGACCATCGATCCCATCGGCGAAGTGTCGCTGAAAAACATAAGCCGTCCCATTCGCGCCTACCAGATCGTGGTGGACACGGAGGCGGCGAAATCGACAGGCGAGAGGCCTGCCGCAGAGGCGCCGCCTGCCGGAGAGCCGGCACCGGAGGAGCTCCGGACGCTCGTGCTGCGCGAGATAAAGCAGCGTGGCCGGCGGATATCGCTCGATGAAGCCCGCACCATTCTCCGGGTGCGTTCGGAGGCGGGCGAGGAGGAGCTCAAGTCTCTCGCGCGAAAAGGGATCCTTGCAGCGCGCACAGCGGGCGAGGCGCAGACCGGGGCCGCCCCCGCCCCCGCCGGCAGCGACACCTCAGGCGGGGTCTCGCAGGGACGAAGCGGAGGATGGGAGCGATGGGCCCGTGACATCGCCAGGGAGATCGAAACACGCGTCGGTGAGCAGAGCGACCGGCTGGACTGGCGGGACAGTCGTCAGGAGCGTCCCCGAGTGGCACGCGAAGCCGCGCGCGAAGCTCGCCGGGACATCCGCAGACGCATCCGTCACGGAGACTGGTCCGACTGGGACGAAGAGGTCCGCGACAGGGCGTCCGTCGGGAACTGGGACCGGGCCCTCGCTGCCGATTTCGGAGCGTTCAGCGGTGCCGCGGGAAGCGACAACCTCGTCGATGAGTACCGGCGGCACGTAGCCGACCGGGCGACCCGGATGAAGATCGGCTTCCGTGGCCATATGGGCTCCTATATCACCGTCAACGCCATACTTGCCGTGATCTGGTTCACGACCGGCGCCGGATTTCCCTGGTTTCTCATCCCGGCCGGAGGCTGGGCGATCGGCCTTATCACTCACTACGCGAACGTCCGCCGGAAGGCGAAAGAGGCGGACGAGATCGACTCCATAGAGAATCTCAACCGGGAGCACCTTCGGATTCTGCGGAAGCTCAACAAAGTGCGCGATTCCTGGGTATCTCACTTCGTTTCCAACATCGCGGTGAGCGGCTTCCTGTTCATGCTGAACATGATCACCTCGCCGGGCTTCCCCTGGTTCATCTTTCCGGTGGGCGGAATGGCGATCGGTCTTTTTTCCCACCTCCCGGTCTACAAGGCGAAGGAGCGCGATCTGCGAAAGAAGCTTCTGGAGGCGGGAGCCCGTTTCGGCACGCGCGGCGGCAGACGGCTCCGTGACAGGGAAGCGGCGAGCGAATCCGTCCCGACCGACAATTCGCCGGCCGCTCAGGCCGACGCTGTCCGAATTGCCATCGTCGGCCAGCTGAAGAGCTTCGGAAAAGGCGAATCCCCGCTGGGCGAGGACTTTGTTCCGCTGCTCGAGAACTACGTGAACCAGATCAAGGAGCTCGATGCGCGTGACCGGGAGCTCGAGCAGATAATCAATTCGATTCCGATGGGAGAGCTGGAAAAGGACCTCGTCCGACTCACCGAGCGCAAGAAGGAGGCGTCCGACGAGCGGATGGCCGAAGAGTACGGACGGTCGATCGACCAGATTCACAAGCAGCAGCAATCATTCCGCGAGCTCCGGAATGAGAAGGAGATGCTTCATCTCCGTACCAACGGGGCGCTCAACTCGCTGAAGCAGATGCAGATAGACCTGGCCCGGATGAAGAGCATGTCCGGGCCGGAAGAGGGGCAGCTCGCGCTGCTGAAGGAGAAATCGGGAGAGCTCTCTCAGTATCTGGAAGACCTCAGAGAGGGCTACGAGCAGCTCGACTAGCGCTACTTCGTCTTGACCGACACGAGCGTCAGATCAAGGACAATGACCGAATTCGGAGGAATCGCCCCCGGTACGCCCTGCGCTCCGAATGCCTGATCCGGCGGGAGGATCACCAACCGCTTTTCACCCGGCCGCATATCCTGAGCCATCTTGTCCCAGCCGGGAAGGCGCATCCTGCCGGAATCAACCGGGAAGACCACCGGCCCGTGCTTGTCGGAGCTGTCGAACTGCGTGCCGTCGATCAGGCTCGCGGTATAGTCCATGGTGACCGTTTCGCCGCTTTTCGGCTTGTCTCCGGATCCCTGTTTCTCAACGATGTAGCGGATGTTGTCGGCTCCCACCTGCGCGTTAGGCCATTTCTTTCTGATCTGAGCGAGGCTCGATTCGAGCGCCTGTTTCGACGCCTGCGCGCGGTCGGCAAGCACCTTCGCCTTCGCCGCATCGAATGCCTGCTGGTCGTCGCGGAAGTCCTGCGCCGCGGACCCGATCCGTAGAATCGTCACCTTCCTGATCTGATCGCCCTTTTCGATGCTGTTGACCACATCCATGCCCTGAACTACGCGGCCGAACACGGTGTAGTGGCCGTCCAGAAAGGGTGCCGGCGCCAGCGTGATGAAGAACTGGCTCCCGTTGGTGTCCGGACCGCTGTTCGCCATGGAGAGTATTCCCGCGCTGTCGTGGTTGAGTCCGGGAACGATCTCGTCGGGCCAGGTGTAGCCCGGTCCGCCGGTGCCCGCACGCTTGGGATCGGTGCCGTAGGGATCGCCGCCCTGAATGACAAAAGGCTTCGGCGTCTTCACCACCCGGTGAAACACCAGCCCGTCGTAGAAGTGCGTGCCCGAGCCGCGGGTGGTGCCGAGCTTGCCCTCCGCGAGGCCGGCAAAGTTGATCACCGCGAGGGGCGCTTTCTGGTAAAAGAGCTCGAGGACGATGGTTCCCCGCGAAGTTACCATTTTCGCATAGACACCGTTCGACAGATTGTCCTGGGCAAACGCGCCCGTAAGAGCAACAGTGAGAAGTCCGGCAGTACAGAATATCGCAAAAAATCGCCGGAGTCGTATGATCATCATGCAGGATTTCCTCCAGAAAAGATTCTTGGGCCGATAGGGCACTCTATCAGAGATGCAGCCGCGGGTGAAGCGAAGCGGCCGGGCCGGCTTGTTGCCCACTGCCCGGCTTTCGTGATATCACGACCGGAGTACACGCATGAAGTCTCACCGTCGCTCATCCGCCCTGTTCCGCATCTATGGCTTTCTAAGACCCTACGCGTCCCGTGTCGCCGCCGGATTGGTTTTGATGCTCGGAATCGACCTTCTTTCGCTTCTCATCCCTCAGGCAGTCCGGCTCACCATCGACCGCGGCATGAAGCCGGGCGACCTTCGTCTGCTCCTCGCCGGCGTTGGCGCGGTGCTCGGGTTGGCGCTGGTGAAGGGTGTCCTCACCTTCTTTCAGGGCCGGATCGTCGAAACCTATTCACAGGGCGTTGCCTACGACCTTCGGCGCACGATGCACGAGCGGCTCACCGGGCTCAGTTTTTCATTTCACGATCGGGCGGAAAACGGCCAGCTCCTTTCGCGCGCCATTCAGGACGTGGAGCGAATCCGATTCCTTACCGGACGCGCTTCTCAGCGGCTGGTGGAGGGGGCCTTCCTCCTTGTCGCAACCACGGCGGTGATGGTTGCGATGAGCCCTGCCCTCGCCGCGCTCAGCCTTCTCCTCATGCCGCTGCTGGTCTGGCGGGCCGTCGTCTACGGAAACCGGATCCGTCCACTCTCCTACCGGGTACAGCAGCAGCTTGCGGTGCTGACGACCCGCGTCGAGCAGAATCTCCGGGGTGCCCGGATCGTCAAGGCCTTCGTACAGGAGCGCGCTGAGATCGAACGGTTTCGCGAGGAGAACCTGCGATGGTTCGAGCTTTCCCGCACCTCTGCGCGCATCCAGTCGGTGAACGGACCGTTGATGAGTCTCATCGCAAACCTCTCCACGGTCATCGTCGTCGGGTACGGCGGCTACCTCATCGTGCAGGGACGTGTTTCGTTCGGGCTGCTCGTCGCATTTCTCACCTATCTCGGCCAGCTCGCACAGCCGGTACGGATGATGGGCCAGATTGCGCCGGTTGTAGGCATGGCAGCCTCTTCCGGCCAGCGCGTTTTCGAGGTACTCGATGCCCGCTCGGAGGTAAGCGACCGGCCCGGCGCGCGGACAATGCCACGGATCGAAGGACGGGTCCGGTTCGAGAACGTGGGCTTTTCCTACACCGGGCGGCAGGGCACCCTGACCGACATCAGCTTCGAAGCGAGGCCGGGCCTGTCGGTGGCTCTCCTCGGAGAGACCGGCTCGGGAAAGACTACCATCATGAACCTGATTCCCCGCTTCTACGACGTCACCGACGGCCGCATCACCATCGACGGTAACGACATCCGGGACGTTACCGTTGCATCTCTCAGGGACCAGATCGGCATAGTCATGCAGGAGGCGGTGCTCTTCGGGACGACCATCAGGGAGAACATCGCTCTCGGAAGCGCGAATGCAACCGAAGAGGAGATAATCCGGGCCGCGCAGGCCGCGCAGGCGCATCAGTTCATCACCGAGACCGAGCGCGGATATGACACCGCGGTCGGGGAGATGGGCGTGACCCTCTCCGGCGGCCAGAAGCAGCGCATCGCCATCGCCCGCGCCCTTCTGAAGAATCCTCGGATTCTGCTTCTCGACGACGCAACCTCGAGCGTAGACACGCAGACCGAGCAGAGCATTCAGGCCGAGCTCGCCTCTCTCATGGCGGGGCGGACCTCTTTCATCATCGCGCACCGCCTGAGCACGGTGCGGACCGCCGACCTCATAATCCTGATGGAAGGCGGGCGGATCAGCGCCATAGGAGACCACGCCTCGCTGCTTGCCGGCTCGGAGCTCTTCCGGCGGATATGCAGCTCACAGCTCAGCGGCGATTCACTCCCTTCCGAGGAGCGGCCATGATCGGGTCAACCGGCCACATGGGCCCCCGCCGCGCCATGCACGGTTTTGCGGTAGAGCAGGACGGGAAGGCGTTCGATCCAAAGACGGTTCGCCGTCTTCTCCCGTTTCTCAGTCCCTACCGTGGACGCATGGCCGCGGCCATTCTCCTCATGCTCTGTTCCACCGGTCTGAGCCTGCTCGTGCCCTATCTGCTGAAGGTTGCGATCGACGGGAACATCACGAGAAACGACCTTCCCGGGCTCGTCCGCACCTCAGCTCTGCTCGTCGCCGCGTACGCCGGCGCCTTTCTCTCTGAGATGGGGCTGCGCTACACGCTCTCCTGGGTCGGCCAGCGGGTGCTCGCGACCCTGCGAGAGAAGCTCTTCGCCCATCTGCAGGCGCTTCACCTCGGCTATCACGACCGTCACATCGTCGGCGTCACCGTTTCGCGGGTGATCAACGACGTGGGCGTGATGAACGACCTTCTTTCGCAGGGCATTGTGACGGTGCTCGGGGACAGCCTCCTCCTCGCCGGGACCGTGGTGATCATGCTCTCTCTCGACCCGGTACTGGCGCTGCTCAGCTTCACCGTGATTCCGGTGATGTTTCTCGCTACGCGGATTTTTTCCACCCGCGCGAAGTCCGCGTTCCGCCGGACACGCAAGTCCGTCGCTTCGATTGTCGGCGACCTGGCGGAGGACATTTCGGGTATGCGGGTGATCCAGGCCTTCGCGCAGGAATCCCGCTCACGAGAACGGTTCGACCGTTTCAACCAGGACAACCGGGACGCGAATATCCGGGCGATGACCCTCTCGTTCGCCTTTCTGCCCGCAGTCGACTTTCTGGGAATCGCTGCAACCGCGATCGTTCTGCTCGCCGGAGGTCTCTCGGTGGCTCACCACACGGCAACGCTCGGCGTGGTCGTCGCCTTTCTCTCCTATGTGAGCCAGTTTTTCCAGCCCATCCGCGAGCTGAGCCAGATCTACAATACGGCCCAGGCGGCGATGGCCGGAGGCGAGCAGATTCTCGACCTTCTTGATACCGAGCCTGAAGTCACCGATCCGGTGGACGCGCGCGAGCTTTCATCATTCGCCGGGAATATTGAATTTGACGATGTTGTTTTTTCCTACGAAGCGGATTCGCCGGTACTGAGGCACGTGTCGTTTGCGGTTCCTGCCGGAACCACGGTCGCTCTTGTCGGACCGACCGGAGCCGGAAAAACCTCGATAGCCAACATCATCTCACGCTTCTACGACATCGACTCGGGCTCGGTCCTCGTGGACGGACTGGACCTCCGCACCCTGTCGGCGGCGGCCTACCGTCGCCACCTCGCCATCGTTCCCCAGGATCCCTTTCTCTTTGCCGGGACCATCCGTGAAAACGTGCGATTCGGCGTTCCCGAGGCGGGAGAAGAGCAGATGAGGGAGGCATGCCGGCGCGTCAAGGCCGACCGGTTCATCGAGCTGCTTCCGGATGGGTATGACACCGTAATCCAGGAGAGCGCCGCCAACCTGAGCGTCGGCCAGCGCCAGCTCCTCTGCCTGGCGCGGGCGGTCATCTGTGATCCAAAGATACTGATTCTCGACGAGGCCACGGCGAACATCGACTCCGCGACCGAGGCGCTGATCCAGAGCGCGCTCGAAGATGTGTTCAGCGGAAGGACGGCGGTGGTCATTGCCCACAGACTTTCGACGGTACGTTCGGCGGACAACATCCTGGTAATCGACGGTGGAAGGATCGTTCAGCAGGGCACACACAACGCACTGCTGCAGCAGCGTGGTCTGTACCGCAGGCTCTACGAGACCCAGTTCATGAACCGGGCTGCGCCGCCTTCGGACGGATAATGCGGACCATGATAACGCCCTCGATGTGCCGGATACCGTCCACCACCTTGTCGGGCAGATCGCCCTCGATGTCGATGATGTTGTAGGCGACCTCGTCGCGGTGACGGTTGAGCAGGTCGGCGATGTTTATCCCCTCGTTTGCAAGAACGGTCGTAATCTGTCCGACCATGTTGGGGATGTTGCGGTTCGCCACGAGAATTCGCGTGCGATGGTTCAGGTCCATCTGGCACGAGGGGAAGTTCACCGAGTTCTGAACGTTGCCGGTCTCGAGGAACGCTTTGAGCTGTTCGGCGGCCATCACCGCGCAGTTGTCCTCCGCCTCCTCGGTGGAGGCGCCCAGGTGGGGCACGCAGAGGACCCCGGCATGGCCGAGGATGTCGTCTTCCGGGAAGTCGGTGACATAGCCTGCAATCTGTCCGGCGTCGATCGCCTGCAGGACGTCCTGATTGTTGACCAGGCCGCCGCGAGCGAAATTCATCACGCGCACTCCGCGTTTCATGGCGGCGATCCTCGTCCTGTTGATCATGTTCCTGGTGTCGTCGGTGAGCGGCACGTGCAGGGTGATGTAGTCGGCCTCGGCGAAGAGGCTTTCCAGCGTTCGCGCCCGTCGGACCGTGCGGCTGAGGCCCCAGGCGTTCTCTACCGAGATGAAGGGATCGAATCCGACGACCTCCATCCCCATGCCTATTGCAGCGTTCGCGACCATCGCGCCAATAGCGCCGAGTCCGACCACCCCGAGCTTTTTCCCGAGTATCTCCGTCCCTGCGAAGTGGGACTTCTCCTTTTCCACGAGCTTTGTGACCTCGGCGCCCTTGCCGCGGATCGAATCGGTCCACGCGAGACCCTGATGAATACTGCGTGCCGACAGAAGCAATGCGGCAATCACCAGCTCCTTGACGCTGTTGGCGTTGGCGCCGGGGGTATTGAAAACTATGACCCCACGGCGGGTACAGTCGTCTATCGGGATATTGTTGACGCCGGCTCCGGCGCGCGCAATTGCCAGCACGCTCTGCGGAATCGGCTCCTCATGAAGGTTGAAGCTGCGAAGGATGATCGCGTCGGGATTGTCCATCTCTGCACCGAGCGCATAGCTGTCCTTTGAGAAAAGCGAAAGTCCCTTCTTAGAGATATTGTTCAGCGTACGAACTTTGAACATGCATTCCTCCAATTCGGCCCTGATTGATTGCTGCGGGAAATTCGGTGCCGGTTCACTCGGGCGCCGGTGTCGCCGTCGGCGCTGCCGAAGCCGGCGAACCGGTCGAGGCCGGAACATCGACGCTGATGCCGAGCTCTTTCAGCTGCTTGTCGTCCACGGTGTTGGGCGACTCGTCCATCGGCGAAACGCCCGCGGTGTTCTTCGGAAAGGCAATCACCTCTCGAATGCTGTTCTCGCCCGCCATGATCATCACAAGGCGGTCGAGTCCCGGCGCTATGCCGCCATGAGGCGGCGCGCCATAGCGAAAGGCGCGCAGGAGAAAGCCGAAGCGCCGCTCCGCCTCCTCGTGCGAGAATCCGACGATGTTGAATATCCGCTTCTGCAGTTCCGGATCGTGGATTCTGATCGAACCCGAGGCGAGCTCGAAGCCGTTGCAGACCAGGTCGTAGAGATCACCCTTTACCTCGCCGGGATTCTGCTCGAGAGTGGCAATGTACTGCTCCTGAGGCATGGTGAACATGTGGTGCGCTGCTTCCCATTTGCTCTCCTCCTCGCTCCATTCGAACAGGGGAAAATCCACTATCCACGCGAATCGGAAGGAGCCGGCATCGATCATCTCGAGCTCCCGCCCGAGGCGGCTGCGCACCACTCCGAGCGACAGGCAGGCGGTGCGCCAGCGGTCTCCCACCATGAGGATGATGTCTCCCGGCTTTGCCCCGGTCGCGGCAAGCACCTCTTTCTCCAGCGCACCGAAGAAGCGCGCGACGCCGCCATCGAGCCCGTTTTCGGTCACCTTTATCCACGCAAGACCCTTCGCTCCGAGCGTCTTTGCGCTCTCCTCGAGCTCGCCGATGCGCTTGCGGGAGAACTCCGCGCCACCTCGCACGCAAAGGGCTTTGACCGAACCGCCGGGTTCGGCAAGAACCGACTGAAACACCTGGAAGTTGCTGCTGCGCGCAATTTCACTCAGGTCGATGAACTCGAGGCCGAACCGCAGGTCGGGCTTGTCGGAACCGAAGCGGTTCAACGCCTCGTCGTAGGTGAGGCGCGGGAAGGGAAGTTCCAGCTCGATTCCGAGCGTGTTCCGGAAGACATGGCTCATCATCCCTTCTACCAGCTCGAAGACATCATCCTTCGATACGAAGCTCATCTCGATATCGATCTGCGTGTGCTCGAGCTGCCGGTCGCCGCGCGCATCCTCATCCCGGAAGCAGTGGGCGATCTGGAAATAGCGGTCGAATCCGGAGACCATCAGAATCTGCTTGTACAGCTGAGGCGACTGGGGCAGGGCGTAGAACTTGCCCTGCTGGATGCGCGACGGAACCAGGAAATCCCGTGCGCCCTCCGGAGTCGACCGGATCAGGGTAGGCGTTTCGATCTCGTAGAAATTCCGGCTGTGCAGGAACTCGCGCACCCGGAAGGTCACGTCGTGACGGAGGCGGATCTTACGCTGCATCGAGAAGGTGCGAAGGTCGAGGTAGCGATACTGCAGCCGCAGCTCTTCGCGCGCGTCGCTTCGCTCATCGACCATGAAGGGCAGCGTTTCCGACGATGTCAGCACAACGAGCTCCTGTGCGACCACCTCGATGGTCCCGGTCGGCATCTCCCGGTTGACCATTCCTTCCGGCCGGTTCCGGACCGTACCTCGAACTGCAATACAGAATTCAAACTTCAGCTCCGCGGCGAGCTTCCTGACCGCCTCCGGAGCCTCCTGTTCTATTACGATTTGCGTTATGCCATACCTGTCACGCAGGTTTACGAACTTGATCTCGCCATGGTCGCGGAACCGATGTACCCACCCGTTGAGCACGACCTCCCGGCCTGCGTCCGAGGACGCAAGCTCGCCGCAGGTGGCGGTTCTCTTCATGTATTCCATGGGGAGAATCTATCATCTGAGGTGGTTTGTCGCAAGGCGGGCGACAATCGACCGCTTGCGGGCGTGCCGTGCAGCCGGACTACTCTTGCCGGCGGTTCCGCGCCTTCTCGAGTATCTGCTCGTAGAAGGCGGCCGTGATCGGATAGAAGGAGAGGATTATGACGCCCGTCACAAAGAACACTACCGGAATCGGTCCGGTCAGAAGGCGGATCCCGAGCCGTGCGGACGCGGTCTGTGCGACCGCCGCCCCGCCGGGGCCTGCGGCGTGGTAGCCGAAGGCCGCGAGGATCCATCCGCTCAGCGCCCCGGCGAAGGCCTGGCCGATCTTGCTCATGAAGGTCCACATCCCGTAGAAAACCCCTTCGCGGCGCACGCCGCTCTCGGCAAAATCGTATTCAACCACATCCGGGAGAATCGCCCAGGGTATGACGTAGTTGGTCGACAGGCCGATACCTGCGACGAACATGATGATGTATGCGAAGGTCACGCCCCCGCCCGCGCCGAAAAAGAAGAACACCAGAATCGCGGCCGAAATGATGAGCATGCCGGTGTTGTAGCTCGCACGCTTGCCGATCCTGCGCGAGATCGCCACCCAGACCGGTATGAATGCCATGGTGGTGAGAAGAAGGATCAGAAGCGCGATGCTGAACGCGCCGCTGTTGTTGTAGATGTAGGTGAAGTAGTAGAGCAGCGAGGCCTGAATGATCGCGACGCCGGTAATGTGAAGCGACCAGGGGAAGAGCGCGGTGAGAAAGGGCTTCAGAGAGAGCACCTCTTTGTAGGAGCGCAGGACCGCCCGGAACCCTTCGCCTCGCGCCACTGGCGGGTGAATCTTTTCCGGAACCACCACGATGGTGATCAGGGTTACCGCCATGATGATGACGCCCATGAGTCCGCCGGTGAGCGTCCACCCGCCGCTGCCGCCGCCGAAGAGCGAAATGAGGGGAGAGATTGCGGCCGCGCCTATCAGGGTCCCCACCACCGCGAAGGACATTCGGTAGCCGTTGAGCACGGTTCGCTCATAGTAGTCTTCGGTAAGCTCCGGGGTGAGCGCGCTGTAGGGTATGTTCACCAGGGTGTAGGCGGTATTGAGCAGGCAGTAGAACAGTACAACCCAGCCAAAGAGCAGCGCCTGGCTCGCGATTGCCGGACTCGAAAACATGACGAACATCAGGATCACCATCATGAAGGCGCCGACGAACATGTAGGGCTTCCGGCGTCCCCACCGTGATCGCGTACGGTCGCTCAGGTAGCCGACCGCCGGATCGGTAACCGCATCCCAGAGCTTCCCGACTAGCAGCGCAACGCCGGCGAGCGCGGGATTCAGATTCAGCATGTTGGTCAGAAAGAAGAGCAGATAGAATCCGATGAAGGTGAAGTAGAGGTTTCCCCCAAGATCGCAGACCCCGAAACCAAGTTTGATCCGTCGCGAGAGTTTCATTTCTGCCATGGTATCTCCCTCTCGGTTGGTATTGGGATTCGAACGGTAACAGTTGTGCCGCAATCGAGCTCGGAATCGATCCACATCCGTCCGCCGAACTGCTTGCAGACCAGATAGGCTTTCGTGAGGCCGAATCCGCCGCCCTGGGTTTCAGCCGGGCTTGTATTCCTTCCACGGATGCCGAACTCCACAACTCCCGGCAGCTGATCCCCCGGTATTCCGCGTCCATTATCGGCAACCGAGAGCACCACCTCGTTTCCATCCCGTCGCAGCATCGCGGCTATGTGCCCGCCCACGGGCGTGTACTTGCGCGAGTTCGCTACAAGGTCGCGCAGGCTGTCGACCAGAATCGGAGGAATAGGGAGGGTGCCGTCAGGATCGCCCTCCACCTCGATCTCCAGGTGGTACTCGTTGCCGGTGGACGGTCCGAAGTGGCCTGCGCTCTCGTAGACCATCGCGTACCGGTTGCGCGAGTGCTGCGCAATTACATCGAGCATGTCGGTCAGCGCCGCACGGATGGCGGCAACCGGCACCCGTTCCCAGCTTTCTGCCGCCTCGTGACGTGCAAGCAGCTCCTTGATCCGAACGTCGGCGATGCGGAGCACGTTTTCGAGGACTCCGACGATCTCCGTCAGCTCCCGCGAGAGGGCGGGATCCTGAAATCCGGCGCGCTTCTGAGCCCGTTCGAGCTCCTCGGAGACCGTTCGGCGGTACCGTCCGATCTGCCCGGCCCGCCTGCGGGCAAGCCCGGGCCGGGAGAACGACTCGACCAGAAGCTCGGAGTCCCGCAGCGAACGCGAAAATAGGGTTCCTGCTTCGACGCCGAGCAGCCGCTCTATAAGCTGGAGCTCGCCCGATATGATGTTGATTATATTCACGAAACTGTGGAATTCTACGCGTTGCGCCTGATCGTCCGCAAGCTCGAGCCGTACATCGATCTCCACCCGCTTCCTCCGCAAGCCCAACGATTATATCACAGGTAAACCGGTACCGGCGCGTTAGCTATCGTCGTGCCGCCCTGCCTGCATTCCGGCATTCGGTGCAGCCGAGCACGTGCACGTGCCGCTTACCCTTTCGCTCGAACATCCGGGCGACCAGGTAACCTTCGGCGGGCAGATCTGAATGACACACGGGACAGGTGCGGACGTGTTTCCGGTTGTTTGGATAGCAGTAGGGACAGCCGAACAGATGCGCGATGGTATCCTCGTTCTTCTTGCCGAACACGATTGAATGCACCGTTTCGCCGCGCTTGAGCATAGTGTGGCAGATCGGGCAGGGTCTGAGAACTTCCAGTGAATTCCGCGTCCGTTTCGCCATGCGGTTGGCCAGCAGTGAATAGCCGTTTTTCCGCATGCGAACGAGCGTGAAAATCAGCAGACCGGTAACGACGGCAAGTAATATCAGGATGAGAAGCTCGGTATCCATCCGCCTACATACTACCCGGCAGACGCCGCCGGGACAAGCGGAGACGGAGCAGGCACCCGGCGTTGCCCGCGCAAGGGCCTGCGGGGTATGATGTGCCATGGGAACACTTTTTGTGGTGGCAACGCCGCTCGGAAATTTGTCCGACATAACTTTTCGAGCGATTCAGGTACTGAAAGATGCCGATATTATAGTGTGCGAGGATACGCGGCACAGCCTGAAGCTGCTGAATCACTACGAAATCCACAAGCCGCTTCTGAGCTGCCACGGATACAACGAGCAGCGCACTGCCGCACGGGTGGTACGCGAGCTGAACGACGGTAAGACGCTCTGTTACATCAGTGACGCCGGCACGCCCGGGGTGAGTGATCCCGGGGCTGTGCTGGTGCGGGAGGTGCGAGCTGCCGGGCACACTGCGGTGCCGGTACCCGGTCCTTCGGCGCTTGCGGCAATCGTCAGCATCGGCGGTTTCGGCGGCAAGACGCTGGTCTTTGAGGGTTTCCTGTCGCCCAAAGCGGGGCGGCGGCGCACACGGCTCCTGCAGCTCCTCGCCCTGGAGGCGCCCTTCGTCCTTTACGAGAGCCCGTTCAGGGTTCTCAAGCTGCTCGAGGAGCTTGCGGCCCAGGCGCCGAAACGGCGGATTCTGGTAGGCCGGGAGATGACCAAGATGCACGAAGAGTACATCGAGGACACCGCAGAACGCATTTTTACCATTTTTTCGTCGCGCAAAGAGCAGCGCGGAGAGTTTGCAATTTTCGTGGCCGCAGGGGATGACGTAGCCACGGAAAGCTGTTAATATAAAAAGGGGTTGTGTCGATACTTCTACTGAAAGGAAGGCTCTGTAATGACCATCGAACGGCTCGGACCAATCGATCCAGTCTCAAAGTACAACAAGCCGGAAAGAACCCAGCGGCCGGCCGAGGGGCAGGGGAAGGACTCCATTGCTTTCTCGGATGAGGCACGCATGAAGGCAGAGCTTTACAGAGCCACCGAGCAGGTCCGACAGGTTTCCGATGTTCGGCTGGACCGTGTCGCCGAAGTGAAGAAGAAGCTCGAGGATCCAAATTACATCAACGACAAAGTGCTTTCGGGCGTGGCAGACAGGCTCATGGAGATGTTCGACATCTGATCACGCAGCGACACCCCACAAAATAGGTGCGAGACGAGGCGGAGAAGGAGGGTTTCTCTGCCTTTTTTTTGCTTGCCAAATTTGCTGAACGTGAATGGCGGGGCGTATGGATGACCTAGTATTTCGTATTCCGGCAACTATCGTATTTGGCTCTGATGCCCTTCAACGTGTCCCGGCCTCGGTCGCCGCCTACGGCACGCGGGCGCTGCTGCTCACCGAGTCCGCGCTTCGTGACGCGCGCTACGTCGCAAGGCTTCAGGAATCACTCGAGAGACGGGGAATTCACTGCATTGTCTACGACGAGGTGATGCCCGGCGGCGGTGGCGAGTCGCTCGATGAAATCATCGCGCTGGCCCGTTCGAGCCAGACGCAGATGATCATCGGCATGGGCGGCATGAAGGTGCTGACTGCGGCGCGTCTTGCCGCGATGTCCGTTCCGAACCGGCTGCGCTTTGACGATATCCTGCAGAACGGCGGCCCGGGTGCCACCGCGACCTGTCTTCCCTACATCGAGATTCCGAGCTCCTGCCGCAACCATTTCATGCTGAAGGACTTTCTCATCGTCACCGATCGTCAGACGAAGACCCCCCGGACCATCCGCGTTCCCGGTGACATGGCCAAGCTCATCGCGATCGATCCGCGGATGTCGCTGACCCTCTCGCCGCGCTACACCGGGGCGGTCATGATGGACTCTCTCCTCGCCTCCATCGAGGGCTATCTCTCCCCCAGGGGATCCTTTTTTTCAGACGCCGTGCTGCTGCACGCCATCGAAATTCTCGCTTCGAACGTCGTCGAGGCGTGTCGAAAGACCGGCAATGAGCGTGCTCGGAATCATGCGAGCGAAGCGGGCCTCCTGTCGGCGGTCGGTCTGTCCATGAGCAGCCAGGGCATAGGCGGGGCCATTTCCTACGCGCTTAATTCGCGTTTCGATGTGCCGAAGTCGTGGGTATCGACGGCGTTGATTCCCCACATCGTCGACAACATCGGCTCGGTGCGGCCCGAGAAACTGGCAAAGCTCGCGTTCTCGCTCGGCGAGTCGCTCGACGACGAGGCGCTGCACTACGTTTCGACGCACGGCGGCGAGTCACTCGGTACCGTTGCAGTGACCGTCAAGGAGCTTTCGCCGCCGCAGCTAGCCGCGCGGATTTCCTCCGCGGTGCGCCGCCTGATCGGCGTGCTCGACCTTCCTGCCCGCCTGCGGGATTTCGACCTGCCACTCGATGAAATGGGTGAAATTGCCGAAATCGCGGCGGCGATGGACATGGCCTCGTCCAGCCCGGTACCCTTTTCGTCGGACGAGGTGTTCGATCTCATCAAACAGGCCTTCTAGCGCGAGCCTGCGCTCGACCGGGACCTGATGATCACAATTCGAAAGCTTTCCACCCTGAAGCCGCGGACGCGGCTCCGAAAGATCGTTCGCCTTCTCGAGGAGGCGGAGCTCGCTCTGGCCGGCGAAACGGACCGAATCCTTCCCGAACACGCCTACCTCGCCCGGATCGGCGAGATTGCCGCCGCCGCGGAAGAAGCTGGCCCGGGTACGCCGCTCGAAAGGGTGAAACGGGCCGGGAGATCGCTTGCGGAGCTTTGCGCCGGCGGTGCGGGCGCACCGGATGAGGTGGAGCTTCATCGCGCTCTCAACAGCCTGCGCCACGCGCTTCTCGCTCATCTCGGTGAGGAGGCCTCCGAATGGGATCTTCTCCGGCCCCGGGAAGGAGTCGCCGTCCCGGCGCGAACGCTCCCGATCACCGTCTATCTCGAAGACATACGCTCGCCGTTCAACGTCGGCTCCATCGTACGAACATCGGCCGCCTTCGGCATTGAACGGGTGGTGCTCAGTCCCGACTGCGCGCCGATGGATCATCCGCGCGCGCTGAGAAGCGCAATGGGTGCCGAGCGGCTGATACGTGTCGAGCGCGCCGGCCTCGAGCCGACCGCGCTTTCGGCCCCCCACATCTTCGCGCTCGAGCACGGCGGGACGCCGCTTTCCGCATTCCGTTTCCCGCAGGCGGGCGTCGTGATCCTGGGTTCCGAGGAGCTCGGGGTGAGCCCGGAGGCGCTGCGTATCGCCGATGAGCGTGACGGACGGGTGACCATACCGCTCGGCGGTCCGAAAGTATCGCTCAATGTGGGTGTTGCAGCGGGAGTGCTTCTATCGGCGTGGGTGGAAAGGCTCGCGGCGGCGGGGCCCAGGTAGCTATTTGTCGGAGCAGGCCGTGCAGCCGCCGCGAGCGGAATTCAATTGGTGATTATTTCGTATTCGATCTTCGCGGTGTGCTTCAGCATGTTGGCCACCCCGCAATACTTGTCGAGAGAAAGATTCACGGCCTTGTCGATTTTCGAGCGGTCAAGGTCGGTGCCTGTGAAGATGTAGCGGATCTGGACCCGGGTATAGACCTTCGGGTGCTCGTCGGACTGGTCTGCGTCGACCTCCAGCGAGAAGCTTTCGAACGGCACCTTCATCTTGGACAGAATCGATACCACATCCATTCCGGTGCAGCCGGCGAGCGCCGAGAGCATCAGGGCCTTTGGCCGCGGCCCGTAGTCGACTCCGCCGAAGGCCGGATCGGCGTCCACCTTGAGCTTGTGTCCGTGCAGCTCGACGTCGAACGCCATTCCCTTTGTCAATTGCGCTCGTGTTACATATCCCATGAAGTCTCCTGGTTACTGGCGATGCAGAGCGCGCTCGATCTCCGGCAGATTGAAACCAATAATGACCCTGCCGTTTATGTCGATAACCGGAACGCCCATCTGACCCGATTTGTGCATCATCTCGTCCGCCTTCCGCACATCGCGAGACACGTCGTATTCGGTGAAGTTCACGCGGTTCTCCCGGAAGTAATCCTTTGCCTTCCGGCAGTAGGTGCAGGTTGGTGTGGTGTAGATGTTGACAGCCATATTCTCCTCCAGAATTGATAGCTTTTATATATAGAGAATATACTATACTGTTCGGTTGGTGTCAACAGCGGGAGCCTGAGGCGAGCGGGAATCTACAGGCCCGTGGCCTCTTTATCGAAGGCGTTCAGGAGGCGTTCGCTGATGTGCCGGAACTGCTCTTCGGACTGCATTGCGAACTCCCTCAGAATTCTCGGGTCGATCTGATCGTAGGCGGTCGCCTTCTCCTGGTAGCTGCACAGAGAGTTCGCCAGGTAGACCGTATAGACGACATCCTGGTACATCGGAGAGCAGGAGTGAGGATCGTGGTGAAACTTGATCGCTTCGACCAGCGCATCCGGAAAGTTCCACTTCTGCGCAATCATTGCGCCGATCTCGGAATGGTTGGTGCCGCTTGAAAGGTCCTCGAAGAGCTGGGCCGGGATGCCTTTGTTCTGACAGTATGCAGTGATCTTTGTCTCAAGATCGGGATGGACCGACGAGAAGATTATCTTGCCCATGTCGTGAAGGATCCCGCCGACGTAGACGTCGTCGAGAATTTCCTTCTTCTTTGTGATACCCTTCGCCAGGTTGTAGGCGTAGAACGCGGTTCTGTACGAGTGGCGCCACAGCGCCTTGGTTTCGGCCTTGTCGTTTCCGAGGATCTTCTGCGTTCCGTAGGAGTAGAGGAGGGTCCGCAGACCGCGCATACCCACCAGCTTCACCGCCTCAACGATGTTGTCGACCTTCTTCGGGAGCATGAAGGCGGCCGAATTGACCGTCTTGAGCAGATCCGCCGTGAACGCCGGGTCGGTGCTCACGGTCCGGGCAATGGTGTTGATCTCGGTGTCCGGGTCGCTTATCAGCTGCTGGAGGTTCATGATGTTTTCAGGAAACCGCGGCAGTGCATCGATTTCCCTTACGATCGCCTCGGAGATCGCCTTGAGGTTCTCGGCTTTGACCTCCGACATGGGCACGCGGATGCTCGCTATTGTCTCTCCGTTTGTGACATCAATGTCGAAGGCGTCCTCGTCCAGCCCGATCTTGCGGAGCATCAGGATGAGGATGACGATTCCCAGGCCGGCGCCCTCCGAGTCGTCGATGACGGTGGTAAGGGCCTCTTCAAGCGAGTCGAACGCCCGTGACCGTGCAATGCGGTCGAATACGCGGATCTGCTCGCGTTTGGTGATCTCCGCGTTGTTGCAGACCTGAAGCGTAAGCACCGGTCCGGTGTTGTGAAAGATCACCTTGATATAGAGACCCGCTTCCTTCTGCTTCTCCAGGTAGTGCTGAATATTGTTGAGCGTATCCTCTTTGAATGCCCGCATGCCTTCCAAGTACTGAAGGTCGTTGAGGATATCGAGAGTCTTCTCCTCGAAGTAGACCCGTTTGGTATTTGCCTTCTTGGCGTTTACGGCAAGCTCACGCAGGCAGTAGGCGAGCGGGTCCTTCAGCGCGTCCCGTCCCATTTCCCTGAGGAATATGGCAAGAATATCCTCGAGGTACATCTCGGTTTCATGGGGGAGCGTATAGGTCTTCACACTGAGCGGCATTCCGCTCCGTGCGGCCTGAAGAACCTTCTGAGCATCAACCTGTTTTGGCATTCGCCTATCCGTCCTGATCACAGACTTTTGAAAACTCTCCTAAAAGTATAGTTCGGTCCGAACAGATGTCAAGAATATTGCCTGAAAGGCTAGTTGCCGCCGAAATCCTTCATCTTCAGGGCCATTTCCTTGAGCCGCTTTTCCACCATGTAGTTGACCGTGCCCTCCGGAAAATCTACGGGACGGCCGTTGGCGTCGAGACGGCGTGAGCCGGCTGGAATACCGGTAAGTATCTCGAGCCCTTCGTCTATTGTTTCCACGACGTATATATGGAAATCGCCCGCTTCGATCGCCTGTTCGACCTCTCGCGAGAGAATGAGGTTGGGTATGTTCTGCCGTGGCACGATCACGCCCTGGGTGCCGGTAGGGCCGAGCCGCCTGCAGACCGCATAGAAGCCCTCGATCTTCTCGCTGATGCCTCCAACCGGTTGAATCTGTCCCATCTGATTGACCGAACCGGTCACCGCAATATCCTGCCGCAGCGGCACCTGCGCAATGGCGGACAGCAGCACATAAACCTCGGTCGATGAAGCGGAATCACCGTCGACCTCGACGTAGGACTGCTCGAAGCAGATGCTCGCCCGGATCGAGAGCGGAAAGTCCTTGGCGTAGGTCGATTGCAGGAATCCCTCGAGGATGTAGACTCCCTTGTCGTGAATTTCGCCCGAGAGTCCCGATTCCCTCTCGATGCTGATGATGCCCTCATTGCCAGGTGCGACGCGCGCGGTGATGAGCATGGGGCGCGAGAAGGCGTAGTAGCCGCGGTCCACGATCGCAAGTCCATTGATTCTGCCCACGTCGCTGCCGGACACCGACATCAGAAGCTCGCCGCTTTCGATCTGTTCGTCGATTTTCTCCTCCGGCAAATTGTAGAGGAAGACGCGCTCGTCGAGCGCGCGTTTCACCGATTCGCGGTCGACCGATCCGCGCGAGGACTTGCCTGCCCAGAAACTGGCTTCACGGATGACGTCCGCGATGAGCGAAAACCGGGTGCTCAGCTTGTCCCGGAACTCGCTCAGGCGCGCTCCGTATTCGACGATTGCCGCAACGCCCGAATAGTCGAACGGCAGCAGTTTCTCATCGCGCGTGATCATGTTCACGAAGCTGAGGTACTCGCGCATGCTCCTGTCGTTCCGGTCCATCGTGGAGTCGAACTCCGCGGGAATCTTGAACAGCTTCTGGAACTCCTCATCACGGTCGTAGAGAATGTCATAGATGTTCTCGCTTCCCATGATGATAACCTTCACGTCGATCTCGACCGGCTCCGGTTTGAGACTTGCGGTGGGCATGGGATAGGGTCCGGGAAGGTTTCGAATCTCAGTCTGGCCGTCCTGGAGCGCCCGTTTCAGGCTGTTCCACGACTCCTCCTCGGCCAGGATGTCCTCAGCGCGCAGTACCAGAAAGCCGCCCGAGGCGCGAAGCAGTGATCCCGCGTGGATGTTCATGAAGGAGAGCCTGCCCTCGCCGTTGGGGTCGACGGCCGGCTCCTGCGTTCCGAAGAGTTTTGCGTAGTCCGGATGACTTTCGAAGATGACCGGCGCCTTCCGTGTGTGTCCGTGGTCGACAATCACGTTCACGCCGTAGCGGATCTGGTAGGGGTTGCCCTCCTCGTCGAGCATCGGCGGCTGTTCGGCGGTGAAGAGTGGTGTGTGCGCAAGCAGGTCCTCGGCGAGCTCGTCGAGATAGCTCCCTGCCGCCGGATCGGGGTATTCCTGCTTGAGCGCAGCCATTTCCGCGGCGATGTCGGGCCGAAGGGTTTGTGTCCGCAGCTCGGCGAGCCGTTCCTCGGTCTCGCGCCGGTCCTGCTCGATCTGGATGAAGACCTGCTTCATCTCGCTGACGAGCCGGTAGTACTTCTCCCGGATTTCCTGCCAGCGGTTTTCCGCGAGGCTGCCCTGCGTCACCTTCCGCTGCAGCTCGCCGAAGGAGGTCGCCTCTCCATCGTATACCGGTTCGATGTCGGTTCGCTGTTGCTGATTCTCGTCGATCTGCACCATCCGGAAGCCTTCGCCCGAAAGACGGCCCTCGAACTCCGAGAGGGACCGGTTCTCCCTACCCTCGGCGTCCATAATAAGCCGGTCCCGCTCCTCTTTGAAGCCGGATTGCTCGAACAGGGTGATCACGCGGTTTCGAAACCGCTCCACCAGCTCCTGGATACGCTGACGGAAAAGCCGTCCCCGCCCGGCCTCGAAGTAGAGGGCGCGCGGCGAATCGGGCTGCGTGAAATTGTGGACGTAGGCGATGTCACGGAGGTTTTCGACGCGTCCGACGTGCTTCTCGAGCACCCGGAGAATCGCGGTCCGTTTTCCCGTCCCGGCAGGGCCGGTGGCGAAGACGTTGTAGCCGCGAGCGCGCATCTCCACCGCCATTTCCAGGGCGCGGAGCGCGCGCTGCTGTCCGATGATGTGAAAATCGCCGTTGACCGAATCGAGAGCCTGAATGGCCTCGGCGGCGATTTCGAATCGAATGTCTTCTATGCGCAGCTCCGTGTGAGAGTTTCCTTCAGGTTGGAGCCGGGTTGTCTCGGTTGTCGTGTGTTTTCTTTCCATAGTGCAGGAACCTGATTGTAGTACGTACGCGGTAAAGTTAAAAGAGCGCCTATTGCAGGAGCCGGGAGCCCGGTTATAATGGCGCAATGACGCTTGAAAAACTTGACATCTACTTTCGTTCCATGCTTCCGATCGAGGACATGGCCGGTGCCGACAGCTCTCTCAACGGCATCCAGGTAGGCCGCGCGGAGCAGGAGGTCGAGAAGGTCGCGTTCTGCGTGGACGCCTGTCTGGAATCCTTCAAGCGAACCGTGGAGCAGAAGGCGCAGCTTCTGTTCGTCCACCACGGCATCTACTGGGGCCGTGTCGAGCCGGTCACCGGTACCAACTACGAGCGGATGCGCACGCTGATATCGAACGACATCGCGCTGTACGCCGCTCATCTGCCGCTCGACATGCACGGAGAGTTTGGAAATAACGCGCAGATGGCGCGCGTACTCGATCTTCGCGATCTCGAGCCCTTCGGCGTCTACCGGGGCACTCCAATCGGCTGGAAGGGGACACTTCCAGCCGAGCTCTCGCTGGATGAGGTGACACGGAAACTCTTCCACGAGCCTTCTTCGGTGCTCGGCACCCTGCCCTTCGGCCCGGCCCGCGTCCGTACCGTCGGAATAATCTCAGGCGGAGCCCCCCACGAGGTGGACCAGGCGATCGAGCAGGGGCTTGATCTCTACATTACCGGCGAGTCGACGCACACCATCTACCATAAATGCCTGGAGGCCGGGATCAATGTCATCTTCGGTGGCCACTATCAGACCGAGATCTGGGGTGTGCAGGCCGTTGCGCGAAAGCTTGCCGACGACACCGGGCTTTCCACCTGCTTTATCGACCTGCCGTCGGGATTGTAGCAGGTGTCACCGATTGCGTTCCGAGGGAATCGAAAGTTGACTGGAGAGACGAGGAAAAAGCTGCGTCCGTTCATTCTCACCGCGGTGATCATCGTGGTCGACCAGGCCGTGAAGGCGCTGATAGTTGCGACGATTCCGCTCAACACCGTCGGTTTCAGCGTATTCAGCGGTTTCCTCCGCATCATTCACGCGCGCAATCTGGGGATAGCCTTCTCGATAGGCGGCGGCGCGCCGGGCGGATTTCGGGGCGTCTTCTTCATGGTGCTGCCGCTGGTTGTCCTTGCGCTTCTGGTTGTCTTCTACTTCCGGTCGAACGAGCTGACCGCGCTTCAGCGCTGGTCGATCGCCGGTATCCTCGGGGGCGGGCTCGGGAATCTCATAGATCGTCTGTTTCGGCCCCTTGGAGTGGTCGATTTTATCGATGTGAAATTCTACGGCCTGTTCGGTCTGGACCGCTGGCCGACATTCAACATCGCCGATGCGAGCGTGGTGGTTTGCGGGCTGCTGCTGCTTTTTTCGGTGCTCATACAAAGCGGGAAGGGTAGGAATGAATAAGAAGGCAAATACGCTCCTGTTCGTGCTCGGGGCTACCATCGCGAACGTCATCGTAATGATGGCGATCTTTCTGGTGCTGTTTGTGGTCTTCGGGAAGTTCGTGGCGCCGCATCTGTCTCCACAGGCCAATCAGATCATCATGCTCGTGCTCTTCATCGGCGCGATCGTGCTGACCTACGTGATCTATCACCGGGTGATCGGATACCTGTCGAAGAAGATCGATATGGACAAGTACTTCGACCCGATCTTCAGGCCGCGGAAGAAGTAGTATGCGGGGCGGAGATCAGTACCCGTCCGACATCGCGCGGTTCTGATCTTTCTTGTACAGCTCGGCGTAGACAAAGCCTCTGTTCTTCAGCTTGTCCTTGACCTCCTGCGGGAAGGGAAGATAGCGCCAGAACACGCCGCGCGCATCGCGGTCCAGCTTCTGGGTGCCGTCGCTCTCCTTCGTGATCCACAGGATGTAGTCCTGGATGAACGACTCACGCACGTCGCCCTTCATCTTCTTGTCGGTGAACCACTGGTAGTACCAGCCGGTGAGGCCCTCTTCCATCCAGTAGTGCTGCGCGCGCTCCTTGGCGACCTGCCACCGGAGGTCGGCAAGCGCGGCGATGATCGCAGACCGCAGGTCCTTCGGGTACATCGGGATCGCAAGGCGACCGCGGCTGGTCGCACGGTTGAACCGTTCGAAGGGCTCCCAGCAGATTCCCTGTTCGCCATAGCAGGGGATGAGCACGATGTTGGGCACAATGCGGTTGGTCTGCTGCTTGAAGGTTCGCAGGAAAACACCGGGGTCCAGGTATTCGACCTCGGCCAGAATGTTGATCACATTCTCGCGGGTGCCGATCTCCAGCAGATTGGCGCGCAGGTACTGTTTCATCAGGACCGGAAAGTGATTCCCCTGCCGCCCGACGCAGAGTTTCGCCATCTGACGCACGGTGTTCATCTCGTCGGCAAGTACCTTGTTGTCGACAACAGCACCGGCCTGCGTGTCAGGCTCCCTGTCACGCAGCTCGTCGAGCTGGTCGCGCACCGTCTCGAGCTCGCGATAGTTGCGCGTGAGCTCTCGGCTCACATTGGACAGCTTGCGAAGGATGCTCGAAATCTCTGAAAAACTCGACTTCTGGAGATCGGTGTAGGGCTCCTTCAGCCCGGGCGCGAGATCGGTACGCTCGTCGTGCACGGTCAGCCGGCCCACGTGCTCCTGCAGTGCCGCCTCCTGAATGTCGAGGTCATTGACCAGATTGCGCACGAGCTGCAGCTGGGCGTCGAACTTGCCGCGGGTCTTCTCCATCATGGCGTTGACCTGCTGCGGCGCGTTCTTGCCGGCCTTCTTCGTCTCGTCCTGCGCGGACATGCTGACCCGGCCGTATCCCACCTCTTTCAGCCATTCGTCGACGTAATAGAGCGGCTCGCCGGTGTTGTTCTGAATGATGACGCGGGAGAAGATGTCGCGCTGCTCGGCGGAGATGAGCGTGGGCAGAATGATGCCGTAGCGCAGCAGCATGACCTTGGGTATCGGCAGCGTGCTGTGAATCCGGCCGGCTATGTGTCCGGCGAGGTCCCAGTAGGCAGGAATCAGCCTGCCGCGGTAGAGCGAACGGTCCTGCGGATCCTTTGCATTCAGGAACGAGCCGAGGATCGAATGCACGCGCTTGGAGATATCACCCTCACCGCCGAGCACTTTCTTGTAATAGTCGTTGTCGTTGAAATAGGGTTTGGGGGCCTCTTCCAGCTTTTCCGGCCGGCGGAAGGTCGCCTGATCGGCGGTGTAGGAGACCTCGTCGAGATCTTCCACCTCCGAGGCGTCACCGTCGTCGAAGAGATCCGAGAAGTCAGGTATGCCTTCGGAATCGGAGTTCCCGCCCGGGCCGCCGGCGACGTCGTTCAGGAGGTCGGCCACGTCGGGATCGAGCGAGTCCGCCGATGAACTGTTAGCCTGTTTTCTGGTTTCATCGCTCATGGTCAAGAAATTGGAGGTGGTGGGAATTGAACCCGCGACCTCGTGAATGCCATTCACGCGCTCTAGCCAACTGAGCTACACCCCCAGGATATCCGCAGAACGGTACGCGCAGCGGCTGGTTGGCACTGCGGGCCACTGCGGAAGTCAGGATACGCAATGATCCCTGCAATGTCAAGCGCACTTGATTCCGTCAGAGCGGAGCTGGATATTGAATGTATGGGACTGTATCATTCTCGGGGCCGCATCGACCTTTTTCGCCGTCTGGTAATGCCGGGTCTTTTGCTGTGCGCGCTCGCCGGGTTCGCCTTTGGTCGAGGGACGCCGGAGAGCAGCGCCGCAGGCGCCTCGTCGGCGAACATCAAGGAGGGTAACGGACAGATGACGATTGGAAGCAGCGCGTTTGAAAACCAGAAGGCGATCCCGGCCGAGTACGGCTGTGGTGGACAGGACGTCTCCCCGCCCCTCAGCTTCGGCGGTGTTCCCGACGGCGCGAAGACCCTTGCGCTTATAGTGGATGATCCTGACGCCCCGATGGGGACCTGGGTGCACTGGGTAGCGTACAACATTCCGGCCGATCGCAGCGGATTCGATCGCGCCGTTCCCAGGACCGAGCGTCTCCAGGACGGGACGATGCAGGGCAAAGGAAGCAACGGCCGGATAGGCTACGCCGGCCCCTGCCCGCCGTCCGGGACTCACCGCTACTTCTTCAAGCTGTACGCACTGGATACGACGCTCAGCATGCGGCCCGGTGCTACCAAAGAGCAGCTCCTGTCGGCCATGAAAGACCACATCCTCGGCCAGGCCGAGCTGATGGGTACCGTCTCGAAGTAGCTTCGGCTCTTCTTTTCCGCTGTTATCGGGCGCCGGCGAAGATCTCCTCTTTCACCTCGGTGAGATAACCGGTACGCAGACAGGAATCAACCAGCGCGCGGCTGATGTAGTCCTCCGAGGTACGTTCGCGCCCGTCACTGCGGCTGGTGATGAGAATCTGATATCCGTCGGTGGTATCGTGCAGGATACGCATGAACGTTTCGACGCCGCTTACCGTTTTCACGCGAAAGAGCCGGGAGTGTGCAGTTGTCGTCATGTGGCAACCTCCACTCTCTCCATCGGCATAAGTCGCACTTGTGTTTACAGCAGAGTGCGCTGTGCTATACTGCTCACTCGATAATGCCTGTCACTTCCGGGTCGATAAGCGAGATCATATCCGCCAATGCTGCGGGCAGCGGCCCGGTGTTTGTCTTTCCCTCCGAGGTCATCGCCGCCTTCCGGCGCGACGAGTATCTGAGAGGCGCTCAGGAGCGGCGCGCGGTCCGGGCGGACCGGTTCATCTCGTGGGACACCTTCAAGGAGCGCGTGTTCCGCGCGCATCAGACCCGGCGTCCGGCGAACCGGCTGTACCGAACAGTTTTTGCTGCCGACTTTCTTGCCCGGAACCGAAAGACTCCCTTTCTCGAGCGGCTCGTGAACCCCGAGTTCGCCGAAAACGGCTCTTCTTTCGAGCGCTATATCCGCTCGGTGCTGCCCGGATTGCATACGCTCTTCGGGCAGGGCGAATCGACTCTCTCCGGCATCGTGGACGGTTCCCTCGCGCGGGATCTTTCCCTTCTCTACAATGAATACCGCGGATTTCTCGATCGCTACCACCTCTTCGAACCGGGCTGGACCGACGCGCAGCAGCCGGTCGTCGATCGATCCTATCTTATCTTCTTCTCCGAGGTGCTCGAGGATTTTCCGCAATACGCAGCGGTCTTCCGGTCCATTCCCCGGATAACCGTGGTCGGCGACGCGGAGGCAGTCCCTTCGATTTCTCTGCTCGAATACGAGAGCAGCGTCCGGGAATCCGACGAGCTCCTCGATCAGATCGAAGCCCTCCTTGACGGCGGTGTGCATCCGTCCCGCATCGTGGTAACCCTCGCATCGCCCGGCGAATACCGGCCGTTTCTGGAACGGGAAGCGACCCTTCGTCGGATTCCGTTGATCTTCCGCGGAGGCAAACCACTCTCGGATTACGCCCCCGGCCAGTTTCTCTCTCAGCCGGGACGCGTGACGGCAGGCGGGTTCGGCGTCGATTCACTGAAGAGCCTCTGTCTCAACCAGGGCGTTCCGTGGCGGTCGCCCGAGAGCAATCGAGCTCTGGTTCGATTCGGGATGGAGTGGAATGTGGCAAGAACGTGGCGCGAACGCGGCGGCGCCGAGCAGGACGGCTGGCTGGATGCGTTTGCGCGCGCCGGAGCGGACATGTCCGAAAGCTCGCGAGCCTCCGGGGCAGATACGGACCAGGCTGCACCGGCGACGCGCGCGGGGGAGCTTCGCCGCTACTACCGTGCGCTCAAGGTCGCGCTCGTCCGGATATCCGACGCGAAGAGCTTTCGGTCGCTCCGCGAAGCGGTATACGCTTTTCTCGAGCAGTTTCTCGACACCGGGGCATGGGACGGGGAGAGCCTGCCTGCCTTTCAGTCCTGCATGGAAGTACTTGCCGACCTTGTTGCTGCGGAGGCCGACCTTCGGTCGCTCCCGGTCGACCTCGATCCCTATGCGGTATGGACCTCCGCGATGTCCGAGAACCTCTACGTCCCGCGGAGCGCCGAAGAGGGTGTCTCAGTCTACCCGTATCGCGTTTCCGCCGGGCTGTGCCCGGAATACCACTTCGTGGCAGGGGCGTCGCACGGTGCGACCCAGGTGGTGTTCGCGCGCTATCCCTACCTGCGGGACGACCAGAAGCGGAAGCTCGCTATCGAGGACCGCGATCTTTCGTCTCCTTTCATGGAATTGTATGTCCGTTCCGGCAGGAAGGTATCGGTCACCTACGCACGGGAGACTACCGCCGGAACGCAGCTCGCGTCGGGCTATTTTGTAAGGACGCAGTCGGTCGCCCGTGCGGAGGAGGGCGGGCGGCTCACCGACCCCTATCACGCGGAGACCGCGTTCTGGTCATTCGCCGATGCAGGCCTCTTTCCGAAGCGGCTCTATCCGGCACAACAGGAAGGTATTTCCTTTCAGGCTTTCACGGGCCTGGCGGCGCGCGGAGCCGACTTCGTGCGGGAGGTGATCACCGACGGGACACTGCGCGGTGCGATGACGGACAGCCAGCTTTCCAGGAGGAGGGCCGGGTATCTCGCGCTCAGTGCGGCCCACCTCGAGCGGTTCAGACAGTGTCCCTTCGCGTATGGTCTTGCCTACGCACTGGATGTGGACGAGCAGCCGTTCGAGCTCGACTACTACGGGGCTGCTGCCTTTGGCAATATGTACCACCGGGTCCTCGAGGAGCTGTATACCGCAATCGGAGAGCAGACCGGCGAGTTTCTCGTCGGCGAGGCGGATCGATACCGCAGCCTGCTCGATTCGCTCATCGACCGGGTCACCGATCGGCGCTTCGAGCCGGCCAGGCTGTCACCCGACGGTGAGGTTCCGGTGCCGGCCGGACGGCCGCTCTTCAGGCCGCTTGCGGAGGTGTTTCGGTCCGCCGCGCATCGTCTTCTTCCGCTTCTCCTCGATGCGGATACCAGCTTTGCGCCGGGTCACCGGCTCGAGTCGGCTGAAGGATGGTACGACACCTTCCTGGATGAGAACCAGGTAGAGCTGTTCGGACGGATCGACAGAATCACCCGAGATCCGGACCGGTCGGGTTACACCCTGGTCGACTACAAGAAGAACCGAACGCCGAGGCCGGCCGACTTTGCCCGCCTTCTCGCCGGAGCCGAGCCTGCAGCGGACAGCGACGGCGATGCGGGCGGCGAGGAAGCGGGGGAGCGCAGCCCTGCGGACAGCCGCCTCGAAGCCGGCGTGCTTCAGATTCCGATCTATGCGGTTCTTGCGGCGGCGAAGGGACGAGATCTCGACCGGGCTGCGTACTACTCAATAGAGCAGGGCCGGTATGTCCCGGTTTTCGACCGTACCGGCGGCGAAAGCATCCTGGACGAGGAGGCAATGCAGGAAATTGTGCGCCTCGTTCTGAACATCGTAGGAAGCACGGCGGCGCGAATCCGCGCGGGAGACTATCGCGCCGTCGGAACCGATGGCTCGGAATCGGGGTGCAACGGCTGTCCGATGCGGTCGGTGTGCCGCGCGCGGTACGTGGTGCGGACGCCATGAGCGGCGAAACGGGCTACACGATGGATCGGGACCAGGAGGCGGCGGTCCGGATCGACGTCAATGCAGTCGTGTCCGCGGGAGCCGGCTCCGGCAAGACCACCGTTCTCGCTGAGCGCTATCTTCGGCTGGTCCGCGAGGGCAAGGCCGACGTGGAAACTATCCTTACTCTCACGTTCACGCGCAAGGCTGCGGCCGAGATGCACGAGAGGATCTATCTCCGCCTTTTGTCCGACCAGCGGGATTCGCGGGTCGCGGAGAATCTTCCGCGGTTCGACCGCGCGCAGATCTCGACCCTCGACAGTTTCTGCGGCCAGATCGCCCGCGCGGATGCCGCCCGGTTCGGGATACCGCCGGATTTTTCCACCGACGAGGAGCGAGTCGCGGCTCTGGTGGAAGAGGTGGCGATGGAGTTTCTGCTGGTGAACCGGCGCCATCGCGCACTGGTGGAACTGGTGGAACAGAACGGATTCGAGAAGGTGTGGCGGGAATGCCTGCTTCCGCTGGGGCTCGATTTTTTTCACGTTTCTGCCGCTACCGACTTTGTCGCCATGCTCAACAGCCAGGAGAGCCGGCTAACCGAGGAAATGGAGCGGATCTACCGGCAGGTGAACGAGTTTCGGAACGCCGCTCTCGCGCTCGATCCCTCCGCAGGCAAAAGAGCAGCGGAACTCCTCGCCTGGTTCGAACGGCTGTCCGACTGGACCGAGCGGCTTGGCGACGGTGATCTGGATAGCATAGCTGCGGAAGCGCGCGGACCTTCCGGGATTAACCTTGGCGGGCGGTCGACCAAACGGGACCTTGTGCTCGCAAAAGAGATTGTGCAGCAGCTCCGCCCCCTCTGTGCCGCCGCGCAGGAAATTGTAGGAAGCATCCGTCTGCTCCCCGAAACAGGAGAGCTCTTTGAGCTTGTCGCTGACTTCGAGGCAACGCTGCGCCGGGCAAAGCAGAAACAGGCGCTGCTCTCGTTTGCCGACGTGATGGGGATGGCGGTCGCAATTCTACGGGACAACCTCGAGCTGCGCCGCTACTACCAGGAGCGCTTCTCGCACATTCTCATCGACGAATTCCAGGACAACAACTCGCTGCAACGTGACCTGCTGTTCCTGCTCTCGGCCCGACCCGAGCACAACCGCGCGGGAGGTATTCCGGCCGCGACCGAGCTCGAGCCTGGAAAACTCTTTTTCGTCGGGGACGAGAAGCAGTCGATCTATCTCTTCCGCGGAGCCGATGTGAGCGTGTTCAAGGGCCTTTCGTCGGAAATCAGCGAAATCGGAGGAAGCTACCTCAGCCTTCGCACCAATTACCGAAGTCACCCCTCGCTCATCCGATTCTTCAATGCTGTGTTCCCGTCCATCATGGAGCCGTCCGATCGCACGTTCGAGGCCGAGTTCCAGCCGCTCGAATCGCGGGAAGAGAATCCCGAGAGCGTCGAACCGGTAATCAGGTTCCTCTACCGCCCCTTCGATACGGATGAGGACCGCGCGGCGGATCCGGAGCTTCTTCATCGCGACGATGCCGAGGCATACGCGATCGCGAAGTTCATCGACTCCTCGGTGCGCGGCGGCCGGACACTTACGGTGGAAGCCGGTGGCAGGAAGAGAGCTGCCACCTTCGATGACTTCGCGATCCTGCTGCGCTCGGGAAGCAATCAGATCCGTTACGAGCGCATGTTGCGGGTGTTCGACATTCCGTATACCTCTCAGACAATCCGGAGTCTGTTCCTCGAGGCGCCGCTCAACGATCTTTACGCCGCACTGCAGCTGGTCGTCTACCCCTATGACCGAACCGCCTACGCCGCTCTCCTTCGCAGTCCTCTGGTACATCTTTCGGATGCCGGCCTTGTACGGGTGCTTCTGACTCACCGCCGCCCCTTCGAGCACTGTGATCTCGACGACCCCGACGATTCGCGGTACCAACTGGGCTGCCGACTGTACCGGCGACTGTGCGATCTGGCTGACCGCGTTCCCATCGTCGAGCTCCTTCGCGTTCTCTGGTACGACTTCGGCTATCGATACACGCTGCTGCGCGATCCGGCGTATCACACCTACCTCGAGTACTTCGACTATTTTTGCGCGCTTGCCGAACGCAGCGGCGCATCCACGCTTGCCGAGTTCCTCGATCTGGTTCGCCCGCACCTCGGCCGCTACGAGAAGCTTCCCGAGCTTACAGTGCTCCATGAACAGGTACGCGGCGTGCAGATAATGACGATCCACAAATCGAAAGGGCTTGAGTTTCCGGTGGTAATACTGGCGAACACCGGCAACACGGGTCGCTCCGAGGGAGTGGGGTCCCGCCCCTTCTACGTGCATCCGCACTACGGTCTCACCTTCAATCTGATGCCCAGCGAGCGTGCCGCGGCGTCCAGCAGCCGGGTCAACTACTTCTACAGCCTGGGCAAGTCCGAGAGGCAGGACCGTGAGCTTGCCGAGCTCAAGCGGCTGCTCTATGTGGGGATGACGCGGGCTCAGTCTCACCTCGTCGTCTCCGGCGTTCACCACAAGAACAACCGACGGTCGGACTCGGCGCTCCTGAACATATTCCTGCGCGGAATCGAAAACTTCAGCGACGGAACGCCAGGCTTCAGGTTCGAAACCGAAGAGATTCCCGAGGTGCGCAGCGCGGAGTTCTTCCGAAGGCGCGGCCGGAGCGCGGTGCCGCAGCTTCCCGCCGCAATCGAGCTGTACCGCGCGGCTGAGACGGTCGAGCGCTCGTTTGCGCGATCCCGAACAACGGTAACCGAACTGAATGCCGCGAAAGTTCGATCTGAAGAAGAGGAGGCGACGACGCTCCCGTCGGTCAGCTGTGATCCGATCCTCGAGGAGCGCAAGATCGAGAGCTCCTTCGGGACGCTCTGCCATGCCATCCTGCGTCGGCGGATTGAGGGAACGCTCGTTCGGTTGGATCAGGTCGACCCGAACATGATTCGTGAATTCGGTCTTGCAGGCCTGAGCGAGCAACTGTCGAACGCGGATCTCGCGCTCGTTGTCGAAGATGCATGGCGGTTGGCCGAAAGTTTTGTTGGTGGAGATGCAGGGGGTGTCCTCGACGGCGCTGTGGAGGTGCAGACCGAGGTTCCCTTTGTGATGCGCCGGACGGACGCCGCACATGAATTGATGATCCACGGGCAGATCGACCTGCTCGTACGCCGCACCGATGAAATCGTAGTTGTTGACTTCAAGACGGACCGCATGATGCGCCCGGATGAATACGCGGTGCAGCTGGAGCTGTATCGCGAAGCTGCACCGGATCTCCTTGCCGAAGAAGGCGGGCGGGGTCTCCCCGTGAGAACCCTTCTTTTCTATCTTCGCGGGGGAACGGCAGTTGAATCACCCGGTGCGGGGATTTGAATCGGCGAATTTCCGCCGGAACAGCTTGCACATTTAGAATTTCGCATATATAGTTACTCATATACATCAACCAATGAAGAATCGAATGCATCGGAGCTGGAGCTGCATGCGAGGCTCGGATTCTGTCCGGAGGTGCGTCATGTCTGTGCGTGTTGTATCCGTTCGATCGTACGCTTTTCTGCTGTTTGCTCTTTTCGTCCTTGTCTTCTCGAGCGCCCGGGTACTGGCTCAGGCGGATCTCAAGAATCACGTCAGCCTCATCCGCACGAACTACCACCAGGAGACGCGCGATGCGTTCACATCGCTCGCGACACATTTCGCGGATCAGGGAGAGAAGGAGCTTGGCGATTTCTTCAATGCATACCCGACCGCAGGCGGTGCAGGAACCACGATCGATTACCAGTATGTCAGCCCTGCGGCAGCGAATTCCGCGCGACCAGCGCGAGCCGCCGGTCTGAGGCCCTTTTCGCTGGTCTTCATCGGACTCGGTTTCAACGCCGGCGACAGCAACGGGCATGGAACCGTCTACAGCCAGACGTGGTTTCCGGGTTCCTCGGGAGATTCTGCCGACAAGGGAATTTTCTCGTGGACGGCGTCGGTCACCGCGGAGAGCAATCTGACGGGGTGGCTCTGGCTTGAAACGCAGCTCAGTCTGGTGCAGAAGGGCCGCTACTACCAGTCGAACTACCCGCCCGACAGCGATCCGACGAACGACTGGTGGGTCAGTGAAAACATACTCTATCTGCAGGTCCCGGTAATGGCGAAGATCCGGTTTCTCATAGACCAGGGGTTGAGCTTCACCCTGGCGGCGGGCCCGGCGCTGAATGTGGCGGTAACGGCGGGCGGCAGCTACTGGGACTGGTACGACGTCCAGCACGCCCTTCCGTCGGACTGGTATAACGGGTTTCTCAACAGGGTGGTGGTTTCCGCAGTT
This sequence comes from uncultured Spirochaetales bacterium, assembly GCA_964577375.1. Taxonomy (GTDB): domain Bacteria; phylum Spirochaetota; class Spirochaetia; order DSM-27196; family DATKUC01; genus DATKUC01. The sequence continues at coordinate 28,577 of CAZNYW010000006.1, read as the reverse complement.
GCCGAAGCCGGATTCTACTTTGGCCTTGGAGGCTCCGCGCTGGGAATAGTTGCGCGCATCGACTACGATCTGACCGGAGATTTTACCTACGTCATACCCGACACGTCCCGCTTCCTCACCGTTTCCGGAGGATTGCGGTGGGTTCTTCCCGTCTACACATCTGCCGGAAACCAGCGGCAGTGAATCGGCGGGGTGGCGACCGCCTCAGCGGCCGCTGAGGCTGAGCTCACCAGCGAAGGAGATTTCCGCCGTAGGTGAGACCCGATCCGAAGCCGACCGTCAGAATCAGCTGTCCACGCCGGATCAGCTCCTTCTGCTCCATCTCCCGCATCGCCATCGGGATGGAGGCAGCGGAGGTGTTGGCGTACTCCGCGATGTTCACAAAGAACTTTTCCTGTGGCCAGCCGGCCCTTTTGCACGCGGCTTCGAGAATGCGGACGTTCGCCTGATGCGGGATGATCCAGTCGAGGTCGTCAATGCGGAGGCCGTTGCGATCCAGGAGCACCTGGATGGTCTCGATGATAGCCTGAACGGCAAAGACGTAGACGCGACGGCCGTCCATGGAAAGGTAGAGATCGGCAGGAGCGGTCGCGCCGGCCCCGAAGGGGTTGCGCGAGCCTCCGGCGCAGCGGTAGAGGCTCTCCGCCCCGGATCCCTTCGAGCGCAGGTAGGAGTCCATGATGTGGTTCTCGCCGTCTTCTACCGCCGAGACCACCGCGGCGCCCGCGCCGTCCCCGAACAGAACGCAGGTATTCCGATCCTCCCAGTTGATTATCTTGCTGTACACTTCGGAACCTACGACGAGAATCTTTCGGGCCGAGCCGGACTTGATGAAGGCGCGGGCCGTTTCCAGGGCATAGATGAACCCGGTGCAGGCGGCAATCACGTCCATCGCCGCGGCATTCGCACAGCCAAGCCGGTCCTGCACGACGCAGGCGGTGGAGGGAAGGCCGGGAAAGTCCGGGGTTGAAGTTGCGAGGATGATGAAGTCGATGTCGTCGGCCGCGGTCTTCGACAGGTCGAGCGCGCGCGTGCACGCTTCCACCGCGAGGTCGCTGGCAGCTTCGTTATCCGCAGCGATGTGCCGCGACTTGATTCCTGTATGAGAGACGATCCATTCGTCGGAGGTATCGACCATGTGAGCGAGCTCATCATTTGTCATTCGTCTGGGGGGAACGTACGAACCGACGGACCGAATTGCTGCTTCCAAATACCGCTCCTGTCTGGGGCTGGGTCCTCATGATAGAGAAGTGACCTGCGAGGGTCAAGGCGCAACTTTACCGCGCAAAGTTGTCGGGAAACCGGTGGACCGCGTCGGTAATTACCGCGACGTCCGCGCCGGAGAGCTCCGCGATGTAGGGAGGTACCGCCAGAAGCGCGTGCCAGGTGCCCGGGTCGATCAGGTGTAGCCCGGAGAGGCGGCGGCTCTTCATTCTGCCGGCTATCTCGTCGCCGCTGAGGGCTGACGGATCGGTCCGCTGCGAGGCGACGGTGACCGACCAGAGCGTCGCATACATCTCGACGAAGGTGTAGAGGCTGTGCACTTCGGTGAATGTCGTGGACAGGGTCTTCCGGATGCACTGGTAGGCGATCGGGCGCACGACCGGGCTTTCGCTGTGCATAGCAAACAGACCACGTTCGTCCCGGAGGCTTTCGGCAACGTGCGCAAAGAACTCGCGGGTGTAGAGCATTTCCGAGGGCCCTTCAGGATCGGTCATGTCCATGATGACCACATCGTATCTGGCCTTCTGCGACTCTACGAAGGCCCGACCGTCGGTGATGTGGGTGTGAACCCGCGGATCATCGAAGGCACCCGCCGAAATGTCCGGCAGATACTGCTTCGAAAAGCTGATCACCTCCTCGTCGAGCTCTGCAAAGTCGACCGAAGTGACCGTCGGGTGCCTCAGGACCTCCCGGAGAATTCCTCCGTCGCCGCCCCCGATGACGAGCACCCTTTCCGGCTCGGGGTGGCTCAGCATGGGAAGGTGCACCATCGGCTCGTGATACTGCCACTCGTTCTTTTCGGCCACCTGCGTGATCCGGTCGAGAAGCAGCACCTTTCCGAACTCGTCGGTGTCCACGAGCTCCAGCTCCTGAAACCGCGTTCTCCCGGTGTACAGGCTCCGGTTTATGGCGTAGAAGAAGCCGACAGATCCGTTGAGCCACTCGCGAAAGATCCGCCTGTCGCCCGGCATCAGCGCGTATTCCCCGGTCTTCCTAGAAGTTGTGGCACTCGAAGATCTCCTGCATCTCTTTCTTCAGCACCTCTTTGATGCGTTTACGCTCTTTTCCCTGCACCTTCTCCGCCTCGGGCCCGAAAAGGTACTCGCTCATTTTGAAATCCTTCTTGCGCATCTTGGTGTGGAACATATTGTCCGAGATGATGTTGATGTCGTAGGAGATGTATTTGGAGAGGACGTCGTCGGAAATGTAGTCCTGGATCGACGTAATGTCGTGGTCGATGTAGTGCTTCATGCCTTTTGAATCCCTGGTGAATCCACGGACCCGGTAGTCGATAAGCACGACGTCGGAATCGAAGCTGTTGATCAGGTAGTGCAGTGCGCGAAGAGGCGAAATCATCCCGCAGGTCGAAACATCGATGTCTACCCGGAACGTTGCGATTCCCGTTGACGGATCGAGCTCCGGGTAGGTGTGTGCCGTTATGTGGCTTTTGTTCAGATGTCCAACGAGAGTCTGCTGCATGGCAGGCTGGCCGGGCGGCAGGTGCATTTCACCTTCGGCAATGAGCGCCGTTACACTTGCGCCTCTTGGCTCGTAGTCCTGCGTGGAGATGTGGAGAAGCTTCGCATCGACGATGTTGGTGACCTCTTCGATGATGTTCTGCAGTACTCCGGAATTGTACTCCTCGTCGACATATTCGAGATACTCGATCTGTGATTCCTGTGACTTCGCGTAGCAGATATCGTATATGTTGAAGCTGAGGGCCTTGGTGAGATTGTTGAAACCCTCGAGCCGTATTTTTTGACCTTTAACGCGTTTGAGCAATTCAGAATATCCCCGTTGTGTGACCGGAATTGTGAGCACCAAGTATACGAGTTTTCATCCAAAACGTCAAAACCGTTCGGGACGGCATAGATCAGACCGGCACCGGCGAAAGGGAGGCGTCGACCGCTGCCCGGCAGTGGAGCGAAAGCGTGTCGAAAACCGGAACGGCAACGTCCGGCTGTTTGATGACAAGCGGAAGCTCGGTGCACGCCAGCGCGATGCCTCCTGCACCTCGTTCGACAAGCCCGCCGATCATCCCTCGTATCCGTTCCGTCGAGTCGGGATCGAATTTACCGCGGCACAGCTCCTCGAAGATGATGCGATTGAGAACGCCGCGGTCCTCCTCCGGGGGCGTCAGCACGTCGACATCGTAGCGCGCGCGCAGCCTGTCGGCGTAGAACGTTTTTTCCATCGTGAAGCGGGTACCGAGCAGGCCGAGCGTCTTTACTCTGGCTTCTCGAACGGCCTGGCCGGTCGCGTCGGCAATGTGGATCACCGGCAATCCGGCGGCCGCGGCGACCTCGTCGTAAAGCAGATGCATCGTGTTGGTTGCGATGACTATGAGCTCCGCTCCCGCAGAGGCAAGCCCGTGTGCCGACTCCCTGAGAACCGCGGCAATGGCGCCCCAGTTCTCCTCCTCCATGAGCAGCGCGAGCGGGCCAAAATCGACCGAGTCCATGATGCACCGTCCCGAGCTCAGGCCGCCGAGCCGCTCCTGGACGAGCTGATTGATCTGCCGGTAGTATTCGTGGCTGGATTCCCAGCTCATTCCGCCGATAATGCCGATCTTTCTCACCTACCTGCTCCCAGTTCGCGTCTGTCTTCGATCACGAGATTGTGGACGGAATTATAGCATGGCTGTGTTGCGCAGATAACTGGTCCGTGCAAAGTGGAGGGAACTGAACTACAATTGTTGTGTCCGTCGCGCGTAACGTCGGGACAGATATCGAAAGACGCATACACAAAGATCGGAGGCTCAGGATGACTGTAAAGGGCAGGGTCTCGCTCGTGCTTCTATCACTTCTATTCGCGGCAGCCAGCGGATTCGCGCAGGAATCAGATGGACATCTGCACCATCCCAATGGCGTAAGCGTGAACGTCTTCAGCCCAATGTTCGGGGTTGCAGAGCTCGGCTATCGCCGATTCGTATCGAACAGCCTCGAGCTTTCGATCAAAGGGTATCTGGCTTTCGGCATAGACACGGTACCGTGGCGCCACAAGGGCCTCACGCCCTTTGGCTACACAGTTGGATACTACGGGCTCGCGAGCCAGGCAGGCGTGAACCTTTTCATCGTGCAGGGGTTCTATCTCGGTCTGTACGCGGCAGCTAGCTATTCGCCCCCGTTTTCGAATGAAGAGTATTACGATGGTGTTCTCCACCGTTTGGTCGGCATCGAAATGGTGACGCTTGGCGCACTTCCGCTTATCGGATACCGATGGGATTTCCGTCCGTTTTTCGCGGTCGCAGAGTTTGGCTTCGGATATGGAATAGATTTCCCTCCCGGCCAACTAGAAAGCGCCCAATGGGGCTGGGTTGTATCAGAACTGAATCTGGCGATCGGAGTCTCGTTCTAACGGCTGAGAAGCGACGATCCGTTCGACTCGCAGTTTCGGCGGAAAACCGGGGCCTGAGCCTTTGCCGAGAAGGGTGCCCTCGACGCTGATGGTTTGTCCCTGGTAGAGGCTGCGGATCCGTTCGGCGAAGGGACCGACGATTTCGAGGTCGCCGTGACTGCCGGTTTCGATCGCCAGGTAGGTGTGGGGCTCGTTCCCCTTGACGGATACCCGGCCGGTGATGGTCGTTGTGCAGCTCATAACGAGCAGCGCGGCCGCAAGAACGGCGGCCGCCGGCTTCGCCGCAGCGGCGATCCTACTTGCCCGATTTGATGCGTTTGCCGAATGAGACACCAAGGTCGTACGCCTGCTTGACCACGCTATCCTTCGCGGCCCCTTCGAACTCCAGCGCGTCGGTGACCTCCCACCGGTAGGGCTTGACCAGCGCCGTGACCTCACGCAGCGCGCCGCTCGACCATGACCAGCTACCGAAGAAGGCGGCCTGCTTGTCGAAGTAGCGCTTCGCGCCGACATCGGACAGCACGTGCCGGATCACCGGAAATATGTTTCCCTCGTAGGTAGGAGAGCCGATGATCACCCCCCGGTTCGCGTAGAGCGACGGCAGGATGTAGCTCAGGTGTGTCTCGTTTACATTGAACACATTGACCGGTACCGAGGACTCCTGCAGCCCCCGGACGACGGAGTTCATCGCCTGCGCGGTATTGCCGTACATCGAAGCGTAGATGAGAGTAACACCCGCCTCCCCGCCGGTGGTGGCAAAGGAGGCCCAGCGCGCGTACAGGTCGACTATACGGCCAGGCTCCTTGCGCCAGATCAACCCGTGAGAGGGAGCAACCGTCTTTGGCGAAAGCCTCTTCACGGTCTGAACCGCACGTTCAACCTGCGGCGAAAACTTCGAGAGGATGTTGGTGTAGTACCGAAGTGATTCCTTCAGGTAGCCGTCTGAGTCCTTGAGATCGTCGTCATACACCTGTTCCGGCATCGCACCGTAGGAGCCGAAGATATCTCCGGAAAAGAGCGTGCCGCTGCTCTCCTCGAAGGTGACCATCGTCTCAGGCCAGTGGACCAGCGGCGTGTGATGGAAGGAGAGGGTCCTCTTCCCGAGCTTGACCTTTTCACCGTCGGTCACCTCGTGGATGTTGGAGGTGACGCCGTAGTAGGAGTCGAGCATCGAGGTCGCGGCCGACGTGCACAGAATCTGCACATTGGGGGCGATCCGAAGCAGCGTCCGCAGCGCTCCCGTGTGATCCGGCTCCATGTGGTTCACGACCACGTAGTCTATCTTCGAGAGATCGGTGAGGGATGAGACCGAATCGAGAAGCGTTTCCGCCTTGAACTCACGGGTGAGGTCTATGATGGCTTTCTTTTCGTCGGTAACCAGGTAGGAATTGTAGGTGACGCCGCCTGGCTGGACCGGCCATAGCCCTTCGAACAGCGGGGTCGTGTGATCGTCGACCGATAGTGCATGGATACCTTCGGCAATCTGTCTGGTTATCATTCGTGTACCTCGTATTTATGATATAGAATGACGGCAATTTGGACAACGAAAAACCAACCGTGTCCGGCAGGAGCGGGCCGCCTTGCGTGGCTTCCGGTCTCGTCCTATAATTGTGGCGGGCGCGCGGATTGCGTGCCGTCACTTCTCAACAGGAACAGTGGAATTGCACACATCTCGCCGCCCGGATCCTGCATGCCGGACGCGGAGATGGGGAGTGTTCACATGGAAAAAGAGCGTACACTCATGGGCGATGCGCCACGCCTCCTTACCGTCGTCGGCCCGGCCCTTGCCGCCGCCGTCGGAGCGCAGATGCTCTTTCCCGGAGTCGGGAGCTTCACATTGCGGTTCCACGGTCTTTTCATCTGGGCGGCGGTCATCCTGGTCGCGCTTGCGGTGCCCTTCTGGGCGTCGGCGGGGTTCGAGCTCGTTCGTGCATGGAGGAAGAAAGCGCTCGCGACTCGCGGAGCGTTTGGTCTCTGCCGGCACCCCATTTTCGCCGCGTGGATCTGGTTCGTGCTCCCGGTGATCGCCTTTCTGGCCGACTCCTGGTACTTTCTTGCGGTCGACGCTGTCTTCGTCGCTGCATCGATTGCAGGTGCGCGGCGGGAGGAGGCGCAGCTTGCTGAGGAGTTTGGTGACCGGTACGCAGACTACCGCTCCCGCACCCGTTCGCTAGTTCCGTTCCCGCGCTTGCGGCCCGTCGGACTGCGCCGTTATCTCTCCGGCGTCTCCGGCGTTGCTGCGACGATTGTCTATGTGGTCCTTGTGACGGTCTTCGTTGCCGTTCCTCTTGTTCGTCAGCTGGGAACGAACGGGGCAGAAAGAGCCATGGTCCTTCCCGGCGACGAGCTTGCGCCGTCACCGGAACAGAGCTATACGCAGGCAATCTCGATCAAAGCGCCACCGGACAGGATCTGGCCCTGGCTCGTACAGGTTGGCTACCGCCGAGCCGGCTGGTACAACGTCGACGCCATCAACAGAATGGCGGCGCCCGACTACTTCATAGACGGGAACGGATCTTCCAGCCGCATCCACCCGGAGCTGCAGGGGCTCAAGGTGGGCGATTCCATCAGCATAGCTCCCGCGCTGTCTTTTGAACTAGTCTCACTCGAGCCCGAAAGGCAGTTCACCATGGCAAGCAGTCCCGCGCCGGGAATTTCGGAATCGGATCCCGGATACATGAAAGCAGTCTGGTCGTTCTACCTTCTTCCGTCAGGACAGTCGACCAGGCTCATGGTTCGCTACAGGACCAGGATGTCCGGCGGCTTCTTTCAGAACTTCTGGATCTATTTTTTCAACGACATAGGAGGAGCCATGCTGCAGCAGCCTGCGATGCTCTACGGCGTCAAAGTGCGAGCGGAGCGGATGTAGCGGTACCGTGTAATAATATGGAAGACGCATCTCAGATACTGCTCAATCTCTTTCCGGTCATCGCGCTCTTTATTCTCGGATATATTCTCCGCAGAATGCGATTCTTCGAAGCTGGGTCGGTGGCGGCTCTGAAAAAGGTGGTGGTGAATCTCGCGCTACCGGCGCTGCTTTTCCGCGCCTTTTCCTCGCTCGCGCTCGAGCCGCAGCTTCTGCTGGTGGTGGTCGCCGTGTTCTCCATCTGCGTCCTCATGGTGCTCGCGGGGCGAATTATCGGGAGACTTCTCGGCATCAGGAGCCCCTACTTCGCGCTGCTGATGGGCGGTTTCGAAACCGGAATGGTCGGCTACGCCATCTTCATCGCGGTCTACGGGGTAGAAAACGTTCCCTACCTTGCGCTCGTCGATCTCGGACAGGTGACCTTCGTCTTCTTTGTGCTGATGTCGATTCTGATATCGCTTCGCGGCGAGAAGCCCAGCCCCCTCGAGCTCGTTCGAAGGCTCGTAACTTCCCCGGTGATCATAGCCATCGCGGCCGGGCTGCTCTTCGGCGTGGTCAAATCCGCGACCATGCTTCAGCAAAGCGCTCTCTACCACGCAGTCGACTCGCTGATTTCTATCGTCGGAGGTCTGACGATGCCGCTGATCTGTGTGGTTATCGGCTATGAGCTCGAGATTGATCGGAGCTCCATCGGCTTTCCTCTTGCGACTATTGCCATAAGAACCGTTCTTCTGGTGCTCATCGCCATTGGACTGAATGCCTTTCTCATTACCCGGGTACTTCACCTGCCTCCGATGTATGAGAGGGCAGTTCTCACCATGTTCATCCTGCCGCCTCCCTTCGTCATTCCGCTCTTCATGCAGCAGGAGGACCGCGATAACATGCGTTATGTCACCAACACTCTCTCGGTGGGCACGATTGCTTCGGCCGGCGTATTCGTTGTCACCTCGCTGATCGGCATCTGATCTCCTCTCCGCGCGGGCCGGTTCTCCCCGGTCTTGCACCCGTGCGCGCGCCGTGCTACTTTGACCGTATGAAAAGGACCTCCTGACACCAGGAAAGCGTGACCCGAACGGGCGATGCTTTCCGTCTCGTCGCACGCATCACGTGCCGCGGGAATCCCCCGGGATGCGGGCGAGAGCCTGCAGGCAACATCGGCACGTTAAAGGGAGGTCCACCTTGCAGAAACCGTTCTGTACAGCAAATAACATTTCATTTTCGTATCCCACCTCCACCGAACCAGTTATCCGCCGCGCGACTTTTGCCCTCGCCGAAGGCTGGACCGGTATCGTGGGAGCCAACGGCGCAGGCAAGAGCACGCTGGCGCGATTGCTTCTCGGGGCAGTCACTCCCGATCTCGGTACAATAACCGCACCGTCGAGCAGAATCGCTGCCGGCCAGTCGACTGAACGGTCGCCGGATGAGCTTCTCGAGCTTCTCGCCGACCCGGGCGAGCGCGCCTACCGGATCATTGACGCCTTCGCGGTCGAGTATGACTGGCCCTACCGCTGGGATACACTCAGTCACGGAGAACGCCGGCGGGGGCAGCTTGCGGGGGTTCTCTATCTCGCGCCGGAAATGCTCGTACTCGATGAACCGACGAACCACCTGGATAGTTCCGCGGTCGAGGCGCTTGCGCGAGCTCTTCGTCTCTATTCCGGAATCGGCGTAATCATCAGCCATGACCGCAGCCTGCTGGACGCGCTCTGCAATCGCACGCTCTTCATAGACAATGGAACCGTCACCTTGAGACCCGGCGGGGTGTCGTCGGGGATCTCGGAGGCGGAGCGTGAACGGGAAAGCGCCGTTAATGCACGTCGTTCACTTGAGAAGGAGCTCTCGAGAATAGACCGGCAGCGTACAGCGCTCCGTGGAATCGCCGCGTCCGCCGATTCGCGCCGGTCGAAGCGAGGCCTCGCCAGGAAAGACCATGACGCGCGCGCGAGGAGAGATCTCGCCCGGCTAACCGGGAAGGATGCGGTAGGCGGGAAAATGCTTCGGCAGACGGATGCGAAGAGGGAGCTGGTCGAACGGGAACTCAATTCGATACAGGTGACCGGCATACGAAAGAACGGGGTCACGATCGGGGGAGATCCCGTCGCGGGCGACTTCCTGTTTCGATGCGGACCGGCGCAGATTCCACTCGGTGAATCCAGATCACTTTCGATCCCGGAGCTCGAAATGGAGGCCGATGCCCGGATAGTCATCACCGGTCCGAACGGCAGCGGGAAGTCGACGCTCGTTCGCCACATTCTCGCGCACCTCGATCCGGTGCCGGTGACCAGTCTGCCGCAGGAGATACCGCGACGTGACGCCGAGCAGCTTCTCGACCGTCTGCGGAAGTGCGCGGAGCGGGATCGCGGCGCCGTTCTCTCGACGGTGAGCAGACTCGGCAGTGATCCTTCACGGCTTCTCGCCTCCACGACGCCGAGTCCCGGCGAAGCGAGGAAACTGCTCCTGGCTTTCGGGATTGCCGAACGTTCGCCCCTGATCGTCATGGATGAGCCGACCAATCACATGGATCTTCCGTCGATTCTGGCGCTGACCGAGGCGCTTCGAGCGTACGGTGGTGGAATGCTCTTCGTAACCCACGACCGCCGGCTGGCAGACGAGCTCGCCCGGACCGAATGGCGGATCGTGGAGGACCCGGAGTCTCCGGGATGTCAACGGCTGCTTCTCGAGTAGCTGCCCGGTGTCCTTCCGGTCATCGTGTGAAAGTCGTTGGTGAAATGCGACTGATCGGTGTATCCCAGATCGAGAGCGAGCGCGGCCAGGTCGCTGCGCTGCGTTCCCGGCGGTGAGGAGTAGAGCGACTCGACCGCCTCGAGCATCCGGTAGCGGCGTATGACCCACTTGGGTCCCACGCCTACGTATCTCCTGAAAGACGCCTGGAGCGATCGCGTACTCACGCCGAACTGCTTCTCAACCGAGCGGACGGTCGTAACCGCGCGATTCGAATGTATCCATTCGACTACGGAGCGCGCGCGAAGGCAGGAATCGATTCCGCTGCGATGCGTTCTGCTGCTGCCGGCCGGGCCGACGCGATCGCGGAAAAAGTCTTCGACGGCGGCAATCCGGGCGTCGACATCGGGAGCCGCCGCGACGAGTGTGGCGAAGCGGCCCCCGCTCGGGCCGAACGCCTCCTCGAGGTCGAGCTGCATGTCCGTGAAGGTGGAAAGCGGCCTGCCGACTAACGGAAATGCCATTCCGGGCAGAAATTTGACGCTGAATACTCGGGCGCTGCCCGAGGCGGTATGGACGAAGCGCGACGTGACCACCCCCTGGAGGTAGCTCCGGTCCGGTTCGAAGACGATGTGCACGCTCGGATGGGGCAGGTTCTCCGACACGAACCTCCGACTGGCGGGAAGGTCCCAGGCCACGACCCAGTAGAACTCCACGAAGTCCTCGAGCAGTTTCGACGGCAAGTACCGCCTCAGCGTTACGTGTCGCGCAAACTCCTCGGGATCGAGAATACCCTGAGCGTCGTCGTCCCGCTCTACCGCCACAATGGTCGCCTCCCTTCGCGTTTTTCCAAGAATTGCCCGCCGACCAGTACTAATATGACTACATGATTAATATATAGGAAGGGAGGAACAGGAATGAAGGGAAGATTCCAGGCTGTCGTGAAGGTAGAGATCTTATCGGACGCGTCGTCCGTCTGGCGCGCGCTGACCGACCCCGACATCGTCGAGCAGTACTTCTTCGGAACCCGTCTAGAATCGGACTGGAAAAAGGGCGGGAAGATCTACTTCCGAGGTACGTGGGAGGGCCGGTCCTACGAGGACAAGGGCCGAATTCTCGACATCGATCCGCCCCGCCTGCTCAGGTACTCCTACTGGAGCAATCTTTCGGGGACGGAGGACATCCCGGAAAACTACACCGATATCACCTACCAGCTCGTCGAATCGCAGGGCCGTACCACCCTGACGGTCACTCAGGACGGCGCAGAATCCGAGGAATCCCGCGACCATTCGGCGAAAAACTGGAAAATGGTCTTCGAAGGAATGAAGAAGATCGTCGAGGCGACCGGTGCGGCGAAGGGATAAATGACGCCGGCCGCGGCCCAGGTCACTTCACGATCAACGTGACGTAGTTGTCGGGGCCGACGGTGACGACTTGCGAGACGGGCGAGCCCGAAGAGATCGGGCCAAGGTCGATGTACTGGTTCGAATAGGGCCCCTGGTTGCCGCTCGGCGGCGCAATTGAGGAACCCTGCGGGTAAATGTAGGGGCCGTAACCGGGAGGCGGAGCACCGGTGTAGGTGTAGTTGAAAGCATCTATTGAGCCGAGATTGTAGCGAGTACCGTTCGCGGAAGAGATAAACCAGTTGTTTCCATTGTTGTAGAAGTAATCCGACGGGGTGCTTGCCTCGTGCGAAAGCAGAACGGCGGTCGCCCATTTCACAAGCAGTCCCGCCATACCCGGCGGTGACAGGCTCGATGGGATATCGCCGCTCTTCGTGATGATCTGCGCGTCGGTATAGGGATTGTGCATCATGTCATGAAGGAGCGTCGCTCCGTCGAAATTGCGCTCGAGGAACGCGCCGAAGGCGTAGGCCGCTGCATAGTTCGGCAACGGCGCATTCGAATCCCAGGTCGACAGGGAGATGTCATCATTTGCGTCAAACTCCGGCAGGCGTCCGCCAGTCAGGTAGGGTGGAACTGATCCCGCCGAGGCTCCGGAGACGCCACGTGGACCGTCGACTCCGACCTTGTCCGAAAGAATATCCTCCGTCATCATCGACATCATCTCGTTGATCCACGTGTCGGTTCCGCGGCCGCCGGCCAGGAGTATGGTCTTCTGGTAGAAGTGGATCATGTGCTGAAACTCATGGGCGAGCGTGGAAATGATAAGATTCTCCCCCTCGGTGTTCCCGTTGCTCTGGACAGTTGTGTATGCGCTGTACACGCTCGAGTTCATATAGAACATGACCATCTGGTTCGAGGAGTCGGTGACAGAGCCTGTGCCGGAAGTGCGCTTGTAGTTGTCCCTGGGATAGAAGAAACCGATGACCGTACCGTCCGTCGACGTTCCCATCGGCATGAAGAGTATGTTGACTGTCTGGTCGTCGGGAATGAGATTCGAATAGCTGCTCGGTCCCCACGGTGGCCCGTAGATGTTCGTCTCCCAATGGTAGATGTCGCTCGTCCCGGACGCATCCAGAAATGCTTTGGCCGCAGCGGTGATGGCAGCGCTGTTGGATGCCCATGCGCTATCGGTAACCCACACGTTGAGCGTTTCACTGCTGTTGGATGTCGTGATTCTCAATGGTGCATTGACGACGCTCCCTGTATCATCGTAGAAGTCCGGCGGAGTGACTCCGTTGAAACTCGCTCCCCCGCCCGGAGCCGGAAGCTGCGCGCGTGACGTTCCCGTGGTGAGCGGCGCCGGGTTGCGCCGGAATGCCACCACCTGCGGCGGCGTAGTCACCACAGGTCCGGCGGAAGTGGTGGTCGAGGCGGTCCGGGGAGCAGCGGTCGCATAGGGCTGAAGTGACCGGTAGCCGCCGGTTTCCACCGACGGCGCAGGACCGACGGTCGGAACCGCGTTGGCGCCGGTTCCGGCGTTCGTCGTAATTGCGTAAAGGTTGTAGGGGCCTCCCGTCGCGCTGACGTTCAGCGCCAGCGTCCCTCCGTCGTGCATGTCGTATACAATCGGAGCGTACTGGGCTGCAGTTGTCCAGGCGTCGATAGCCTGCCTGTACGCCGCCGTACTGTGGCCTGAGTCCTGCACGACGACGTTGAAGTAGTAGGTGGTGCCGGAGGAGAGGCCGTTGACGGTGTAGCTGGTCATGCCTGCGGTCCATGCGGTCAGGGGCGAGACCTGGTAACGGCTGCCGATATCTTCGAGTGTGGCGATGCTCGACGGATTGGTGGAAACGTAGAGCTGGTACTGAAGCGTCCCGCCGGAGGAGGAGGTGGCCGCGGGCCAGCTCAGGCTCACGCTGGTCGGCGAAATCGCGGTGAACTGGATAGCTCCGCCGGGAACCGGCGCGATACGCGTGCCGAAGAGGGAGCAGGACCCAAGAACGAGTGCGGCAGCGGTGATCGCCGCGAGCGCGCAGTTGCACCAGACGGTTCCTTTTCTCATGCAGGTCCCGGGCTCTACTTGAAATTCGCGAGCGACTTGCTGATTGTATCGCTCATTCGGGAGATGAATCCGTTCAGGTCCTGAGTAGAGGTCTTCGGATTGATCGTCGGACCGGGGAAGTCCGTGACCGCCTGAGCGAGATCGCCGCTGTCGATGAATCCAGGAATCGGCGTGACCGCGTGATAGCTCGCGATGGGTCCCAGAAACAGATATCCTGTTGTCATCTCCTCCAGTGTCAGCGACTGATAGCCATAGGCGTACGCCTGATTCTTCACCGGAAGCTTGCCTATCGGAGTGCCGGTGATTGTCATCGCTCCGGTACGTTCTCCCTCGGGCAGGGACTCCAGGAGCGCATCCAGGGTTCCTCCCACCGGGTATCCCATGCCTCCGGGCCCGCTCGTGTCCGGCCAGGGAGAATGAAAGAGCACGGTAACCGCCTTGTCGCCGATTCTGTCCCGGACGATGTTTCCCGCAGAGCGTCCGTCGCCGAGCCCCGCCTTGCGGCTCTTCTCCTCGTAGTTCTTGTACCGGAACCTGGTGAACGCGTGCTGAATGCTGGTGTAGATCAGTGCCTTCTCGCCTTTCGCGACAATCGTGCTGTCGATCACATCTGCCATGTGCACGTCCGGGACGCCGTTCGCGAATACCTTCTTCACGATATCCGGATTATTCGCGTCATTCTGATTCTGCAGGTACTTGTATTCCTGTCGCACGTTGAGCCCCAGAATGCGGAAGGGCGGCGATCCGGCCGGCAGGCTGCTGTTCAATTTCCAGGCGGCGTGAAAGAGGTTCGCATACTCCTTGAAACCCCAGAGCACCATACGGTCGAAGAGTACCTGCTGTACCGCTTTCTCGTCATAGGTTTTCGCGGTCAGAATCCTGTCGATCTTCGACTGGTCGGAGGAGAGCGCATACTCGGTTCCGAGCAGGTGTACACCGTGCCGGTACAGATCGGGAATGAGACCTGCGACGAAATCGACCTGCTCGCGGATCTCGCCCATTTCGCCGAGAAAGACAACCTCATGCGAGCCGAAGAGGCCGGTAAGATAGTCCTGAGGAGACTTTGCCTCCTGCCTGTAGGATTTCGAAAGCGTCGAGAGCTCGGTGGGCGATACGGCCGGCTTCTGCAGATGAGGCTTCGACCGGAAGAGCCCGATCGGATCCAGTACGAAGAAGAAAAAGGCGACCGCGACTATGAGAATCAACGCGGTAGTATTCCGTCGCTCCATGTTACCTTCCGGCTGCAATAATAGTGCTATCCGGCAGCTTTTTCTACGCAACTCAAGGTTGATCCTTTCCTGCGTTGTTACTATACTTGCTCTAACTTGTCGGTCGCCGACCGATTACGCGGCCGATGGCCGTATCCGTGCTCACGGAAGTACATTTGAACGGACAGAGACCCGCAAAATCAACAGTCTGGGTGTGATAAGGAGTGGCGCATGCTATTGGAAGGCAAAAAAGCTCTGGTTACCGGCGGATCCCGCGGGATCGGACGCGAGATCGTGCTCGCCTTTCTCCGGAACGGAGCTTCAGTCTACTATATCGACCTGGCGGAGGGAGAATCCCTTGCGGAGTACCGCGAGATTGCGAAGTCAACGGGTGCGGCTGTGGAATTCCGCGAAGGCAACGTCGCCGACGAAGCGCAGATCACCGCGGTGGTCGAGGAGATACTGAAGACAAGCGGCGGACTGGACATTCTGGTCAACAATGCCGGCATCACCCGCGACGGGCTCGTGTTCCGCATGTCTGCCAAAGACTGGCTCGATGTGCTCACGGTAAATCTTACGAGCGCCTTCTACATCTCGAAGGTCGTTTCGCGTGAAATGATCAAGAAGCGGACGGGCTCGATCATCAACGTCGCATCAATTGTCGGCGTAATCGGCAACGGCGGTCAGACCAATTACTCAGCGTCCAAGGCGGGTCTCATAGGATTCACCAAGAGCCTCGCGCGCGAGGTCGCCGGCAGGAACGTACGCGTGAACGCGATCGCCCCGGGCTTCATCAACACGAAAATGACTGAGTCTCTCAACGACGAGCAGCGAAAAGCGCTCACGAACCAGATTCCGATGGGCAGGATTGGAGAGCCGTCGGAAGTAGCATCGGTAATTGTCTTTCTCGCATCGGATCTTGCCTCCTACGTCACCGGAATGGTTGTTCAGATTACCGGCGGAATGGGAATGTAGTCTGGGCGCAGACAGGGAGTTGTGGTCATGGCCAAGCGGATAGTGATTACGGGAATGGGTGCGGTAAGCCCCATCGGAAACAACCTCGCGGAATTCTGGCAGGGACTTTCAGAGGCGCGCAGCGGCGGCGGGTACATCACGCGATTCGATGCGACCGGCTTTCCGTCCCGAATTGCCGCGGAGGTCAAAGACTTCGATCCGCGCAAGACCATGGACGGAAAAGAGGCCCGGAAGATGGACCGCTTCTCGCAATATGCGGTGGTAGCATCCATCGAGGCGGTGAATCAGGCGAATTTCAAACCCGGTGAGGTCGATCCACGCAGGATGGGGGTGATTCTCGGATGCGGAATCGGCGGGTTCGAGAGTCTCGAAAGCTCGTACGAGAAGCTCTTCGTCGACGGTCCACAGCGCGTGCAGCCGATGACGATTCCGAAGATGATTCCCAATATCGGTCCAGGGAATGTGGCAATTCACCTGAACGCGCAGGGACCCTGCTTCAACATAGCCACCGCCTGTGCCTCGGGCACCGACGCTATCGGCAACGCGTTGATGTATCTGCGAAACGGGTTGTGTGACGTTGTGGTCTCAGGAGGCGTCGAGGCGGCCATCACCAAGATGGGAGTGATGGGTTTCTGCGTGATTCAGGCACTTACCACGAGCAACGACAATCCCGAGCGCGCGAGCAGGCCGTTTGACCGCGACCGCGACGGCTTCCTCATCGGCGAGGGAGCCGGGATCGTCGTCCTCGAGACCCTGGAGCATGCGCAAAAGCGGGGGGCAACCATCCTGGCGGAGGTCGCCGGTTACGGGGCGACCTGTGACGCCAACCATCTGACCGCTCCCCACCCGGAGGGGCGCGGAGCGGCGAAGGCAATGCAGATCGCGCTCGACGATGCCGGGCTGAGGCCCGAACAGGTCGATTACATCAACGCGCACGGAACCTCGACGCCGATGAACGATCCCATCGAGACAAAAGCGATAAAGAGGGTCTTCGGTGATCACGCCTACAAGCTCAAAGTGTCGTCGACCAAATCGATGACCGGACACTGCATCGGCGCCGCCGGCGGCATCGAGGCGATTGCCTGCGTTCTGGGCATTCAGAACAGCTACTATCCGCCCACCGCCAACCTCGAGAATCCGGATCCCGAGTGCGACCTGGATTACGTGCCGGGCAAAGGCGTTGCCGGAAAGATGGAGGTCGCCATGTCGAACTCGCTCGGCTTCGGCGGGCATAACGGCGTGCTGGTGGTCAGGAAATACACCGGCTAGCAGAAAAAAAGGCCCGCGCCAACGGCGCCGGGCCTTTTTGCGCATTACTCACATTTCGCCTGCGAGCAACGCAATTCCATTTCGAGAATAATCTTAAGCATGCGAGGGTGAGCCGTCAACACCACCCGCGAATGCATCCACCTCTATGCTACCACGCCTCGCCCTTTGAGGGATTCGTACACACCTGCCATCCCGTTCTCCCGGTTCTCGAGGATCGCCTGCGCGATCCGCGGCCTCAGGATTCTATCCGTAATGAAGTGCATCACCGGGTGCCGCAGCCGGCCTCTCGCACCATGCTCCCAGTCTGAGACCATCTTTTCGCCCAACCGTCGCGCCCGCAGCAGAAGCCCGGGCTCGTCGGCCGCCGATCTTCCGTCGCGATTGCTGCGAAGTACTTGCCTCCGTAGATCGTACCTGTCATATACTCGAACAGGCCGAGCCGGTCGATGAAGTTCTTCATCCTGGCGCAGGGAGCCGCCGCAAAAACCGGGGTACTGAGCACGATACCGTCCGCGCCGGCAAGCATGCCTCGGATCTGCTCGAAACCGTCCTTCTTGAAGCAGTGTCCCGCGGCCAGGCACCTCAGGCATCCCTCGAGTACCCGATCCCCATCGTGGCCAGCTGAAGCTCGATCACCCCGGCACCACGCTCCTCTGCGGAGGCGAGCACCGCGCGAAGCAGGGTCGTACTGTTCCCGTCTGTCTTTGCACTCGATCCAACACCAACGATTTTCATTTCCTCTTCTCCATTTCTTCTATGCACTCTTTCGCCCATTTCATGGACGCCTCGGCAACAAACTCAAACCGCCGAACCGTGAACCGCCAGAATGGTGACGCGTCGCGCAGGTTTCGCTCTCCGGCAACCCCCTTTTCACCAGCCTGTGCAGGAACCTCCGCAAGATCGGGTATCCGGTCCTCCCGGATGAGTTTCTGGTACCCTTCTATCGACGCAATGAAGTCTTCGAGCTCCCGGCGGAGGAGCTTCCCGTTCATATCGGCGGCGAAGAAAATGCGAAGGAGAAACTCATCCCTTCGCGGCGGTCCAAGTGGCACCGGAAAGAGGTTCAGCCACTCCAGAAACTCATGCTCGCCTGCTTCGGTTACGGCATAGACCTTCTTGTCGGGCCGGAAATCCTGTTTCTGGACTCCGGAGGTAACCCGGCCGCCCGATTCGAGTGTCTTCAGCTCCCGGTAGATCTGACTGAGCTTGGCGGACCAGAAGTGATTGATGGACATGTCAAATATCTTCTTGAGCCCGTATCCGCTCATCGGCGTGTAGCGGAGCAATCCCAGGATGGCCATGCGAAGTGACATCTTTTCCCTCCCCGCGCCTCCGATTGACTAAATAGGCAAATCATTCGGGAGGAAATTCCGCCTTTCGTGAGATTGGTCAGTCGCGCCCGAGCTCGACTGTTGAAAGGGGAGTGTAGATGGAGCCCTGCGGCGTGAGCGTGCTCTGCATGAGGACCACCCTGCTCGCCTCCATCGGCTCAGAGGTTCCGCTCGAGCCTGCGGCGACGCTCGACGCCGACTCCCGCAGAGCGTTCCGTTCAGCATTCTTGCGGACGTAGGCAAGCGTAAAATGGGGATGAAAAGGCCGCCGATCCAGCGTGAAATCCGCGTGGGAGAGCGCTTCGCCGAGCGTGCGGTAGAGCCCTGCAATTTGCCGGGCGCCCTCGGCGATCCCGCACCACAGTACACGCGGACGCCGCTCGTTGGGAAAAAAGCCGAGGCCTTCGGCGGTAATCCGGAAGGGCTGAACGCCACCCGAGCTCTTTTTCATCGCAGCCGAGAGTACGGGGACTCTCTCGGCCAGCGTATCGCCCAGGAAATGAAGGGTGACGTGCAGGTTCTGCGGTGCTACCCAGCGGTAGAGCGAATCAGGATGGTCGCGGCGTATGCGCCGCTGCAGCGACGCAAGCCACTCCCGAACGGTATCCGAAGGCTCGAGTGCCAGGAAGAGGCGGAGGTTTCGTGTGCCGCTTTCCATGATTCAAGCATAGGATGGCCGGGCGCGGAAGGCAACCCGGCGCCGACCTTGCCAAAGGCACGGTGTGTCACGATAATGGGAACTGAAACGAGATCTGGGAGCTGTTCGACCGAGAACGTCTATGTTGAAAAAGAACAAGATTGGGGAGCGTCCTCGAATCGGACTGGCGCTTGGCGGAGGCGCAGCGCGAGGCTTTGCTCACATAGGTGTGCTCAAGGTTCTCGAAGAGGAGCAGATTCCGGTTGATTTTGTCGCGGGCACGAGCATAGGCAGCCTGGTTGGTGCGCTTCACTGCGCGGGATTCCAGTGGCAGGAAATCGTTTCGGAGACAAAGAACGTAAACTGGGGCGACCTGGTGAAACCGATCTGGCCGAGCCTCGGACTTGTGCAGAGCGACAGGCTCGAATCGGTGCTCAGCAAATCCATCGATCAGGCGAGTTTCGAGGAGCTCAAGATACCGTTCAAGGTTGTTGCGGTTGACATTGTGGAAGGTGAAGTGGTAATCCTCGATCATGGCGCGATAGCTCCCGCCGTACGAGCGAGCTGCAGTATTCCCGGTATCTTCACTCCAGCGGAAATCGATGGTCGTCTCCTGGTGGATGGGGGCGTGCTCAACAGCGTCCCGGCGGATGTTGTCCGGTCCATGGGCGCAGATGTAGTCATTGCCGTCAATCTCAACGGCGACCGGAAGAAACATGGCAGGCCGGAGAACGTGCTCGACGTGATGTTCTACAGCTTCAACCTCATGGTTGCGCGGGCCACCGACCGGACGATGCGCTACGCCGACATCGTCATTGAGCCGGATCTACACGATCTGAGCTACTACGCGCTCAAGAAAAAGGACGTCGCGATCGCCCGCGGAGAGGAGGCGGCCAGAAGCCAGCTGACCGCGATTCGCAAGCGCCTTGAAGAGTAACAGGAGGCCGTAATGAAGGCTTTTGTCGGACCCCGATCGGTTTGTCTTTCGGGGGGTTCCTTACTATTTTATAACCGTCATGAAAGATAAGATGGACTTCAACCCGTTCAACGATCAGAACGACCAGAAGAATCGAAACGACTCCCCTCAGCGTATGCCCAACATGAATGGACGGGGTTTCTGGAAGATCCTTATCGTGATAATTATTGCGGCGTTTCTGATACCGGCTCTCTGGAGCATGTTCGCCGGGAATACGAATCGTCCGTCGATCACCTACACTGAGTTTCACCAGCAGCTCCAGAAGGGCAATATCCGCCAGGTGGTCTTCAACGGCCAGGAGGTGCAGGGTACCTTCAAGTCGCCGACCCAGATAACGACGCAGGGCAATCAGACCAGCACCCTTGGTTTCGTGACCTACGTTCCGCCGGTAGGCGACAATCAGCTGCTCCCGCTGCTCGAGCAGAAGGGCGTGGAGATCAGCACAAAGCCACCGCAGGATTTTTCCATATTGAGTGTCATTCTCAATGTCGTGCCCTTCATCATCTTCATCTGGATCGGCTACGTCATTTTCCAGAATATGCGTGCACAAAGACAGAACATCTTCTCCGTCGGCCAGAGCAGGGCCAAGCTCTACAAACGTGATGACAAGCGGGTGACATTCACCGACGTCGCCGGCCTGCAGGGTGCCAAGGAGGAGGTCAAAGAGATCATCGACTATCTCAAGGACCCGACGAAGTATCACAAGCTGGGGGCAACCACGCCGCGTGGAATACTGCTCGTCGGCCCTCCGGGAACGGGTAAGACTCTGCTTGCTCGGGCCATCGCCGGTGAGGCTGATGTGCCCTTTTATAGTATTAGCGGCTCTGATTTTATGGAAATGTTCGTTGGTGTCGGCGCATCTCGCGTCCGCAACCTCTTTCAGGAGGCGAAAAAACACGCTCCGGCCCTGATCTTCATCGACGAGCTCGACAGTGTGGGACGCCACCGCGGCGCCGGTCTTGGCGGCGGTCACGACGAGCGGGAGCAGACGCTTAACCAGATGCTCTCGGAAATGGACGGATTTGAGCAGTTCGATACCACCATCGTCATAGCGGCGACCAACCGGCCGGACATCCTCGACCCGGCACTTCTGCGCCCGGGCCGATTCGACCGGCGCATCACCGTCGGGCTTCCGACGCTCGAGGACCGGGTCGAGATTCTCGCCGTGCACGCCCGCAAGAAGCCCTTCGACGCCAACTTCGACATGCGTGAGGTTGCGAAGAGTACCGTCGGATTCAGCGGCGCCGATCTGCGCAATCTACTGAATGAGGCTGCTCTGCTTGCGGCGCGCAAGGACAAGAGCTCGATAGATTTCAAGGATGTGAATACCGCACGGGACAAGATCCTGATGGGGCTCGAGCGGCGAAACCTGAATCTGACCGACGAGGAGAAGCGTCTTGTCTCCTACCACGAGTCGGGGCACGCGGTTACCGCATGTCTTCTCGAGACCACCGATCCACTTCACAAAGTATCGATAATCCCGCGTGACTTCTCGATGGGAGTAACCCAGCAGATGCCTGACCGCGATCGCTTCCTCTATAGCCAGCAGTACATCGAGGAACGGATCGCCGTGATGATGGGCGGGCGCGCGGCGGAGAATCTGCTGCTGGGCAGCGTCACAAGCGGTTCTGAAAACGATCTGAAAGAGGCGACGAAGCTCGCGCGCAAGATGGTCCTTGACTGGGGCATGAGCGAAAAACTTGGCCACATCGCGCTCGGGGCGGAGCAGCAGGACATTTTTCTCGGCGAGCAGCTCGGCCGTGCCCGCGACTATGCGGATGAGACGGCGCGTGACATCGATACCGAGATCAGGATAATCCTCGACCGCGGCTACGATACGGCGTTCAATCTGCTCAAAGAGAATCGCGATCGACTGATGGCGGTCGCCGAAGCCCTTCTGTCGAGAGAGGAACTTCTCGGCACCGAGGTCCTCGAGATCCTCGGCGTCAACGCTGCCGTATAACAACTGCATGGAACCCACCGAAGCGCGTGAACCGGTGACGGACGCGGGAAGGTTTGCCTTGGCCTCCTCGCGTTCCTTCTCCTTTTTGGTAGTCGGCGCGGCCTATCTGGCCGCGCTGTTGCTTTTTGCGTGGCTGCTTTCATTGCCGGAGGGATCGCACCCCTCGACATCGGCACTTCTTGTTCGAACGCTTCTCGCCGACGTCGTTGCAACGGTGCTCATCTTCCTCATAAGCGTAATATTCGACAATTCGAGCGTGTACGATCCCTACTGGAGCGTGCTGCCGCCGTTCATCTATCTTGCGTGGATGCTGAGCAGCGCAGGCGCGTTCGACGTCCCCGCCGGTTTCTCGCTCCGGGCCGTCCTCATCCTGGCGCTCACCTGGTTCTGGGGTATCCGTCTCACCGCGAACTGGGCAATCGGGTGGCGCGGACTTCAGGATGAGGATTGGCGCTACCGCGACTTTAGAGACACTACCGGAGGCGCCTACTGGGTGGTGAGCTTCCTGGCGGTCCACCTTTTTCCGACGCTTGCGGTTTTTGCAGGCTCGCTTCCGGTCTATTTCGTTCTTGCACTGCCCGGCGCCCCCTTTTCCGTCATTGACCTGCTTGCGGTGGCTGTAGCCCTCGCGGCGATTCTCGTGGAGGGAACCGCGGACGCGCAAATGAAGCGCTACAAGAGGAGCGGCAAAACAGGCGTAATGTCCGAAGGTTTGTGGAAATACTCGCGCCATCCCAACTACCTGGGTGAGATGTCGTTCTGGCTCGCGATGCTGCTCTTCGGAGTCGCGGGAGGCGCTCCGTGGTGGACGGCCGCAGGCCTGCTTGTGATGATCGGAATCTTTTTTGGTTTCAGCATCCCGATGATGGAGCGCAAGATTCTGCGCACCAGGCCGGAATACCGGGAGGTTCAACGAACGGTATCGTTGATTATCCCGTGGCCGCCCCGGTCAGCTGTTTGAAGCGGTCTCCCCACTTTCACCAAAAAGCTGTACCTCCTCCCGCGAAAACGAGTAGACACTGTTGCAGTTGTGACAGGTTATGTGAAGCGGAAAGGGTCCGTTCTTCTTGATGTCTGCGAGCTCGTCTTCGGGAAGTGCACCGAGGAAGCGGCGGAAACGGTCCCGCTTGCAGTTGCATGCGAACTCGAGCGGGCGCGTCCCGATCACGTCCGGTTCAAAGCTTTCGAAGTTCTGGCGCATGATTTCCGTTGCTGACCTGCCATGAGAAAAGAGCTGCCCGAGCGACGCGAGTCCCTGGACAGTGCTCTCCATCTCTTCGACCGCGTTTTCATATGCCTCCCGAGTCTGATCTGGCGTCTCCCGGTCGGTGTCCGCATCCGCCATCACCGCCGACATTGGTAGCGCCTGTACGAGCAGACCGCCGGCGCCCACTACCAGACCGTCGTGATCGAACTGGATACTGAGTGAAATCGAAGTGGGAGTCTGTTCGGAAACCGCATAGTAGCGGGTGAGGTCCTGGGCCAGGTTTCCGTACTCGAGCGATACCTGGCCGCTGAACGGCTGCCGGGCGCTCTCGAGGTGGCGGGTGACCGTAAGGAGGCCGCTGCCGAAAAAAGGAGCGGTATCGAAGGTTTCGAGCGGCTCTTCGATCGGTATCTGCGAGTTGTTGAGATAGCCGCGCACCTGTCCCCGTGCCGTGCACTCCACGTGCAGTCCGCCGACAGGTCCGCCGCAGCTCACGTGAATGCCGATGCGGTCGCCTCCCTTGAGTGACGTCGCCATCAGTGCAGAACCCATGTAGGCATGACCCAGGATGAGTGTTTCCAGCACCCCGAGCTCGTGGTTGGCACGCATCTGGTTCACAAGTCGCGTGCCGTGGAGAATGGCTGCGCGAAACCGGCCCCGCGCGAGTAGAAGTATGTCAATACCGTCGCTCATTACGTTTTCCAGGTGACGGACGAGCGCCGGGTCTTCGATCTTCCTGAGATTCATGTGCCCAAAATCGCAAGATCCTGCTGTTGAGTCAATAGCAGGCGTAGACAACCCCGCCGTCCTCCCGGATCGAGGTCACCGTCCGGAGCGCGATCGCCGTTTCCTGCCGCGTCTTCACCCGGAAGCCGTGGTGCTCGTTCCAGTAGCCGAGCGGTTTTCCGGCACGCTCGGTCTCGATCTCGAATGCCCGGTGTGCGGCAATGCGCCGTTCGGTCACCGCGTTCGCCGTCGATGCGGCCGAGCGGAGCGTGCGGCGCGCGGCCTCTAGGATGCCGGGATCCCGGTCGATGCCGATCGAGCTTCTTCCGGTCGAGAGCGCCGCGAACTGCGTTGTACCGGTTCCGGTAAAGGGATCGAGGACGATGTCTCCCTCGGCGGAGTACATCAGGACAAGCCGGAGTGCAATCTCGAGCGGAAAGGCGCCGCTCCTCGCACGGACCGAACCGCCTGCGGTGAGCTGCCGGGTGCCGTTGAGCTGCCAGAGGTCGGAGAACCAGCTGTTGCGTTCCTCCCAGAAGTAGGCGCTGCGTCGACGTCGGCCGAGATCGCTGCCGGAGAAGGTGCGCTTCCTCCCCTTCCGGAAGACCAGGAGGTATTCGTGCTCAAGGGTGACGTAGGCGCCGGCGGGAAACATGCCCGAGCCCATGAACTTGTTGGGTGCGTTCGTGCTCTTTCGCCAGATGACCGGCGGCAGGCTCGAAAGCCCAACTGATTCGAAGGTTGCGGTGACGCGCGAGTGGTTGGTGTAGAGCCGGAAATCCTCACCGATCGTACGGGTCGCATCGCCAATGTTTATGCAGGCAAGGCCGCCGGGCCGAAGTACGCGCGCGCAGCTGAACCACACCCGGTCGAGGATCGCGTGCATCCGCTCGAACGCTTCGCCTGCTCTTCCCTGCAAGAGCGCGGCCGGGATTTCCGGATCCTGCTCGCCGAAAGACTCGTCCCACATGGCGATCATCGGATAGGGCGGTGATGTTACCACAAGATCGACGGTTTCCGCCGGAAGGAGCCCGCTTTCGGAGGCGTCTGCGAGAATCAGGCGGTGGGATGTTTCGAAGCCGGAGCGCTGCACACCGAGAGTGTAGCAACCCGGCGGCTGCCGCGCTACCGGTGGCCGCGGTCTATCCGGCGCTGCAGCATCAGTCAGGCGTTGTCTTGAGGCCGTTCCGTCGATCGAAATCCTCGATTGCCAGGGTAATCAACCTGTCGACAAGCTCCCGGTGGCCGATTCCGCTTGCCTCCCAGAGTTTCGGATACATGCTGATGCGGGTGAATCCGGGAATGGTGTTCACCTCGTTCACTACCGCCTCGCCGTTCGGTCTGAGGAACAGATCAACCCTGCTCATACCGGTGCAGCAGAGCGCGACGTAGGCGCGGATGGCGGTCTCCTGTACCGTGCGGACCTGTTCCGGTTCGAGCCTGGCCGGCACCGAGAGGACTGCACCGTTCTCGTCGATGTACTTCGCGTTGTAGGAGTAGAATCCGCCCGAGGTCACGACCTCACCGGGAAGCGAGGCCACCGGTTCATCATTCCCGAGCACCGAAACCTCGATCTCCCGCCCTACGATGGCCTCTTCGACAATGGCCTTCAGATCGTACGCGAAGGCGAGCTCGATGGCTTTCCGCAGCTCTTCTCGCGTGGCACAGCGCGATATCCCCACCGACGAGCCGAGATTGGCCGGTTTTACGAAGACCGGGAATCCGAAGCGCCCCTCCACCTGATCGATCGCGTCGGCGGGCAGGCGCGACTGGTGGAAAGCGAGAAAGTCCGCGATCGGGATTCCCGCGTCGCGAAAAAGGCGCTTCATCACGTCCTTGTCCATGGCAACCGCGGAGCCGAGCACGCCCGGGCCGACGCACGGAAGGTTTGCGAGCTTCGCAAGGCCCTGGATAGTTCCGTCTTCGCCGTACGGCCCGTGGAGAACCGGAAAAATGACGTCGATGTCGGGAAGCGCCGCGCGGTCACGGAGCGAGATCAGCTGCCGTGCATCCCCGGAGGGTGCGAGCGCCACTTCGGTGCCGTTGTGGTTCAACTGTATGAGCCGGGGATCGTTCTCGTTGAGCAGGCTCAGTGAGTGCTCGTTGAGATACCATCTCCCTTCCCGGTCGATGCCTATGAGCACCGGCTCGTACTTGTCGAGGTCCAGCGATGCGAGCACGTTCTTTGCCGACTGGAGCGATACCTCGTGCTCGGCCGAACGTCCGCCGAACATGATAGCGACGCGGATTTTTCCTTTTCCGGTTTTCATGATCCGGACAACTATAACAGGTCTCCGCGAGTCGATCAAATCCCGACGCTGTTGCCGAGCGCCGAGAGAAGGATCCGGTACTTCGGCGGTTTCACCTTCCTGTGAAAGACGACGAACGGATTTCTTTCGATCTGCCGCGCGGTCCAGCCGTACATGTCCGCGGCGGTCTTGATCGGCACGAGATACCGGCGAGGAATGTAGCGGTATCCCTTTTCGGCTTCGGACTGCCAGTAACGGTACAACTCGATCTCCCGGTGAATGAACCGGGAAAACTCCCATGGATCCGCAGCAGCGGCCTCGGCGGAAAGGGACGGAAGCGCGGTGCCAGTCAGCGGGAGGTAGCGCCGCCCGAGGTCGATATCCTCCCGGATGTCGCGTATGAAATTGATGTATTGCATCGCCCGGCCGAGCATCTGCGCCGCGAAGTAGCTCTCGGACGGCAGGGAGAGTATCTTCGCCATGAAAAGGCCGATAACTTCTGCGGACCCGTGAATGTATTCTAGCGTCTCCGCGAGTGTGTCGTAAGAGCCCTTCGACAGGTCCATTTCCATCGAGCTGAGAAATGCCTCAACCCAGGACGGATCGAGCTCATACCGGTCCATGAGCTCCACGAACGAATCGATGATGAGGTCCCCTGAGCTGGCACCAGCCAGCGCCTCCCGGTAGGCCGCGCAGAAGGAGCGAAAACCGGCGGCGTCCTGCGGGACCGAGTCCACGAAATTGTCGGCGACACGGACAAAGCCGTAGAGCACCGATACATCCTTTCTCACCTCGTCCGGAAAGAAGGCGCTGCTCGAGTAGTAGGTCCTGCTTCCGGTTCTGAAGGTCCGATCGTGCAAATTGGCTGCCTGCATCCTGTTCCTCCGCCCGTCTATAATACACAAATTGTGGTATAATGGCAACAGAATTCGACTACAGCGGCAACTGCAACACGATTTGAGTATTCTCCGCTGTTAGCACCCCGGCATCACCGACTGGTAGACCCGAAGCGGCGCGCAGCTTATCATGGGCGGCATGGATGTCCGGAAGCCTCCTGGGGGTGAGAAGACAATCGGCCTGCTGCGTGAGAGCTCACTTCATGCGGCGATGAAGGACTATCTCTCACGGCCCCTGGACCGGTTCGAGGAGCGCGTGGGGAAACACGTTATCGACATCGTCCGGGAAGATGGGCTGGTGGAGATCCAGACCGCCAACTTTTCCAAGCTCAGGCCGAAGCTCGCGGCGCTTCTTGCGATGCATCCCATCCGCATCGTCTTTCCAGTGGCCGCCGAGAAATGGATCGTACACGTCGACAGGACCGGAAAGGAGCTCAAACGGAGGCGCTCGCCCCGTAAGGGAAGGATGGAGGATCTGCTCACCGAGCTGACGCAGATCATCAGCTTCGTTGCCGATCCGAATCTTTCGGTGGAGGCAATCCTGGTATCGGCTGAGGAGATCCGTCATGACGACGGCAAGGGAAGCTGGAGGCGAAAGGGAGTGAGCATCGTCGACCGAAGACTGGTCGATGTCCTCGGCCGGACACTCTTTGCGGGCCCTTCCGACTATCTTCGCTTTCTTCCTCCGGATCTGCCGGAGCGGTTTACGAACAGCGAGCTTTCCCGCATTGCCGGAAAGAACCGGCGCGACGCGCAGACAATCACCTACTGCCTGCGCAGGCTGGGACTGCTCGAGGCTTGTGGAAAACGGGGCCGTGAGATCGAATACCGAAGAATCGCAGGGAAAAGGAGAACCGCGCGCCGCGGTTCAGGAAAATGACTGAGGTTGAGTTGTTGAGCAGTCTGCCCGAGCAGGAGCAGTTGACGGTGCTGAAACGGCTGACGCTGTTTCTCCGAAGCCGCGAGATCGAGGCGGTCATGGAACGGGTAGCAGAAGGTGATTCGATTCTCGACGCGCACCGATCGCTCGGGCTGCTCGAGAAATACCGTGGCGACTTACGAAAGATCCTGTTCGAGAACATGTGAAAAAGACGGGGCCGCGCGCCGACATTTCATCGGATCGCACGGCCCCTGTTTTCGAGCTCAGCTATCTGAGAGTGATTGCGGTAGGTTCACGCCTTTCCGATTTCGGGCTCCTCTGCTTCACCGACGGTTCCTCGTCAGGGATTCCGGTCTCATCGGCTTCCGTCTTCGGGGCCTCGGGAAGTCCCAGCGGGGCGGCCGCGTCGACCGTGAAGAAGCCCATCACCTTTCGCAGATCATCGGCCTGATAGGCAAGCTCCTGCGCGGTAGAGGACATCTCTTCCGAGGTCGCAGCGTTCTGCTGGATGACCTTGTCGAGCTGGCTGATCGCCTTGTTGATCTGCTCCACGCCGGTCGACTGCTCGTTGCTCGATGCGTTGATCTTCTGTACCAGGTCGGCCGTCCGTTTGATGTTCGGCACCACCGTGCCGAGCATCTGTCCGGCGCACTCTGCGACGGAAACACTTATCGGCCGGGTGACGCTGCGGGAAAGAAGGAACGAAACCAGCAACGCAATTGC
>CAZNYW010000005.1:74798-103806 GCA_964577375.1 uncultured Spirochaetales bacterium | reverse complement strand
CAAGTACTTACCGCAGAATTACTCCCCTGATTTTATCCACAGGGTTCTTGATACTTCCTTGGGAGCGGCTGTAGGCTTGCCGCCGGAGGTCAACGAGATGACAAAAGCGCCCCGGGCGCTCGTCACCGGCGCCTCGAGCGGCATCGGGCTCGAGCTTGCGAGGATTCTTGCGCGTGAAGGGTACGATCTTCTGCTCACGGCAAGGCGGCTTCAGCGGCTGGAAGAACTGCGCGAGTCCATTCGTGCTGAGACGGCCGCAACCGTCGAGATATCGCTTCTAGAGGCCGATCTTTCCGAGAAGGGTGCGGTCGACAGGATCGCGGCGCGCGCGGGCGAAGGAGGCGTCGACCTTCTGGTCAACTGCGCCGGAATAGGGGCGTTCGGACCCTTCGGCGAGGGAGACCCGGACAGCTACACGCAGATGATCGCGGTGAATGTGGACGCTCCTACGCGCCTTGCCAGCCTTCTGCTTCCGGCGATGGTGAGGCGCGGCAAGGGAATGATTCTCAACGTTGCCTCAGTTGCCGCCTTCCAGCCGGGGCCGCTCATGGCAGTCTATTACGCGACGAAGGCCTACGTCCTCTCGCTCTCCGAAGCGCTTGCCGAGGAGCTCGAGGGAACCGGTGTCAGCGTGACCGCTCTCTGCGCCGGACCCACCCGAACCGAATTTCACGTCCGGGCGGGTGTTCCGGTGGGGAAGGTCACGAGCGCTCGCACGGTCGCCGAGGCAGGTTACCGGGCGATGGTCCGGGGTCGCAGGATAGTTGTACCCGGGTTGTTTTTTCGACTGCTGATTCTGTTTTCCCGTTTTCTGCCCCGCCGAAGTGCCGCGGCATTTGTGCATCGCGCCCAGAAGAGCCGCCTGAAGCGGCGGGGCTAGCCCGCATCGAGGAGCCTGACGGAGACACCGTCCCATTCGAGCGCAAAGAACCGGGCGACCGGATTCGAAGAATCCGGCACAGAGCTTTCGGCGATCGCGGGAAGCGCGGCGACAGCGGCATCGGGCGTATTGAAAACCACGAAGAACGCGCCTCCTCCTCCCGCCCCGCTCAGCTTTCCACCGAGTCCGCCCCTGCGGAGACCTGCATCGATCGCCCTTTCCAGTCCACTGCTCGAAAGACCGAGGCCGGCGAGCAGCCGGTGCGCCCGGTCAGCGAGCCGTGCCAGAGCCAGTGCAACGGGCTCGGCCGCAGTGCGGAAGAGCGCCGCCGACTCTTCTGCTATCGCTCCGAGCTGGTTCACGGCGTCGAGCGCTGTCGGATCGCCCGAGGCGATTCGACGGCGAAGGGCGCCGACCAGCGTGCCGGTGTCGCCGCTGCGCGGCAGACAGCCTGCGGCGAGCGCAAAACGTCCGCCCGTGAGTGGGCTGAGTGTTGGGAGGCGCGCACCATCTGCGCGCAGGAGGGCGAGCCCGTCGAAGAGCGCGAGCGCGGTATCGATTCCCGAGGGGGTGCCGTGATAGGCGTGCTCCATCGCGTGCGCGAGCCGGCGAACCCGCTCCGGCGGTTCGCCGCCGGTCGCTGCGCGGAGAAGCAACCGGGAGAGCGCCGCGCAGAGCGCAGCCGAGGAACCGATCCCCGCACCCTGCGGGATCTGCGAGCTGATCTCGATCGCGCCGGAGACGCTCGTAACTGCAGGCTCTGCCTCAGCGGCAAGACGCAGGGCCGCCAACAGTCGATCAGCGTCCTCTTTCGTCATGCCGGGGAGCTTCAGGTCCGGTGCACGGGGGGCGCCGGCTGAAGAATTGTCGGCGCCGAGTGCGCCGCCGGCCGGCAGAGCGAGATCTACGCGCAGAGGGAAGGGCAGGCCGATGCCGACTGCTGCGTGGCCGTAAACGGCGGCGTGCTCTCCGAACAGCAGCAGCTTGCCGTGGGCCTGGCCCGTAATGACGGAGCTCACCGGCCCTCCTCTAAGCTCTCGATGATCTGTACACCTGTGAGAGCGATCTGAAGCGGCTCACCGGGAGCAGCGGTCGAGACCGGCTGTTCGCTCGAACCGGATTCCTTCAGACAGATCACGGTCTCGTTCCCCGCTCCGGCTGATTTGCAGAGCCATCCGGGCGGCGGAGCGGCTGCGTCTGCCGGGAAGCCGATCTCGTTGCCGAGGTCAGCTGCGGCACGTTTGAGCTCCCGCAGATGGGCGAGCGCTTCGCGCCGGGATGTGGTCCCGGCAAGGGCGGCGACGGCGGCGTTGGACGCACTCAGATAGCGGTGGGCACGTTCGGTGTGGGTGTGCTTCCAGCTCTCATAGGCCGCGACGGCGGATCTGGTACGAACTGCCTTCTCCCCCTCGACGAGGCGGAGCCCGGCAGGCTCGCGCAGCCAGGAGGCTTCAGCCGGCCGCCAGGAGGGCTTTCTTCCCCCCGAAAAGAGCCCCACTCCTCCGAAGAGGCTCGCGGCCACATCGTATCCGCTTCCGCGGCCTCCCTGGAATTGCCGGTGGACGGTGACACAGTCCTCGAGCAGGCTGCGGGCGTCGCTATCGGCCGGTACGGGCGAGTCGCCGTATCGACGGAAGGCGAGGTCGAGCGCCGTGATGAGCGCTACGACGACGGCAGCGCTCGACCCGAGGCCCCGCTTTCGCCCGCGCCCGGCGTAGAAGGCGCTGCTGTCGATGAACAGGTGGAGCGGCAGCTTCTCCGGCAGAAAGCCGTTTCGGGTTTCTGCCATGTGGCGTACGCAGTGCCGCAGAAGCCCGGTTTCGCTGCCTCCTGCCGGCCATTCGGCGCTGCTTTCGCCGAATATGCCGGAGATGCGCAGCCGGGCTGCGGGGCTGCTCGAGACCTCGAGGCGGGGCTCGACTGCCGCGGCAAGACCGAGACCACCCTCTTCGAGCACGGCGTACTCGCCCGCGATGAGTATGTTACCGGGGACCGTCAGCCTCATCCGCCGCTCCTTCGGGGAACCGGAGCCCGGCACCCGGCGCCGAATCGATGATCAGGACGCCCGGGACCGCGGCGAGCAGAGACTGATGCACATGCCTCAGATCGCTCTCGAGTGTCAGGATCTTCACCTGCGGGCCCGCGTCCATCGTTTCCCAGGCGGCGAAGCCTCTGGACCGGAGCTCCTCGCACGCGCGGATGATTGCGACCGAGTCCGGCAGCCAGTAATTGATCGGCGGGTCGGCCGAGAAAATGGTCCCGAACATGCGGAGGTAGCTTCGTCTCATCGCCTCGCCGAGCTCTTCGATGTCCCGCGCCTCGAGTGCGTCGAGCGCGCGCGAAAGGTCGGCGGGCGAGGTTCGGATCCACTCGTGGTAGTAGGGGCTCGTTGCCTTCGAATGCTCCATGGCATCACGCGAGGCGTGCTCTTTCGATTCGGATCTCACGATGGCAACTGCCATGCGTAGCCCCGGGATCCAGTCCGGCGGCCGCACCGGCTCGGCGAAGCGCGCGCCGGCCGGGAAATGCACGTAGCCGCCGAATATGGACCGGGCGGCGGAGCCTGATCCGACGCGAGCGAGCGCCGAAAGCTCCTCCGCCGGCGGCTCGATGCCGGCCGCCGCGGCGCAGGCTCCGGCAAGCGCTGCAAAGCCGGAAGACGAGCTGGCGATTCCCGCCGCCGTTGGAAAGGAGTTCGTGCTGCGGGCACTGAACCGAAGGCGTGAAGGGTTGCCGGGGCACTTGAGAGTTTCCGAGAAGGCGACGTTCCGGCAGAGAAAATCCCGGAGGTTATCGAAAAACGGTGCGAACCGCTGCGGCGGCTGCAGGCAGCCGTCGATGATCACCCGGTCGGCTCCCTCCTCGGACACCTCGACCACGGTCCTCGTCTCGAGTCCGCCGAGCGTGACCGCGAGACTTCCGGTCGCGGGCACGTTTGTGCCCTCATCCTCTTTGCCCCAGTACTTGATGAGCGCAAGGCTTGGCGATGCGATGCAAACGGCGCTATCTGACATCGTCGCGGACCTCGCGGAGCAGCGCCTCGGCCTGGTCGCGGTCGAACAGGCCCGAATCATGGAGCCGCGCAGCTACAGCGGCGATCTCCTCGCCGCGCGCTCCAGCATCGAACGCCAGCCGTCGCGCATGAAGCCGCATGTGTCCCTGCTGAATGCCTTCGGAGACCAGCGCCGACAGGGCTGCAAGGTTCTGCGCGAGGCCGAGCGAGGCCGCGATGCGGCCAAGTGTCTGTGCGTCCGGGTTCCCGAGCACGGCGAGCGCGCTTTTCGCTGCCGGATGGAAGTCTGCAGCACCGCCGACCGTGCCGAACGGAGCCGGAAGCTCTATCCTGCCTTCGAGCCTGCCCGAGTCGAGCGCGAAACGAGTAAGGGAGCCGTAGCGGCCCTCCCGCACGGCGAACCGGTGTGCTGCCGATTCGATTGCGCGCGTGTCGTTTCCAGTCGCGAGCGCCAGCGCAGAGACTCCGTTCATGATGCCCTTGTTGTGGGTGACCGCGCGGTCCGGATCCGTATCCGCAATCGCGGCGGCCTCGACCACGCGCGCGGCCACCTGTTCGCCGGTGAAACCGCGCCGCGAAAGCGCAGCGACCGGTATGCTGAACCGCGCCTCCGCGGTGCGGTCGGCAGCTGCGTTGGAGAGAATGCACATCACGGCCTCACCGCCGCTCAGCTCTTCGATCACCGGCCGTGCGCTTTCCGCTACCGAGTTCAGGATGTTCGCGCCCATTGCATCGCGCACGTCGACGTGGAGATGGACTCTCAAGTGATTTACCCCGTCCGTTCCGGTCAGCCGTGTCGCCTCGATCCGCCTTAGGCCACCGCCCCGCGACTCCATCCGCGCAAGCACGGCGGCGACCGCCGATCGAATTCTCTGCTCACCGGCAAGCACCCGCCCTTCGGCTCCCGCCGGGGCGTTCCGCAGGTAAACCTGCGCTGTCATCAACGGCTCAGATGCACGGGTGGTGAACCCTCCCTCGCGTGAAACGAGCGAGCCGGCAAACGCGGCGGCCGCAACCACCGACGGCTCCTCGGTGGCCAGGGGGATATTCCTCGTTTCACCGTCGATCACGAATCCTGGAGCGACGCCAATCGGTACCGCAACGTACCCGACTGCGTATTCCACCATGACGTCCGCACGCTCGAGCATATCGGGGTCGGTACCGAAACCGGCCAGCTGCTGCTCAGTCAGGCCGCATGCCTCGCGAAGGGCGTCGCGGCGCCCCCCGACGGTGAGCTTTCGGAATCTGGCCGGCAGTGAATGTGAGCTCACGGATCTTCCCCCTCCTCTCCGCCTGCCTCAAGCGCGGTTCGCAGGCCGTCGACGCGGGCAGCGAAGTCAGGTGAGAAGAGAAGCGGGGTGCGCTGCAGATCGGCGACTGTCCGGCAGCCGGTCAATGTCATCGCGCTGCGGAGCACCCGTTCGAAGCGGCGGATAAGGGCTACCACCCCCTCCGCTCCGGAGGCGGCCACCGCTCGAACGAAGGGGAGCGCATAACCGCCGAGGGAAGCTCCGAGCGCGAGGGATTTGACCAGATCCATGCCGCTTCTCAGGCCGCCGGAGGCGAGGACGTGACCCTGTGCACCCGCACCGGCAGTGCCCGGGCTCCTCTTCTCACGCAGCCCGAGAGCGGCAAGGATGTTCGCGGTGGGCGTGCCCCAGTCGTCGAACTCACGCGCGGCCGCCTCTGCTTCGGCGTCGAGGCGGTAGGCCTCCACCGTGATCCAGTTGGTGCCGCCGCCTCCGGCGAGGTTCACCCATGCTGCGCCCGCGTCGAGAAGCCTTCCCACCTCGTCGGGTCGGATGCCGCATCCGGTCTCCTTCACTATGACAGGAACCGGTGAACGGTCACAGAATCTCGCAATCGCGGGAAGGATGCCGCGAAAGTCCCGGTCTCCCTCCGGCTGGAAGAGCTCCTGGGCCGGGTTCAGGTGCACGGCGATTGCCTGAACCTCGAGCCGTTTTGCCAGCTCCAAAATCTCCTTTGCGTCGACGTCACGGACCTGTACTGCTCCGATGTTCGCGATTACCGGGACATCCGGAGCTATCTTCCTGAGCTGAAAATGAGAGATGACTTCAGGCTTGCGGAGGAGTATCCGGATGGAACCCATTCCCACCGGCACACCGGCGATCTGGGCGGCCTCCGCGAGCTGCTTGTTGATCCTGAAGGCCGCTTCCGATCCGCCGGTCATCGAAGAGATGAAGAGTGGAAGACGTACCCGGGAGCCGAGAAAGTCGACCGAAGTGTCTATCTCCCGCTCCGAGATTTCGGGCATCGAACGGTGTATCAGCCTCAGGCCGTCGAAGCCGGAATTTCCGAACTCCACCTGGTAATGGTCCGGATCAACACAGATTTCGAGGTGCCGGGCCTTTCGTGCGCCAAGGTCATCTGCGGCGCCGTCGCTAGTCGGCATAACCGTACTCCCGGTAACCATCATCCCGTATCCCCGAAAGATAGAAATCGCCTGCCGCAGGTCGGGCGGCTCGAGCCGGCACGGAGCGGTCCTTGTCGCAGGAGCCGGCGATCCAGGCTTCGTACTCCTCGATCGACGCCTGCCGGGCGCTGCCTGCGATCTCCTCGATGTTCCACCCCGCGATAACCGATGGCGCCGATGCAGAGACCCTGCCCGACATT
Organism: uncultured Spirochaetales bacterium; assembly: GCA_964577375.1. GTDB lineage: Bacteria > Spirochaetota > Spirochaetia > DSM-27196 > DATKUC01 > DATKUC01. The sequence continues at coordinate 97,279 of CAZNYW010000005.1, read as the reverse complement.
ACTATCATCGTGTTGCCCGATCCGTATGATGCAAGCAGTACTCTGCGGCCGGCGATCGCGTTCCCAAGCGTGGCGTAGCGCTCGGCGAGCTGGTAGGCGAGCGCGAGATAGAGCGAGCCGGTGTAGATGTTGCCGATCGAGGTGAGAGGTTCGATTCCCGAAAAGAATCCTCTGCAGGCGAGAAACTCCTCGGCACTCTCGCCGGTCAGTCTGAGGTGAGAGGAAAGCAGCCGGTGTGCGGCCATCACGGCCATCTGGTAGAAGGGAACGTGCACCACCAGGAGGTCGGTATCGGCGAGCACCCGCGCAGGATCCTCCTGCCTGCGGGCGCAATGGTCGAGAAAGGCTACTTCGAGTGCTTCGTTATAGCATTGAACCGAATAGGCACCCTTGACCTTTGCCTCAACCGAGCCGAGCGGCCGAAAGAAGTCGTCTACGTCTCTGGAAGCGTAGCCGGTGGTACCGATGTCGAGTTCGATCAGCCGCGGGTCCCGCTCTATGAGCAGCGAGACCGCGCCCGCCCCCTGCGTTATCTCCGCCGTCGTCGAGGTGCGGTAGCGGGCCACATCCGAACAGATCACCACGCCCGTCTCGCGCTCGATTGCCGAAGGGGCCGAAACCAGAAGCTGTGCTGCCACCGAGAGCAGTGCTACCGTTCCGCCGGCGCATGCATGCTGAATCTGGTAGGTTGCGATGGCGCTGTCGAGATTCGTTCCGACGCCCGACGCCATCCCGAGGACGTAACTTGCAAGCGGTTTCGAAAGATCCACGGTGGTTTCGGTTCCCACTGCCAGATGACGTATCCTTCCTGCTCCCGCGGCGAGGGGGCGGTCGAGCAGCCGTGTCAACGACTGCGCGGCCAGCGTCGCGCTGTCCTGCCACGGGTCGGGAAATCGAAACGCCTTCTGACCGGTGGATGCCACGGCTCGACGGAGCCTTCGTTCGAGCTCAGGCTCGCTTGCAACCCGATGGCGCACGAGTGTCTCCATGTCGATGCGCGGACGCGGGATGTATACGGCCAGGTCGCCCAGTCCCACGGCGTGTTCCGGCATTATTGACCTGCCTCTTGGATGCAAAGTATCATAAATATATCCCGGACATTCGAACCGAGGCAAACGCGGCATCGGGCGCCGATGGTGCGATAGATCACCCGCCATACTAACAGGTTTGTACCCGATTCACCACTGCAGTATTATACAAGAGACAATCTGAATCGCACGAGAATGATGAAATGAAGATTGCACTGCTGCTTTCCGGCGGAGTCGACAGCTCCACCGCGCTCTGGAGGCTGAAAGAGGCCGGGCAACAGGACATCACCGCATATTATCTCAAGATCTGGCTCGAGGACGAGCTCAGCTACATAGGCGCCTGCCCCTGGGAGGAGGACCTCGAGTTCGCGCGGGCTGTCTGCGCTCAGGCAGGGGTTCCGCTCAAGATCGTCTCGCTGCAGCTCGAATACTACGAGCGCGTGGTCTCCTACGCGCTCGCGGAGCTCAGGGAGGGGCGTACGCCGAGCCCCGATATCTTCTGCAATCAGCGCATCAAGTTCGGCGCCTTCTTCGATCACGCAGGCGAGAGCTTCGACAAGGTGGCAACCGGTCATTACGCGCAGATCGAAGAGCAGGGCTGCACCTACCTGCTCAAGCGCGCGCCCGATCCTGTGAAGGACCAGACCTACTTCCTCTCGCATCTCAGCCAGCAGCAGCTCGCCCGCGCCCTCTTCCCCATCGGCGGCATGATGAAGGCCGATGTCCGGGCCATGGCCCGGCGGCTCTCCCTCCCCAACCAGGATCGCAGGGACAGCCAGGGGATCTGCTTCCTCGGCCGCATCCGGTATCCGGAGTTCGTCAGGCACTACCTCGGAGAGCGGGAGGGAAGGATAGTAGAACTCGAGACCGGCGCGGTCCTGGGAACGCACCGGGGATACTGGTTTCACACCATCGGGCAGCGGTCCGGTCTCGGGCTCGGAAACGGTCCGTGGTACGTGGTCCGGAAGGACACCGGCGAGAACGTCGTCTATGTGTCACACAGCGCCCGCGCGGGCGAGCGGGCACGTTCGCGGTTCCGGATCGGCAGGCTCAACTGGATCGGCGCAGCGCCGATGGAGACGCAGGATCTGCAGCTGAAGATCCGGCACGGTCCCGAGCTGACTCGCTGCAGGATCCGTCCCGACGGCTCAGGGGAGCGGGACACCCTGACCGTCGAAATGGAGCGTCCGGACCGGGGTGTCGCTCCCGGGCAGTTCGCGGTACTCTATTCGGAGGAGGTCTGTCTGGGCAGCGGAATGATTCTGGAGGACGCATGCGAATCCTGATCGTGGAAGACGACGCGGGAATTTCGGAATTCATCGATACCGGCCTCAGGCAGGCTGGATTCGCCGTTGACCGGGTCGATGCAGCCGAAGAGGGCTTCACCTACATGAGAAACACCGAGTACGACGCGGCGGTTGTAGACATCATGCTGCCCGGAATGGACGGCCTCACGATGATCTCCCGGCTTCGAAGCGAGGGCGTCCAGACGCCGATTCTGATTCTCAGCGCCAAGCGAACTGTGGACGACCGCGTGCTCGGTTTCCAGAAGGGCGGCGACGACTACCTGGTCAAGCCTTTCTCCTTCTCGGAGCTGCTCGCCCGCATCCAGGCGCTCATCCGTCGCTCGTCCATCGGCGGTCAGCCGACGAGGCTGCAGGTTGCGGACCTCGACATGGACCTGCTCGCCCACGAGGTGAAACGTAGCGGTGAGGACATCGATCTGCAGCCGAAAGAGTATGCGCTTCTCGAGTACTTCATGCGAAATCCGGGCGTCGTGCTTTCCAAGACCATGATCATGAGTCACGTCTGGAACTATGACTTCGATCCTCAAACCAACGTCGTCGATGTGCTTGTGAGCCGTCTGCGCAACAAGATCGACAAGGGCAGGAGCGACAAGCTCATTCACACAATCCGCGGGGTCGGCTATGTCCTCAAATCAACCTGAGTCCGGGATGGCGGGCTTCCTTCGCCGGCTGAACAGGCGATTTCTCGGCCGGCTCAACATGCGCCTTTCGATCATTTTTTCAACCGTCTTCCTTGTCGGCAGCGCGCTGCTATTTGCCGCCACTTTCTTCTCGCTGCTGACCAATCTGCGCCAGGACGACATCAGCCACATAAACGCACGACTGCTCGGCTTCTGGGCGCAGTTCCAGTCCGGAGGCATCGACCGGATCGTGCAGGAAATCCAGGTGGAGAATCTGATGATGGGCGAGCGGCCCTACTTCGTGCGAATCGCCGACGCCAGCAATAACACGCTCGTGCAGCGCTACCCGATCATCTGGCAGAACTTCGATTTCAACAGACTGGAAAGGGTAAAGCCGGATACCGATGCGGATCTCATCACCCTGAGCGCCCCCGGAATCGACTACAAGCTCGAAGTGGCGAGCATCAAACTTTCGCAGAACTACTATCTCGAGGTGGGAATGAGCACCCAGAGCCGAAAGCTCATCCTCGATCTGTTTCAGCGTAATTTCTTCGCGATCAGCGCCCTGCTTATGGTTCTCAGCTTCGTCGGCGGGCTGTTCATCTCTTCGCGTACCTTCCGCCCGGTGGGACAGCTCAACCGCACGATCCGCTCGATCATAAACACCGGCCGTACCGACGCCCGGATCCCGGTATCCTCGACCCATGATGAGCTCGGAGAGCTGGTGGTCTATTTCAACGAGATGCTCGAACGGATCGACCGCCTCATCCGCGAGATGCGGAACTCCCTCGATGTGGTCGCGCACGACCTCCGGACCCCGCTGACGCGGCTACGTGGCGTCGCCGAGCTCGCCCTGAAGGAGCCGGAGGACGCCGCATCCTACCGCAGAGCGCTTGAAGACGCGCTGGAGGAGGCCGATGTCATCCTCCGCATGCTGAATACGCTCATGGACATTTCGGAGGCGGAATCGGGAGTCATGAGGCTGCGCATCCAGCCGGTTCCGCTCCACACGCTGATCGAGGAGCTCGCGGACCTGTACCGCTTCTCTTCCGACGAGAAGGGGGTCACCATCACCACTGAGATTCCCGCGCCCGTCTCCATCCCCGGCGACCCGGTTCGGCTCAGACAGGTTATCGGCAATCTGCTGGACAACGCGGTGAAGTACACCCCGGAGGGCGGAAGCGTTTTCGTCGGGCTGCAGGACGGACAGGACGAAGCCGTGGTGAAGGTGCGGGACACCGGCATCGGGATAGCCGAGGACGAGATTCCTCGTATCTGGACCCGGCTCTACCGTTCGCGGGCAGTGCCTATGGTCCCGGGCCTCGGCCTGGGGCTGAGCCTGGTGAAAGCGATAGTCGAAGCGCATCAGGGCACCGTGACTCTGGAGAGCGCCTCCGGAAAGGGGACTTCGGTTGAGGTGCACCTGCCGTTCTCGCGCACGCAGGCCTGAGATTCACAGCTGCCAGTTTCGTCTATTCGCGCCGTGGGTGGTATAAAGAAGCGTGTGGATATCGCTACGGGCTAAGTTCCTCCGAGACAGCCACTTCTCGTTGGAAGAGCTCCCGGAAGAAGTCGAAAAGAGCATCGAAATAGTGTAATTCTTTCTGTCGCAGAATTTTAGTGTCAAAAATCAACACGCTTCTTGATACTACAGACGGACCAAGATTCTCCGGAACCCGAACAGCGAGCGCGCCCGCAAGCTGCCACGTCTCTTTTTCGCTGCGACGCAGAGCCACACCGGCGCCGAGCCCTTGTCGGAGGGATCCGACAGAACCGGCCGCAGCAGGAGGATGCGAAGATGCGGCGACAGCGCCCGCCGCACCTGCGGAGCGGTCCACAGCGGCACGCCGCCCGGGAGCGGCGACCCCTGTCTTCGTGAGATCAGCGCGTAGTAGATACCCTCGGGCGAAAGAAGGCGGGCAATCCGCTTGAGAAACTTGCGCTGCTGCGCGGGAAAGGTGACCAGCTCGAGAACGCCTCGATCGAAGATGAATCCGAAGCTGCCTTCCGCGTAGCTCTCCTCAGGAATGTCTTCCGGGAAGACACCACGTATCCAGCGCACCTCCCTGTTCGCGGCCTGGGCCCGGTCGGCAGCTATCCGCAGGGTAGCGGACGCCGGGTCGATACCGGTGCACTCGAATCCGCGCGCCGCAAGCCAGAGGCTGTTCGCCCCGGTCCCGCAGCCGATTTCGAGACTGGCACAGGGTGCAACTTCGAACTGTTTGAGCACTGATGGGAGGTTGCCGTCATCGGGCAACGGGTCGGCGTCTTGTCTTGTAGAGCTCATTGCGAATCATGACAAATCTGTAACGTTCCTGACATCTTCCTGCAAGGTTGGTCGACTACTATTGTGACAGAAAACAGAGTTCGTGGAAAGGAGAAGGAGAGTTCCATGAGTCGTCTTGCATGGCGCGTTCCGGGATTTGTACACATCAGAAGAAATGCTTTGGCGGCCGGGCTGTCGCTGTTCCTGATCGGTATCGTAGGGACTTTGTCGGCGCAGTCGAACCGACCCGACCCGCAGGGGTTCGCGTCGCTTCGAAACACCCAGAATGCCTTCCGCGCGATTGCGAAGGAGATTCTGCCTACGGTTGTCGAAGTGAACGTGGTCGATACCGTCAACGCACCCGCAACTCCTTTCCGGTTCAACGAAAAGAATCCCTTTCAGTTCTTCTTTGGCGTACCCTCGCCGAACGACCGCCAGCCCAATCAGACGCCGCAGCAGCAGTTTCAGCAGCGGGGGCTCGGATCGGGTATCATGGTCCGGCAGGACGGCGACACGGTCTACGTGCTGACCAATAACCACGTTGCAGGTAAGGCGAGCCAGATCAGCGTCCGGCTCCCCGACGGGCGGTCATTCAAGGCGAGCCTGGTCGGCAAGGATCCGCAGCGCGATCTGGCGCTGGTGAGCTTCCAGACCTCCGAGCATATGCCGCTTGCACCGCTGGGCGACTCGAGCAAGCTCGAGGTTGGCGACTGGGTTCTCGCGGTCGGCAACCCGCTCGGTTTTGAATCATCGCTCACCTTCGGAATTGTAAGCGCCGTGGGCAGACAGGCACAGCCTGGAAGCAGTCTGGGTCAGTACACCGACTACATCCAGACCGACGCGGCGATCAACCGCGGCAACTCCGGCGGACCCCTCGTCAACATCGACGGCCAGGTGATCGGCATCAATACGTGGATTGCGTCGCAGACCGGAGGCAGCATCGGACTCGGTTTTGCCATTCCCATCAACAATGCAAAGAAGGCGATCAACGAGTTCATCACCAAGGGGCGCGTCGACTACGGCTGGCTCGGCGTGAACGTTGGAGACATCGTACCGAGCCTGCAGACGGACCTGCCGAGCAACGTCACGGGAGCCTTTGTCTATGACATCTTCCGCGGATCCGCGGCCGACAGGGCAGGAATAGAGCCGGGTGACATCATCACCAGCGTCAACGGGAACAACCTGCGAACGAGTGATGATCTGGTGACTCAGATCGGCGGGCTCGACCCGGGTAAGTCCGTCACCCTTGCGATCTACCGGCAGGGAAAAAGCATCCGCACCGACGTCACGCTGGGACTGCGCGCAGCGGACGTGGCGAAAGAGTCGAAGAATCTGTGGCCTGGAATGTCGGTGGTGAACCTCACCGAACAGGTGCGCAGCCGGTTGAATCTTCCCTCGGGCCGCGGCGACGTGGTCATCGGGAACGTTGAATCGGGAAGTCCGGCGGATACCGCGGGGTTGAAACCCGGCGACATCATCCGCAATGTTAACGGAAATCGTATACGTAATGTGATGGACTTCTATAAAACAGTGAACAATACCAGGTCGAATGAGGTGATGTTTCGCATCTATCGTCAAGACACCGAGCTCCTCATCGGCCTGGTTCATTGATAAAAACGCCGCAATGTTCGTGGGAGGAACAGACGGACATTGCGGTAGGTTCCTCCTTGTGGGTTGGGCTTCGGCCCGACATCCTGGCTGCACGGCCGCCAACCTCCGGCCGGCAGACATACCCCTAAGTTCCGTGAGTCCCGCGACTATGAAGGCCAGCACGGGATGAGCGGATGGCATCCGGGAGCCTTCGGCTTTTCGAGATGTCAATTCCCCCTCCGGGGCTAACCTCCAGCTCCGGTCACACCCTCCCGCCCGGGGGCCGCGTAGCGGTTCCCGGGTTTTTTTGTCCCCTCGTCGAAACTTGAATTTCGGCGTCAAAGCGCATATCTTGGGTTGACAATGTCCGTTACAGCTCCCGCCGTTGAAGCACGGAATACAGCATTACTGCCCCTGAACGCTCCTCGCGTGAGCATCGCGCCGATGATGGACCGGACCGACCGTCACTACCGCTATTTCATGCGCGGAATCACGCGCCGGACGCTTCTCTATTCGGAGATGATCACCGCGGCGGCGATCATTCACGGAGACCGGGAACATCTGCTTGGATTTTCGGGCGAAGAAAGGCCTCTGGCGCTGCAGCTTGCAGCGGACGATCCCGGCGATCTTTTCCGTGCGGTCCGGCTCGCCGAAGCATACGACTACGATGAGCTCAACCTTAACTGCGGCTGTCCGAGCGACAAGGTTCAGGATGCGCACATCGGAGCCTGCCTCATGGCCGAGCCGGCCATGGTGGCGCGGCTTGTTGAAGCGATGAGGCGGGGCAGCGGCAAGCCGGTGACGGTGAAGCACCGCATCGGAATCGACGGGCTCGAGAGCTACGAGGATCTGCGCCGCTTCATCCGGACCGTCCGCGAGGCAGGCCCCGACCGTTTCACCGTTCACGCCCGGATCGCTGTCCTTTCGGGTCTCAGCCCGAAGGAGAACCGGGAGGTTCCTCCTCTTCGTTACGAGGACGTATACGCGTTGAAGGCCGAGTTCCCGGAGCTGAAAATTGAAATCAACGGCGGATTCAAAACGATCGGCCAGATTTCCGCGGCCCTCGACCGGGTCGATGCGGTGATGCTCGGACGGGCGGGCTACGACAACCCCTATCTTCTCGCCGTCGCCGACCGCCTCTTCTTCGCGTCCGGGGAATCGCCGCAGTCGCGGCGGCAGGTAGTGGAACGTCTTGTTCCCTACGTCGAGCAGTGGGAGGCGCGCGGGCTGCCGCCCCATCGCGTTCTGCGGCATACGCTGGGACTGTTCCTGGGCGAGCACGGTTCGCGAAGGTGGAAGCAGCTGTTGAGCCCGCCGCTCGTCCAGCGAAGGAGCGGCGGCGATACCCTTCGCCTTGCCATGTCGCTGCTGCCGGCCGAGGTACTGGACCGGCTTCCGCCATCGGCCGACGGGGGCCGCGGGCCGAAGGCGGTAGAGGCTGATGAATGCGCTTGAGAAGCTGCTCTCCGGAATCGACGGCGGCCGGGTTCTCGATGTCGCTACCGGCGAGGGTGATTTCGCCTCCCTTCTTGCAGCGCATCTGCGATCATACAGATCCATCACCGGCGTAGATATCGACGAAAATCTGCTTTCGACGGCGATACGCTCGTTCGGAGGCGGCAGGATGAGGTTCCGTTTCGCCGACGCCTATCACCTGCCGTTTGCGTCGGCGAGCTTTGAGACCGTAACGATTTCAAACGCGCTTCACCACTTCGGGGAGCCTGCGAAGGCGCTATCGGAAATGATGCGGGTTCTCGCGCCCGGCGGCAACTTCGTGCTGAACGAGATGGTTGCCGATGGGTTGACGCCTCCCCAGCAGATACTGGCCAGTCTCCACGGTCTCAAAGCGCAGGTGGACTCACTTCTGGGAATACCGCATGGTCCGACTCTCAGCCGCAGGCAGCTGAAATCACTCGTGCGCGAATGGCCGCTTACAGTGACGGGGGTGAGGGAGTACGCGGGGCCGCTGGAAGGCGAGCAACAGGAGCTGATCGAGGCTCACTTCGAGTTCATCGGGGCCTATCTCGAGCACATTTCGCAGGAGGGCGAAATATACGCCCGCCTTCGCCGTTCCGTCCTGCGAATCAAGGAGCAGGCCTACCGTGTCGGGGTCGATGCCCCGCCGCAGCTGCTGATTTCAGCGGTCCGGCAGTCGTCGCCGACGCTAACCGAAAATCGTATATTCTAGTCGGGAGGATTGATGAAATACCGAGTCCTGGGGAGTACAGCAATACGCTCGAGCGTTGTCGGCATCGGAACCTGGCAGTTCGGCGGCGAATGGGGACAGCAGTTTACTCAGAAAGAGGTTGACGCGATCATCGACGCCGGCCGTTCGACCGGAATAAACCTGATCGATACGGCGGAGTGCTACGGCGACCATCTTTCAGAGAAGCTGGTCGGCGACGCTATTCGACGTGATCGCGAGAAGTGGATCGTCGCCACCAAGTTTGGCCACCGCTATTCGGTTCCATTCGACCGCGACCAGCTCTGGTCCGCCTCGGAGGTCAGAAAGCAGCTGGAGGACTCGCTGCGAGCGCTCGGGACCGATTACATCGACCTCTATCAGTTTCATTCGGGCAGCAATGACGCATTCGACAACGATGAGCTGTGGGCGATGCTGCGCGAACAGAAGGAGCGCGGCGTCATTCGTCACCTCGGTATTTCGATTAGTCCGAATACGAATACTCATCAGACTTCGCGGGCGACGAAGGCGGGCGCTGAAACAATACAGGTAGTATACAACCGGCTCGACAGGGCGCCGGAAGAGGAGGTCTTCCCGCTCTGCATCGACCGGAATCTCGGCGTGCTCGCCCGCGTACCGCTTGCGAGCGGCTTTCTCAGCGGGAAGTACAAACCCGGCGCACGTTTTGCAGAGTCCGACGTGCGCAGCACGCGCGATGCGGCGAAAAACGACGCATTGCTGGCCGAGGCCGAGAAGATTCGAAAAAGTGAAGTGCCGGATGGGGTCGACATGGCGGGCTGGGCGCTCGCTTGGTGCCTGCGCCACGATGCGGTGACCTGTGTCATCCCGGGCTGCAGGAATCCCGGGCAGGTCGCAGCGAACGCGCGGGCCGTCGACCTCGTGGAAGAGAAGCACCGGCAGGCGGTATGAGGCGAAATCGTGGCTGACGGAAACGGACATCGCACCGACGGTTTTCACCATGTGGCGATGCGTGTGCGGGACTTCGATCACTCCATAAACTTCTACGGCAAGGGGCTGGGGTTCTCTATCGTACGGGCGTGGAAAATCAGGGACAGCAGAGCGGTGATGCTCGATATGGGCGGCGGCGCCTATCTTGAGATCTTCGAGCGAAAGAATGATTCTGCTGCCGCTCAGGTCTCACCCGAGGGAGCGCTGCTCCACTTTGCCGTACGAACGCGCAACTGCGACGCCGCTCTCGAGCTTGCAAGAAGGGCGGGAGCAGAGGTCACCGTAGATCCGAAGAACATCGATTTCCCGTGTGACCCCGTCTACAGGGCGCGGATTGCCTTCTTCAAGGGACCCGACGGAGAGACGGTCGAGCTTTTCGAGGAGCGGTAGCCGTCAGCCGGATATTTTCGGCGGACCGGACGGCTTGGGTGTGCTCGATGGCTGGGCATCCTGCGGGGGGCGGTTTCTGCCGAAGAATCGTTTCATCACAGAGACAAAATCCCGTCTACCGGCGCCGCGGATGGCGGTGGTGGAGAACTGGCTGAGATCCTCCTCACGGCCGACGACCAGCAGAATGTCGCTGTCGGTGAAGACGTAGGCGGGAGATACGAACTCGTATTCCTCCTGTCCGGAACGGCTCACGGCAATCGCATTGATCTTGAAGTTCCGCCGGAGATCGGCCTCGATCAGACTCTTTCCCAGTAGACGGGGCGGCACCCCTACCTCCGCCATCACCAGACCCTTGCTGATGGGCATGTAGTTGAACACCGTCGAAAGCACCAGGGGCGGGGCAACGCGGCGCGCCGCCTCCTTGTTCGGGAATACCACCTGATGGGCGCCGACGATCTCGAGTATTTCGCCATGCTCGTCAGTCTCCGCTTTCGCTATGATCCTTCGGACTCCGAGTTTCTTCAGATAGTGCACCAGCAAAATCGAAGTTTCCACCCGGTCGCCAAGATCGATGATCACCGCGTCGATCTCGGCGGGAATGATCTTGCGGATCGTCTCTTCCTTCAGAACGTCGGCGACATAGGCGGATGTTACCTGATCGCGGTACAGATCTATCACCTCGCGGTCCCGGTCCACGATGAGGATTTCCGCGCTGCTCCCGATCAGCTCGTCGAGCATCCGCTGGCCGAAGGTGCTGAGACCGATAATGGCGAATTGCTTCATGGCGTCATAGTAGCGCGGCCGGGCCGCTTGCTCAACGGCAGATTGCAGCAGTGAGGGCTACGAGCGGCCGCCGTGCAGGAGGGTTTCGAAATCCCGGTTCAGCCGGTCCACGTGCATGAGGAAGGCGTTGAGCTCGGGGCCCGAAAGTGTGCGCCCGGGTGGGAAGCGAAGCGTCGCCGGATTGACGGGTTTGCCCCAAACGCGGACTTCGTAGTGCACGTGCGGCCCGGTCGATTCGCCGGTGCTTCCGACGTAACCGATTACCTGCCCCTGCGCGACCCGGTTTCCCGGCCGGAGCCCCCGCGCGTACGCCTCCATGTGCGCATAGAGGGTGACGTATCCGTTGATGTGGCGCAGGAAGACGTGATTCCCGTAGACGTTGTCATAGGACATGCTGATTACCGTACCATCGCCGGCCGCCAGGATCGGGGTGCCGCGCCGGGCGCCGAAGTCGATGCCGCGGTGAAAGTCGCTGTAGCCCGAAAAGGGGTCGGCGCGCCAGCCGAAGTGGGAGGTGATCACCGCCCCGTGTACCGGGGTCTTGAGCAGGGTCTTGCGCGCGCTGCGGCCGCTTCGATCGTAATAATCCATGTGGCCGTTCGAGCCGGCGAAACCGTAGACGACCAGCGTCTGATTCTTCAGCTCGAGCCGCCCCTCCAGGAGGTTTCCGTTCTGGACCGGGTCACCGTTGGCGTCGACCTTCCGCTGCCACATTACCGCGAACCTGTCGCCCTGGTGAATGTCGTGCTGGAAATCCACGTCGAAGGAGTAGACGTCTATCAGGTCCATCAGCACCGACGCCGGAACACCCGCCGATTCGCCGTCTGCAAAGAGGCTTTTCTCGATGGTGCCGGATACCGCCTGTTCACGGAGCATTGTTCTGCGCGCGGTGAGACTGGCGGCAAAGTTCTGGTCCTCCGCTCGATTGACCAGAAGGTCGCGCAGTGGGTCGATCTGAAACTTCATCGATTCGAGATAGAAGGGAACCTCGGGATCGAAGGTGAACGCTATTTCCTGTCCGGGTTGAAGGTGGCGGGGATCGTAGTACTTCGAGACGGTGTCGATTATGTCGAGGACCTCGTTCTGATTTACGCCCTCTTCGAGAAGGATGCCCGAAAGGGCGTCGCCCGTCTCCACGGTTACCGTTCTTGGTACAGGTTCCGGCTTGACCGCCGGGCTGATAGCCGCCTTGGCGGGGACAACGGGAGAGACCGCTGAGGCCCGGGGCGAAGAGATGAAGGCCGCCGCAAGGATGATCACGCAGGCGGGCACGAATGCAGCAAGCGCGGATAGGGCAAGCCTGCCGCTGTTGTTCACCTTAATTGGATGCCTCCCTAATGATTTATCGGGCTATTGCTGCGGCGGCTTGACCCTGTGCTTCGCACCGCCGTTTCCACCCGAACCTTAATGGACACTGTGAAGAAAAACCGGTCCCATGAGATTCTCCACCGGCGCATGGTCGTCGGTAAGAATCAGGGGAGGATTGCGGCTGAACAGATCGGAAATCTCTGCCGCGGACAGCCGCCTGCCTACACGCCTGCCGGACGGATCGGTAAGACTTTCCGGCGCGGGCGGGTGGCTGCCGCCGACTATCACGAAGGTCATGCGCTCGTTGAGCTTGCCCACCGTGTCAGCGTAAACCGTGACCGACGGAAACACCTGCTGAAGCGTCCGGATGTAAGCGCTGATGAATTTTCCTATCGTAAAGACGTCGATGCAGTTCGCCACAACGTAGCCGTCCGGCCTGAGAATCGAACGCACATCCGCCGCGAACTCCTTCGTGGTAAGATGCGAAGGGATCGAAAAGGAGGTGAACGCGTCCAGGTAAACGATGTCATAGCGCGTCTTCATGCCGCGTGCGTAGTTCACGTAATTGCGGCCGTCGGTGTTGTAGACGGTGAGACCGTTCCCGGTTCGCGCGCCGAAGTATTTTTCAGCGACCCGGATCACCTCCGGATCTATTTCGACGACGTCTGTCCTGCTGTCGGGAAAGTGCCGGGCGAGGTAGTCCGGAAATATCATCGCTCCGCCGCCCACGGTAAGCGTGGAAAGCTTCCGTTTCGCGGGACCCGCCAGGTAGCGCGTGAGCGATTCAAAGATCTTTTCGTATTCGTAGCGGAGCACATCAGGACTGGCGAGGTCGTAGCGGTTGTGTATGAGCCCGTCCATGATGAGTTGCCGTTCCATTCCGTCCGGTTTCGGGGTGTCGCGGACCTCGATGCTCATGTACTGCGAGTCGGTCGAGTAGAGCAGTCTCCCGCCGCCCTCTTCGTAGTAGCTTTTCGCGACAGCCGAGTGGGGAAGGAGCAGGCCGAGCACCACTACCGCCGCTACCCAGACGGCCGCCACAATTCGCTGTCGCAGTCGCACACTCATCAGAAGCCCGAGAAGCCCCGTAAGCCCTGCGACCAGAAAGACTATCGTGCGTACGCCGAGCAGGGGGATCAGCAGGTAACCGGCGAGGAAGGTTCCGATGATGCTTCCGATGGATGAGACTGCGTAGATGCTGCCCACGGTATTGCCGACGGCAGTCGACTCCTCCAGAGCGTACTTCGCCATTACGGGGGATACTGTTCCGATGGACGCCGACGGCAGGAGGAACAGCAGCACTATCCAGAAGACCGATTTGGTGATCATCGCGGAGGTGACGATCACCGCCTGCCCCTGCATTGTGATTGTGTAGAGAAGAGCGTCCAGCGGCAGTATCAGCATGATGAGGACCGACGTGAGAAGCAGCTGGAGTACTATCATTCGCCTCGGGGAGAAGCGGTCGGCGAGCCTCCCCCCGATGTAGTTTCCCAGGCTGATTCCGCCCAGTACTACCCCGATTATGCCCGTCCAGGTGTAGAGCGAATTTCCGAAGTGCTTGGCCACGATCCGGCTTGCGATCAGCTCGACAATCATGACCCCCATACTGGTGATGAACACAATACCGTGGGGCAGATACTTCTTCAGACGCATGAGATATTTTAGGTCACCCTCAGAACGCTGTCTACAACATATTGGGTCTCAGGCTATCGGATGCGCGCCGAGAGGAGAGAAGCCGAATCGGAGTCCAGATAGGTGAAGCAGCTTCCGTGTTCCTGAAGGACGGAGGCAGGGCAGGTCGGGGTAACCACCCCCTCGATTGCGGCCTTCACCGCTTCCGCCTTGCGCCGGTCGGGTATGGTCGCGACTATCACCTTTGCCGCAAGAATCTGGCGCACCGACATCGAGATGGCGCGCAGCGGCACCTCATCGAGCAACCCGAACCAGCCTTCGCCCATCTGCTGCCTGCGGCAGCGCTCGTCGAGCTGCACGACCAGGTAGGGGTCCTGAGTGGTGAAATCGGCAGGCGGATCATTGAAAGCCAGGTGACCGTTCTCTCCGATGCCTACGAGGCAGAGATCGACTGTTCGTGATCGGATGAGCTCGCCGAGACGGAGACACTCCGCGTGGGGATCGTCCGCCTCGCCGTTGATGGCGTGAAAATCGTGCAGACCGGGAACCCGGTCGACAAAGCGCTCGCGAAGGTAGCGGCGGAAGCTCGCCGGATGCGTCTCGGGAAGGCCGATGTACTCGTCGAGGTGGAAGAGCTCCACCGAGGGCCAGTCGATGCCGGGGTCCGAGGTCAGCTGCTCGAGCATCCCCACCTGACTCATGCCGGTGGCGGCTACGACGACAGCCCTGCCCGATCTTTGAAGGGTCTCCTTGAGAACCGATGCGGCTTTGGCTGCCGCGGCCGAAGCCATCTGTTCGGACGAGTGTGCGATTGTGATGTCCATAGCAGTCCAGTCTAAATCCCGCCGCGCGGCGGGTCAATGGAGCAGCCGCTTCAGGAGCGGCTCACATCCTGGTCTCGAACGCTCACCGTCTGCCGAGGATCTCGTTCAGGAGCTGGAATACGGTCTTCTCGAACTTCTCGACCGTCTGCGAATCATAGTAGCCCTTGCCGTTGTAGATGCCGTTGTCGTCGGTGAAGTATTGCTCCAAGTCCGGTATCTCTGCGGTTCCGCCTGTGAAGTGCACCGTGAGCGAGTAGGTGGAGTTGTCGTTCCGGTGAACTCGCGCGCCCCGCTGGTAGTCGATACCTGCATTGCGGAGCGCATCGGCCCCCGCCTGAAAATCGCCGAAGGTGGTACGAATATAGCTCATACAGCATGCGCGAAAGAGGTCGCGAGTCTCCCGGTCTATCGACTCCTTCCCGGATCTCAGGTCCGGAATTGCATCGAGATCACGTATCACGCGGGCCAGAAATGAATTGTCGTTGCCCTGTTCACGCCGCACGTCGCCTCCAGAATTTCCTGTACTGCCGGCCGATATGGCGAAAGCTGAACTTGTCCGGCACAGGGTCCTCACCGCCGGTATAGAGCCCTCCGGCGCAGCGCAATACCCGCGTAATCCCGAGAAGGAGCCCCTTCAAGAGACCATGCCGAAGGATGGATTCCCGGGCGTAGATCGAACAGGTGGGCGAATAGATGCAGGAGCTGGGAAGCGCCGGCGAGATGACCTTCTGATAGAGGGTGATCGGGAGGGTCATCGTGATTCTGAAAAGGCGTTTGACTTCACTGGTCCCCATGGTGTGTAACAAGTATACCAATACCATCCGGCACGCGTCACCGTCCCGCACTCCCGCGGCTGCGATCCGCCTGCGAAGGGGCGGGAAGCCTCGTCCGCCAAAAAAAAGCCGCCTGCGAGAGCAGGCGGCAATCTGGTGATTTCGATGGATCGTCAGATGAAAAGCTTGATGAGAAGGTTGTGCAGCACGATGACCACCTGCACAAAGACGATCGATACCATCGACATCAGTTTCAGAAGAATGTTGAGCGACGGACCGGAGGTATCCTTGAAGGGATCGCCGACTGTGTCACCCACGACGGAGGCCTTGTGGTTGTCCGAGCCCTTGCCGCCGTAGTTGCCGTTTTCGATGTGCTTCTTCGCGTTGTCCCACGCACCGCCCGAATTTGCCATCATGACCGCCAGGACGAAGCCTGCGCCGAGACTTCCGGCGAGCAGCGCTATTACGGCGAAGGGCCCGAGGAGGATGCCAACCAGAAGCGGCGCGCCGACGGCTACAATCGTCGGAACTACCATTTCCCGCTGAGCTCCCTTTGTGGAGATAGCGACGCAGGCGGCGTAGTCGGGCTTATCGGTCCCCGCCATGATACCCGGTTTTTCACGGATCTGCCGGCGCACCTCGTTGACCATGGAACCGGCCGCGCGTCCGACGGCACGCATCGAAAGCGATGCGAAGACGAAGGGCAGTACCGCTCCGAAGAAGAGGCCGACCAGGATTCTCGGATCAAGCAGGTCGACGTTGAGTGTGACGCTCTGGAAGACTCCGGATGCGTCACGGACCACGTGCATCAGCCCCGCCTCGAACTGCTCGAAGGCGCTCGGGCCGTTCGATGTTGTGTGGAAGAGCGTGCCGATGGCGTCGCCGACCTTGTTCGAGTACTCGGCGAGGAGCGCCAGTGCGGTGAGGGCGGCGGAACCGATTGCGAATCCCTTTCCGGTAGCAGCCGTCGTATTTCCCAGCGCATCCAGAGCGTCCGTTCGCTCGCGGACAATCGGCTCGAGGCTCGCCATTTGCGCAATGCCGCCGGCATTGTCGGCAACCGGGCCGTAAGCGTCGGTTGCAAGGGTGATGCCGAGGGTCGAAAGCATACCGACAGCCGAAAGGCCGATACCGTAGAGCCCGACCTCCGGATGGACAAACCCGCCGGACAGGCCGAAGGCAACCAGGATCGCAACCCCAACAGTAAGTACCGGTATCAGCGTCGAGAGCATACCGAGCGAGAGTCCGCCGATGATGATAGTCGCCGGACCGGTCTGCGACTCACCCGCCAGCTCTTTGGTGGGCTTGTAGTTGTCCGACGTGTAATACTCGGTGAAAAACCCGATGATGTTACCTGCGATGAGACCGGCAATCAGCGCCCCCCAGATCCCGAGGAAATCCGGGCCGACGGTAAAGAGCACCA
Source organism: uncultured Spirochaetales bacterium (assembly GCA_964577375.1). Lineage (GTDB taxonomy): Bacteria > Spirochaetota > Spirochaetia > DSM-27196 > DATKUC01 > DATKUC01. The sequence goes on along the minus strand of CAZNYW010000005.1, from coordinate 80,184 downwards.
GCAGAAGGGACAGGACGATGATCAGGCCGGTGGAGAGGTAGATCCCGCGCCGGAGGGCGCCGAGGAGCACCTTCTGCGTTGCATTTTCCTTCGCCCGTACGATGAATGTTCCAATGATCGAGGAGAGAATGCCGACGGCGGCGATCACAACGGGGATCTGAATGAACTGCAGCGCGCTTATCGAAGGCAGCTGCATGGCTGCAACGCTTCCGAGGGCCATGGTCGCGACTACCGAGCCGACGTAGGACTCGTAGAGGTCGGCACCCATACCTGCCACGTCACCGACGTTGTCACCAACGTTGTCGGCGATGGTGGCCGGGTTGCGGGCATCATCCTCCGGAAGTCCGATCTCGACTTTGCCGACCAGGTCGGCACCGACATCCGCGGCCTTGGTGAAGATACCGCCGCCGAGACGGGCGAACAGCGCCATCGTCGAGGCACCCATACCGAACGTGATCATGATCGGCGGAATCTCTTCGTTCGGGAGCTTGAAAGCGCTCAGGATGGTCCACCAGATCGAGAGGTCCAGTATTCCGAGTCCGACAACGGTCATACCCATGACGGTGCCGGAAGCGAATGCTACCCGGAGGCCCGAGTTCAGTGAGGTCTTCGAAGCCCATGTGGTCCGGGCGTTTGCGCGCGTTGCAATGGACATGCCGATGAAGCCGGAGAGCCCGGAGAAGAAACCGCCGGTGAGGAAGGCGAACGGAACAAAAGGCGAGATCAGATGCAGCGCGTACGCAAGGAACAGGAACAGCACAAAGAGGACGGCGAAGAAGATCGCGACGACCTTGTACTGCTGCTTGATGTACGCAAGTGCACCAGACTGAATGTGCTGGCTGAGCTCCCGGGTCGTCTCACTTCCCGGATCTTTCTTGAGGACGTAGAATCCAAGGATGAGAGCAAAGCCGAGCGCCGCGAGGGAACCAACCCACGCGAGCCACATTAGATCGACCGTTCCGGCAGCGTTCTGCGTGCCGGCGCTCTGTGCGAAGAGCGGGACAAACGGTACCAACATGAGCAATACCAGGAGGATGCCCATTTTCCTGCCGCGCATCATTGTACACCTCCGTCAGCGGGCAATGTCTGTTGAAATTGCGACACAATTTGAGCCGCGTTTCCGGCATTGATACACCAGCGCGAAACGCTACCATCGCGTGTGTCAGTCGCGTGAAGCTTTACCCATTGTTTGACGGGTATTTTTGCCTATTTCCGTCGGTATGTCAATAATCGCGTCGCAGTAATCAGAAAACCTGCTGGATGCGCTCCACCAGCGCGGCGAGCTCATCGCCTGTGACCCGTTCGCCGGTATCGCACCGGATCGCCTCGTCAACCGAGTAGTTCTGTCTCTCGCTGCCCATGTGAATCAGGTATCGGGTCTTGTCCCAGGCAGGCAAACCGGCCATGTCCAGCTCGCTTCGGACGCCGTCGAGATCCCGGATGTCGTGGACTTCGCCGGGCGCGAGCAGAATGAGGACGTCGTCCCGATAGACACCGCGGCCGGCGAGCATCTTCTTCTCATCGTCGAAGATGCGGATCCAGGTGACCCGGTCCTCCTCCTGGTCGAGGAAGTACCGGTTGAGAAGAGAAAACTTCATTGCGGCTACTTTCCCGGGGGGCTGTTCTGCGCGTTCCGATCGAGCGGAATGAAGATGCGATTTCCGCCGTAGATCCTGTTTGGGTTGGCAATGTTGTTTTTCTTCGCGATCCGGTCGAATTGCCGGGGATTGTTGTAGAACGAGTATGCGAGATCCCACAGCGTGTCTCCGAACGCAATCCGGTACCACACGCCGTCCTTCGTCCGGGAAAGCACCTGCGGGTTGGCGGACGGCGTCGACGCCGGGGCCGGCGGGGTGGCCACGGGGGCTGCGGATCCGGTTGCACCCTTGTCCGGTGTGACCGGTTTCGAGGTAGCCGGGGCTGAAGGAGCTTCCGGTGTCGGGGCCGGCGCTGCGGGAATCGCCTGCGCGGGTTTGGTGATTCCGCTCGAAATCGCCTTGTTTGATGCGCCGGGTTTTTCGCGCAGCAGAAAGTAGGCGAGAACCGCAATCGCGATCACTCCAACGGCAAGGAGTATGAAGATGCCGATCGGCCGACGTCGTTCGGGCTCCTCGTAGCTCGATCGGATCTGCTCGCTCTTCTGCTCCGGTTTTTCCTCGGCCGCCGCCGGTTCGTCGGCGTTGTTGAGCTCGCCGGCCTCACCCGCCTCTTCGTTCCACTGGTATTCGCCAAGGCTTTCCGGCGTGGCAAAATCGTCTCCGATCGAGAAATCGGGAGTCTCGTAGGTCTCGCTCTCAGGAAGCGCCTGGAGGCTGACGGACAGGCTGTTTTCCGAACCGCCTGCCCGGTCCATTGCACGGGCCTGGAGCTGCCCGTCCTCGTCGGTGCCCATTACCAGCTCGATGTCGGGCTCGCCCGCACCGGCTGACCGGATGTTCTCCACCGTGAGGCTGGCGAGATAGGTGTCGTCGATGATGTTCTTGGAATCGCCGCGGTAGAGGTCGATCTGCACGGTTTCCTGGTTGTCGGCAACCGTGGTGAGAACCAGGCGCTTGCGCGCAGCTCTGCCCTCGGTACGGATGTGACCGTTTTCGTCGAGAACCGGGAAAAAGGTATTATTCGCCAGCCGAATTCCTATCATATGGCCTCCACCTCCCTTCAAATATCGGTCCACGAAGGTCAAAACTGCACACCGGGAAGCCCGGCAGCAGACAAATTGCCCGCGAATCTGTTGCTATGCCGGCACCAGCAGCACTTTTCCGGCAGTTTTTCGCGAGGCGAGAAGCGAGTGGGCCTTTGCGGCCTCTTCGAGCGGCAGAATCTGACCGATCCGGAGCGAGAGTCTGCCGGTGGAAACCAGATCAAGCACCTCGCCGGCACGTGCTTCGAGCTCTTCGCGCGTCGCAATGTAGTGTCCGATCGTCGGGCGGGTAAGGAAGAGCGAGCCTCCAGCGCTGAGGCGGTAGATGTCGAAGGGTCCCACCTTGCCGCTCGACTGACCGAAAGAGACCATGCAGCCGCGGGGCGCGAGGCAGGTCAGGCTGCGGTCGAAGGTATCCTTGCCGACCGAGTCGTAGACAGCATGGACTCCCCGTCCACCGGTTATTCTCTTGACCTCGTCGGCGAAATCGGTCTGTGTGTAGAGGATGGTATGATCGGCTCCCGCCGCCGATGCGAGGGACGCCTTTTCTTCGGTCGAAACGGTGCCTATGACCGTCGCGCCCCTGAGCTTCGCAAACTGCACCAGAAGCAGGCCCACCCCGCCGGCTGCGGCGTGAATCAGCACCCGGTCGTCCCTCCTTATCGGATAGGTCGATGTCGCAAGATACTGCGCAGTTATGCCCTGCAGCATGATGGCTGCGCCCTCGTTGAACCCGACGTTTTCCGGCAGCCTTACCAGCCGATCGGCAGGCGCGATTGCCCGTTCCGCGTAGGAACCGGCGACGCTGGTGTAGGCTACACGATCGCCCGAGCGAACCGAGGTGACGCCCTCGCCGACCGCTTCCACGGTTCCGGCCCCCTCTTCGCCGGGAATGAAGGGCAGATCCTTCGGATAGACACCGGTTCGGTAGTAGATGTCGATGAAGTTGACTCCGATAGCCTGAAGCCTGACGAGCGCCTGGCCCTTTCCGGGAGTCGGGTCCGGCACCTGCTCATAGGTCAGAACCTCCGGATTTCCCGTCTTGTGTACGCGGATCGCATGCATGCTGTCACCTCTTGTATCTCTTTCATTATACTACGGGCCGGCCGGACTGTTATTCCGGGAATTTTCTCCCTGTCCCCGAAGATTTCGCCCTTTCGTACACTGTCCGGGCGAGAGCGACATCCTCCGTTCCGACGCCGAGCGATTCAAAGACCGTCAGCCCCTTCTCGGGCCGCCGCCATCCTTCCGAAGTCCGCGAGGCAGCCACTATGCTGCCGAGCTCCACCACCCGGTCCCACGACATCGCTCCCGCAGAGACGGCCCGCGCCAGGTCGCCCGCCTCCAGTTTTGCCTGATCGATGCTGTCCGCGGCCACTGCCTTTGCTGCTGAAAAGACCGACTCGTCGAGCTCGGCCGCGCCAATGCGATTGCTGCCAACGGCGTTGATGTGGCAGTCCGGACGAAGGTGGGTCACGCTCAGCACCGGTTCGCGCGAGGTGGTAATTGTCACAACCACCTCCGCGTTCTCCACGGCATCTTCGACCGTTGCTGTCGCGCGGACTACCGCGTCCACCCGTTTCGCGGCAGCGTCCGCCGCCGCCTCCCGGTGATCTCTGTTGGGGCTGAAGATGCGGACCTCCTCGATCTCCCGGACCGAGCAGACCGCCTCGATCTGCGGCACCGATTGCCAGCCGCTCCCGATTACTCCCAGCCGTTTTGCGTTTTCCGGGGCCATGTATCTCGTCGCCACGCCGCTGGCCGCTCCAGTTCGCATCCGGCCGAGGTGATCGGCCTCGATGCTTGCGAGCAGCTCGCCGCTCTCCTCGTCGAAAAGCAGCACCACGAATCGAACCCCTGAAGGGGTCACCGTATAGGCCTTGAGCCCCAGCCCAACCCCCTCGGCTGCGCCGCCCATGAGCTGGATCATCGAACGCTCGATACGGGGGCGCTGCCGCACGCCTACCGATGCCCTGCCGGTGCCTGCGAGAAGGAAGACGTTGTCGATCGCCTTGAGGGCGTCTTCCATAGTGATGAGCTCGGCCACCTCCTGCTCGGTGATGTAAAGCGGCATATCAACACTCCTTGCTTCTCTTCGGGATAGAGGATAAGCATATTCCATGGCCGACGTGAAGCGAACGGCGGACGAGAGCTCCAACCGTAATGTGCTTTTGGTCGAACGGTTCAGAAGCGAGCGGGATCTCGACCGGTTCGTAAGAAGCGAGATCCGCTATATGAAAGGCTTCGATATGGGTGCCTACCGGTGCGCCGGGCTGCGGCTGAAGTTCGTCCTCTACGCAGTGAGTCGCGTGCCCTCGCTCGTGCGTGATCTGTCGGCCTCCTATCCGGAGCTGCTCTTCAGGCTGCTCGTTGACGCACCGGGCCGGAGCGCCACTCCGCCGGGACCGGCGCGCTACCACGTATACCTCGCAGGAAGGCTTCTCACCGCGGATCGGCGCAGGGCGCTGCCGGATCAACCTGTGGACGTGGAGACCCTCAGAGACCACGAGCGCATGCTGCCGGCGGAAGAGACGCTCTATGAAACCTTCTGAAGTATCAGCGAGCTTGTTGATGCGTGTTCGCGAAGCCTATCGCTGAGCGTTCGCGAAGCCTATCGCTGAGCGTTCGCGAAGCCTATCGCTGAGCGTTCGCGAAGCCTATCGCTGAGCGTTCGCGAAGCCTATCGCTGAGTGTTCGCGAAGCCTATCGCTGAGCGTTCGCGAAGCCTATCGCTGAGCGTTCGCG
>CAZNYW010000005.1:23865-74698 GCA_964577375.1 uncultured Spirochaetales bacterium | reverse complement strand
CGCTGAGCGTTCGCGAAGCCTATCGCTGAGCGTTCGCGAAGCCTATCGCTGAGCGAAGGGCAACGCAGTGTTCAGCGCATCGATGTTCTGCTGCTCCATGTTGTTGATTCTCTCGATGTTGGCGGCCATTATGTAGTGCAGGCGCTGGTCGTAGAATCGGTGCAGGCTGTAGTTCGCCACCGCCTTGAATCCGCGGCGGATCTTGTGCGAGCTTCCGGCACCCGGATCGAAGCGGGAGATGCCGTGCTCTATGGCCCATTCGATCGGCGCGTAGTAGCAGGCATTGAAGTGCAGGTTGTCGAAATAGTGGGTGGTACCCCAGTATCTACCGACGAGCAGGTCGTCCTTCACCGAAAGGAAGGACATCGCCACCGGCTCCGAGCTCTTTCCGTTGCCGTTTACGTTGCCTTCTGCAAATGCGGCGATGTAGAGAAGGCGGTGGCGGAACTCGGGCATGCCTTCAAAGAATTTGCGGTTGAGATATCGCGCCGCCCACATGCCGAACTGGTCGTTGGTGCGTTCGTAGAATCGGAACATCAGGCTAAACAGGTTCTCCGGGATCTCGTCTCCCTGGAACGCCTTGATGGTGATACCCTGGTCGAGCATGCTGGCCCGTTCGCGGCGTATGTTCCGCCGCTGATTCTTGTTGAAGACGCGAAGATAGTCCTCAAATGACGAAAAACCTTCGTTTTCCCACATGAAGCTCTGATGACGCCAGCAGTTGAAGCTGTATCGCTTCATGAACAGGTACCAGTCCGGGTCGACGAAATTGAAGGCGAGTCCGGCTATATCGTTCTTCTTGCAGACCTGGTCGATCTCTTCGAGCATGAGATCGGTCAGCTCTTCGTCGCTCTCGTCCGGCGCAACCAGGAACCGGTAGCCCACCGACGGGGTCGCCGGTATCATGCCGATCAGCTTGGGATAGTACTTGACTCCGAGCTGCTGGGCAACGTCGACCCACATGTAGTCGTAGACGAACTCTCCGGTGCTGTGCCCCTTGAGGTAGAGCGGCGCGGCCGCAACCATCTTCTCATCGTTCCAGATTGTCAGATGCATTGGTAGCCAGCCGTGCCGGGGGGTGATGCTGCCGGAGATCTCCAGTTGATGCAGGAACTCCCACTCCAGAAAGGGCGTGGGTAGCGGCAGTGCCAACCGGTTCCAGACTTCCGGTCTGATCTCTTCGATGCTCGATATCCACTTGGCTTGGTATGACATATCTCTGCTCAGTCCAACGATCGTTCCACCGTAAAGGGTACTGATTGCCGATTGGAATTATCAAGTAATACGGTGCCGGATTTAGATTTATCCGGCCTGACTTGTCAGAGCAGCGAGCCGCTGCCTGAAGGCATCGATGTCCGGCTTGACTGCGGAGAGCACTCCTTCGATGCGGTGAAAGTCGGGGATTCGAACGTCGGATACCGACGGCTTTACGTAGAGATCTACGTGAGTGTGCCTGAGCTTTTCTTGAAGGATCGCACCCTCCAGGATCTGAAAGGTGTTGAGCAGATTCTCGATGATGCCCGGAGCCGGGAAGCGCGGACCTGGTTTGCGCTTGCCGGAGACGTCGATGGCAACCAGAAGGTCACACTCCGGGCGGAGCACGTCGAAGGGCAGGGGGTTCACCGCGCCGCCGTCGATGTAGGCGGCGTTTCCGACAAGGAAGGGCTCGATTATCCCGGGAAGGGCGATGCTCGCGTGAATTGCGTCGACCAGACTTCCGGAATCGAATACGATCTGGCGGCGATTCCAGAAGTCGATGGCGATGACGCGCAGAGGAATCGACAGCTCTTCGAACCGTTTGACGGGAAGCGTCTCCTGCAGGAACGAGCGGATGCCCTTCGCGCCAATGATGAACGAGCCTTTCAGCAGCGAGATGTCGAGCATCTTCGAAAAATCCTTCAGAGCCATGCTGACGGCCCGTTCCCGCATTTCACGGCCGGACATGCCGCCCGCGTAGTAGGCGGCGAGCATTGCACCGACGCTCGAGCCGGAGAGGATCGACGGCCGTATCCGAAGCTCGTCGAGAGCTTCGAGGAACGCGATGTGACACATTCCTTTCGCGCCTCCGGAGCCCAGCGATATCCCGACCCTCGTTTCGCTCATGGCCACAGTGTAGGCAGGAAGGGGTACCGGGGCCATAGCCTGTTTATCCTTCGGCGCAGCAGGGGTATTCTTGGAGCATGAGCGAGATCGAAGGGCTACGGGCCGCAGCGTCGGCGATCGGACGGTCGCGTGCGCTGCTCATCACCGCAGGTGCGGGAATGGCCGTCGATTCGGGGCTTCCGGATTTCCGTGGCGACCGCGGATTCTGGAACGCCTATCCGCCCTACGAAAGCCGGGGTCTCCGGTTCACCGACCTGGCCAATCCACACTGGTTCCGGCGCGACCTGAACTTCGCCTGGGGGTTTTACGGGCACAGGCTCAGTCTCTACCGCAGCACCGCGCCGCACGAGGGATTCGACTGCCTTCTGCGGTGGGCCGGACAGCGGGAACTCGGATGGTTCGTCGTCACCTCGAACGTGGACGGTCAATTCCAGAAGGCGGGGTTTGCCGAAGACCGCATCATCGAAATACACGGTTCGATACACCATCTCCAGTGTACGGCCGACTGCGGCGTGGGAATTGTCGACGGTGCAGAGACCAGCGTCGCGGTCGAGGAGCAGAGCATGCGCGCTCGCGATCCCGTGCCGGCGTGTCCGCACTGCGGGCGTCCGCTGAGGCCGAACATTCTCATGTTCGGTGACAGGGACTGGGACAGCACCCGCACGGACCGGCAGTCTGCACGGTACCACCGCTGGCTTCGCTATCTGCGAACGGAGGCTGTGTCGGCGGGCGACCTCGCGATTATCGAATGCGGAGCGGGTACTGCCCTGCCTGCGATCCGGTCGGAATCAGAGAGGCGGAGCGACGAGTTCGATGCTCCGCTCATCCGGATAAACAGATTCGATCCGGAGGTACCGGATGCGGAGCGGGATGTCGCGCTTCACGGATCAGCGCTCGAATTGCTTCGCGGCATCGACTCCGCAATTGCGGCCACCTCCTGAGAGCGATCAGAGGGCCAGGGTCGCAATTCCACCGACGAATATGCCGTAGGCGAGCGAGCCGACGACGGTTACGTCGAACCCGGCAGCCCGGATCGCCGGCACCGTGGACCTGTCGAGGTGACAATTGCTCGCGACGCGCCGCCACGCCGGAGTCAGTCGCCGGAACGCGCGCGAGAGCGGCCTTCTGGGCGGAAGAACGTGCTCGATGAAGATGGCCCTGCCGTGCGGGCGAAGTACCCGCCGAATCTCGGCAAGCCCGGCCGACGGGTCTTCTACCGAACAGAAGAGTAGCGTGAAGACCACCGTATCGAATGAGGCGTCCTCGAACGGCAGGTCTCGGACGTCTGCGTCACTCAGATTGACCGGGAAGGGAAAGGGGCCGTGCTCACGACGGCGCCTGAGAATGTATCCGAGGTAGAGATCCTGGTCCGTCAGGTCGAGGCTGGTGACCACCGCCGGATCGTAGTGCCGCATGTTGACTGCGGTGCCCGCGCCGACCTCGAGCACGCGGCCCGAAGCTTCGCGGATCAGCCGCTCGCGCAGCGGTTGGAGGGTCATACGTTCGAGTGGCGCCATGAGCAGGTCGAAACCCGCACCTCCGCTGTTCATGCTCACAATGTACTGAAAGCTGCGTCGATTGACACGCCGGCGGAGCGCCGGTAGCTTCAATATCCTATGGCGCAGCAAGTACCCCCGGAACGAAAATGCCTCCTCCGCGACGCGCCCGTACGTGACGGCTCCTATGTGCTCTACTGGATGCAGGCGTCACAGCGAATTCTCGAAAACGCAGCGCTCTCCCTCGCCGTATCGACCGCGAACGAACGGCACAAACCGGTTCTCGTCTGCTTTGCGCTCACCGACTCCTTTCCCGACGCAAATCTGCGCCACTACCGCTTCATGCTCGAAGGCATCGCGGAGGTTGCACTCGAGCTCGGCCGGCGGGGAATTGGATTTCTCATGCGCGCGGGAGATCCTGTGGAAATCGTTCCTGCCGTTGCCAGGGGCGCCGACCTGGTCGTCTGTGACCGGGGCTATCTCAGGGTCCAGCGGGAGTGGCGCGAGCGCGTCGCCGCTGCGTGGGGCTGCCGGGTCATTCAGGTGGAGGACAATGCGGTAGTACCGGTGGAGACAGCCTCTTCCAGGCGCGAGTACGCGGCGCGCACTATCCGGCCCCGGCTGAGCGCCATCGCAGCCCGTTTCACGGAGCCTGTTGATCTTCCCGAGGTTGCCGTGAGATTCAGCGGGCGAGTTCCTGCCGGGCTCGACCCTCGCGATGTCGACGGCCTCTGCGATAGGCTTTCGGTCGACCGGCGTGTTGGCCCGGTGTCGCGATTCTATCGAGGAGGACCCGCAGAGGCGCTTCGCCGCCTTGGCGAGTTCGTGTCGGGGAGCCTCCTATCCTATGATGAGGCACGAAACGAACCCTCTCTCGATGCAACCTCGCACCTTTCCCCCTATCTCCATTTCGGCAGCATCTCGCCGGTGACGATTATCAACAGGGTTCGTGATACAGTCGAGGAGTATTCCGCGCCCGAATCCCCTCCGCGGAGGATTGCCGAAGCGGTCTGGGGTCGTGCCTTCGCCCCTGGAGCCGATGCCTACGTGGAGGAGCTTGTCGTTCGACGCGAGCTTGCCTTCAACTACGTGCACTATACCGAACAGTACGATAGCTACACGGCGCTCCCCGACTGGGCGCGCCGCACCCTCGACCGTCACGCCTTGGATCCGCGTCCGGTAACCTACAACAAGGAACAGCTCGAGGCGGCGGAGACCCACGATCCCTTCTGGAACGCAGCCATGACAGAGATGCGGGAGACGGGGTTCATGCACAACTACATGAGGATGTACTGGGGCAAGAAGGTGCTCGAGTGGACGCCGAGGCCGGAAGACGGCTTCGAGACGCTGCTCGCTCTCAACAACCGTTACTTTCTCGACGGGCGGGACCCGGCCTCCTACGCAAATGCCGGCTGGATCTTCGGCCTGCACGACCGGCCGTGGAGGGAACGCGAGATCTTCGGAACAGTGCGCTATATGTCCGCACAGGGGCTGGAACGGAAGTTCAACATGCAGGCCTACATCAGCCGGGTCAAGAGTATCAGCGAGCGTGTTGATAAATAGCCCTATATCTTTTCAATACAAGACATTAGCTGCATAATATCAACCACCTGAGGCCAACTGTCGACGCCGGGCGAATCTGGCCGGGTATTATCAACAAGCTTCTTGATACCATGGATGCATCGCCCGGCACTCGAGGTCGAGGCCGGGCGAGCCCTGTTTCAGCGCCCTGCCTGAGGCGCCGCTTTCGCGGCCGCTTTGGTGCGCCTGTCGCCGCCTGCAGCGGCAAGCATCCGATTGTACGCCGATGCCACCGCCTTCAGTCCGGCCATGCTTATATCGCTGTCTATCCCCACGCCCCACAGATTCGACTTTTCGCCGGCGCTGATCTGGACGTAGGCCACTGCGTCCGTACTCGAACCGCTTCCGATCGCCTGCTCCTTGAAGTCGGTTACCTGGAAGTTGTTCCATCCCCGGTTTCTCATGGCGGAGACGAAGGCGTCGATGGGGCCGCTGCCGTGTCCGTCGACATGGAGCTCTTGCCCGTCGTAGGAAACGGTGGCGCGGATCACCGTCTCGTGGTGAGACCCGTCGTGGGTGGGCGTCTGCCGCGATTCGGTGTCGTATTCGAGGACGCGCAGCGGCTGCTCCTGATCCAGATAGGTCTCGCGGAAGAGCGTGTGTATTTCCTCCCGCGCAAGCTCGCGGCCCAGATCATCCGCCACGATGTTCACCACCTGTCCGAATTCCGGGTGCATCGCCTTCGGAAGCTCGAGTCCGTAATCGCGCGAGAGCACATAGGCCACGCCGCCCTTGCCGCTCTGGCTGTTGATCCGGATTATGGCCTGGTAACTCCGTCCGATATCCTGCGGATCGATTGCCAGGTAGGGTACCGCCCACGGAGCCTCCTCCTCTTCCTTGCCCTTGCGGAGGTCCATGCCCTTCTTGATCGCGTCCTGGTGGGAGCCGGAGAAGGCGGTGAACACCAGGTCGCCTGCGTAGGGATGACGTTCGTGCACGGTCATGCCGGTGAGCTCCTCGTATTTCTCCCGGATCCGCGGTATCTCGTAGAAATCGAGCTTTGGATCGATGCCGTGGCTGAACATGTTGAGCGCGACCGTGACGATGTCCAGGTTTCCCGTGCGCTCCCCGTTTCCGAAGAGGGTGCCTTCGACCCGGTCTGCGCCTGCCATGAGTCCAAGCTCGGTAGCTGCGACGCCTGTCCCCCGATCATTGTGTGTATGGAGGCTGATGATGGCGGATTTGCGGTCCTTCATGTTTCTGCAGAACCATTCGATCTGGTCGGCATAGACATTCGGCGTGGTCCACTCGACCGTTGCGGGCAGGTTGAGAATCATCGGATCCTGCTCGGTGGGCTGCCACACCTGCTGCACCGCCTCACACACCTCGAGCGCATAATCCACTTCGGTGTCGGAGAAGCTCTCGGGCGAGTACTCGAACCGGATTCTGGTGTCGGGAACCGTGGGAACGAGGGATTTGACCAGGCGCGCACCGTCGACCGCGATCTTCTTGATCTGCTCCCTGTTCATATTGAAGGTGACCCGCCGCTGCAGAATCGAGGTCGAATTGTACAGATGAACGATTGCCGACCGCGCACCGCGAATGCTCTCGTAGGTCCGGCGGATAAGATGTTCGCGCGCCTGAGTGAGAACCTGAATGGTCACGTCGGATGGAATCCGGTCCTCTTCGACGAGGCGGCGAACGAAATCGAACTCGATCTGAGATGCCGACGGGAAACCCACCTCGATCTCCTTGAACCCGATTTCGACGAGCGTCTCGAACATCGCAAGCTTCGCCTCTACGCCCATGGGCACGGCAAGTGCCTGGTTTCCGTCGCGAAGGTCGACGCTGCACCAAATCGGAGCCCGGCTGATCTCATTTTCGGGCCACGTTCTGTCGCGAAGGTTCACCTTCGGGAAGATTTTGTACTTAGGCATTGAAACCTCCTCACAATCTGGCGCCGTCGCGGCCACCGACGGCATTCACGTTACGATATCGATCCACTGCGACGCAGCGGACAGCGGAGCCGGATTCCGGATTTGCATTGTCCGGAAAAACAAAAAGGCCCGCTTCAGAGCATGCTCTGCAGCGGGCCTTCTCGACTTCCAACTCCTGATCAGTAGGAGCGCATCCGGAAGTCCATCCGGGAATTCCCCGCCGCACGAGACGAGCTCAGAAGTAGAGCGAGTAGGCTGAGGAGAAGTCCGCGGAGATTGGAAGTTCGGATCACTTCGGTACTGTTCATATGTCAGTTGTCAACCTAATTGCAATTGTCGGAAAGGTCAACTGGTTTCCCCGGTTTTTTTTCTGCCGGCAACCGCATCAAAGTGAAGAACAACGGCGGCTTTCTGCAGGAGATGCACAGCACCATTGCCTGTGATAGAGTGAACCGGAGGGTAGGGCTATGGCGTTGTTGCAGCAGATATCGGAAATGCTTCAGAAGGGAAAGGCGCCCGAGGTGAAGACACTCGTGCAGCAGGCGATCGACGAAAAGATGAGCGCGCGTGAAATTCTGGAAGACGGGCTCATGGCGGGTATGAGCATCATAGGCGTCAAGTTCAAAAACAACGAGATCTACGTGCCGGAGGTGCTGATTGCCGCACGCGCAATGAACGCGGGTATCGCGCTGCTTCGGCCTCTGCTTGTGAAAGAGGGTGTCCAGGCGCGGGGCCGGGCGGTTATCGGCACGGTCAAAGGGGATCTGCACGACATCGGGAAGAATCTGGTCAAGATGATGCTCGAGGGCAAGGGCATCGAGGTGATCGATCTCGGCACCGATGTGGCAGCGGACAGGTTCGTCGCGGCGGCAAAAGAGCACAATGTGCAGATCATCTGCTGCTCGGCCCTGCTCACTACTACCATGACCGAGATGAAGAACGTGGTTCAGAAGGTGGCCGAAAGTGGGATCCGGGCGTCGGTCAAGATCATGGTCGGCGGGGCACCGGTCACCGAATCCTTCTGCAGGAGCATCGGGGCGGATTTTTACGAGCCCGACGCCGCTTCGGCCGCGGATCGAGCCCTCTCAATCGTCGGCGCGGCCTGACCATCTCGGCCTACTCGGGATCCTCGTCGCCGGGATCCTCGTCTTCGTTCTTTCCCTCTACCAGGGTAAAGGGGCGGATCTTTTCGCCCCTCTGTTCCCTCTCCTCGCTCAATTCCTCGATCAGCGAAACTGTCTGAAACGGAATCATCAGGTGGTCCGCCCTTCCGAAGGTCTTCCGGACCTCGTCCTCGGTCGGATCGATGATGATTTTGGTTCCCGTCGGCAGATCGATATCCCGGATCGACACAAAGTAGGGATGGGTCAGGTCCAGGCTTTTCGCCTTCAGCACAATCTCCTTGTTCTTCCAGGTGAAATGGACCTTGTAAACGGACACAGCGACCTCCTAGCGCGTGCTGAATGTACTGTTTTCCCCGGCCTTGTACAATTCCGCCGGTGGCCCGAAGATTGTTGATATGAGTTTCTTTGCAGGCGTGGACGGATGCCGCGGCGGGTGGGCCTGCGCCCGCATCGGCGCGGATGTTTCGGTCGAGCTCGGAATCATCCCGATCGATGACGTGGCCGGGCTGCGGGAGCTGCTCCTCTCGGCCTCTCTCTCCTTCATCGACATGCCGATGGGCCTCGCCGGCGCCGGATCGGTCTCCTCCGGCTTTGCCGAAAGGGCCTGCGACCGGGAGGCACGCCGGCTACTCATCCGTCTCGGAGGTCCCTCTTCGAGCGTTTTTCCCGTCCCGGTCCGCGCCGCGGTCTACGCCGACTCCTACGACGCTGCCTGCGACCGAAACCGGAAGGCGTGCGGACGCGCCCTTTCGGTCCAGGCCTGGAACATCGTCCCGAAGATTCGCCGGCTCGACCGGATGATGCGTGCGGACCCCGACCTGAAGGCCACCCTCTTCGAAAGCCACCCGGAAATCTGCTTCCGTGCCTTTGCGGCGGAGAACGAGCTTTTTCCGCCGAAGCGGAAACCTGCCGGGGCTGCGGCCCGATTCGCCCTCCTCGGACGTCTGCTGCCCGGTATCGAGCCGGCGGTCGAGAAGTCGGCGCGGGCAATTCCGCGAAGCGAAGCGGGAATCGATGATCTCCTGGATGCCCTCGTGCTGTGCGCGGCGGCGCGTGATGCCTCGGGCCGCCGTCCGCTTTTGCTTCCCCGGGCAGCGCCGGAAGACGGCGAGGGGGTACCTGCGAGGATCGCGGTTCCTGCTACTCCACGGGTGCGGAGTTGTTCCCCGTAATTCCTTGATTGACCACTGGTGGGAACTGCTGTCCACTCTTGACAACTATACAAAAGCGGTGTAAATGAGAAATCAATTCTACGCAATGAGGTTTGTGCTTTGCATCGTGTAGTAAGATTGCCACGGTGTTCAGTGCTTGAGGGGGCGGGATGAACGACAAACTCATGCTCCAGGACGAGGAGGAGCCTCCAGGTACCAAGGGCTCCCACAGCACACATCAGGATGACGAAGCTTCCGACGTTCCGGACGCTGTTTCGGCTGAGCCCGGACCTGCGCTCGGTCATCCGCTGGCGCGGTTGCCACGGCGTGCCAGGCGGCAGTACGGCCCATCTGTTTCCACACAGGCATCGATCGACACATCCGCGCTGACAGCCGGCGGGGAGTCTGCGCGCGCCGTCCGCAGCTTCCGTTGCCGTATGTTTCCGGATGTCACCGCGCGTGAATGGGCTGACTGGACCTGGCAGATGGCCAACCGCATCACCACCTTCGAACGTCTCGACCAGATGCTCGAGCTGAGTGTCGAAGAGCGCGACGCTTTCCGTGAAGGGGGGAACGCGCTGCCGCTCGCTATCACGCCCTATTACGCGAGCCTACTCGATCGGTCCAATCCGGACCAGGCGATCCGCCGTTCGATGGTTCCCACAGTGCTCGAACAGCTCTTTTCAGCCGGCGAGGATGAAGATCCGCTTTCAGAGGAACACGATACGGTGGTTCCGGGGCTGGTCCACCGCTATCCGGACCGTGTGCTCTTTCTTGTCACCGACAACTGCTCCTCCTACTGCCGCTACTGCACGCGGTCGAGAATGGTCGGACAGCGGGGCCGCTTTTCGATCGCCCAGTGGGAACGCGCTCTCGCCTATATCGAGGCGCATTCCGAGATACGGGACGTGCTGGTTTCCGGCGGTGATCCGCTGACGCTGCCCGACGAAGTGCTCGACTGGCTGCTCAAGAGGCTGCGCGCGATCCGGCACGTGGAGTTTCTCCGGATTGGCACGAAGGTTCCGGCGGTGCTTCCGATGCGGGTGACGCCCGGACTCGTGCGGACGCTGCGACGCTATCACCCGCTCTGGATCAGCATTCACGCTACCCACCCTGCGGAGCTCACTCCCGAGATGCGGCTTGCGTGCACGCGGCTCGCGGACGGGGGCTTCCCGCTCGGAAGCCAGACCGTGCTTCTTTCCGGCATCAACGACAACGTGGAAACCATGAAGGCGCTGTTCCACGGCCTGCTCACCATGCGGGTCCGGCCCTACTATCTTTACCAGTGCGATCCGATCCCGGGCTCCGCCCACTTTCGTACGCCGGTGGAGAAGGGGCTGGAGATCATCCGCGGCCTTCGCGGCCATACCACCGGCTATGCCGTCCCCAACTACGTGATCGACGCGCCCGGCGGCGGCGGCAAGATTCCGCTTCTTCCCGACTATGTCGTCGGCTACGAAGGCGATCGCCTCATCCTCACCAACTACCGGGGCGAGCGCTACTCCTATCCGGACAGACCGGCGGCCCGCAGCGGCGCAGGAGTGCTCGGCGCGGAGTACTATGTGGCCCCGCTCTCGGAGATTCTCCCCCTCGGTTAGGTCGGAACGGCACCAATGAAGATCGGAATGACCTATGACCTGCGGGCAGACTACCTGGCCGAGGGATTCTCGCTCGAAGAGACTGCCGAGTTCGACCGTGAGTCGACCATCGATGCGCTTCAGCAGGCAATCGAAGCGCACGGCCATGCTACGGACCGGATCGGCAACATCCGCGCGCTGACGCGGAGGCTCGCTGCAGGCGACCGGTGGGATCTGGTCTTCAACATCTGCGAGGGTTTGCGGGGCTCGGCGCGGGAATCGCAGGTCCCTTCGCTCCTGGACGCTCACGACATTCCCTACGCCATGTCCGATCCGATGGTCCTCGCGGCAACGCTGCACAAGGGAACTGCCAAGCTCATCGTCAGGGAGGCAGGGATTCCCACCGCTGGTTTTGCGGTCGTGAATGAGGCGGGCGATGCTGCCGGCGTCGACCTGCCGCTGCCGCTTTTCGCGAAGCCGGCCTGCGAGGGGACCGGAAAGGGTATCGACGGACGCTCACGCATCGATTCCTCCGGGGAACTCGCGGCAGTCTGCGCGCGGCTACTTTCGCTCTACAGGCAGCCGGTGCTGGTCGAGACCTACCTGCCGGGGCGCGAGTTCACCGTCGGAATCGCCGGAAACGGCAGCGGCGCCCGGGTCCTCGGCTCGATGGAGGTCATCTTCGAAGCTCGCGATCAGGGCGAGATCTACGGCTATCTCAACAAGGAAGAGTCCGAAGAGCGGATGAATTACCGGCCGGGAGCCGACGCCGAAGCACGGGCAGCGGAGCGTGTTGCCCTCGATTCCTACCGCGCGCTCGGCTGCCGCGACGTGAGCCGGGTCGACGTCCGTTTCGACGGCGGCGGCACCCCCTGCTTCGTCGAGGTCAACCCGCTTCCCGGCCTCCATCCGGAGCATTCCGACCTCCCGATGCTGTGCCGATATCAGGGTATCGACTATGTGCAGCTGATAGGCATCGTGATCGAGGAGGCTCTGCAACGGTACGCTTGAGGCGCGGTCGCGCGAGCGGTAGTATGTTCCGATGACCGGTGGGCGTTATACCCTTCCACAGAAAATCGCAGGTCGCCGCAACTTCAGCGCTTACGGTGCGCTCAATGCCTTCTCGTTCCTGCTTCTATCCGGGAATATCATCACCCTCTACGTTCTGCGCCTGGGAGCAACGCCCTCATTCATCGGGCTGATCTCGTCGTTTCCCTACATCTCGTTCTTTTTCCTGCTCGCGGGTAAGCAGCTGGTTCCCCGGTTCGGCTTGGTACGGCTTTTCGCCGCCGGGTGGATTCTCCGGTACATCCTGGTGATCCCGCTTGCGGTGACGCCTTTTCTCGTCGGGCACCTTCACCCTGTCGCGATATCGGCGATAATACTTTTCAGTATTCTCGGATTTCAAATATTCCGCGGTGTGGGCCTGGTGGGGCAGAGTCCGATCGTCGGCGAGCTGTCGGCGGGGCGCGATCGCGGAATCTATCTCTCGCGGTTCCAGATCATAGTGAATGCGGCGAGCATCCTCTCGGGAGTCGGCATCGCGCTGCTTCTCAACGGCGAGGTGCCGCTTGCCCGCTACGCGCTGCTCATTGGTTCGGGGACGCTGCTCGGGCTTGCAGGCTCGAGCTTTCTGCTCCGGCTTCCGGAACCGCCGGGGATACAGGAGGGCGCACACGCGAGCTTCTGGCGCGCGGTGGCCGAGACGGTCAGGCAGAGCAATTACCGGCGGTACATAGTGGTGTTCGCCACCTACTGTTTTGTGACCGGCATGATGCGCTCGTTCCTCGTGGTCTACGCGAAGGAGGTATACCGTACGCCGGACAACCTCGCCATGCTTCTCACGGTCATCGGGAACCTCGGCGCGATCTTCATGGGAATCGTGATGCGCCAGCTGATGGACCGGCTCGGCGCCAAGCCTCTGTACGTCATCTTCTCCATTGTCTTCGGCCTCAGCATGGTCCCCGCCGTGCTTTCACCTGCCGGCGCATCCACCGCCGTGCTTGCGGGGCTTGCGGCGCTATTTTTCCTTACCTCTTTTGGCTCGACCGGCGGTGAAAATGCATCTCAGGTTTACTTCTACGGGATGATAAGGCCGGAGGAGCAGCTCAACCTGGGGATCCTCTATTTCGTCACCATGGGGCTCGGGGGCGCAATCGGATCCTACTCTGGCGGGCTGCTTCTCGAGCTGCTGCAGGCGGTCGGCGGACTCGATATCGTTTCGGCCTTTCGCATCTTCTTCGGCCTGCTCATCGCGATTCTTGTGGTGACGGTGCTGGCGATGGGAGGTCTCAAGCGGCTCGGATCGACCACCGTCTCCGGCGCCCTCGGGGTAATGTTCTCGCTCCGCGACCTTCGCGCGATCAATCTGCTCAACCGGCTCGAGCGGACCGAAAGCATCGGGGAGGAGCAGCAGGTAATTCAGGAGATAGCCGAGGCTCATTCGGGTTATCCGGCGGAGGACCTGCTTTCCCGGCTCTCCTCGCCGAGCTACGTGATCCGCAGCGAGACGATCCGGGCGCTGGAACAGCTTCCGCGCGAGGGCCGGATACAGCGGAACTCGCCGCTCGAGCGTCGCATCGGTCAGGAGCTCATCAGCCACCTCCAGCAGCACGAGTTCACAACCGCCTACATGGCCGCACGCATAGTCGGAAAGTGGCAGCTGACCGAGGGGATCCCTGCACTGCGTGAAGCGCTCTCCTCGGAGGATTACACGCTGGTGGCGCGCGCGATGGTTGCGCTGGCACGGCTCGACGACCGTCAGAGCATTCCGCGCATCGGGCTGCTCATGCGGGTTACGCGCAATCCCTTCATAATCATCCACGGCGCTGAGGCGCTGAAACGGTTCGGGCACCGGCCTTCGGTCACGCTTCTGCTCGACGTTCTGCGCAAGGAAGAGAGCGCTCCCTATGTCCGCGACGAGATCATCTTTGCGATCGCGGGCCTGATCGGTATCGAGGACTGGTTCTATCCGCACTACCGGCGGTTTCTCGACAGGATGGAGGATGCGGTTTCAATGCTGGTGGACGGTATGAAAGCGCTGGGAGACGAGGCTCCGGTGGTCTCGCTCAGGAAGGCTCTCTTCGGGATTCCGGAGGACAAGGAGAGCGCTGCAGAGGCGCTTTCATCCGTGGCCGCGCATCTCGATTCCGATCTGATACCGGATGTGCCGAACGATGTGCTGACGCGCGCCCTTGCCGATGCGCGTCTGAACCGCTTCGAGCGATTCCTCTTCCTCATCGGGGCCCTGCTCGTCTACCGCCTGGTCAACGAGGCGGTCCCGCCGCATCAGCACCTCGCGCCCTGACCGCTACTTCCCGCGCCGGCTGAGACTGGTCAGCATTTCGCGGTAGAGACGGTCACGACGGTAGAGGGCGTCCATCGGAACCTGGTAGGCCTCCTCCAGCGTGTCGCGCGTGAAAAGCTCCCCGGTCGGGCCGGCGAGCACGGTGCCGCCTTTTCGAAAGAGCAGCATGTGGCTCGAGTAACGGCGGGTGAGCTCGAGGTTGTGGGCGGAGTAGTAGATGGCTGTGCCGTGACGGGAAGAATAGTCCATCAGGTACTCGAAAACACGCTCCTTCTGCGGCTCCTCGAGTGCGAAGACCGGCTCATCCATCATGATCACGCGTGATCCGTAGAGAAGACTGAAGGCGATGATGGCCCGCTGCATCTGTCCCTTGCTGAGCGCCTGCAGTTTCTTGTCGATGAAGGTATCAAGCTCGAGCACCTTTCGAAGATCCTCAAGGAGCGAGCCGTCTGTCTGCTGCCGGCCGCCGGTCTCGAAGATGTAGCCCATCAGCTCGCCTATCGATTGCTCGGTTTCGAACTCCATGTTCTGGTATACGAAGGATACCAGCCTGTTTCGCTCCTGTTCGGCAGTATCGCTTTCGCGCGCCTCGCGGAACTCGGTCGTGTCATGCCCCGCGAGCTCGATGCGGCCTTCGGCGGGGAAGATCCGCGCGCCTGCGAGCAGCAGGAATGTGGTCTTCCCGATACCGTTCTGCCCCACAAGCGAGACCACGCCGCCAGGCACCGTGAGGGTGAGATGCTGGAATACGGAGGTAACCTCGGCCGGCTGCGCGATCGCCGCTGCTGCCGAGGCCGCATCTTCCGGCTCATCGATTCGTGGATAGAAGAAGCTGACGTTTTCGAATTTTACCAGTGGCTTGTCCATAAAAGCTCGTCCTGTTATTGAAGATATGGAGGGCGGGAGTCCGGCGCCTACTGTCTATTGAGCGGGTTCGTCGGTCTCCGCGAGCGCTCGGCGTTTTTCACGGTATTCGGGGACCGTATTCATCGGGGGCCGTTCTTCCTCGACAATTTTGAATTCGACGGTTTCGAATACCTGGTCGTGTACCTGAAACTGGCGGAGCATAGTGCTGAGCGACGGCAGATCCGGCACTATTCCCAGTGACTGTATGCGGCTCAGGAAGGTCTGCAGAATTCCAAACGACATCTTGCCGAGGCTTCGCGTCTCCTGGTTGCGGTGAACGCGCTGGTCGAGGTCGGTCTGTGCAAAGGCGCGCATCCCCCAGCGCTGGTAGACGTCGATGAGGTGCGAGGTCTCCACGCCGTACCCGATAGGAAAGGGTATGGATTCGAGCACCTCCCGCCGGACGGCGTATTCACCAGAGAGCGGCTGAATGATCGCTGTCAGCTCCGGGAAGAAGAGTGAAAAAAGCGGCCGGATGAGGATCTCGGTAACGCGGCCGCCGCCTGAGGGGCGCACTCCCTGCGAGAAGGCGAGCGGCCGGTCGTAAAAGGCCTTGGCATACATGACCTCCGAGCGGGAGATGAGGGGCGCCACAAGGCCGTAGACGAACCGCGGGTGTATGTTCTTTATGTCCGCATCTATGTAGACGATGATATCGCCGTTGAGCTGGTAGATCGCCTTCCAGAGGTTTTCACCCTTTCCGCGCTTTTCGTCGAGATGCGGCAGGATGTCGGAGGCAAGGAACACCTCCGCACCGAAAGAGCTGGCAACTTCGAGCGTTCTGTCGGTGGAACCGGAATCGATTATCGCAATCTCATCGAGCAGCGGGTAGCGGTGCATGAGCTCGGACTTGAAAATCACCACCTCTTTGCCGATCGTTCTTTCCTCGTTGAGGGTCGGGATGCAGAGCGAGATGGTGAGACCCTGCTTCTCCTTCGCCTCCACGAGCGCCCGGAGGTCGCGGAACTGCGAATGGTGAAAGGTGTTAGTCTTCAGCCAATTGTCCAGGTTCATCATCACAGTATCCTTGGTCCATGGCGAGGATGAGTCCGACGAGCTGCGCCATTCCCTTGGCGATCGGCAGTATCTCGATTCGCTCGTTCTCCTCGCCCGTGTGCTCGCCGTCGGTAATCCCTATGGTGACCGCCGGGATCCTGCGGTCGATAAAAGCCGAGAGCTCGGAGGTGCTCGGCGAGATGCGCGGATTGACGTTTAGCGCCTTCATGATCTCGCGCGTGCGGGAGGCAAGCGGGTGCGCAAAGGCGATGCCTCCCGGGTCCCTGTGGGCAAACACGTTCACCCACACTTCGGCGCCGCTCTGCGAGGAGACCTCCGCGGTGATGTCGGCTATCCGGTCGCCGAGCAGCTTGACCATCTCACCGGATTCACTGCGGACCTCGAAGTGAAGGTTGCCCTGCGTGGGAATGGCATTGGAGGAGGACCCGGCCTGCACCGAGTTGAAGACGACCGTTGTCCGGGGGCGGCGGGGAATCGGGATCTCGACGATTCTGTTGATTACATCGTTTATATTGACGATTGCGCCGCTTGCGCCGAACCGCGACCAGTCGTATTCCTCCGGCACCCGGCAGTTGATCTCGCCCCGGATGACACCCAGCGAAGAGTAGGAGAGCCTGCCGAGCCGCACTCCTTCCAGGCAGACGCCGGATGAGATCAAGAGCTCCTTGTTGTTCAAGAAGAAACGGATGCCCTCGATGTTGCCTTTGCCGAGGCTGCGTGAGGAGCCCATGAGCACCAGGTTGGAGCGCAGCTCCAGCCCGAGCTGCTGCAGAACAAGAGGCAGTGTGGCGACCGCAGCGACGCCGAGGCTGTTGTCCCCGATGCCGGCTCCCAGGACGTAGTCCGGCTGCACGGTGATGGTGTGGTCGATCTTCTCGGAGAAGGCGGTATCCATGTGGGCGACCACCAGGATGTTGCGCTCCCCGTCGGTTCCCGGCAGGATGCCGAGCGCGTTGCCGACCTCGTCCGTCGACGTGTTCTGAAGCTGATATTCGCTGAACCGCTCCAGGAGGAACTCCATCCGCCGTTCCTCCTCGAAGGTGGGGGAGGGGATCTCGGATATCATCACAAGGTTCGCGAGGATGATCTCCATGAGATCGCCGATCTGCTGCTCATACAGCGGCAGGTGATCGAGGATGTGTTGGAATGTTCCTTCCATATGCTGTGATTCCACCATGGGCGACCGATGCAACGCTTTATCATACAAGAATTTGGCGAATCTATCAAGGGATTCCTAAAAAACGTACAGGAAGGTCCGTAATACTATTGATTTTATTAATGTGAACCATTTATAATATTTATTATTGTCGTGGTGGTGATGCACAAAACGCAACACGCGATATCGAGGTGTACAGTATGAATTGGCGCATCAGCAAATGTCCTGCCTGCGGCGCAGGCGATTTCGAGATTACGCGGCTCCGGTGCAGGAGCTGCGGAACGTCGGTAGAGGGAAGCTTTACCCAGTCCCGGCTGGCAAGCCTGTCGGACGAGCATCTCCAGTTTGTGGAGACCTTCATGAAATGCCGGGGCAACATCAAAGATGTGGAACGGGAGCTCGGCGTCTCCTATCCCACCGTGCGCGGCAGGCTCGACCGGGTGATCAATGCCATGGGCTTCGGCAACAACGATGTCGGGCGGCAGCGGCGGGAGATTCTGGAGAGCCTCGAGAAGAACGAGCTCACACCCGAGGATGCCGTCAAGGCGCTGAAGGACCTTCAGTAACACGCAGCAGGAGCGAGAGATGAACGAAGAACGAACGATGATTCTCAAGATGCTGAAAGACGGAAAGATCACCCTCGAGGAGGCCGAAGCGCTCATCGACGTGATCGAGGAATCCGAACGGTCCGGCGGCGCCTCGCGGGAAGAAGAGGCAAAAGGCCGCAACGGAGTGGCCGGCTCCGAATCGGGATCCGGTCCCGACGAGTGGTGGAACCGCCTTTTCTCGCGCGGCCCGGACATCGATTTCACCGAGCTCAACAAGACCCTTCAGGAGACTCTCGGTTCAATCCGGTCGAGCGTCGAGCAGGCGGTCTCGGGCCTGGGCAATCTCAACCTGGCCGCCGAGATAAACCGTGCGCTCGGAAACGAGAAGGTCGAGTGCGTGCAGGAGGCGACGGCGCCCGAATCCGATTTCACCACGCTGCGGCTGAAGAACCGGTGGGGTGATATCCGGGTACTCAGCGACGACGGCACGACTGTACGGGTCCGGGCCATCTGCACGGCGTGGGGCGGCAGCCAGGCGCAGGCGGAGGCAAGCCTCTCACAGATCAAGATAGGGTTCGACCGGCAGGCCGAGATCCTGGTGCTTTCGGCGGCCCGCGAGCGCACAAGCCCGTTCGACCGGATCCGGGTGGACTACGAGGTGACGGTGCCCAAGAGCACCGGGTTGAATCTCGGCACGGCGAGCGGTGACGTTTCGGTCGCCGATATCGCGGCGGCCGTCAGCGTGACCAGCCTTTCGGGTGACATCCGCGCCGAAGGAGTGCAGGGCACGCAGCGCTACCTCACCCGCAGCGGCGACGTGACGCTCGAGGCGGTGGAGGGCGAGATCAAGGCAAACACGCTGAGCGGCGATATCCGGGTCAGGATCTCCGGAAGCGCCTCATTCCGGGTGACGGCTGCGACCGCGTCAGGCACGGTGACGGCCGGGGTCCCGCTCGAGAGCCAGCGCGTGAAAAAGGAGCGCGTGGAAGGGATCATCAACGGCGGCCGGGACGGCCTCTCCCTCCGTACCGCCAGCGGAGACATAAGCCTATCTTCTATTTGACTTTGTTCCGGCGCGCTCGTATGATGGTTATGTAATTTTCAACACCTATCCTACCAAACCGACCGTAAAGGAGCGGAGCATGGCAGAACTGACGAGCAAGTACATGGGGCTCACCCTTTCGAATCCTCTCATTGTTGGCGCCTGCAGCAATACCGGCAACATGGGCCAGATACGACGAATCGAGGATGCGGGGGCGGGCGCCTTTGTCATCAAATCCCTCTTCGAAGAGCAGATCCAGATGCAGAAATTTCGGATGGAAGAGGACATGCATCTCTACGACGACTGGCACGCCGAGATGCAGTCCATCTTCCCCGACACCGAGCATGGCGGGCCGGACGAGCACCTCATGTGGGTCCGGAAGGCGAAGGAGGCGGTCGGCATACCGGTCATCGCCAGCCTGAACGCGGTGAACCAGGAGACCTGGGTGGACTGGGCCGCAAAGCTCGAGGAGACCGGCGTCGACGGTCTCGAGCTCAACTTCTTCGCGCTGCCCGTGGATGCAAAGCTTTCGGGCCGTGAGATCGAGGACGCGCAGGTCGAGATCATGAAGAAGGTGGCGGCAAAGGTGAAAATCCCCGTCTCGGCAAAACTGAGCGCCTTCTACACTAGCCCCCTCGAGGTCATCTCGCGCATGGACAAATCGGGAGTGAAGGGTTTCGTGCTCTTCAACCGCATGTTTCACCCCAGTTTCGACATCGAGAAGGAATCGGAAAACTATCCCTTCAACCTTTCGAACCGCGGCGACCATCGCATGGCGCTCCGCTTTGCGGGTCTGCTTTCCGGGCAGGTCAAGGGAAGCATCTGCGCGTCAAATGGTATACACACCGCCGTTGACGCAGTCGAGGTGCTGCTCGCGGGCGCCGATGTATTTCAGTGCGTCAGCACCCTATACCTGAACGATATTCCGGTCATCGGAAAGATCCTCTCGGATATCGGTGACTGGATGGACCGCAAGGGTTACAAGAAGATGGATGACTTCCGCGGCAAGCTCAGCGCGGCCTCCACTTCCGACAAGTGGACGTTCAAGCGTGCTCAGTATGTCAAGATGCTGTTGAACTCCGACGAGTACCTGCAGAGACCCAAGGTCATCTGATCGCGGAGAGCTCCACAGATGACGATACGAAAAGATCATTTCGCGAACACGCCCGACGGTGAGTCGGTGGACCGGTTCACAATCGAGAACAGCCATGGTCTGTCGATCCAGGTGATGACCTACGGAGCGATTCTGCTCTCCTGCAAGGCGCCCGCGAAGGACGGCAGGGCCGCGGAGATCACGCTCGGGTTCGACGGAATCGATCTGTATCTCCAGCGCCATCCCTATTTCGGCGCCACGGTCGGCCGCTTCGCCAACAGGATCGCGAAGGGCAGCTTCGTGCTCGACGGTCGAACCTACCAGGTCGCCACCAACGACGGGCCGAACCACCTGCATGGCGGCGTGAAGGGCTTTGACAGGCAGATGTGGCAGGCCGAAGCATTCGGAAATCCGGACGACGCCGGCGTGGTCTTTCGCCGCAGGAGCCCGGCCGGTGAGGAGAACTATCCCGGGACAGTGCAGGTCGAGGTGACCTACACGCTGAACGAAAACGGCGAGCTCATCCTCGAATACGCAGCCACAACCGACAAGGCAACACCGGTAAACCTCACCAACCACACATACTGGAATCTCGGCGGTGCATCGAGCGGGTCCGTGCTCGATCACGAGCTTTCGATTTCCGCCGAACGCTATCTGCCGGTCGACGCGACGAGCATCCCGACGGGAGACGTGCTGCGTGTGGATGGAACGGCGATGGACTTTCAGGCTGCGAAAAAAATCGGCCGCGACATCGACCATGTCCCGGGCGGCTACGATCACTGCTATGTCATCGGTTCGCCCGGCGCCGCGCCGCGGGCTCCGGGGGCGGAGACCGGCGACATGACCGGACCGCTGCGCGAAGCCGCCACGGTGAGGCATCGCGGAAGCGGCCGGCGGATGGATGTGCTGACCACCATGCCTGCCATTCAGCTCTACACGGGCAACAAGCTCGAGGGCGTCGAGGGATCAGGCGGACGTGTATTCCACAAGCACGATGCGCTGTGTCTCGAAACGGAGTACTATCCGGATGCGGTCAACCGGCCGAAGTTTCCATCCTGCATTCTGCGTCCGAACCAGGCCTATCGGCACCGGACGATCTACAGATTCAGTATAGAGTAGAACGCGCCGCGGGGTGCTCGCTGCGGCCGGGTCACTCGAGCAGCGTCGCGAGCGGCGTGGAGCCGTCCGCGAGCTGCCCGTGCCGTCCGCTGAGATCGGTCCCCTGCTGGATCAGATAACGCAACGGCCCGAAGTCGGATTCCGGCCAGTTGACCGCGAGAAACGCGGTGATGCGTCCGCCTGAAAGGTAGATCGTCACGAACCTGCCCTCCTCCGCCTTCCCGCGCGTAAGATGGCTGTCGGCGATTCCGGGACATCCGGCAAACTCGATGTGCATATCGAAAAGATCGGACCAGACGTAGGTGAGCAGGTCGTAGGGCCGCTGCGACCCCGCCATGTTCATGCCCGCCAGCAAACCGGTGTACTCCGCCTGTCCGTAGTGCTCGACCCTGCGGCTTCGGGAAAAGTAGGGGTCCGGATATCTGGCGACGTCGCCTGCAGCAAAGACTGCTCCGGCAGTCCCAGCCCGGACCGGACGCGCTTCGAGCCGGTCGTTCACGACGATCCCGTCCGCCACCTCGAGCCCCGCCTCTTCGGCGAGTTTCACGTTGGGCGTCACACCCACGGCCACGCAGACAAGCGCGGCTGCAAGCTCCCTGCCGGATCCCGTTACCACCGACGCGACGCGGGAAGCGTCTGCGCCGGCACGAAACTCCGCCACGGTCTCTCCGAAATGTATGGTGATCCCGTGGAACTCCTGAAATCGCGCGACGTGTTCTGCGGTTTCCCTGTCGGCAAAACCGGGCCAGATCTGCTCCTGCTTCTCGATCACCGTCACGGAGAAGCCGAGGGAGGTGAGGGAGGCAGCAGCCTCCATGCCGATGAAGCCCGCGCCGACCACGACGGCGGTCCGGCCGTTCACGCCGCTTTTGCTTGCACGTGCTGCGTCGGCCGAGAGCGACCTCATGTCTGCAAGCGTTCGCAGCAGATGGATACCTTCGAGCTCATTTCCCGGCACCGGAAGCCGTCGCGGCGCGGCCCCGGTTGCGATGAGGCATTTCTCGAATCTGATTTCGGCGCCGTCGGAAAGCCGCGCAGTTCCGGGGCTGGTGCGGAGGTCGAGATGCTCGACCGACCTGCCGAGAAGAAGCCGCACGCGGTTCCGGAGATAAAAGCTCCTCGGCCTGCATCGGATTTCCCGCTCGCGCAGCTCGCCGCGAAGCAGCTCCTTCGAAAGCGGCGGCCGGTCGTAGGGGAGCTCCCGCTCGCGTCCGACAAGGCAGATCCTGCCCCGTTTGTCCGCCTGCCGGATCGATTCAACCGCGCGTGCGGAGGCGAGGCCTCCGCCTATCAGAAGGTAGGTGGTCCTCATCAGTAGGTGATGCGGTCCGGCTTGCTGTGCCAGAGCGAGAAGGCCGAGAGGCAGGCGTCCCGATCCACGCAGCTCATTTCGAGGCCGGTGCGGGCTGCGCTGTCTTCCATGAATTTGTAGAGGGCGGCGTCGTCGAAGCCGATAGCTGCTGCGTCGTGCCGCGTGCAGCCGTAGAACAGCACCGGGATGCGTGCCCAGTAGGTTGCTGCAAGACACATCGGGCAGGGCTCACACGAGGTGTAGAGCTCCGATCCCGAAAGGTCGAACCGTCCCAGTGCTTTTGCCGCCTGCCTGATGGCGACTATTTCAGCGTGCGCGGTCGGGTCGCTCGCAGAAACCACCATATTGTGTCCGCGTCCGATGATCCTGCCTTCGAAAACGACCACTGCGCCGAACGGGCCGCCGTCTCCAGCAGCAACGCCTCTCCGTGCCTCTTCAACTGCTTCCTTCATAAATGGGTTCATACCGAGGAAGAAATGTACGTAAACAAAAAGCGACCGGCAACACCCCCATGCGGAGGGCTGCCGGTCGCACTCTGATTCGGGCGGCTACTTCTCCTCGTCGACCACCTCGTATTCGGCGTCCTCGACCTGCTCGGACCCGGCGTCACCCGCCGCGTTGCCGCGGTTCGCGTCTCCGTCCGCGTTACCGCCGCTTTCGCCGCCGGCGTTCTGGTACATTGCCTGCCCTATTGCCTGTGCGGCGCTGTTAAGCGTTTCCATCTTCGCGCGGATCGCCGCAGCTTCGCCCCCGTCGAGGGCGTTTCGCAGATCGGTTACAGCCGACTCGATGCGGCTCCTTTCCTCCTCAGGCAGGCGCGAACCGTACTCTTTGAGGCTCTTTTCGGTTGCGTAGATGAGCGAGTCGGCCTCGTTGCGGGCCTCGGCCTTCTCCTTGGCCGCCTGGTCCTCCTGCGCATTCTCTTCCGCCTCGCGGACCATCTTTTTGATTTCGTTCTCGTCGAGGCCCGACGACGCTTCAATCCGGATCTTCTGCTCTTTGCCGGTTCCCAGGTCCTTCGCCGCGACGTGCACGATGCCGTTCGCGTCGATGTCGAAGGAGACCTCTATCTGCGGCACACCGCGAGGGGCGGGAGGAATGCCGACGAGCTCGAACCTTCCGAGTGTCCGGTTCTGAGTGGCCATCCCGCGCTCGCCCTGGAGCACGTGGACGGTGACCGAGGTCTGATTGTCCGCCGCGGTGGAAAAGACCTGGCTCTTTCTCGTCGGGATGGTGGTGTTGCGCTCGATAAGCTTCGTAAATACCCCGCCGAGCGTCTCGATGCCGAGTGACAGCGGGGTCACATCGAGCAGGAGAACGTCGGTGACGTTTCCTTTGAGAACCCCGCCCTGAATGGCCGCGCCCACGGCTACCACCTCGTCCGGGTTGACGCCCTTGTGAGGCTCTTTGCCGAAAAGCTCTTTCACCAGCTTCTGTACCGCCGGAATGCGGGTGGATCCGCCGACGAGGATCACCTCATCGACGTCGGCTGCCGAAAGACCGGCGTCCTTGAGCGCATTCACGCAGGGCTGCCGGGTCTTCTCGATAAGGTCCGACACAAGCTGCTCGAACTTCGCCCGGGTAAGCGTGTACTGCAGGTGCTTCGGGCCCGAGGAGTCGGCCGTAATGAACGGGAGGTTTATCTCCGTGGTCTGCGAGCTGGAAAGCTCGATCTTCGCCCGTTCGGCGGCATCCCGCAGCCGCTGAAGCGCCATCCGGTCATTGGCCAGATCGATCCCGGAGTCGTTCTTGAAGCTCCCGGTCAGCCAGTCGATGATCCGCTGATCGAAGTTGTCTCCTCCGAGGTGGGTATCACCGTTGGTCGATTTCACCTCGAAGACATTATCGCCGATCTCGAGGATCGAAATATCGAAGGTGCCGCCCCCAAGGTCGTAGACGGCGATTTTCTGCTCCGCGCCCTTCTTTCCAAAACCATAGGCAAGGGCCGCGGCGGTCGGCTCATTGACGATGCGCTTTACATCGAGGCCGGCGATCCTGCCGGCATCCTTGGTCGCCTGCCGCTGCGCGTCGTTGAAATAGGCAGGCACCGTGACTACCGCCTCACTCACCGGCTCGCCGAGATAGTCCTCCGCCGTCTGCTTCATCTTCTGAAGAATGGCGGCCGACACCTCAGGCGGCGAGTAGGGTTTGCCGTTGATCTCGATCCGGACGTCGTTGTTCGACCCGTTCGTTACCCGGTAGGGGACCATCTTGATCTCGGCGGCGACCTCGCCGAAGCGGCGGCCCATGAAGCGCTTCACCGAATAGACGGTGTTTTCCGGGTTGGTGATCATCTGGTTGCGTGCCGGCTGGCCCACAAGGCGTTCGCCCTTCGCGGTGAAGGCCACCACCGACGGCGTCGTCCGCGAACCTTCCGCGTTCTGGATAACGACCGGATCGTTTCCTTCCATGATTGCGACGCAGGAATTGGTAGTTCCCAGGTCTATTCCAATTATTCGTGACATAGTGCTGGCTCCTAAAAACCATCCACGCCGGACTTACCGGCGTGGAACTGGCGTGGTATCGATTATTTTGTCTAGAACGCCGGCGCGGATTATTCGGCCTTTACCTCGATCCGGCGCGGCTTCACCTCGTCTTTGAGGTGCAGGGTGACCACGAGGATGCCGTTTGCGAGCTCCGCCTCGATCTTGTTGCGGTCAACCGTTTCGTCGAGGGTGTAGCTCTGCCTGAAGTCGCAGTCGACCCGCTCCCGGAGGAGGTAGCTTCCCTTCTCGTCGGCCGGTTTCCGCGCGCCCTCGATCAGGAGCTGATCGCCTTCCACGTGGACACTCAGGCCCTCTTTCGTTACGCCCGGCATTTCGAGCCGCAGGCGAACCAAATCGTTCTCCTCGGATATTGAACCGAGAGGACGGACATATCGTCGTTTTGTTTCAAGTTCTTTCGTTGCCATGGTAAAACCCCCTGTCTCCCGTCGATTACTGAACCTTCACCGAGATCTGGCGCGGACGAACCTCTTCCCGTTTCGGAAGGGTGATGGTCAGGACGCCGTTCTTGAGCGACGCCGACGTGCGCGCTGAATCGATGGATTTCGGCATCGAAAGCGTGCGCTGGAATCCACCCTCCCAGGTCTCCTTCCGGTAGACCTTTCGGTCCTTCTGAGCTTTGTCGTCGTGCTTCTCTCCCTTGATGGTGAGAACATTCTCGGACACCGAAATGTCGAGGTCCTTCAGGTCCACACCGGGAAGATCGCAGGTCACCACGAACTCCTCATCCCGCTCCACAACGTCGAGTGCCGGCGAGACGGTTCGGTCGAACAGCCCCGAGCTGCCCGGATAGCGATCGAGGGAGAAGAGATCGTTGATCTCATCCTGCAGCCGTTCCATTTCACGGATCGGGTCCATCATCGATCCGTTTCGCCACTGTACAAGGTCCATAGTGCACCTCCTGTACTGTGATATGAATGTCGGTATTGGGCGCCGCTCGGCGGCACCACTGTAGATATATATGCATCAACCGTGCCAAGTTTGTTCGTCTGATATAATTCTTTACGATGTATATATCTGCGTGATCAGACCTCCGTTGCCCGATGTGCCGCTCCCGTCTCTCTTCGCGTCGAAATGAATCGATTTGCGACAGCGTTTGTTCCGGGTATGTGTCAAATTGACACCGCCGCCGGCGAACGGGCGGGAGCGCTGGGTCAGCGGGAACGGCCGCATCACCCAGGGGCGAAGTTGACACGCGGCGAGCTTCGGGCGACACTCTCGCGCAGGAGGAGCCACGTGAAAGTAGACGACCGGGTGGAAGGGGTTCGGAAGGCGATGAAGCGAGCGGGTGTCCACGCGTTCATCTTTGCCGATGTAGACCCGCATCAGAGTGAGTACGTTCCCGATCACTTCAGGACTCGGACCTGGATCTCCGGCTTTGGCGGGTCGGCAGGGGTCGTCGTGATCACGCAGAAGAGCGCCGGGTTGTGGACCGATTCCCGCTACTATCTCGAGGCTGCCGAAGCTCTCGCGGGCACGACGATCACGCTTTTTCGTGACGGCCTGCCGGGCGTTCCGGGCTATGCTGAATGGACGGCGTCGGATCTTTCGCCCGGCGAGGTTCTCGCGGTGGACGAGAATGTAACCTCGGTGGCGCTCTACCGGCGTCTCGACGCTGCCTGCCACGATAACGGGTTGACCCTTCACACGGGAATCGATCCGATGGGAAATCTGTGGAAGGACCGTCCGGCCGTGCCGGACGATCCGATCTTTCTTCACGAGGAACGTTTTTGCGGCCGTGGACGGAAGGACAAGCTGGAGGAGCTTCGCAGCAGCATGGCCGGCAAGCGCGTCGGCGTAACGCTCGTAACGGCGCTCGACGACCTGGCCTGGCTCTTCAACATCCGTGGGACCGACGTCGACTACAATCCGGTGGCGACCGGATACGCGGTGATTACCGCCGACAAGGCGCTGCTCTTTATGGACCCGCGAAAAATATCCGATACGGTTGGCCGGGCACTCGCCGCCGACGGCATCGAACTTCGCCGCTATGATGAAATCGCCGCCTATCTTCGCGGGCTCGAGGCGGGGACGGTGCTCGCCTACTCCCCGGAGAAGACCTCCTATGGCCTTTACAAGGCGATTCCTGCCGCTGTGCGGACGGTCGAGGGCGTGAGCCAGGTCGCGCGCATGAAGGCATGCAAGAACGAGACCGAGCAGAAGCTGCTGCGGTCGACTATGGTGAAGGATGGTGTTGCCTTGGAGAACTTTTTCCACTGGCTCGAAGAGGGCGAGGGACAGGAGGAGCCCACGGAGCTTTCGGCCGCGCGAAAGCTGCGCGAGCTCCGCAGCCGGGGGGAGCATTTCGTCGGCGAAAGCTTCGCTACCATCGCGGGATTCGGCGCCCACGGTGCTATCGTCCACTACAGCGCCGACGAGGAATCGGACGTGCCGATCCGTCCCGACGGGCTTCTGCTCCTGGACTCAGGCGCGCAGTACCTCGACGGGACCACCGACATCACCCGCGTCGCGGCAATCGGCCGGCCGTCGGCCGGCGCGGTGCGGGACTATACCGTCGTGCTCAAGGCCCACATCGCACTCGCCACAATCGAATTTCCCGAGGGAACAACCGGTCCGCAGCTCGACTCAGTGGCCCGCGAGGTGATGTGGAGACACGGTGCGAATTACGGCCACGGGACGGGGCATGGCGTCGGATTCTTTCTCAACGTCCACGAGGGGCCGCAGCGCTTCGGCTCCCAGGCCGACCCGGTCGCACTGGAGCCCGGAATGTACACCTCGAACGAACCGGGCCTCTATCGTGAAGGGCTGCACGGTATCCGCATCGAGAACCTGGTACTCGTTCAGGAGGGCAAGGAGACCGATTTCGGTCGCTTCTATCGGCTCGAGACCATCACCCTCTGCCACCTCGAGCCGGCGCTGATCGACGTGTCGCTTCTGTCCGATGAGGAGCTGCGCTGGGTCAACGACTACCAGTCGACCGTGCGCGAAAGGCTCACGCCGCACCTGGATGAACCGGTAGCCAGGTGGCTCGAGGTTAAGACCGCTGCGCTCGTTCGCTGATGTGCCGGCGGACCGGTGGAACGCCGTCGCGCCGGCGGCGCAGCGCCGTGATCGTGCGCTTGTGCCCAGCCCCTTCACTTAATGAAGATGAAATGTTGACAAATTAACCTATTTGACTTGACTAGCTTAAAATTATTAATTATTCTCCGACGCAAGTTTGATAAAATAACAACGATGCACTCACGTCGGAGGAATTCATGGCTGTGCAAACTGAACTGTCGGAATCCGCGAAGCCCGTCGGACCTGCCGAGCCGATCGAAGCAGTCCGCCCGCGTCTCTGGACGCGGAATTTCGCCCTGCTCTGGCAAGGGCAGCTGGTATCGTCGGTCGGAGACGTAATCTACGAAATTGCCCTTGGATTCTGGATCCTCGCCGTAACCGGATCGACCGCGCTCATGGGTACGCTGATGGCAGCATCGATGCTTCCGCGGGTAATTTTCGGTCCCTTCGCCGGCACATTGGTTGATCGCAGCGATCGCAAGTGGCTCATGGTGGCTACCGACGGTGTGCGCGGCGTCGCGGTGGTAGCCGTAGGCGTCGCAGCGCTGGCCGGCGTGCTCCAGATATGGATGGTCTTCGCCGCCGGAATGCTGATCGGTGTCTGCGCTTCGGTGTTCAATCCGGCCATCTTTTCGGCAGTTCCCGACATCGTGCACCGCGATCGCGTCGTCCAGGGTAATTCCTTCTTCCAGATGATCCGTGCGGGGTCGGGAATCCTCGGAAACGGGCTCGGCGGCGCACTTTACGCGGTGCTCGGCGCTCCGGTCATGTTTCTCGCCAACGGGCTTTCGTATCTGTTTTCGTCCGTGACCGAGCTCTTCGTTCGAGTTCCGAGAGTCGACCACGCGGCCGGCGAGCCCCGCAAAAAGTTCCTCCACGACACGCGTGAAGGTCTTCAGTACGTATGGCGCACGCGCGGCCTGCGGTTTCTGATGATCGCTGCCGGGGTAGTCAACTTCTTTGCGATGATCGGGATTGTTCTCATTCTTCCACTGTTCCAGCGCACGGCAGGACTGGGACCCGCGTCCTACGGGATCGCAATGGCGGTGCTGACCGGCGGCATGCTTCTGGGGATGGCCTTCACCGCCGTGGTCCACATTCCGGCGTCGAAAAGAATGGCCGTTTTCAGCGCAGGCGTATGCGTCTTTGTGGCCGCCTTCGGGATCTTTCCTCAGTTCGGCGAGCTTACTCCGATGCTGCTGTTCCTGGCGGTCGGCGGCTTCTTCAATGCGCTGGTCAATGTGATTCTGCACTCGATGCTGCAGCTGACCGTCCCCGCACAGCTGCGCGGCAAGGTGATGGGCCTTCTCGATACGATCTCGCAGGGACTGACGCCGGTCGGCATGGCAGTCGGAGGGCTTCTCGGTGAGCTTCTGCCCCTGCCGGCCGTCATCTCGGGCGCGTTTCTCGCAATCGGCGTGTGCGTTATCCCGGGACTGCTGCTGAAGGATGTGCGTGCCTTTTTCGCCCAGGAGGGCGCGGCGGCCAGTTGAACTACCGTCCGGCGAAGAGCATCGCCATATAGACTCCCGGGTTCTCGTCGAGAAAGTGCATGAAGTCGGAAACATGCGTTCGGTAGAGCCGGCTGTTCCTGCGGACCCGGTACTCGTGCCGGCACGGGTTGCCTTCGCGGATGTTGAGGACATCTCCGAGGATGTCGCCTCGTGCCGCGTAGGTCGGCTCATCATGATCGACCCGCTTCTGAACCTCGCCGTCGATCATAATGTAGAGGTATTCCGCCGCCTTGCCGGGCTTGAGCAGAACATCGCCTGCCTTCGCATCGGTCGGTGAGAGAATCAGCTCGAGCCCGGTTATCTGTGCGCTGGTGAGATCCTTGAAGTAATGGTTCGACTTGATCACCGTCCAGGTCTCGCCGGTTCGCATTTTCGCGATGCGGCGGATGTTGTCCTCGATCGGCGTATCCTGGATGAGCCGCAGGAACGACTGTTTGTCCAGTGAGTAGGCCTGCACCTTCGTTGCCGCGATGACATCGGCACCGCGGCGCGTGCCGAGGACGAGAGACGCTTCGCCGAAGTACTCGTAGGTGCCGTAGACTTTGTCGGTGATGTCCTCGACCCCGCTTATCGACACGTTTCCCGAGACGATCACGTAGAACTTGTCGCCCTGCGTATCCTTGCGGATTATGTAGTCGCCGCGATCGAAGTACTCGGCCTTCACGTTCAGCAGCAGATACTTGCTCTTCTTGAACGGAAGATCCGCGAACAGCTCGATCCGCGAGAAGACGTCGAGGATGTGGAATGCCTCCTCGTGGAGATGTTTCCGGAACCTGGGATAGACGGTGTTTCCGATGCCGAACTTTGCAAGGGTGAGATGCGTCCTTTCCGGAAAGTCCTTCTCTGCGATGTGATAGACCGTTATCTTTTTCTGAGTCTCCGCTGGTAATGAATTCAGAAATTTAACCGGCGTATGCAGCGGCGGAATTCCCGCCTCGTGGTAGATGATGTCCATCTCCCACGGTACTTTCAGAAGGAAGTCCAGGCGTTCCTTCGGGATCGTGCCCTTGCGATGAAGGTCGCTGAGCACTTCGGGGTCCGCCATGTGGTCGGATGAATAGAGGAAGGTCTTGTCCCGGTAGAGAAAGTAGAATCCCATTGTCGGGATCGAATGAACCGAGTAGTAGAAGTTGAACAGTCCGCCGTGGATGTTGTACTGAACATTCATCTTCACGGGCCGGAAATCGAACATGGTCATGAGGGTGCTTGCCGGAATACGGGTGAGCGTCGAGTATTTGGTGAGAAAGCTCTTCATGACCGTCGGCGTGGTATGGACGGCAATTTTGGTCTCTTCGAGAATTTTCTGAAAGGTCCCCGCGTCGTGGTCCGCATGGCAATGCGTCAGGATGACGGTATCGATCAGTTTCGGATTTACGTTGGAATCGCGCAGCCACGCGGTGATGTTCACCGGCGGATCGACCATGATCCCCATTTTGTTCAGCCAGATTATGAATCCGGAGGTATTCTGCGTGCAGTCGAATCCGTGCGACGGACCAAGACAGGTAATCCCGAACTCCGGGGGGATGAACGGCTCGTTGAGGGTCTTGCCGAGATCGTACATCGCCTGCGACTTCATCGAACCGGATACCTCGGCAATGAGCTTTCCGTCTTCGAAGACGTCGAAGCCGTGTTCTTCGGTCGGTACAATCCGCACGCTTCCCAGCGTAATCCCGCGGTCGTCGATTTCCCTGATGTCGACCACGTCTTCCACGCTCATGCCGTTCCGGAAGAACTCCATTTCTGCTTTGATGTTTGGAATATAGTATCCCTCGATCTTTTCGACTTCTGCGCTTACGTCGACCCGGTCTGGACCGAGGAAGGCCTCCTTGAAGACCGTCTTGAGGTTTTCCACGTGATCTGGATGGACATAGACGACAACCTTCCGTTTCTTCAGGAAGAAATTGTAGTAGGTGGGAAACTCGATTTCGGCCATGCTGATGCCTACTTTCGGGTCGAAGTGATCGAACGGCAGCACGAAGATCTGAGGCGTCCCGTCCGGCATGACCATCGTGTCCTTTATCGTCTCCGGCGGCGAGCCGAATTGGATCTGGCCTTCCGAGGTCCGCACGAGAAATCCGCCGCGCGGAAGCGCGACTACGCGTTCTCCCATAGTAACCGTCTGTTCACTTTTTCCCATCGGTCCACCCTATTACGCTATATTAGACGGGAATTATCAAATTTGCAAACCTGATTGGGTCCGTCGCCGGTGCCTGAGCGGAAAGTGCGTTGCGCGAGGGAACAGAGGCGTGTAGAATGCACTACCCTTATGATTGAAGCGCATCTTACCGGGCTCATGCAGGAACTCCCGCTCGTTGCCCTGCTCGGAATCATAGTTGTTTCGATCGCGGTTCTGGCAAAGGGAGCGGATCTGCTCGTCGACGAGGCGGTTCTCCTTTCCTCCAGATGGGGCGTGCCCAAGATGCTTATAGGGGCGACGGTGGTAAGCCTGGGGACGACGCTTCCGGAGACCGCCGTTTCGGTTGTCGCCGCGCTCGCAGGCACGCCGGGCCTCGCGCTGGGAAATGCGGTAGGTTCGATCATATGCGACACCGGTCTGATTCTCGGCATCGCAACTCTCATTGCGCCGCTCGCGCTCAATCCGAAGGTTGTGAACAGACAGGGCTGGATCCAGCTCGGCAGCGCAGTATTGCTCGTGGCGGTCAGCGTCCTCTTCGCCGATCCTTCGACGCTTTTCTCCAAGGGCGGCCGCATCCCGCAATTCGCAGGATGGATCTTTCTGCTCATCCTTATTGCCTACATAGTTATTTCGATCCGGTGGGCCCGAAAGGGCATCACGGCAGTCGAGACGCCGGAGACGGCATCCGGGGCAAAGCAGCACGGTGCTGCGGTTGCCGGCGCGCTTCTCGTCGTCGGGATTCTGCTGGTGGTGGGAGCGTCGGAGATCCTGATTCCCGCCGTGCGTGAGGTCGCGTTGCGATTGCGGATTCCCGAAAGCGTGATCGGCGCCACCCTGGTCGCTTTCGGCACATCGCTTCCGGAGCTCGTAACCGCCATCACCTCGGCGCGCAAGGGACACGGAGACCTCGCGGTGGGCAACATCATAGGGGCGGACATACTCAACGTGCTCTTTGTGGTGGGATCGGCAGCTTCGGTCACTTCCGGAGGCCTGGCAGTTCATCCAAACTTCTACTATCTGCTGTTTCCGATCATGCTGCTTGTACTCGTCGTGTTCCGTATCGGGATCGCGGCCTCCCGCGACAGGATGAAGCGTCCGTTCGGCGCCGTACTGCTCGGGCTCTACCTCATTGTTACGATAGTAAGCTACCTGCACAATTCGACGATGGGACTCTAGTCACCAACAGGGAGGACGTCATGAAAATAGTTGTTATCGGAGGAACAGGACACGTCGGCACCTACCTGATACCGAGGCTGGTTGCGGCGGGGCACCAGGTTGTCTGTGTGTCACGCAACCGCCGATTGCCCTATACGCCGCATCCCGCGTGGGAAAACGTGCGGATGATCGCCCGGGACAGGGAGTCGGGAGACCAGGAGGGCACGTTCGCGCCTGCGATTGCGCGCGAAAATCCGGACGTAGTAATCGACATGATCTGTTTCAACCGTTCGAGCGCGGAGCAGCTGGTCGAAGCGCTCCGTGGCCGGGTGCAGCACCTTCTGATGTGCGGAACAATCTGGATACACGGCCCGAGCACGACGGTACCCACCGCTGAGGAGGAGTCACTCGAGCCCTTCGGCGAGTACGGCGTGAACAAGCTCGAGATCACGCGCTATCTGATGGCGGAGGCGCGGCGGACAGGACTTCCCGCAACGGTGATACATCCCGGCCACATTGTCGGTCCGGGATGGGTTCCCATCAATCCGGCGGCTAACCTGAACATCGACATTTTCCAGCGCCTCGCCCGCGGCGAGCGGCTGGCGCTGCCCACGCTGGGTTTCGAGACGCTTCACCATGTGCACGCGGATGATGTGGCGGCACTTTTTCAGCGTGCGATGGAACGCTGGTCGGTTTCGACCGGTGAGGATTTCCACGCGGTTTCGGAGGCCGCGGTGACTCTCCGAGGTTACGCTGTCGAGGTTGCGCGCTGGTTTGGCCGAGAAGCCGATCTCCAGTTTAGGAGTCCCGACGAAGTGTGGACCAAGGGACTCTCGGAGGAGGACGTTCTGGCAACCTGGGACCATATCGCACGTTCTCCCAACGCGGGGATGGAAAAGGCGCGGAGCCTGCTCGGTTTTTCCCCGCGCCACTCCTCTTTCGAGGCGATCCGGGAGGCGGTAATGAAACTGGTCGCCGACGGAAAGATCGTTCCGCCGGCGGCGTGAATGCGACGCTCAGCCGTGGCGGCGGGCAAAATCCTTCATGAGCTCGGCGAGAGCTTTGGCTCCGTCGATCGGCATTGCGTTGTAGAGGGAGGCGCGACATCCGCCGACGCTTCGATGTCCCGGCAGACCGAGCATTCCCCTGGCTCCGGCCTCTTCGAGGAAGGTCTTTTCGAGCTCTTCACTCTTCAACCGGAACACGACGTTCATCATTGAGCGGACGCTCCTGTCGACCGGACACCGGTAGAAGCCGTCGCTGCCGTCGATCGCATCGTAGAGCGCGGATGCCTTCGCGCGGTTACGCTGAGTGACTGCCGCGAGGCCACCCTGCTCCTTGATCCATTCGAGCACCAGTCCCGACGCGTAGATTGAGAACACCGGCGGCGTGTTGTAGAGCGAATTGCCCACCGCGTGCGTCTTGTAGCTCAGGTAGGCAGTGAGGTCCGGATTGCATTTTTCAACAAGCTCTTTTCGGATTATTACGACAGTCATCCCCGCGGGACCGAGATTCTTCTGCGCTCCCGCATAGACCAGCGCGAACTTCGACATGTCGACCGGCCGGCTCAGGATGTCGCTGGACATGTCTGCGATCAGCGGAACCGATCCCGTATCCGGAAACTCCTGCCATTGGACCCCGCCGATTGTCTCATTGGAGGTGATGTGCAGGTAGCGGGAACCCTGGGAAGGTTTCACGCTCTTGGGGTCCGGCAGCGTGGTGAACTTGTCTGCGGCACCGTCGAAGACCACGTTCACCTTGCCGACCTTTTTCGCATCCGCCATGGCCTTCTTGGCCCACGAGCCGCTCACCACGAAATCGCAGCTGCTCGAGCTGTCGAGGAAGTTGAGCGGCACCATTCCGAACTGGAAGGTGGCTCCGCCGCCGAGAAAAAGCACCTCGAAGTCATCGGGAATCCTGAGAAGCTCACGAAGGTTCGCGATTGTCCCGTTGTGGATTTCCTCGTATTCCGAGCTGCGGTGGCTGGTTTCGATGATCGAAAGTCCGTGGCCGCGGAAATCAACAATCTCGTCCCGAATCCTTTCGAGAACAGGCAGCGGCAGGGTGGATGGCCCGGCATAGAAGTTGAAGACTCTGTTCATAACGTGTCTCCTTTTGGGTGAATCTCTGTAAAGGCGGAACTTTATTTCACCATATGCATTTTGGGCATCAGAATCAAGAGGAAGGGTATCAGCCGCAAATTTTGGGTTTTGCATAATTTGTCCTGGGAGATATAATAGCTCCAAGGGGGAAACGCGTACGGACTCGCGAGAATTCACATACAGGACGAAGGACGGAAAGGAGATATACGCCACCGAGTGGTTTTCGGAATACGGCGTTGAGCCCCGCGCGGTGGTACAGCTCCTTCATGGCATGGCTGAGCACCGGAAACGGTACACTCATTTCGCCCGCTTTCTGGTCGAATCCGGCTTCGTCGTCTACGCCGACGATCACCGCGGGCACGGAGATACTGCGGGGACGCTCAACACAGCGGGATATTTCGCCGACCACGACGGATGGTACACGGTTCTGAACGACATACATCAGCTCTCGCACATAGCCGTGTCCGAACACCCCGGGCTGCCGCTTTTCCTTCTGGGTCAGAGCATGGGGAGCGTGCTTGCGAGAGACTACATCGCCACCTGGGGAGAGGAGCTCGCAGGATGTGCTCTCCTGGGAACGATTGCGAATCCCGGACCGGCACTCAATGTCGGTATCTGGCTCGCGAAACGGCAGATCGCCTCCAAAGGGGCGAAATCCCAGAGCTTCCGGCTGGACCGCATGACGTTCGGCAGCTACAACCGCAGGTTCAGACCAACTTCCACCAAGTTCGACTGGCTTTCTCGAGACGACCGGGAAGTTGCCAACTATATCGCGGACCCCTACTGCGGGGCGGTCTTCACGGCCGGTTTTTTCCTGGATTTCTTTACCGGCATCAAGAAAATCTTCCAGAAGGAGAGTGTGGAGGCGATTCCGAAGACTCTTCCAGTCCTCCTCCTGTCCGGCGAAGATGATCCTGTCGGCAACTTCGGACGTGGTCCGCAGCAGACTGCCAGGAGCTATCGCAGAAGCGGCCTCACCGACGTTACGGTAAAGCTCTACCCCGACTGCCGGCACGAGATGCTGCACGAGTTGAACAAGGTCGAAGCATACGCGGAAATAGCGACGTGGTTCTCCGATCATCTGGAGAAGCCCGTTGACGACTGATCGATCAACACGCTTCTTTATACCCCAATTATATTGACTTAATCTTATATATTATTTATCATATATTAAAATCTTTTCTCTCATGTGATTCGAACATCAGGAGGAATCATGAACCGGAATATGGGTCTTGCAGACAGGATTATTCGAGGCGTTATCGCCGTTGCCATTCTCGTGCTCCTGCTGGCCGGCCAGCTCAGCGGCGCCGCAGCGATCATCCTCGGCATCGTCGCCGTCATCTTCGCCGTTACCGCGATAGTCGGTATCTGCCCGCTCTACCTTCTCTTCAAGCTCTCCACCCGCAAAGCTTCCTGAGAGGGTCTCAGTACCCCGCTCTCGATGCGCCGCCTGAGGCGGCGCAGCCTTGACCTTTAGAACCTCCACGCACCGCGATCTCGCTCTCAAGACCGCACCAGCTGCCGACTGGGTGCATTCCCTCAGTCGTGCTAAAATTGCACAGGGAGGTTTGGATGGGCGAGGCCGAAGTCATCCATCGGAATCCCGAAGCGCCGGTAACGCACGATGTTCTTGTCGGTGACCTTCGTGCTCTGGGGCTCGAGGCGGGCGCAACGGTGGTTGTGCACTCGAGCCTCAGCGCGCTGGGGTGGGTTTGCGGTGGAGAGATCACCGTAATTCACGCGCTGATGGAGGTGATCCGGCCGTTCGGCAATATTGTGATGCCTACACACACCGGCCACCTGTCCGACCCGGCGCAGTGGGAGAACCCCTCCGTGCCGAAATCGTGGTGGACTCCCATCCGAAAATCCATGCCGCCGTTCGATCCGGAGGCGACGCCATCGCGGGGAATGGGCAGGATCCCGGAGCTCTTTCGAACCATGCCCGACGTAATCCGGTCTTCGCATCCGCATTTCTCTTTCGCGGCCTGGGGTGAGAGCAGCGTCGATATCGTCGCGGATCACCCTCTCGATTACGGAATTGGAGAGGGTACCCCCCTGTCGCGTGTCTATGAAATGGACGGCATGGTGCTGCTTCTCGGCGTGGACTTCGATCGGAACACCTCGTTTCACCTCGCCGAGCATCGTGCCCGATATCGCACCAGGGAAGAGCTCTCCAGAATGGCGCCGATTCTGGTGAACGGTCACAGACGGTGGAAGAAATATTGGGATATCAACATCGATTCCGATGATTTCCTTGACCTGGGCCGGGACTTCTGTCGAAATAATGAACGAATTGTGCGTACCGGTCAGGCCGGATTCGCCAGATGTTACCTTTTCAGGCAGCGGGCCGCCGTCGATTACGCGGTAGAGTGGTTTGCGCGCAACCGCAGATAATGGTGTGGTGTGGTCCGAAGTGTTATATTGATATCAAAGGGCAGTCTTGCATTTGTGCCGGCGAGCGACCGGCGGTAGGAGCAGGAACAATGAGAGTAAGAACTTTTGCCGTCATGCTTATTATCGCAGCAGCGGCTTTTGCGGGTGCGCAGAGTTTCACCGCAGACTACGTTCAGGGCACCGTAAACCTTCAGCAAAATGGAAGCTGGTACGACCTCTCCATCGGCGACAACATTCCGTCCAATGGAATGATCAAGCTGGGAGCCGGAGCCTACGCCGAGCTTTCCAACGGGTCGGTGACGATCAAGTTGTCTCGTCCCGGTACCTATCAGAT
The DNA here is from genome assembly GCA_964577375.1 of uncultured Spirochaetales bacterium. GTDB lineage: Bacteria > Spirochaetota > Spirochaetia > DSM-27196 > DATKUC01 > DATKUC01. The sequence goes on along the minus strand of CAZNYW010000005.1, from coordinate 37,128 downwards.
GGCGGCTCTTGTGCGTGCAAACGCCACCAACAGCTCGGCCGGGCTGGGCAGCATCCTGACGAACAGAATCGAGGCCCTGACAAAGGGAAGTGAAAGCCATGGTTCAACGTCAGTTGGAGGCGTGCGCGCCGCCGAAGCGCAGTCCGGACCGCAGACCGTCTGGGCCGGAGGCGACAATTCCGACGAGTTGATCAAGCAGGGGCTCACACTGCTGAAGCAGGGCAGCTACAACGAAGCGTTCTACCGTTTCAAGGACGCCTACGACAATGCCGATTCGAGCATGGCGCCGGAAGCCCGGTTCTACATGGGTTACGCGGCGTCGCTCAAGAACGATACGCGCAATGCGATAAACTATCTGACCTCCTACAAACCCGATCCCGCAAAGGACTACTACTCCGCACAGGTGCTCACGCTCGCGCAGCTCTATGTTCAGACTTTTGCGTACAAAGATGCGCTCGATCTGCTCGTGCCCTATCTTGGCGGCGGCGCAGCATCGGGAAGCGATCTCCAGACTGGTTATCTGCTTCAGGGCCTCGCCTATCGCGGGCTCTCCGACGCCGCAAACGCAAAGGCGGCACTGACGAAGGCCCGCGACCTTATACCCGGCTCTCCGGAGGGCGCGGCGGCTGCTAAGGTTTTGTCGGGGATGTGAGGCCCGGTTGGACTTTCAATGTTACGACAACAAAAAAGGCGAGCGCCGGTAAGGGTGCTCGCCTTTTTTTTGATCGGGCCGCCGGCAGCCGGGCGGACGGCTCAGCGGGTAATACTGAGCTTTCCTGCGAGAGCGGCGAGCTCGGGGGTGATCTCTCCGCTTCCAAGCACCTGCTTGGTGAGCGTCTTACCGAGCTGAACGCCTTCCTGGTCAAAGCTGTTGATATTCCAGACGAAGCCCTGAAACATCACCTTGTTCTCGAAATGCGCGAGCAGCGCGCCGAGCGCGCCGGGAGTCAGCTTCCTGCCGTAGAGCAGGCTCGACGGCCGTTCCCCCGGGAAGGTTTTGTTCGGATCGCTGTTTTCACTGCCGTGCGCAAACGCGACTATCTGCGCCGCTAGATTCGCGTTGAGCTTTGCCTGGCTCGTTGAGCCGTCGAAACTGAGGTCGACGCCCAGTTGTGATTCGTGAAAGCCTATGAACTGCAGCGGAACGATATCGGTGCCCTGATGAAGGAGCTGGTAGAAACTGTGCTGGCCGTTGGTCCCCGGTTCACCGAATACGACCGGTCCGGTCGAATAGTTAATCGGCTTCGCCTCTCGATTGACCCGTTTTCCGTTGCTTTCCATGTCGAGCTGCTGCAGATGCGCGGGAAAGCGTGAGAGCGCCTGGCTGTAGGGAAGCACGGCCGTGTAGGGATAACCGAGAATGTTGCGTTCGTAGATTCCGATCATGGCGTCGAGGAGACTTGCATTCCTGCGGATGTCCGGTTCGAGCGAGGCGATATCCGCCTGATGCGCACCCTCCAGAAACTGCGTGAAGTACTCCTTGCCGAAGGCAAGCGTGAGAACGGTTCCTCCGACCGCGCTGGAGCCCGAATAGCGTCCGCCGATGAAATCGTCGATATAAAACGCATCGAGATACTCGCCTGGCCTGGCAAGCGGACTGGTCTCGGAGGTGACGCAGACGATGTGCTTCTTGGGCTGGAGCCCTGGAATGCCGCTCTTCTTTATCGAATCGACAACGAAAGCCTCGTTGGTAAGAGTTTCGAGCGTCGTACCGCTCTTCGAAACAAGGATGAAAAGCGTTGATTCGAGGTTGATCCGGCTCAGGACTTCGGCCGCGTCGTCCGGGTCGACATTTGATATGAAGTAGGCCTGGAGCCTCGGGCGGCGCGTCGACCCGTTTGTCTCTCTCCCCTGAAAGTTCTGAAGGGCAAGATAGAGCGCGCGAGGACCCAGGTCGGATCCGCCGATCCCGACCTGAACAACGGTATCGAACAGCTGGCCCGTAGACCCGCGGATTTCTCCCGAGTGAATTTTCGCGGCAAACTTGTTAACACGACCCTGCTGCTCCTGATAGAACTCGCGCAGATTCCTCCCTTCATTCACCACCGAGCCGTCGACCTGACCGCGAACCAGGTGGTGGAGCACCATTCGCCTCTCGCCCGTGTTCATCACCTTTCCGTTTGCGACCATTTTGTATTTGTCGATAACCTGCTGTTCGTCGGCGAGATCCTGCAGGAGATCCAGCACCTCGTCGTCGACCTGCTTGGCTGCGTAGTTGTAGCGCAGGCCGCCCGTAGCGTCGACCTCGCATTTTTCTATGCGGTCCGCGGTGAGAAGTTCCTTGAGTTTCCGGGGGGTTCTGTGCTCCCGCAGTTTTCCAAACGCCGCGGAAGCATCAAGGTTCTTAAACTGAACGTTCGGCATGCACATAATGTGCTTTCCTTTCAGTTCGAAGTCAAGCTGCGCTCAGTGACGGGCAGGTCTGCAGGGGACCGGAGGTTCGTTACAGGGACGCGACGCAGTTCTTGCCACGCTGTTTTGCCCGGTACAGTGCGCGGTCTGCAGAGTCGACCAGGTGGCCGATGGGTCCCAGCTCGTTCGGCTGCTCGGAGGCCACCCCGATGCTTATTGTGAGAACCGAAGCGACGCCCGAATAGGCATGCGGGATGTGGAGTGCCTGCACCGAAGAGCGCAGTTTTTCGGCTACGCGAGTCGCACCTTTCGCGGTGGTGTTAGGCAGCACCACTACGAACTCCTCTCCGCCGTAGCGGGCAAGGAAGTCGACCTGCCGGCGCACTGCGCGCGAGAGCTCGGCAGCGACCCTGCGCAGCGCTTCATCTCCTGCCTGATGACCGTAGTTGTCATTGTAGGATTTGAACGAGTCAATATCGACCATCAGAAGCGACAGCGGCGTCTTGTTCCGTACGCCACGGGCCCACTCCTGCCGGATGAACTCGTCGAAGTGGCGCCGGTTCGCCACTGACGTCAGGGAATCCACGTAGGAGAGCTCGCGAAGGCTCTGGTTGGCCGTCCGGAGCTGACTTTGAAGCCGCGTCAGATATTCGACCTGTCGATATACCCGCGCAAACCTGGTGCCGAGGAGCACCGCCTGAAAAAAGATGAAGGCAAAGAGGGCGATGGGAAAGATGTACCCTGTCCCGATCAGGCGGTTGTTTACCAGGATATCGTTGAAAACACCGAGAAAGAAGATTGTGTATCCTGCGATAAAAATCTTCGCGCTTGATCTTCTTCGTTTGATAGCCCTGAAAAGCACCCAGTAGACATAGGCCGAGCTCGCGAGGATCACCGCCTGGAACAGAATGAGGAGACGCCCATAGACTATTGCCGGAGCGATAAGAACCAGGATCGTGTAAAGCCCGCTCAGGGCAATGATCACATCCCGGACCCGGCGGTGGAACTCCTTGCGATAGAGCGCGTGGACGTACAGAAGAAAGACAGGAAAGCCGATGGTGAGCGTCATGTATTCGATTCGCATCAGCCAGTGCCAGCTGACTCCGCCGCCGAAGGGCGGTTCCGAATACGCGCTCGTCACGTAGATGCGAACGACCGTCAGCAGACAGAAGATGCCGAAGTAGAGCAGCGAATGCTCCTGACGGCGAAGGAGAAAGAGCGCGAGGTGATAGAGCCCCATCACGGCGAACGCGCCGATGAGCAGGAAGTCGAGCTCCCGGCCGCGTGCGTGCCGTTCTACAAGGGCGGTGCCGGTCCCGAGGTAGATCGGGTGGGTCAGCCCGCCGACACGGTGCACATAGTTGGAAACCTCGATGTCGATGTCGAGCCGGCGCGAAGCTGGCGCGAAGGTCACCACGCGGTCGGTCACCATCGGAATCTGTCCGGCGGCGTCGGCAGCAATGCGTCCTGAGCTTTCGAGCTTCTTTCCGTTCACGTAGAGCTCGTACGAGGTGCACACGCCGGAGAGCTCGAGGCTGATTGATGGATAGAGCCGGGGAAGGACGACGTGCAGCCGGAATGTGCCGAAGCCGAACGCGGGAAGCGATTGTGCGCCGCCGGGCGAAACACCAGTATCGTCGCCGCCGGTCGGAATCCTGTAGCTGTTCCAGATTGACGGAACCTTCGCGGGCAGAGTCGGGGATGAGCCCGCCCCCTGCGAGCCGGCAGCACCGGATACGGAAAACCGGTGCCATTCGAGGAGCCAGGTACCGTCGAGAGCCAACGGGCCGCGCGTATCGAGGTCCCACCCCGTCAGATCGATCCGTCCGTCGACCGCTTTCGGCGGAGCCGCCTTCGCATCGGGCCCCTGAGCAGCGAGCGGCAGCGGGGCGAGGAACGCCGCAAATAGTGCGCAGACTCCGAGCGCGAGCGCATAACGCCCCGACGCCGACCGGAGTCTCTTTCCACGCAGCTGATTACCCGCTCCCTGACGATGCAAGCCGACTTCCCCTCCCATCTATCAGTCCCTAAAGTGTATTAGTTTTTCCTGAATCCGGCCACAGCTTTCAATCTCCGTTGAGGGCCGGATTCACGCGCTAAGTTCGTGCGAGTAGCGCCTGCAGGCGCGCTCGAAACGGTCCATACCCTCATCGATCTCCTCCGGCTCGATCACGAGCGGCGGTGCGATGCGGATCACGTTCTTTCCGGACCGAAGGACGAGCACCCCCTCCTCCTTTGCGGCCTGGAGAAGACTGGGGCCGAGCGCCGCTCCCGCCTCCTCGGTCGGTCCAACCGGGATGCCGCGGAGAAGGCCAATTCCTCGAAGCGGGCCGAAAGCAGGGTAGCGCGAACGGAGCGCCTCTAGCCGCCGGGTAAGGTGTTCGGCTCGCGAGCGGATCCCTTCGATGAAGGCCGGCGCCGTGAGAGTATCCCAGACCTTCGCAGCAACGGCGGTTGTCACCGGTCCCCCGCCGAAGGTGGTTCCATGGTCCCCCGGTTTCAGGAGGCTGTTGATCTTTTCCGGGATCAGCGTTGCCGAAAGAGGCAGGCCGGCGGCAATCGGCTTTGCCAGCGTCACAATGTCCGGACGCAGCCCGACCTGCTCGTAAGCGTATACCGAGCCGGTGCGCCCGAGTCCGGTCTGCACTTCGTCGTCGATGACGAGCACGTCGTGCCTGGAGCAGACCCGGTTGAGCGCATCGGCGAACTCGCCCGACATTGGGAGGAGCCCCCCCTCGCCCTGGACGACCTCGACGATGACGGCTGCGAAGCTGTCGTCGATTGTCTTCTCGAGTGCGGCCGGATCGTTGAAGGGGATCACCTCCACGCCCGGAAGCAGCGGCTGAAAGGGCTCCTGGTAGTGTGCATTCGGCGTCACCGACAGTGCTCCCATCGTTCGGCCGTGAAATCCGTTCTGGGTGCACAACAGCCGGTGATGTCCGGGACCGCGGGTACGGTGGGCGTAGAGGCGCGCATACTTGATGGCAGCCTCATTGGCCTCCGTCCCGGAGTTGCCGAAGTGGACTGCCGCAAACGGACCGCTTGAAACAAGGCGCCTGGCCAGCTCGATCGTCGGTCTCGACGTGTAGAGATTGGAGGTGTGGATCAGTTTGCGCATCTGATCGTAGGCGATCTTCGCAAGATCCTCTCTCCCATACCCGAGAGCATTCACCGCGATTCCCGCCCCCATATCGAGGTACCGGTTGCCGTCCTTGTCCGATACGTAGACCCCCTCTCCCTGTTCGAGGACGAGGAAATCGGGCGCAAAATTGCGGGGAAGTGGCGGGTTGTGCACCATGCCGTCTTTTGTGTTCATCGGGCTGCTCCTTACAGAAAGATGTGAGTCCCGGCGCCGCCGCCGAGCAGCTTCGCCAGATCACCCTCGGATCGATATTCACCGATGACGATTTCCGAAACGCCACGCTTCAGAGCCGCCACCGACGAGCGCGCCTTGGGGATCATTCCGCCGGTTATGCCTTCCGCAGCAATTGCCTGCTCGATCTGCCGTTCGTCGAGCCGTTCTGCGGTCTTTCCTCCGATCTGTATGCCCGGGATGTCCGAAAGGTAGATCAGCTTCCCAGCCTTCAGGGCTACCGCTGTCTCCAGCGCCGCCTCATCCGCGTTCACGTTGAGCCCCCAGCCGTCGGCATCCTGCGACACCGAGGCGACAACCGGCACGTAGCCCCCTTCGAGCAGCAGCTCGAGCGGACGCGGGTCGACGGTTTTCACGTGCGCGGTCCGGTTGGTGCTCACCTGCTCGACGCTGGTCCCGGTGAACAGCGGTCCGTCTGCTCCCGAAAGTCCGAACGCCGGTACCCCGCAGGAGTGAAACCGGCGCACGATCTCCTTGTTGACCTTGCCTGCGAGAACCATGTCGACGACGTCCATCTCTTCGGGGGTCGTCATCCTGATTCCGTCCTTGAAGACCGGGTCGAGCCCGAAGAGCCTGCTCACGCGGCTCACCTCGGCTCCACCGCCGTGGACCACTACGATCCGGTGCCGGGAGAGCGCCGCGGAAAGCTCGGCGGCGAACAGGCGCTGTCCTGCGTCGTCGGTCGCCGGTCTCCCGCCTATTTTGATAACGATGACGCTCTTTGCCAACTTTACAACTCCCCAGGTATGGTGGACCCGGCGAGGGCCCTCCGGCTCCGGGACCTGATCCTGTCGGTGATGGTTTGCTCCCGCGCCGGGCGGGAAACAGATCAGAATTCGCCGGTGCGGCGAAGCCCTGCGGTCTCCGGATACCCGAATCGAATGTTCATGTTCTGAACAGCCTGTCCGGAAGCGCCCTTGAGAAGGTTGTCGATTACGGAGAACAGTATCAGTCGATTTCCGTCGCGATGCCAGCCGATGTCGCAGCGATTGGTGTTCCGTACCTGACGGGTTTCGGGAATTCCGGACCGCTGAATTCTTACGAACGGCTCGCCGTCGTACGATTTGCGAAAGATCGCCTCTATCTGCTCATCGCTCGTGCGGGTTTTGAGCTTCACTACGCTGGTGATCGCCATTCCCTGTTTGACTGGAATGAGGTGCGGAACGAAGAGGATGTCGTAACCCGGCGACCGCTCATCGATCTGAGTCTGAATCTCCGTCGCGTGACGATGTGTCTTTCCCGGAGAATAGGCGTTCATGTTCTCGGAGCGTTCGACAAAGAGATTGTTCACCTTCGCGCTGCGCCCGGCGCCCGAAATGCCCGAAAGTGCGGTGACGGCGACCTCGGGTTCGATGATTCCGGCTGCGGTCAAAGGCAGAAGGGGAAGGAGGGTGCCCGTGGGATAACAGCCGGGATTTGCGATGAGGTCGGCCTTCCGGATGAGATTCCTGTTCCACTCGGACAAACCGTAGACCGCCTGGTCAAGGAGATCCGGTCGTGGCGGGGCGACACCGTAAGCCTTCTCGAAAAGCGCATGGCTCTTGATGCGAAAATCGGCGGACAGATCGATGATCGGGCACCTGCCGAAAAAGGGTGCGCAGATTTCGGCCGACTTCAGGTGGGGCAGCCCTGAGAAGACCACGTCCGGCGCGGCCTCGAGAAGCTCATCCATCGACATGAGCTTGCCGCCTGCCTCCGTGGATTTGGCCAGTGTATCCTCACTGATGCCCGGGTCGGCTTCGAGCAGCGGGGTGCCGGCCCGGGAGGAGGATACCGGAAGGATCTGGCTGACCTCCGGATGATCAGTGAGTATTCGGGTGAGCACCAGACCGGTGTAGCCGGTGGCGCCGAGTATTGCCGCCTTCATAACGTCTTCTGCCTGCCTGAATCCGGGTTACTCTTCCTCTTCGAGTTCGGGAATCTTGAGCCGCAGCCGGGCCACGAGAGCCTTGCCGTCGATCCCTTCGCGAAGCACCGCAATGACCGTGTCGTCGCCGGCTACGGTGCCGAGGATATCGTCCAGCCCGAGATTGTCGAGCGCGATCGCCACGCTGTCGGCGTGGCCGGTCAGCGTCCGAACCACCGCGAGGTTGCCGGAAAAGTCGAGCGACACGTAGCCGCGCTGGAAGTCCTGCACATAGTTTCGTTCCGACTCCCGCTGCTCATCCTCACCGGGAAGGGTATAGTAGTAGCCGTTGGTTCCCTCGGATATCTTACCGACCTTCAGCAGCTTCAAATCCCGAGAAAGAGTGGCCTGAGTGACCGAGTAACCCTGCTGCTGCAGGTGTCCCAGAAGGCCTTCCTGACTGCGGATACGATTATCCCGTATGATCTTTTTTATTGCTTTGAGGCGCAGCTTACGCTCTTTCACAGAGGGACCTTCCGGATCGTATAGTTATTCAGATAGTCGGCATAAACATACGAGTAAACCGCCTCCTCTGCAAGTACTCTCCCGAGCGCCTCATCCGGCGTTCCTGCCCTGTGCGGGCGAATTCGGCATCCAGAGGCCCTATGTCCGTGAATTTCGGAGAAGCGAGGTGAGCATTTCAACCGAGTCGAGGGTGAACATAGGGGTGACGGCGGAGGCGGCCGCCATTCTTTCCCGGTACTTGCCGGTTTTTACGAGAATTCCTGTCAGGCCGCTATCCTGTCCCGCGCCCACGTCGTTGTCGATGTCGTCTCCGATAATTATGACTTTTCCAGGCGGGAGCTCGAGGTCGCCGAGTGCGAGATTGAAGAAGTCTGCGGCGGGTTTTCCGATGACGGCCGCCTCAGTCCGTGTGGCGTACTCCAACGCCGCGACGAAGGCACCGACGTCGAGCGAGAGTCCGTTCGCGGTCTGAAAGTAGCGGTTGCGGTGGAGCGCGGCCAGCCGGGCACCCGCAGCGACCTGCCGGAAGATCGAATCGAGCAGATCATAATCCCACCGCCGTCCTATGTCGCCGAGCACGATCACCTGCGGATCATTCTCGTCTATCGGGAACTCGGCGTAGTCCGAGGCGGCATCCTCTGCGAGAATGAGTCTGCACCGCGGGCTTCCCACGGAACGCAGGTAGAGAACCCCCGCGTAGGCGGCGCTCAGAATCTCGGACTCGTCGATCGAGAGCCCGAGCGAACGGACATGCAGGTGGAGCGAACGTCTCGAACGCGTGGTGGTATTTGTCAGGAACCTCAGGCGCATGCCGCGTTCCCGCAGGAAATCGATCGCCTCGACGGCGCCCGGAATCAGTTCGTCTCCGACATAGAGCGTGCCGTCGAGATCGCAGAGCGCGCCCGCGGCATCCGCGAGGCGTTCAGCGTCCGAGTTCGACGGAGTCGGGCGCGTCATGTCCGCGTGAATACTGGCTGAGAGCTTCGATATAGAGCCGGTCGCTTCGCATATTGTCGACCTCGTCGAGAAGAAGCTCACCCGCACGCGGTGAAAGCAGGAGCTGCCGGTCTTCGTTCCGCCCGGGGACGACGGTGTCGACGCAGCCGCCCGGCGTTCCGGCAACGGTGATCGGATCGCCTTCACGCACGAGGAAACGGACCGAGGTGGTGCGTTCGGCCTCTTCCAGAACTCCAAAGTCGCAGCGGTCGAAACGCACCTCGACCGGCCGGTCGGACCGGTCGAGCGCGTGCCAGACCGAGCGGCCGGTCTGCTTGAGCGTCCGTTTGCGGCCGAGCCACTGCCAGTCGAGCCGCGACGACAGCCAAAGCCCGTACAGATGCGCCTCGTGTTCGCACTCGCTTTCGATCTCTACAGCCTCGATCTCGAAGAGACGGTCGATGGCATCGTCGTCGTTCTCGAAAAGCGATGCGGTAATCCGCCGCAGGGAGAGCGCGCGCTTCCAAGCGAGGTCCGACACCAGCTGTCCTTGCGACAGGAGCTCCTCGGCGAGCACCGAACAGACCGATTCGGGCGGCTCTCCGATAACCTCGTTCCACCGCGAATCGACGATGAACTTGTCTGCCTGATCCCGGATGAGGCGGATGTACTCCCGGTTCTCCTCCAGGCGGTCGTACCAGAGTATGTAGACCGGAATATCGCGGAGCAGGAGAGGCGTCCAGGTGCCGGGAGCCGACCCGGCGCTGTCGGTGCCGTTTTCGATGTTGATCTCCTGAAAGCAGACGCCGCGGTTCTGCCGGTCGGGGAAACAGCGGGCAGTGACGCTCATCGTGCTCTGACCGGTGGCGACGTTCCGGATCTGGATGATCCGCGCCGCGCGTTTGCCGAGAAGATAGGCGAGCGCGCCCTCCGACGGGTTCGCGAGATCCTCGCGACTCACGATTACCAGATTGAACAGAGCCGAGCGCGCCTCCGCGGGCGAGAGCTCTCGCTGCAGCATCTGCAGCTCCTGCTCGACCTCCTGGGGACTGAACAGAGCTTTCATATCTTCCTCCATCGGCGCCCCTCGGCCTGGATCATCATTTTGGCCTCTTCGGGCCCGGAGCTTCCGGGCAGGTAGGAGGCGAGCGGGGTGGGATCGCGTTCCCAACCCTGCAGGATGCGGGTGATAAAAGTCCAGGAAGCTTCGATTTCGTCCCGGCGATTGTACAGCGTCGAATCGCCTACAAAGGCGTCGAGCAGCAGCCGCTCGTAGGCCTCCGGGACCGCCTCACCGAAGGCCGACCCGTAGGCGAAGTCCATGTTGACCGGCCGCATGTCGGCCTGGTGGCCTGGTACCTTCACGTTCATATTGAGCGAAAGTCCCTCGTCCGGCTGAATGCGCATGATGAGAATATTGCGGTTCATGGCCGGATAGGAGCTGTAGAAGACCTGCAGCGGCGGCTCCTTGAAGTGCACTGATATTTCGGTCACCCGCCGTGCCAGCCGTTTCCCGGACCGTACGTAGATCGGGACTCCGGCCCACCGCCACGTATCGAGAAACAGCTTCATTGCGACGTAAGTTTCGGTGCGCGACTGCTCACTGACGCCCTCTTCCTCGCGGTAGCCGGGAACCTCTTCACCGTCCACATAGCCTCGTGCGTACTGCGCGCGCACCGTCTGCGTCTGCACCTGGCGGTGAGTGATCGGCCGGAGCGATCGAACGATCTTCACCTTCTCGCTGCGTATCGTATCGGGTCCTAGATCGTTCGGCGGCTCCATTGTCGTCAGTGAAAGCAGCTGAAAGAGGTGGTTCTGCACCATGTCGCGAATCGTCCCGGCCTGTTCGTAGTAGTTCGCCCGCGTGCCCACGCCGATTTTTTCGGCGACTGTGATCTGGATGTGGTCAATGTAGCGGTTGTTCCAGATCGGTTCGAATATGCCGTTTCCGAATCGCAGCAGCATGATGTTCTGCACCGTCTCTTTGCCGAGGTAGTGATCGATGCGGAAGATCTGCTCCTCCCGGAAGTGCGCAGCGAGGCTTGCATTGAGCGCTCGCGCCGTGGCCAGATCCCGGCCGAACGGCTTTTCCACCACGATACGCGTATACCCCTCGCTCTCCTCGGCAAGGCCGAGGCGGCCGAGGTTGCCGATGATGTCGTCGTACGCGTCCGGTGGTGTGGAAAGGTAGTAGAGCCTGTTGGCAAATCCGTCACAATGCCCGTTAATCTGCCGGTAGCCTTCTTCGCTTTCGAAGGTGGAAGAGATATAGTCGAGCCTGTCGAGGAAGTTGCGCTTGACCAACACGTCCACATCGGGAAAGTCCCCGAGCATCTTCTCGGCATTTTCCCGGAATACTTCTTTGTTCCAGGGGCGCCGTGCGAAACCGATGATGCGGAACCGGCTGATCGAGCCCTTGAGATAGAGCGAAAAGAGGGCGGGGATGAGCTTGTTCCGCGTAAGGTCGCCGGTGACGCCGAAGATGAAGACTACGAAGGGGGCGGCCTGCCTGCTGGTAGCCAGTCCGGCAGCGAGTGGATTCAATTTCATGCATAAAGTATCCGATTTAAGCCGTGCAGGATCAAGCCGCCGAACGGACTCGTGCCCTTGATGCTCGCCTGTGCCCGCGCTACTGTTCCCTTCATGAACCCTGAAACGGTGGATAACCCGTTCGGCGGAAAGGTGATCTACCTTCCGCAGACCGAATCCACCATGCTCGACGCGAGAGAGCTCGGGCGTTCCGGGCCGAACGCGCATGGCTCGGTTGTGGTCGCGGGATTCCAGTCGGCCGGGCGGGGTCGCGGAGGCGGGCGAAGCTGGATCTGTCCGAGCGGAGAGGGACTGCTCTTCACGCTGGTGCTCGCCGACCCGTCGGCCCCGCGTCCCTACGGTCTTTCGACACTGCCGTTACGTGCCGGTCTCGCGCTTGCCCGTGCTCTCGAGGAGGACTACCATTTAACCGCGCGTGTGAAGTGGCCCAACGACGTGCTGGTGTCAGGCAGAAAGATCGCAGGCATCCTGTGTGAAGCCTATCCCGGTTTTCAGCTGCTCGCCATGGGCATAAACGTCGGGCTCCGCTCTGTCCCTCCGGGACCGGCAGGAAACGACGCCGCTGCGCTCAGGTGGCCGGCGACCTCGCTTGCCGAGCAGGCCGGCAGCCCGCCCGAGCACGGCGAGCTCCTGACGCGGGTGCTCTACCGTGTGCAGGCGGCCCTGAAGGATGACAGATGGCTTACCGAGCTCAATGAGCGGCTCTTCGGACTGGATCGAAGGGTACGCTTTTTGACCGGCCGGCCCGGCGACCAGATCGCCGCCGTCGGCCGCGTTATGGGAATTGCCGAATCGGGCAGCATACGTATCCGCCGGGAGTCGGATGGCCGCGAGCTCTCCTTCCCGGGCGGTGAGCTGGAGTTTTTCGAAGATTCCCAGGAGGGGTGAGCATGAAGGTTTCGGGTAAGCTCAACATCGCGGTCTTTTCCATAGTGGCCGGGATGCTGGTCGCGCTCGGTCTGCTGGTCTACGCCGGCTGGCGGGCTGCGCGTCTGCAATCGCTTCAGGTCTCCGCGGTGGAGGTGATCGCCGATCTTTACCACCTCACCGACAACACGAAGACGCTGCTGATGACAAACGGGTCTCTTGCGGACGCGCGGAAGGCATGGGAGGACTCATTCACCGAGTTCAGCTCCGAGATGACCGCGCTCCGGAACAATCCGGACGTCAAGCTGCTCGATCCGAAGCTGCAGAACGACATTTCCCTCGGCGCCCGCTCCTGGGAGGCAACACGCAAGGGCCTCGAAGATGTGCCGGGTCTCCTCGATCAGATCGAGCAGCAGCTTCCGCCCGGGATGCCCGCACCCACCGGAATTGTCCGCATGATCTTCACCGCCTCCCAGACTCCGATCAGCAGGACTCCCTATTACTTCGCGCTTCAGCAGGCGGAAGCGCGACTTACCTCCATAGACAAGGTCACCCGCGATTTTGTAACCAACACGCTCGGTGGAACCTCCGAGGAGATGCAGCGGCAGACACAGGCCGCACAGACAAGGAGCGTCATCATGGCGCTGGCCATAGGACTGATAATTCTCGCCGGCGCGACCGCCTTCGTTCTGCGATTCGGCCGCAGCTTTGCACGCCGGATCGGCAGCATTCACGGCGCGATGGCACGGGTAGCCGAACGGGATCTCACCGGCCCGCTCAGCGATTCGTCGGGCGATGAGCTGGGAGCCCTCGC
>CAZNYW010000005.1:0-23765 GCA_964577375.1 uncultured Spirochaetales bacterium | reverse complement strand
GGGATCTCACCGGCCCGCTCAGCGATTCGTCGGGCGATGAGCTGGGAGCCCTCGCACGAAACCTCAACCGCGTGGTCGACGGTCAGGCCAATTCAATCGACGAATCGTCCGCGGCGATCGAGCAGATGAATGCGTCCATCAACAGCATCGCGCGACTGGCCGGTGAGCGGCGCAGGCGCAGCGAGGAGCTTTCTGCGATGGTCCACGAGGGAAGCGAGAAGATCACCAGCGCATACGATACGGTCTCCTCCATATCACACGAGATCAATGACATCCTCGACATCATCGAGATCATCAACGGGATATCGGAACAGACGAACCTGCTTTCCATGAACGCCGCGATCGAAAGCGCGCACGCCGGCGAGGCCGGCAAGGGATTTTCGGTTGTCGCAGACGAGATCCGCAAGTTGTCAGAGTCCACCTCCGAGCACGCGGCCTCGATCGGCCGATCACTTCACACCATCACGGAACGGATTCGCGACGCGCTCGATGCCGGCGAATCGGGTCACCGTGCGGTCGATCAGGTTGCCGAGGACATGAAGCAGTTCGTCCGGGCCATGATCGAGATCACTTCCAACATGGAGGAGCTCTCGCGTGCATCAGCGGACATCCTCGCGGCGACGCAGAGGATCACCGAAACCTCAAAGGATGTCCAGCGCGACGCGGTCTCGATGAACCTCGATGCGGTGGACATAACCAAGGCCATGGAGTCCTCGCGTTCGGTCTCGTCAGGAGTGGTGAACGGCGTTTCGGAGATAGAACACGGCGCAGAAGAGATCCTCACCTCGATGCAGCACATCAGCGAGGTGAGCGAGGAGAGCCGCGCGCGGATGGCCGACCTGCATGTGCTCGTGGAGCTTTATCGTACGCGGGAAGAAAAGCCTGAAGAGCCCGAAGAGCCGGGGTCTGAGATCGCGGAGGAAGCGGCCGTTACGCTTCGGGTAACTCACGAAACGCAGTCGTGATCTCTGAGCTCCGCAGCCAGGGCGGCGCGATGTGGCCCCTGAGCGCGCGCGGAATATCGAGCTGACCGAACCCGACGCGGCTGTCCTGGTCGACTCCGAGGAGGATGGTCACATGTTCCTCTGTCCCCGAAAGCACAGCCGCGGGAGTCGCGGCCGTGCTGCCTCCGACGCTCACCCTGAAGCGGCGTCCGGATTCGCCTGATTCGAACCAGCATGTACAGCTCCGGATCATCTTCAGGCCGCCGTCGACGAACCCGACATAGAGCCGGGTCGACGGGCCATCCGGTCCGGCGGTCAGGGTGAATCGGAACGATGCGCCCCGCACAACGACGCGGCGCGGAGACACGCCGCTTGCCCCTTGCGTTCCGGGATACATGACGCAGCGGGCAGCGTCGGCCTGCGCCGCATCGCCGGCTTCCGTCCCGCCCGGATAGATGCCCTCGATCTCCACAAGGATGCTCTCAGCCTCAGCCGGAATCTCGAACGGGGTGATCACAAAGGGGTGCATCTCCACACGTTTCAAATGCGGGTCGAACAGCGGCCCGCGGCGGAACATATCGATTATGAGCGGTGACGCGCCGTCGGTTATCGATGAGTGGAGAATGATGGTGCCCGGGCCGACGGTGCCGGGACCCTCCACCCGGAAGTGCGAGACAAGGCCGCGCACATCCTCACGGCCTGCCGTCCCTTCGAAGGAAAACGCCGAATCGGACCGGTAGAGGAGTGTCCGCCCGGCGATCTTCACGCTCATCTCTACCGGTAGCGGAAAATCGAGGACCGCG
Organism: uncultured Spirochaetales bacterium; assembly: GCA_964577375.1. Lineage (GTDB taxonomy): Bacteria > Spirochaetota > Spirochaetia > DSM-27196 > DATKUC01 > DATKUC01. Next base: position 22,018 of record CAZNYW010000005.1, on the reverse strand, counting down.
TCGCCGTATGCGATCCCGGCCGGCCGCCCTTCGGCAAACGTGGCGCTCGTCCCGCTGCCCGGGAGCATCGCGGTACCCATCATGTTGGCTACCAGATCACGCAGCGGCGGGAAGGCTTCGGCGGACTCTCGGATCTGCGAACCGGTCGTCGCAGCATCCGCGTCCGCCGGGACGGCGTCCTCTCGACCGGTGTCCGACGAGGCTTCGCCGGGACGCTTCGCAAGCGCCTCGAGAGTCGCCCGCACCCTTCGCTCGCCCGAACCACGGGCGGCGCGCGCCTGTGCGGCTCCGTAGACCGCCCCCGCGGGTACGAGCCTCTCGATGTTTCGAGCCGTAATCAAAGCGATGGGACCGTCGAGGCGCGCGTTGCCGGGCTGCGAGGCAAAGAGGCCGGGAAGCGTTGACAGGGCGGCGAGCTCGAACCGGCTGCCGTCTGCGAGGAGCAGGTTCAGTCCCTGAAGCAACGCTGCGGCGTTCTGCAGCTGCGCGGGCTCCGCACCTGCCTCGAGAAGAATCACGAGCGGCCCGTTTGCGGCGTTCCCGGTACCTGCGGCGTTGTACCTGCGAGCCGCACGGCGGATGAGGCCCGCGAAGGCGCGCGGGCTCCGCGGGGCTGCCGGGGGGAGGGTGAGATCGGGAACCAGCAGGGGAAGCTCGCCGGTCCCTTCCGCGGTGTCGATCAGCATTGTCGAGACCGATCCGGCGGGGCGTCGAAGGTCGCCGTCGCCCGAAGGCGCTCCCCAGACTGGAAGCCGAAGTGCGCGCGAAAGTCGGTCGATCCGCGAGTCGTCGCGCGAGCGTCCGGGCAGGAAGAGAGCGTCGGTGCCGGTTCGATAGAGATCAAGCGCCGCGGCACGGTCGAGGTCCGGCGAGAAGGGTGCAAGCGGCCGCGCCTCGCCTGCAAGCGTGTCCCGGACTCCGGTCTTCCACGGATTGGAGTAGGCCCACTCGATATTGAGCTTGAGCTCGGCAGAGGTGAGAAGCGCATGCGGAGCATCGACGTAGCCTTCCGGAATCGCGCAGTCGCCGGCCTCCGAGACTCTGCTTCGCAGAGTCGAGACGGTCTGTTCAACTGCAAGATGGGAGAACGCGGACAGGGACCAGCCGATTCCGCGCAGCCGCTCGCAGCGGGAAAGCTCCTCTGCGATCGGCGATATCTGCTTCGTCCGGACAATAAGTGCGAACGTCGTCAACACCTTCATGGCTAACCGGTTGTACCACGCGCGCCCCCGTCACAACAATCCCGGGACCGAGAGACGAATGCGCAAATTTCCTGTTGATGTTCAGGCGATTCCTTAGTATCTTCCCTATAGCATTAATCACAGTTCGCCAGATAATTTCACGGCAGTACAATACTACACAGAAGAGAGGGAGTTGATATGGCCAAACAGCTCAAGTTCAACGAGGAGGCGCGGCGTGCACTTCTGCGCGGTGTCGAAAAGATTTCCAACGCCGTCAAGGTCACCTTGGGGCCGAAGGGACGTAACGTGCTTCTCGACAAGAAATTCGGTGCGCCGACAGTCACCAAAGACGGCGTGTCCGTAGCGAAAGAGGTGGAGCTCGAAGATCCGTACGAGAACATGGGAGCGCAGCTTCTCAAAGAGGTCGCAACAAAGACAAATGATGTTGCCGGCGACGGCACCACCACCGCGACCGTTCTCGCATACAGCATCATCAAAGAGGGTCTGAAGAGCGTCGCCGCCGGCGTCAATCCGATGGGCATCAAGCGCGGGATCGACAGAGCAGTCGAGATCGCCGTCGAAGAGATCGGAAAGGTCGCCAAGGAGATCAAGGACAAGGAAGAGATCTCCCAGATTGCCGCCATCTCCGCCAACAACGACATGGAGATTGGCATGGAGATCGCCAACGCCATGGAGAAGGTCGGCAAAGACGGCGTCATCACGGTTGAAGAGTCCAAGACGATCGAGACCACGACGGAGTTCGTCGAAGGCATGCAGTTCGACCGCGGCTACCTGTCGGCCTATTTCGCGACCAACCGCGATACCATGACTGCCGTGCTCGAGAATCCCTACATTCTCATCCACGACAAGAAGATCTCCAACATGAAGGACCTTCTGCCCATCCTCGAAAAGGTTGCGCAGACCTCCAAGCCTGTTCTCATCATCGCCGAGGATGTCGAGGGCGAGGCTCTCGCCACGCTCATCGTCAACAACATGCGTGGCACTCTGAACGCATGTGCGGTGAAGGCGCCCGGATTCGGTGACCGCCGCAAGGCCATGCTCGAAGACATCGCAGTTCTCAGCGGTGGACAGGTAATCTCCGAGGAGCTCGGACTCAAGCTCGAGAACATCGAGATCAACATGCTCGGCCGTGCACGCAGTGTGAAGGTGGATAAGGAAAACACCACCATCATCCACGGTGAAGGCAAGCAGCAGGACATCAAGGACCGCATCGCGCAGATCAAGGCGCAGATCGAGGATACAACTTCCGACTACGACCGCGAGAAGCTTCAGGAGCGGCTCGCGAAGCTCGCCGGCGGCGTTGCGGTCATCAACGTCGGCGCGGCCACCGAGGTCGAGCTGAAGGAGAAGAAGCATCGCGTCGAGGACGCGCTTTCAGCCACCCGCGCCGCCATCGAAGAGGGTGTCATCCCGGGCGGTGGCGCAACCCTGATCCAGGTCGTGCCGATGCTCGACAAGACCGACGTGACTACCCTGGACGAGGATGCCCAGATCGGATTCAAGATCGTCCGCCGCGCGCTCGAAGAGCCGATCCGGCAGATCGCGATCAACGCCGGCCTCGACGGCGCCGTGATTGCCGAGCGGGCGAAGACCGAGAAGAAGGGCTTTGGTTTCGACGCTGCGAAGCTGGAATGGGTCAACATGGCGAAATCCGGTATCATCGATCCGGCCAAGGTAACCCGCTCCGCGCTGCAGAATGCCGCGTCGATCGCTTCGCTGCTTCTCACCACCGAATGTGCCATCACCGACCTGCCGGAGAAGAAGGAACCGATGCCGGCCGGCCCGGGCGGCGGCATGGGCGGTATGGGCGGCATGGACATGATGTAATGTCCGGCCTCGTCCCGGTAACCTGCGAATAAATCAAGAGAGGGGCCGCCGCGAGGCGGCCCTTTGCTTTGTCCGGGTTCGCTTTCCGTCCTGTCCCCTTGAACCGTTCAGTCTCCAGTGATATAGGTAGAAACAGATATGACACGCGCAGATTTCATTTTTACGATCGGGTATCAGGGCAACACCGCGGTGGTGGACAAGAATGCCCGCCGCCTCCACGCGAATGCTTCGGCAACCGAGTTGCTCGCTGCGGGTCTGCACAAACCGGCCTTCTGTTCCGCCCTCTACGACAACGATGCGGCGCAGATGGACGCGGTTGTCGCTGCCTACCGCGAGAAGACCGGCAATCCGGACATCACCGCTGAAAGTTTGAAACGGCTCTTCGGCGTGTTCGGCGACCCGGCGGCCGTGCAGAAGGTGCTGATGGTCTGACGGAGCCATTAGTCCGGCCCGGGCGGCGCACCTGCCCGGCGTTCGTCCTTCCTTGCGACCATCAACCTCGCGGTTGACGAAGCAACCCATGTATGTTAGCTTTAGCGAAATCTCTACGATGTACGAATCGTACGATGAGATCATCGCTTCGATGAAATCATTTCACATTAAGGAAGAAGTTGCATGAATAACGTGTTTGCCAATCTCCCCATGCTCATGGGGGTACCCGGAGGCTCGGGAGCTCAGGCGTCGTCCGGTACCGGACAGCTCGTCACTACCATCATCACGTTTGGACTTGTATTCGTTATCTTCTATTTTCTCATCATCAGGCCGCAGAACAGGAAGCAGAAAGAGACGAAGCGGATGCTTTCGGCGCTCAAAAAGGGCGACCGTGTGGCAACCGCCGGTGGGATCCGTGGAACCATCACCTCAATTCGCGACGATGTCGTGGTTCTCAAGGTGGACGGAAATACGAAGATCGAGTTCAACCGCTCGGCGATTTCCGGCGTAATTCAGCAGTCCAAGTCGGGATCAGGAAAGGCGAAAGCCGATCAAGCCGACGATGATGACAGCTCAGCCGACGAGGCCGCCGAGAACGAAACTACAGCAGAGTCCAAGGAGTGAGGACGCCCGGCGCGCTCTGTTTCCCGTACGCTACCAGCCTGCGCGAGCCGCCTGAGCGGTCGCGGTGTGTACTACGCGTAACAGATCCCATCACGGGCGGGAGTTGATGGTATGAGCAAGAGACTACGACTGATCGTCATTCTGGCGCTGGTAGCAGTCAGCGCCATTTTCCTGATACCAACAGTCCGGTGGTATTTCATTCTTCCCCAGAGCCTGAAACAGGTTGCCTCGGGGTCGCGTTTTCAGGTGCGCGACTACGTGCGGCAGCAGTCGGACAAGGTTTTCAGTGACCTTCAGTCCGCCGCTGCGGCTAACTCCACCAAACCGGTGGCGGGCGACCTCGGCTTCGTTGTCTCGCAGGCAAAGGCGAACTACAGGGCGGTCGGGAACAAGGTTCCGAACGTGTGGACCGCGAGCGCGGTACTGAGCGGATTTCGCAACAAGGACGAGCTCTACACGGTCCTCGAGAATCACTACCGCCAGAAGGTTCTCGATCTCAAGGACATGAAGAACCGGATCATCCTGCTCGGTCTCGACCTTTCCGGCGGCATGCAGGTCGTGCTCCAGCCGGATCCGAAGACGGTCCGCGGCGGACTGACGGAAGACCAGGCGGTCAAGCAGGCGATGGAGATTCTCCGCAGCCGCATCGACCGTTTCGGCGTCACCGAGCCGACAATGAGGCTTCAGGACAACAACCGCATCGTTATCGACCTTCCCGGTGACAACGATCCGGAGCGCGTCCACGCCTTCCTCATGGGAAAGGGAAGTCTCTACTTTCATATCGTCGACGACAACGCGACCCAGCAGCTCATCCAGTACCAGCAGGCGCACCCGACGTGGGACCCGAAGTACGACAAGGTGCCCGATTTCGTGCCTGCCGGGGACGAGGTTGCCGAATACGTTACCAAGGACCAGTACGGAATCGACAAGCACGTCCGCTGGATCGTGATAAAGACCGATGTGCAGAAGTACGGTCTCGACGGCCAGTACATCACCAACGCCCAGGTTGCGCGCGACCCGCTCACCAACCAGCCGGTGGTCAACTTCACCCTCAACAAGGTGGGCGCCGACAAGTTCGACCGGCTTACGCGTGACAACGTCGGCAAGAGCATGGCGGTCGTTCTGGACGGAAAGGTAGTGTCCTACGCGGTCATCCGCGAGGAGATACCGAGCGGAAGCGTCCAGATCAGTGGTCTCGATCAGACCCAGGCGCAGAGCCTCTCGATCGTGCTCCGGACGGCGTCCCTGCCCGTCGATCTCACCATAGCAAACCAGAACGTCGTCGGTCCGACGCTCGGTGCGGCAGCGATCCATGCGGGGCTCCAGGCAACCTTGCTGGGCTTCATTCTGGTCATCGTCTTCATGGTGATGTACTACAAGGGCGCGGGGCTCATTGCGGATCTGGCGCTGCTTCTCAACATGTTCTTCATGATCGCGATCCTGTCGGTATTCAACCTGACACTTACCCTCACCAGTATCGCCGGTCTGGTTCTAACCGTCGGTATGGCGGTCGATGCGAACGTCATTATCTACGAACGCATCAAGGACGAGCTCCGGCTCGGAAAGAGCGCCTCCGCGTCGGTGAAGGCCGGTTTCGCCAAGGCATTCTGGACAATCATGGACAGCAACGTTACATCGCTCATTGCAGCAATCTTTCTATCGCAGCTCGGCACGGGACCCGTACAGGGCTTTGCCGTTACGCTGTCGGTTGGAATCGTCTCATCCATGTTCACCTCGCTCTTCGTCTCGCGGCTCGTCTACGACTTCCTGCTTGACGTCGTGAAGGTCAGAAACCTGAGCATCAGCTGGAGGATGAGATGAACAGCGCAATTCAATTCACCAGAATCCGGTTCTGGATGATCAGCATGTCCGCCGTCTTCATCGTCGGGATGTTCGTGGTAACGGGCTTCCGGGGCGGCTTCAATTACGGCGTCGAGTTTCAGCCGGGTTTGAGCCTTCAGGTGAAGGTACTGCCGGACAAGGCGAAGGCAACTACCGGGCAGGTGATCAAGGCGCTCGCCACGCTCAACGGCTATCAGGTTCAGGGAATCGGCAACTCGGCCGACCAGGTGTTCGACATCAAGGTGCGGCAGCCGCGTACCGGGGCTCCTACGGACTTCAGCCAGTCAATGACCGACACGGTCATGAAGGATCTAGAGAAGGCGTTCGGGACCGGCTCGGTAGTCAACCAGTCGAGCGTCTTTGTCGGACCGCGCTTCTCGAGCGATCTGACGCGCCAGATACTGCTCATGGTCATCCTTACCGTAGCGGTAATTCTCGTATATCTGTCGTTCCGGTTCCGCTTCGCGTACGCGGTCGGCGCGGTTGTCGCCACGCTGCACGATACGCTTATGATGATTGCCTTCATCGGTGCTTTTCAGATCGAGATTTCAACGGCAATCATCGCTGCGGTACTGACCATCATCGGTTACTCGTTGAACGACACAATCGTTGTCTTCGACCGGATTCGTGAAAATGAGAAGCTGATGCGCGAGTCGTCCTTCATCTCGGTGATCGATACCAGTATCACCAAGTCGTTGAGCCGGACGATCGTTACCTCCTTCACGACCTTCCTGGCCGTGCTCGCCATCTTCCTCTTCACAACCGGCTCGATTCAGAACTTCGCGCTCGCATTGATCATCGGTATCGTCTGGGGAACCTACTCTTCGATCTTCATCGCATCACCGGTACTGCTCGGCATGGTGAATACCCAGACACGCCGGCGCAAGCGGCGCGAACAGCGGAAGTTTGGAAGAGGCGCTGTGCCGGGTACGACTGCACGTCAGACCAAAGAGGGCGAACCTGTCGAGCAGACCGCGGCTGAGAAGTCGGAGCAGGCAGTGCTCGACAAGGAGGCGGTGATCCGCGAGCTCGCGCAGCGGCGTGCTTCATCCAGCGGCCGCCACACCTCCCGTTCCCAGCGGAAGAAGAAATAGCCAGAAGAAGAAATCAGAGCCCCGGTGTTGCCGGGGCTTTTTGTTGCGAAGGAGACATCGCCCGTCGGAGTTTCCGGCTCAGAACTCCTGTCCGTGCACACGCAGGAGATCGAATTTGCCGATATTGCTCAAGAGCATCACGGCCATCACTCCGGCCTCGGTCGGATCGGTCACCACCAGATCGGCGACCTCGCGGACCGATCCTGCCATCTTCAGAGCGACCACCGGAATTCCGTACATTTCGCGCAGCTCGGTAACAGCCTCGGTAATCTCGCCTCCCATCAGGGCGCCCGCCAGTACGAGAATCCCCGCTCGATGAAGGCGGCCGACCGCCCGCACGGCCTGGGCTATCTCTGCCTCTCCCACGACCGCGATGGTGTCGACCGAGATGAGCTCGCCGCGGATGTTGTGACGGTCGGCTTCGACGATTGCCCCCGATGCGACCGCCGCAACCTGCGCCCCGCCGCCCAGCACGATTACCCGTTTGCCGTAGGTGCGCAGGTTTGTCGGCCGCAGCTGTACGTGTTCGACCGACCTGATCTTCTGGACTGCCTCGATGATCTCGTCTCCTCCGGCGGCTTCGCGGACCTGAATCAGCATGTGCACGCGGTCGTCGAAGTCGCTCCAGGACTGAATGAAGTCTGCGCTCAGCTTGAAGGAGGAGACCAGGTTCATGACGTCGGCCATCAGGCCGACGCGGTCCTCGGCGAGAATCTCAAGCGCAAATCCGGGGATCGACTGGCTGACAGGCTGACGTTTGGTGCGCAAATATCTCTGTCGCAGGCGATCGGGTAGTGGTGTGCTCATAGGTCGATTGTATCGTGCGCGTGCTCTTCGTCAACCTGGCGCGTGGCCACTTTGCCGCACCGGCTAAATGTCGTATCCTGTTGGCAAAGGAGGCAACCGTACATGGATCTCGCAGGCCTTCTGGCGAAAAAACAGGGAATCATCTGTGACATGGACGGTGTCATCTACCATGGAAACCGGCTGCTTCCCGGCGTTCGTGAGTTCGTGGACTGGATCAAGAAAACCGGAAAGAGCTTTCTCTTTCTCACCAATTCGAGCGAGCGCACTCCGCGGGAGCTGCGGGAAAAGCTCGCGCGGATGGGGCTGGACGTCGGCCCCGAGCACTTTTACACCTCCGCGCTCGCGACCGCGGCGTTTCTCTCGTCGCAGCATCCGGGAGGAACCGCCTACGTCATCGGCGGCAACGGACTGGTGAATGCGCTCTACGACGCGGGTTTCGCCATGAACGAGGTAAACCCCGACTACGTGGTGGTCGGTGAGACCCACTCCTATACCTACGACACCATCACACAGGCGATAAACCTGGTCGAAAAGGGCGCCCGTCTCATCGGCACCAATCCGGATCTGACCGGTCCCGGCGAGCACGGACTGGTGCCGTCGACCGGGGCGATAATCTCCCCGATAGAGCTTGCCACCGGCCGAAAGGCCTACTTTGTCGGCAAACCCAATCCGCTCATGATGCGGCAGGGCCTCAAGCGCCTCGGCTGCAAGCGCGAGGACGCCATAATCGTCGGAGACCGGATGGATACCGATATCGTCGCCGGCATCGAATCCGAGATCGATACGGTTCTGGTGCTCTCCGGAGTCACCGCGCTCGAGGAGATTTCGCTCTTTCCCTACCGGCCGCACTTCGTTCTCGGCGGGGTTGCCGACATGCCGACCGGGCAGACGATAGATCAGATACCGCGTCCCGAAAGTGAATCCGGGGCGAAGGCATGATGCTTCACTTCCACGATCTGGGGCCGAGCGGGCGGACGACGGCAGGGTCGGCGGCCACGCCCGTCGTCATCCTGCACGGGCTTTTCGGCTCGGGCGACAACTGGCTTACCTTTGCCCGGACGATCGCGGAATCGCGGCGGGTCGTGCTCCCTGACCTTCCCAACCACGGCGACTCGCCGCACACCGATAGCGTTTCCTATCCGCAGATGTCGCAGCTCATCTTCTCATTCCTGAAGGAGAACGGCCTTGCGCCCTGCGTTCTCACCGGCCATTCCATGGGTGGTAAGATCGCGATGGCGGTTGCGCTCGAGCACGCCGAAGCGGTCGAGCGGCTCTGTCTGGTGGACATCGCACCGGTGAGTGACCCCGCGCGCCATTCGGAAATTCTTGCGGCCATGACGGAGGTGGCCGACGCGGGTGTCCGGAGCCGTCGCGAGGCCGAAGAGATCATGAAGAAGCGCGTCTCGAGCGAGCGCGAACGGCTCTTTCTGCAGAAGAGCCTCACCGAGGGTGACGACGGCATCTACCGGTGGAAGCTCAACCTTCCCGTCATACGGGAAAACTACGAAACGATGCTCGAATGGCCCTACAGGGCGGCCGACGGGTACAGCTACAAGGGGCCGACCTGGTTCATCTCAGGCTCCCGTTCGAAATATGTCCGGCCGGAACATGAATCAGTCATCCGGCCGCTTTTCCCGCATGCGAAGCTCCTGGCCGTTCCGGACGCCGGGCACTGGGTGCACGCCGAGCAGCCGGAAGCCTTTTCCGCCGCCTACGAGCGGTTCCTCTCGGAGCAGACATGAGCGGCATAGCATTTGAAAAAAGTGTTTCCGAATGCATTCCCGGCAAGCCCGAACCGCTCGGCGCGACTCTCACCGCACACGGCGTGCAGTTCGCCTTCTTCAGCCGGCGCGCGACGGAGGCGTCGCTGCTTCTCTTCGATCACGAGGACGATCCTGCTCCTTCGCATGAAATTGCCTTCGACTCGACGCTCAACCGCACCGGCGACATCTGGCACATACTGGTGCCCTGGGCGCGCGCCGGCCAGCTTTATCTTTTCCGCGTCGACGGTCCCTACGATCCAAACCGCGGTCTGCGCTTCAATGCTAACAAGGCGCTTCTCGATCCCTACGCAAAGGCGATTACGCACAGCAGCGTCTGGCACGTACCCGAAAACTACGGCTACGAGCTCCTCGACGCCGGCGATGCCCGCGACGGATCCGCATCGGGATCACGGCCCGAACCCGTGCGGCCGCGTCCCGATTCCGACCTCGTAATCTCCGGCCGAAGCAACGTCGGGAGGATGCCCCGGTGCATCGTGATCGACGACGATGTCTTCGACTGGCAGGGTGACCGGCCGCTCAACTACCCCCTTCGCTTCAGCGTCATCTACGAAAGTCACGTCCGCGCTTTGACCGCCCACGAATCCTCGGGCGTACAGCATCCCGGGACCTACCGAGGCGTCGTCGAGATGATCCCGCATTTAAAGGAGCTCGGTATTACCAGCCTCGAGCTCCTGCCTGTTCAGGAGTTCGACGAGTTCGAGAACGCACATACCAATCCCGACACCGGCGAGCGTCTGTCGAACTACTGGGGGTACAGCACCATTGCGTTCTTCGCGCCCAAAGGCGGCTATGCCGCCGACGGAAGCTTCGGGCAGCAGGTCACGGAGTTCAAGGAGATGGTGCGCGAGCTTCACAAGGCGGGAATCGAGCTCATACTGGACGTCGTCTTCAATCACACCGGTGAAGGGAACCACCTCGGACCGACCATCTCTTTCCGCGGCCTGGACAATCGCGTCTACTACATCCTGGAGGAGGACCGCCGCCTCTATCAGAACTTCTCCGGCTGCGGGAACACGCTCAACTGCAACCATCCGGTCGTACACTCGCTGATACTCGATTGCCTGCACTACTGGGTAACCGAGATGCATGTCGACGGCTTTCGCTTCGATCTGGGTTCCATTCTCGGGCGCGACGAGAAGGGAGAACTGATGGAGAATCCTCCCATCCTCGTCCGGATCGCCGAGGATCCGGTGCTGCGAAATACCAAAATCATCGCCGAAGCATGGGACGCCGCGGGAGCCTACCAGGTAGGCTCATTTCCCGGCGGCAGGTGGGCGGAGTGGAACGATCGCTTTCGCGACGACGTGCGACGGTTCTGGCGGAATGATCCGGGAGCGGTCTCCGGGCTTGCGACCCGGCTCACCGGTAGCTCCGATCTCTACCTTCGCGACGGCCGGAAGCCGTTTCACAGCATTAACTTCGTCACCTCGCACGACGGGTTTACGCTCAACGACCTCGTGAGCTACGAAAAAAAGCACAATCTGGCGAACGGGGAGAAGAACCGCGACGGAATGGATAACAACCTGAGTGCCAACTACGGGGTCGAGGGACCCACCGACGATCCGGCAGTCGAAGCGGTCCGGAACCGGCAGGTGAAGAACTTCGCGGCGACCCTCTTCCTTTCGCTCGGTACGCCGATGTTTCTTGGCGGTGACGAGATCCGCCGCTCGCAGGCCGGGAACAACAACGCCTACTGCCAGGACAACGGGATCTCGTGGTACGACTACCGGCTCCGCGAAGCGCACGGCGACGTCTACCGTTTCTGCCAGGAGCTCATCCGTTTCAGGCTGACCCATCCGGCCTTTCTCCGGCCGGAGTTCTACAGCGGCGGCGACACCGACTACAACGCCATCCCCGACATCACCTGGTACGACGAGGCTGGGAGGCCGGTGGACTGGGAACGTGAAGAGAATGTACTTGCGCTGCGGATCGACGGAAGCAAGGCGGAGATCCGCGCAGACCGGGACGACTACGATTTTTATATCATGTTCAACGCTGCCGAAGTCTCCCGGACCTTCACGGTCGTTGCGGCCGCACACGGCAAACAATGGTGCAGGATCATGGACACCGCCATGCCCGCTCCACATGACTTCCTCTCTCCGGAGGAACTGGTTCCAATCGACGAGCCACGCTACGCGGTGAGCGGCCGCTCGGTAGTGCTGCTCGCGGCCTGCCCCGATGAGGTCGAGCTTCGGCGGTAAATGCTTGACAGCGGACGCGGTTTTTCCGATTATGATGCTCAAAGCAGAGATGGAGACGAGTAGACGCAGACTGCGTCCCAAGAGAGGGTGCCGTCGCGAACGCCTCGGGCATTCGCGGAGCTGAAAGGCATCCGGCGAAAGTGCGTCGAAAACCACTCCTGAGCTGCCGGCCGAACGGGAACCGCCGGGCCTCCTGCCGCGGACCTGAGTAAGCTGTGCCGGGTCGACCCTCCGTCACAAGGGATTCGAGTGCGCCGTCGTACGGGATGGCGAAGTAAGGTGGTACCGCGGAGAGCCCCGGGGCAGTCGCCCTTTTCAGCTTTTCGTCCTTACAAAATCCATGCGCGCACAGTTCAGCTTCGGAGGTACCCATGTCTGAAACCAGAGAGGCGGTCGCACAGGACGACGCGGCACGCCAGGACAAACTTTACCGAATACGCCATTCAACCGCTCACATCATGGCAGAGGCGGTGCTCCGTATCTTTCCGGACGCAAAGTTCGCTATCGGCCCGCCGATCGACAACGGCTTCTACTACGATTTCGACCTTTCACGTTCGCTGAAACCGGAAGATCTGACCGAGATCGAAAAGATCATGAAGCAAATCGTGAAGGAGGATCACCCGTTCGAGAAGCGGGTGATCAGCCGCGATGAGGCGAAGGAGCGGTTCCAGGGACAGCCCTACAAGCTCGAGTTGATCGACGCGATCCCGCCGGGCGATGAGGTGTCTCTCTATACGCAGTCGGCATTCACCGACCTGTGCCGCGGACCTCATGTCGACAACACCCGGCGTATCCACCCCAATGCCTTCAAGCTGCTGTCCATTGCCGGCGCCTACTGGCGGGGAGACGAGAAGCGGCCCATGCTTCAGCGGATCTACGGCACCGCGTGGGAGAAACCGGAGCAGCTCAAGGCCTACCTCGATCATCTCGCCGATGTCGAGCGCCGCGATCACCGAAAGCTCGGAAAGGAGCTGGACCTCTTCTCGATTCATGAGGAGGCCGGCCCCGGACTCATCTACTGGCACCCCAAGGGCGCGCGTATCCGGGTGGCGATCGAGGACTTCTGGCGCCAGGCGCACCTCGCAGGCGGTTACGACATCGTCTATTCACCCCATATCGGACGCAGCTGGCTCTGGGAGACCTCCGGTCACCTGGTGAACTACAAGGACATCATGTATTCACCCATGGAGGTGGACGAGCAGGACTACTACGTCAAGCCGATGAACTGTCCGTTTCATATCCTGATGTATAAAACGCAGACGAGGTCCTACCGCGACCTTCCTCTGCGCTGGTCGGAGCTCGGCACTGTCTACCGCTATGAGCGCAGCGGCGTGCTCCACGGCCTCCTGCGCGTCCGCGGTTTCACCCAGGACGACGCGCACATCTTCTGCACCCCGGACCAGGTCGAGGAGGAGATCCTCGAGGTGCTGCGCTTCTCGCTGCGCATCTGGCGGGCGTTCGGCTTCAGCGACATCAAAGCATATCTGGCGACACGCCCGGAAAAGGCAATCGGCGAGCCTGAACGCTGGGAATCGGCGATTGCCGTCCTCAGGCGGGCGATCGAGGCCGAAGGTCTCGAGTACGAGGTCGACGAAGGCGGCGGCGCGTTTTACGGCCCGAAGATCGACCTGAAGATTCGCGACGCGCTTGGCCGCGAGTGGCAGATGACCACCGTCCAGTTCGACTGGAACCTTCCCGAGCGGTTTGACATGACCTTTGTCGATTCCGACGGTAAGGAGAAACGACCCTACATGGTGCACCGTGCGCTGCTCGGCTCCATAGAGCGCTTCTTCGGCGTGCTCATCGAGCACTTCGGCGGTGCATTCCCGGTCTGGCTTGCACCGGTTCAGGCAGTCGTCATCCCGGTTGCTCCCGCGTTCCACGACTATGCCGCGGCGGTTGCAAAGAGCCTGAGCTCGAAAGGCTTCCGCGTCGAGGCCGATCTCAGTGACAACCGTATGAACGCAAAAATCCGGTCGGCGCAGACGCAGAAGATTCCCTACATGCTGATCGTCGGAGGCAACGAGCAGGATGCAGGCCAGGTCTCGGTGCGCACGCGAAACGGAGATCAGATGAACGGACTGCCGCAGGAGGAGTTCGCGGCTCTGCTCGACGAGAAGGTGAAAAGCCGGGCCGACGTTTAGGTGGTCGCAGAGTGATCGAGAGAATCGTCAAGCGCGATGGGCGCGTCGTGCCGTTCGACAAGCAGAAGATCGCCTTTGCCGTGCTGCGGGCAGCCGTGGCCGTGGGCGGACGCAACAGGGAGATTGCCGAAAGCATCGCCGATAAGGTGGTCGACCTTATCGAGAGCAGGCTGAGCTCGGAGGCGGGCGGCGGCCGTGCGTCCTATCCAACGGTCGAAGAGGTGCAGGACGCAGTCGAGAAGATTCTCATCGAGGAGGGGCACGCCCGAACTGCAAAAGCCTACATCATCTACCGCTACGAGCACACCCTGAAGCGGGTGGGGCGGGACAGCCTTACCTATTCCTCGGAAAACGTCCCCTACAAGAAGCTGTGGGAAACACTGACCTGGGCTACCGACAACTCCTGCTACAGCCTTGCGCAGATCCGCGACTATGTCGCTTCCGGCAGATACGAAGCGCTTGTGGCTGCCTCGGAATCGTTCTATTCCACGCAGCTCGATCTGGTGGAGCAGGAAATACGCAAGCGCATAGAGGAGATAAGGGTTATCATCGTCTCCGGCCCCTCGTCGTCGGGGAAGACAACCACCACCATCAAGATCGGCGAGCGGCTCGCCCCTCTCGGTAAACGCTTCGTGCCGCTCAACGTGGACAACTACTTCTATGACCTCGACGAGCACCCGAGGGATCCTCACGGAGACTACGATTTCGAGACTCCGCAGGCACTGGACCTGGAGACGCTCAACAGCCATCTGGAGCAGCTTGTAGCCGGGCGTTCGGTTGATATTCCCTATTACAATTTCAAGACGGGCCGAAGGGAGGGCGTGTCGACCACCCTGACTCTCGCTCCCGGAGACATAATTCTCATAGACAGCCTGCACGGCTTCCATGAGCCGATGACGGAAGCGGTGGCCCGTGAGCAGAAGTTCAAGGTCTATATCGAAACGCTTGCCCAGGTGATGGACGATGATCGCCGCTTCATCCAGTGGAGCGACATCCGGATGATGCGCCGGATGGTTCGCGACCAGCAGTTCCGCAACTACAAACCGCGTCAGACCCTGCTGCACTGGTATCTCGTAAGGCGGAGCGAGCTTCGTTACATCATTTCCAAGATCCGTCTTGCCGACGTGATCGTGAACAGCTTTTTCCCTTCCGAGCTGCCGCTTCTCAAGCGCCGGCTCGTCGGGTACTTTCCCGGCTTCGTAGAGGAGCTCAGCACCGACCCCGACCGAACCGACGCGCTCGGCCGCGCCGAGAGGGTGAGAGGGCTCCTTGCCGGAGTGCCGGACATCGAAGAGGCTACGGAGTCAGCCGTGCCCGGGAATTCTCTGCTTCGTGAGTTCATAGGCGGAAGCGTCTATTCATACTGAATTTGACTATCAACGATCAATTTGACAGGAGCCAGTTGTGGAAAAGGATCTTCAGCGTCTGAAGTCTCTGGATAGAGGAATCCAAATACTTTCGCACGTCGCCGCCGTGCTCGACTGGGACCAGGAAACCTACATGCCCGACAATGCAGTCGAGGAGCGGTCCGACCAGGTCGCGGCCGTCCGGGCCTTGGTCCACGAACGGCGAACCTCTCCGGAGATCGGAGAGCTTCTGGCAAGGCTGGGTGCCGGCGAGGACAACCCCAAAGGGGACCCGGGTCTGCCTGAGGCCGACCGTGCGCTGCTGCGCGTCATGCACCGGGAGTACACCAGGGAGGTGAAGCTGCCGACCGACCTCGTCGTTCGGCTCGCGAAGGTGACCAGCGTCGCCCAGGCGCGCTGGGTCGAAGCGCGGAAGAGGTCGGATTTCAAGGCGTTCGCGCCGGTACTGAGAGAGATCCTCGAGCTGACGATCGAGTCTGCCGAGCTCCTCGGGTACGAGGACAACAGGTACGATGCGCTTCTCGACTCCTACGAACCCTGGATGCGGACCGCGAAGGTACGCGAGGTATTCGCACATCTGCAGAAGGAGCTGGTTTCTCTCGTCGACGCAATAAGGGGCGCGGCCCAGGTTGACGACGAGTTCCTCAAGGCAGACTTTCCGATACCAAAGCAGGACGAGTTCGGCCGATTTGTTCTCGAACAGATGGGATGGGACTCTGGCAGCGGACGGCTCGACCGGTCGGCACACCCCTTTACGTCAACGCTCGGGGCGCAGGACGTGCGGCTCACCACGCGCTACGATTCGCACAACTTCAAGAGCGGTCTTTTCAGCACCATCCACGAGGCGGGCCACGGACTGTACGAGCTCGGATTTGCCGAGAGCTTCCGCGGATCGACTCTCGCAAACGCCGTGTCGCTCGGCGTTCACGAGTCCCAGTCCAGAACCTGGGAAAACATCGTCGGCCGAAGCATGCCCTTCTGGACCCACTTCTATCCGCTACTCCGTAAGGCATTCCCCGCCCAGCTTTCCGGGCATGAGCTTCCATCCTTCTACCGTGCGATAAATCGGGTCGAGCCCTCGCACATCCGGGTGGACGCGGATGAGGTAACCTACAGCCTGCACGTGATTCTACGATTCAATCTCGAACTCAAGCTGGTAAACCGGGAGCTTGCTGTGGAGGATCTGCCCGAGGCGTGGCGGGAAGAATCGCGCCGGCTTCTCGGCATCGTGCCCGAGACCGATGCGCTCGGAGTGCTGCAGGATATTCACTGGTCAATCGGATCGATCGGCTATTTCCCAACCTACGCACTGGGCAACCTTTACGGGGCGCAGTTCATGAACACCATGCGCATGGAGATTCCGGATCTGGACGAACGGCTCGGGAAAGGCGAGCTTCCGACGGTGCTCGGTTGGCTCCGTCAGCACATCCACAGGCACGGCAGCTCCCTTACCGCCGAAGAGCTGGTCCGGTCGGTGTCCGGCGAGGAGCTCAAGGCGGATTACTTTCTGCGGTACCTGCGGGACAAGTATCGTGAGATCTACAAGTTGACTGGAATATGAGCTACTGGCACTACCTTGTCGCGACGCCTCTTTTCTGGATGGCTCTGTCGGGATTCTTTACCGGTGCCTCGGTCAGTCGCATCAGCCGGCTATCCCGTCGCGCGGGCCATCGACTTTCCGAGAGGCGTCGCTGGCAGGCATACTCGGAGGCGGCACGCTCGCGAGGATGGGTGCTTTTCTTCCTCGGACTCACCGTTGCGTGCCTGCTCGCGCTTGGTGCCGTTTTCGTTCCCGGCCCGGAGCTTATAGTCGACTCTCACGTGCCCTGGACATTCGGCGTGAGCGCGCTCCTGTTCTTCCTGATGTTCCGTTTCAAACGCTCGTTCGGCATTCCCATGCTGGTCATCATAGCGGCCGGCGCGGTCCTTCTGTCATTCGCCCTCTCACCGTGGACAATTGCGGACTCCGGTGCAGAAATCCTTCAATTCCGGGTACTTTCAACGGGTCAGAGCGGTCAGCCGGCTTCGGTCGAGATTCTTCGCCCTGCAGGCCTGTCACCGTCCCGGGCGTTCCGGCAGATTGAGGGGTCGACGCTTCAACCGGCCGCAGACATCCTGCTATTCGATCCGTTCTATTTCTTTCTTGGCGGCACGCTGGCCTACAGAAATGCGGATCCGGGCGGCAGCTCGTCGTCGGCCCCGGTTGTTCCGCCGGGAAACGGCTTCCCCGGTGCCGTTGCGCGCACCTTCCTCGCCAATGTCGACGTGATTCCCGGTATACGCAGCGTGCGTGCACGTACCGAGCCTTTCACCCCGTTTCCGCTCAAGACCTACACCGTCACGGCCGCCTCCGACGGTACGCTCACGCTTTCCGCCACCGGCACGCCACAGTGAGTCAGGCAACAGGCGTCATCCGCATTGAGTCATGGAACACCCGATCGATGCCGATAGATGAATGAGCCATGTTCATTACGCTCTACAGAGTCGGAAAGCGCGACCGCGTGCACTATTACACCATTCACAACCGTCAGGGTAATCTCTTTACGCCCTGGTCACTGACGATCTCATGGGGGCCGTCCATGGAAACCGGACGCGAGCGCCTCGTGATCATGGAAACCCGGGCTGAATTCGATCAGCAGGTCCGGCGACTGCTCGCCCGCAGATTCAAAGAGGGCTATCAGGTACTGTACAGCTACTTTCGACAGGATGAGAGGCGGTACCTTCGTTCTCCCCGCAATTCGGGAAGGCTGGCCTCCTCTATCTAAACGGGATCCTCCGGACCGGTGTCGCAGGGTTCCCGCCGTTCGCGCACGGTTGCCATGAACTCCCTGCCGATGGTGATTGCCTTCTCCGTGAGCGACGCGAGGAGGATTGCCCCGCCGACGTATTCGAGAATCGGAAGAGTGACCGCGACCGGTTTCTTGAGCTGTGTCACCAGTCCGAGGAGCGCCACCGCATAGACCACCATGGTTGCGAAAACCGATGCCTTTCCGATGAAATTGCTCCCTGTCTTCACCTTTCCCCGATAGAGCAGAAGGGTTCCCATTCCGACGAACTGGAATCCCAGCCTTATCAGAACCAGAACAAAGAACCAGGTGTGTACCAGTCCAAAGTAGTTGAACGCCACCGATACTACTATGAGAATCGCATAGTCGCTCACGCTGTCGAGGTAGTTGCCGATCTTCGTCACTTCGCCGAGACGGCGCGAAATTTTCCCGTCCAAAAAGTCCGAGATGAACGACAGCGCGACGAGGATAATCAGCACAACCGATACAGGATAGTTGCGTGCAAGGATCAGAAGGTAGAGCACCGAAGGAGTCGCGCTGATACGGAAAACCGATAGAACGTTCGGGATGTTTATCCGTTCCAGCTGCACTCCCGTGTCCCGTATCCGGAAGTCCTGTCGCCGGACCAGCAGAAGCCCCAGCAGAAGAGCATGCATCAGCACTGCGACCGGGAAGAACGAAATTACCCACGTGATTGGAATCCGATTGAGAACAACGACGAGCGTGATGAGTCCGACCTGAAGCACGAAGAAAAGCAGCACCGTCTGGATGATGCTGATCACGAGGCGCTTCGGTTCCTTCGATTCGGGGCTCATACGGTGGCCTCCACAGGCAAGAGACGCGACGTCACGCCGGTACTCTACGGCCAGAGGTCGCCGTTGTCAACCGCCGCTGCCCTACCGAGGCGCGGCCGCTTGACATGAGCTATGGCTGGCCGTAGCATGAGGGGATGAACATCGCGAATATTCTCACTTCGTCGCGTCTCATGCTCGCTCCCTTCTTTTTTCTGTTTTATTACTTGCCAATATGGACCGGCGTTCTGCCCCGGACTTTCACAGTTCTGCTCTGGATTGTATTTGCGGCAATAGAAATAACCGATGTTCTAGACGGCAGGTACGCGCGTTCGCGAAATCAGGTCACCGATTTCGGAAAGGTACTCGACCCTTTCGCCGACATAATGAGCCGCCTCACCTATTTCGTCTGCTTCGCCGGTACCGGATTGATGCCCGTATGGATGTTCGTGATAATCATGTACCGCGAGTTCTCGATCAGCTTTCTGCGTATGCTGTTTTTGAAAGTCGGAGTTGCGCTCGCTGCGCGGCGGGGCGGAAAGACCAAGGCGATGGCCTATTCCTTTTCCGGCGGAGCGGGCCTGTTCATACTGACAATGCAGCGTTTCGGCTTCTGGCAGCAGGCGGCGCGCCCCTTTCACATAATCATGTTGATAATTTTTGGAATCGCCGTGCTGTTCGCGCTGATATCCATGGGTGACTACCTCGCAGTCTACCGTCGATTCAGACGCGAGGGTGGCCAAGATTCCACGTCCGAATGAAACGAATCGATGAGGCTGCCCCGGAGTCACTTTCCCAGGTTGACTTTGTACTCACCGATATAGACGACACTCTGACTGCCGACGGGAGGGTATCCTGCTCGGCCTACTGCGCATTGTGGCGCCTGCACGACGCGGGTATCAGGGTCATACCGGTAACCGGCCGTCCCGCCGGATGGTGCGATCTCATCGCGCGGCAGTGGCCAGTTGATGCGGTGGTCGGTGAGAACGGGGCGCTGGTATTCTATCTGGAAGAGGGAAAGCTCAAACAGCTCTTCCACCCTTCCGTCGATCGCGGCAGTTCATCGGAGCGTTTGCGCGAGATTGCGGAGGCGGTGTATCGGCAAGTGCCCGGAACCCGTCCTGCCAAGGATCAATTCAGTCGGCTATTCGACGTAGCGGTGGACTTCCGCGAGGAGCCTCCCTATCTTGAACTCGAGGAGGCCGATCGAATCAAACGCATTTTCGAAAGCGAAGGCGCGACGGCCAGGATCAGCTCGATCCACGTGAATGCGTGGTTTGGCGAGTACGATAAGCTTGCAATGACGAGGTACTATTTCCACCACAGGTTGAACATCGATCTCAATCTTTCCGAACAGAACAGACGTGTCCTGTTTGCCGGCGACTCACCGAACGACGAATCGATGTTCGGTTTTTTCCAGACATCCTGCGCGGTAGCGAATATCGAACCCTTCATCCCGGCGCTCAATTCGACGCCCGCGTTCGTTGCCTCCAAATCCCATGGCGACGGGTTCGCTGAAATTGCAGACATCCTGCTGCGATACCGACGGGGCCGGGAGGTGCGGAAGGCATGAAGGCAATGCTCCTCAAGCGCTGTGCCGACATTTCGGAACATCCCCTGGCGCTCGAAGAGGTGGAGCGGCCGACGCCCGGCCACGGGCAGGTGCTGATCGAAGTATCCGTGTGCGGCGTGTGTCACACCGACCTTCATACTGTCGAGGGCGAGCTCACGCCGACAGAGCTGCCGCGAATTATCGGGCATCAGATAGTCGGGCGGGTTGCCGAAACCGGCGAGGACGTCGAAGGCTGGAAGGTGGGCGACAGGATCGGTGTCCCGTGGCTTGCGAGCAGCTGCGGACGCTGTCGACATTGTCTTGGCGGAAACGAGAACCTCTGCGAGAGGGCGCGTTTCACCGGACTCCACGTCGACGGTGGGTACGCCGAATTCACGGTAGCGGAGGCAGCCTACGGCACACCCCTTCCGTCCGAGTTCGACGATGCTCACGCAGCCCCGCTTCTCTGTGCCGGTATTATCGGTTTTCGATCGCTTCGGCTCTCCGGTTACCGGAAAGGCAAGACGCTCGCCCTGTTCGGATTTGGGGCATCGGCTCACATTGCCCTGCAGCTCGCGGTGGCGGACGGATCCCGCGTCGCCGTCTACAGCAGAAGCGAGAGCCATCGCAGGCTCGCTCGAGAGCTGGGCGCTTCCTGGTGCGGTGAATCCGGCGAGCAGCCGCCCTTTCCGGTGGAGTGCGCGGTCACCTTCGCGCCGGTGGGAAGCATCGTCGCGGACGCTCTCGCCATTCTGGACAGGGGTGGCACGGTTGCAATCAATGCGGTTCACATGAGCGCGATCCCGGAGTTGGCGTATGAGGCGCTGTATCACGAGCGAACGATCAGGAGCGTTGCAAACGCGACCAGGCGTGATGCCGCCGAGTTCTTCGAAGCTGCAGCCCGGGCGGGCCTGCGCACCGAAGTCACAGAGTTTGGGCTGGAGCAGGCAAACGAGGTTCTGGAGCGGCTCAAAAGGTCGGAAGTGCAGGGCGCGGCCGTGCTTCGGGTCGGATAGAAGACGGAATATCCAGCAGAACTGCGGCTGTTGACATAGTTTGTTCTAACATGTACTCTGTGGATGTTTCCTGCATGTGGAGTCCCAGTGGGCCGTTGACAGCTTGGTAAGGCCGAAAAAGGCAGGCAAATCCCGGCAAGTTCAAGCGCTTGCGCGGGTAGACAAAGTGTTTACGCCTTCAACTTGTCCGAGTTCGCTTTCCTGTGCGTCTTTGACGAAACGGCTAAGAATTCGGAGAAAGTCACTTGACGCACGAGTTGTGATTCAAGTATAATTGCTGACGCGTCTCACGGTATGAGACCGGGCGCCCTGGGGATTTCCCAGAGAGCGCGGGCCTGCCCTTCGGCACCGAAGTATGTTTTCTGAAGGGATTGACATAAAAGTCTGGTTCTGATAAACAGATTGTCCTAGCAAATACCGATCCAAGTATCGGAACATAAGGGGTGCCAATGGCCCCTCTGTGAGTGTCTCGCCTGCGGGTGTGATATCTCAACGCTCTTTAACAGTTAATAGAGAAGGGAAGGAACGCGAAGGCGTACTTTGAAGCGC